>NZ_CVSK01000001.1 GCF_001180025.1 Candidatus Pelagibacter communis
AAAAAGATCATTTAGAAAGTTATAAATCCGCTCTTTCTTGTGATCCCGTAAGTGCTTTTGGTGGAATAGTTTCTTGTAATTTTAAAATTACTAAGAATTTAGCTTTAGAATTAAATAAATTATTTTTAGAAGTAATTATCGCGAATGGATTTGAAAGCAGTGCTACCAAAATATTAAAAGCTAAAAAAAACTTAAGATTAATTGACGGAACAAATTATACATCAAAAGAACTTCTTAAATTTGTATCATTTAACCAAGATATAATGATACAATCAGAGGACTTAAATTTATTTTCAAGCAAAAATTTCAAAATTGTATCAAAAAGAAAACCAACAACAAAACAATTTAAAGATCTTATTTTTGCTTTTAATGTATGTAGATATGTTAAATCAAATGCAATAGTGTTAGCATCAAACGAAACCACTGTTGGTATTGGTTCTGGTCAACCAAGCAGATTAGATAGTTGTCAAATAGCAATAAATAAAATGAAAAAATTTAATCTTCAGAATAATAATTTAGTTGCAGCCTCAGATGCATTCTTTCCTTTTGTAGATGGTATTGAAAAATTGGTACAAGCTGGGGTTAGAGCTGTAATTCAACC
>NZ_CVSK01000002.1 GCF_001180025.1 Candidatus Pelagibacter communis
ATTTCACCCTTGCCTCTATCAATTGCTGCGTAAATTGCTGTGTTGTTTCCAGGAACAAGCTCAGCCTCTCCACCCATTTTATCTGTAACAACTGCTGCTAATAAATTTGCAATAGCTGTAGCACCTGTCCAACCTGGATCTCCAATTTTAACTTTTTCCGCTTGTGCAGAGAACATTGCTAAAATTGAGATTAATCCGGCTACAAGTGTAGTCTTAATCATTTTCATATTATCTCCTTATAAATTTATAAATTAAGCTTAACGCGAATTGAGATATCGAGTCAAAGAAAATTGATGTGTAATTATTATAGTGTATATTAGAATTATTATAAAGAACTAGTCTGGATTTGAAGTAAGAGTTTTTATTTCTAAAATATTTTCGTTTGGATCTTTTACAAAAAATGTTTCTTGTTCGTATTTAGTACCTTTAAATCTTAGATAAGGCTCATCATAATATTTAGTACCACTATCCTTTAATCTTTGTTTAAGAGCATCAAAATCTTTTCTAGATAGATGAACTCCAAAATGAGGAACTGATACATTACCCATATCTACATCATGTCTTTCATTGTCTAGTTTGTGTTCACTTTTGTGAAGTGTTAGTTCATTACCCCAAAAATCAACGTCAGCCCATTCTTGTGCAGAATTATCTAATCTACATCCTAGAGTTTCGCTATAAAATTTCTTTGCTACTTCTAAATCACCACAAGGTATTGCTAAATGAAAACAATTAGTATTTTTGTACATAATAAAACCTTTAATATAATAAATTAATCACTATATAAAGCCTGTTTTTTAACACAAAATCAAAAAAAGAATAATAATGAGCGATTTTTTACAATCAATAATTGATAGAGATCCTGCGGCAAAATCTAAATTAAGTTTAATATTAACTTACCCAGGAGTGAAAGCAGTATTCTTTCATAGAATAGCTAATTTTTTTAGTACAGCAAAATTTCATTTAATTGCAAGAATCATTTCCCAATTTTCAAGATTCTTGACAGGAATTGAAATTCATCCAAATGCAAAAATTGGAAAAAATTTATTTATTGATCATGGAATGGGAGTTGTGATTGGGGAAACGTCTGAGATTGGTGATAATGTAACTATTTACCATATGGTTACATTAGGTGGAATTGCACCTAGTATAAATTCAAATGATCAACGTAATATGAAAAGACATCCTACAATAAAAGAAGATGTAGTAATTGGTTCAGGTGCACAAGTATTAGGTCCAGTAGTAGTTGGTAAAGGTGCAAGAATTGGAGCTAATGCAGTCATAACTAAAGATGTTGCAGAAAATGCTGTCATGGTTGGAATTCCAGCTAGAAGT
>NZ_CVSK01000003.1 GCF_001180025.1 Candidatus Pelagibacter communis
AGGTTAGGGAAATCGATGCTCTAGATGGTGTTATGGGAGATGTAGCAGACAAATCAGGTATACAATTTAGATTATTAAATAGGAGCAGAGGACCAGCAGTCAGAGGACCTAGAACCCAATCTGATAGATCACTTTATCGTAAATATATGCAAGAAAAATTGCTAAACTATTGTAATTTAAGTGTTTTTTCTGATCCTGTCGTAAAGTTTATTTTTAATAAAAATTCTATAAGTGGATTTGAAACTAAAGAAGGTAAGAAAGTTTTATCTAATAAGATAATACTCACAACAGGCACTTTTTTAAATGGTTTGATTCATATAGGCGATGAAAGAACTCCTGCTGGTAGATACGATGAAAAAGCTTCTACAGGTTTAAGTGAACAATTAGCTAAATATGATTTTAAAATTGGAAGATTAAAAACTGGAACTCCACCAAGACTAGATTCAAGAACAATCAATTTTGAAAACTTAGAAGAACAATTTGCAGATGACGATCCTTATTTTTTTTCATTCTTAACAAAAAAAAATTTTAACAAACAAGTTTCCTGCCGAATGACGTACACAAATGAGAAGGTTCATAAAATTATAGAAAACAATTTATCTAAGAGTGCTATGTACTCAGGTAGCATAAAAGGAGTAGGTCCAAGATATTGTCCATCCATAGAAGATAAGATAGTAAAATTTGCAGATAAAGTTCGTCACCAGATATTTTTAGAACCAGAAGGTCTAAATGATCACACAATTTACCCAAATGGTATCTCCACATCACTTCCAGCTGAGGTGCAACAAGAAATATGTAATAATATCAACGGTTTAGAGAATGTTACTATATTAAGACCAGGATATGCAATAGAATATGATTATATAGATCCACGTGAACTATTCTTAACCCTTGAAACTAAGAAGATAAGCAATCTTTATCTTGCTGGCCAAATTAACGGAACAACAGGATATGAGGAAGCTGCAGCACAAGGACTTATAGCAGGAATAAATGCTGGCTTGTCTGTTAAAAAATTAGAACCATTCATACTTGATAGATCAGACGCATATATTGGAGTAATGATCGATGATTTGGTTACTAAAGGAGTAGCTGAACCATATAGAATGTTTACATCAAGAGCAGAATATCGTTTAAGTTTGAGATCTGATAATGCTGATCAAAGATTAACTGCAAAGGGAATTGATATTGGTTTAATAGGTGAAGAGAGAAAAGATGCATATTTGAGTAAATTTGAACAAATTAGACAAATAAATTTAAAAATGAGCGAATCTAGGATTTCACCATCTAAAGCAGAGAAATTTGGAATAAAAATAGCAAAAGACGGTATATTGAGGTCCTCTAGCGAGGTTTTAACTCAAAAAGGGGTTAATATGTCTAAAATTAGGGAAATATGGTCTGAGATACCTTTTTTTAGCAAGGAAATTGATGAACAAGTAGAAATAAATGCTCATTATAGAGGTTACTTAAAGAAACAAAAAGCAGATATTTTAGCATTTAAGAGGGATGAAAATCTGGTTATACCTGATAAAATCAATTACGATGGACTTTCAGGTTTGTCTAATGAGGTAAAAGCTAAATTTAAGGAAATAAAGCCAAAAACTATGGGTCAAGCTTTAAGAATAGATGGAATTACTCCAGCAGCTGTATATATTTTGTTGTCACATGTTAAAAGAAAGTCTATTAAGCATATAGCTTAATGGATCAAGAAATTTTAAATTCTTATACTAGAATCAATCACTTAAATGTTTCACGTGAAACATTTTTGGACTTTGAAAACTATATATCCATGATTCTTGAAAAAAATAAAAAAATCAACATAATCAGTAGAAATACAGCATCAAAAAAAGCTATAATTGACCGTCATATTATAGATTCTGCACAAATAATTGATTTTGTTGACTTAAATAGCAATACAACCACAGATATAGGTTCAGGAGGCGGGATGCCAGGCATAATTGTTGCAATTATACTAAAAAATATGAAAAATAATATGAATGTACATCTTTATGAAAAAAGCCATCATAAAAGCCATTTCTTGAGAGAGGTTTCAGAAAAATTAAACTTAAACACAAAAGTTTTTCAAAAAAATATTTTTGAAATAAAAAATTTAGAAACAGGAACAATAATGTCGAGAGCATTCAAACCAATGCCAGTTGTCTTAGACTTAGTATATGAAAACTTTTCTAAATATAAAAATTTAATTTTTTTTATGGGAAAGAATGGAAAAAAAATTTTTGAAAATTCTAAAAAAAATTGGAATATGGAATACAAGGAAAAAAAAAGTTTAACTAATGAAGATTCGTTTTTAATAAATATTAAAAAAATAAAAAAAAAAAATTAAATGCAAATTATTTCTGTCATTAATCAAAAGGGTGGAGTAGGAAAAACTACTACGGTAATAAATCTAGCAGCAGGATTGTCTCAACTTAATAAAAAAATTTTAGTCATAGACCTAGATCCACAAGGTAATGCAACAACAGGTCTTGGATTATCCAATATGGGTAATTCAAGCGATACAATTTATGGTGTATTGAATGGAACCAATGAAATTGAAGCAGTAATTCAAAAAACGCAGTTTGAAAATTTAGATATTATAACTTCTAATGTGGATCTATCAGGGCTTGAGGTAGAGACTGCAGATGATAGCAATAGAGCGTTTATATTAAAGGCCAAATTAACTGCATATTCAAACGATTCTAGAGGATCTTATGATTATGTTCTGATTGATTGCCCACCTTCTTTGAGCCTCCTAACAGTAATGGCACTAGTATGCTCCAACTCTCTATTAGTACCGCTGCAGACAGAATTTTTTGCTCTAGAAGGCCTAACTCAATTAATGAAAACAATTGAGAGGATCAAAGTAAGTTTAAATCCAGATTTAAAAATCAGAGGTATACTTTTAACGATGTATGACAAAAGAAATAAGCTATCTTCTCAAGTTGAGAAAGAAGCAAGAGATTATTTTAATGAAAAAGTTTATTCTACAGTAATCCCGAGAAATGTCAGATTGTCAGAAGCCCCATCACATGGCATGCCAGTTTTGATTTATGATAAAACTTGCCCGGGTAGTAAATCATATTTTAGTTTCACTGATGAGTTTATGAATCAAGAGTCACCAATAGGGAGCGCAGCTTAATGGATAAAGTCAAGAAGGGGTTAGGAAGAGGTTTGTCATCATTAATTGGCGAAACAAAACTAGAGTCTCAAACAAATAAGTTAGCCATAAGTGATTTAGTTCCAAATAAATATCAGCCAAGAAAAATATTTGATGAAACCAACTTAGAGGAATTAACCAATTCGATTAAAGAAAGAGGCATGATTCAGCCCATTATAGTAAGAAAGTCGAATGATGATGTAACAAAATTCGAGATAATAGCTGGTGAAAGAAGATGGTTAGCAGCTCAAAGAGCTGGTCTTCATGACGTGCCTGTAGTAATTACTGAGGCAGATGATTTAAAATCTTTGGAGTTTGCAATTGTAGAAAATGTTCAAAGACATGATTTAAACCCATTAGAGGAGGCTCAGGGATATAAAAGACTGATAGACGAATTTTCTTACGATCAAGAAAAAGTATCAAAATTTATTGGTAAAAGTAGGAGTCATATCACTAACTCATTAAGACTTTTAACTTTACCAGACGATGTAATTAAGCTTATAGAAACTCAAAAAATTACGGCTGGCCATGCTAAAGTTTTAGTTGGTCTTAATAATGCTAGTTTTGTTGCTGCTAAAATTATTGAAAAAAAACTTTCTGTTAGACAAGTTGAAAATTTTGTAAAATTATTTAAAAATAAAAAAATAAAATCAAGTTCTATCAAAGATCCAAACATTATTTCATTAGAATTATCTATATCTAATAAAATTGGTTTAAATGTAGATATACAAAATAATAAAAGAAACAAAGGAAAAATAGTTTTTGAATATAAAGATTTAGATCAATTAAATAAAATTATTGAGATTATTAAATCTAATTATTAATTTTCAAATTTTTTATCTAAAATAAAGTCTATAATTAAATTAATTGCTATACTGAAATTTTTTTTAATAAGAAGTTCCACTTCGTTTAATTTGTAAATTAGTTTTTGTATTTTTTTTGGGTTCCATTTATAAATTTGTTGTTTAGTTATTTCCTTATCTTTCCAGAATATTGGTGGTTTCGCTGATGATATAGTTAATTCAATATTTTTATTTTTTTCATAGTTTTTGGAAAGATTTAACAACTTTTTTGCTTTGATGATAAATGTTTTGGTAATTAGCATACAATCTTCATTACTAAAGTTATTTTCATTTAAAATATTTTTTATTTTTTTATCGTTTTGAGCTAAAAAATTATCTGCAAGCTCTGCAATGTTGTGATTTTCAATTAAATTAATTAATTTTGAGATATTTTCTTCTGTAACCGACTTTCCATTCTTACAATATATATTAATCTTATTTAATTCATTAAAAAGTACTTCTCTGTCACCCTTACATTTATTAATAATTAAATTTATTATTGAGGATGAGATTGCAATTTTTTTATCTCTAAAAAAATTATATGCTAGCTTTATTAGTATCTGATCAGTATCTGGATAAAAAGGCATACAAATATAATTTTTGTCTTTTTCGAATTTTGATCTTATTTTTGATTTTTTTTCTAAATTATCTGCAATTAGAATTATAATTGTATCTTTTATTCTTTCTGGTTCAATTTTTTCAATAACACTTAAAAATTTATCAGTAATTCTTTTTATAATTATAAATTTTTTATCATCAAATAAAGACCCAGAAAAAATATTTTCAAAAAGGATATTCTCATCATCAATAATTTCGTTTTGCTCATAATTTAAAAATTTATTTTTATCTTTATCAATACCTTTTATTATTTCTTTTTTATGACCTTCATTTTTTCCATAAAGAAGTAGAATCTTAGATTTCTTAAAATCAATAGTATTGATTTTATAGGGTTTTATGATCATTTTTAACTGACAATTTTCAAAATAAACTTTTCTAATTGTGAATTTATAAAATTATTAATTATAGTATTTTCATACTTATTAAACTCAAACTTATTACTCATACTAGATGTTTTTATTTCTTCTCTAAATGTATATATTTTATTTTCACCATCTATCTTTTCAAATTCAATTTCCATTTTTATTAAATAATTTGTAACTTCACCTTTTTTATTTTTTGATAATATATCTTTTAAATAATATGTTTTTATATTTATAAATATATTTTTTTCTCTGGAAATATTTTCATATTTTTTGATTTGTGAATTAACAATATTATTCATTATATCATCCCCAGTAATTTTGTTTATCTTCAAATTAAAATTTATATTTGATTGATTAGAATAAATTGGACTATAGCCACAACTTGATAGAGAAAAATACACTATAAGAAGTAATATAATTTTTTTTTTCATTTAAATAATCAAATTTATAATTTTATTTTTTATAAAAATTTGTTTTTTAATTATTTTGTTTTCTAAATATTTATTTAATTTTTCATCTTTTTTGACTAAACTCAATAATTCTTTCTCGTCTGTATCTTTTTTTAAGTTTAACAGTCCTCTTTTTTTTCCATTAATTTGAATTACAATAGTGACACTTTCATTTTCTATAAACTTTTGATCAAACGTTGGCCATTTATTGCTATTCTGACTTTGTATAATTTCTAAACATTCATTAGCAAAATGCGGTATTACAGGCGACATTAAAATTAATATATCTTTATAATTTTTTTTTAGCGTTTTTTTCGTATAATCATTCTCTATTTGTTTTGAAAAAAAAGTGTGCATTTCATGCAAATTGGCGACAATTTTATTGTAACTAAAATTTTCAAGATTTTCAGTTACTTTTTTAATCAATTTATTTGTAAATTTTTCAACTTCTTGATCATGATCTTTTTTATGATCTTTTTGAATTTCCTTTAAAATTTTTGAATTAAAATTCCATAATTTCTGAATAAATTTAAAAGAAGAAACTATTCCTTCCTCTGACCACTGCACATCTTTTTCTGGAGGACTATCAGATAAAATAAATAATCTTGCTGCATCAGCTCCATAATTTAAAATAATATTTTCAGGATCAATTGTATTTTTTTTAGATTTAGACATTGACTCTGAAGGGCCAACTTTTATCATTTTAGACTTATCGCTTTTTAGATATTTTTTTCCATCGATAGTTTCTATTTCCTCTGGGCTAACCCAGTTATTATCTGGATCTTTATATGTTTCGTGACATACCATTCCCTGAGTAAATAAGCCATAAAATGGCTCTTCTAGATTAAAATTTTTGTTGTTATACGAAATAGCTTTCATAAAAAATCTTGAATAAAGAAGATGTAAAATTGCGTGCTCAACCCCACCAATATATTGATCAACTGGCATCCAATAATTTATGTCATCTTCTTTAAAGCCGTGATTATTTTCGTATGGTGAGCAAAATCTTAGAAAATACCAAGAAGAACAAACAAAAGTATCAAGAGTGTCAGTTTCTCTAGTTAGTTTTTTTCCATCAATGGTAATTTCTTTCCAATCTTTTTGACTATCTAGTGGATTTCCTTTGACTTTGAGTTCAATATTTTCTGGGAGCTTTACAGGCAACATTGATTTTGGAATGGGATGAACATTTCCCTTTTCATCATAAGCAACAGGAATTGGACATCCCCAATATCTCTGTCTAGAAACACCCCAATCTTTTAATCGATAATTAATTTGTTTCTTTCCTATTTTCTTTTCTTCTAAAATTTTTATTGTTTCAATTACAGAATTATCTGGTGCTTCAAGGCCATTTAAAAAATTAGAATTAATTAAAATACCTGGTCCTGGATAGGCTTCATCTTTAACCTCAAAGTCATCATTTTCATTAAAAGGTTTAACAACTGTTTTAATTTCTAATTTATATTTTTTAGCAAAATCAAAATCTCTTTGATCGTGAGCTGGGCAACCAAATACTGCTCCAAAGCCATAGTCCATTAAAACAAAATTAGCAAAAAATACTGGTACCTTATGCTTCGGGTTTAAAGGATTTGTTGCAACTAGATTGGTTTTAAAACCAATTTTATCTCCAACAGCTATTGCTTCTTCTGTTGTTCCTGTTTTTGAGCATTCTTCTTTAAACTTTAAAAAATCATTGTTATCGCTGTAAAACTTTGAAATTTCATGATCAATTGATAAAGCTAAAAAAGAAAAACCAAAAAGTGTATCAGGTCTTGTAGTAAAACATTTGATATTGTCTACAGGTAAATCTCCTTCAACTTTGAAATTTATCTCACTTCCGAATGATTTTCCGATCCAATTTTTTTGCATCACTTTTACTTTGTTTGGCCAAGAATTTAGATTATCGAGCCCATCTAAAAGATCCTGAGAAAACTTTGATATATTAAAGAACCACTGACTTAATTTCTTCCTTTCAACGGCAGCACCAGATCTCCAACCTTTTCCGTCTATTACTTGTTCATTTGCAAGAACAGTTTCATCTACTGGATCCCAATTTACATAATTCTCTTTTCTATAAACTAATTTTTTTTCAAGAAGATCTAAAAAAAAAGCTTGTTGATGCTTATAATACTCTGGTGTACAAGTTGAAATTTCTCTATCCCAATCAATAGAAAGACCTAATTTTTTTAATTGTGATTTCATCGCTAAAATATTCTTTTCAGTCCATGTTTTTGGATCTAAATTGTTTTGTCTAGCAGCATTTTCTGCAGGCATTCCAAAGGAGTCCCAACCCATTGGGTGTAAAACATTAAAACCTTGTAAACTTTTAAATCGTGCTAATACATCACCTATGGTGTAATTTCTTACATGACCCATATGAATTTTACCTGATGGATAAGGAAACATTTCAAGGCAATAAAATTTCTTTTTACTTTTATCAGTTTTTGTTTTGAAAGTTTTATTTTTCGCCCAAAGGTTTTGCCATTTTTCTTCGATAGTTTTAAAATTATATCTATCCACAAATTTGCTTTTACTGTTAATCTTTTGGATCTGAAATTACATAGGGCTGATAATTCTCATCATCATTTTGTTTTTTATACACGGCAGCAAGTTTAAGAATTTCTTTTTTTAATTCTCTTGATAAAGGACCACTTTTTTCATTAACTATGCACTTATTAGAACTATCACAAGTTTTATAAAAAATTTTGATATTTATAGCATCAGACCTAACTTCATTAGTTAAAAAACGAATTGTTATTTTAATACTCTCATCTAAGTTTCTTTCGTCTGAATACCAATCAGTTATAATCATACCACCACTGTAATTAGCTGAAGCTAATGGCATAAAGTCAATAACGTCAAGAGACGCTTTCCAAAGTGCATTTGAACTTGCAAATTGAAAATCCCCACCTCTATTGTTTCCACCTCCAAGACTATTACTTAAACGAAAACCCTTACCTTGTTCTAGATTTCTTTTTACTCTTTCTTTTGGATCATAAGGAATTTTCCTTGCATCAGATCCTGGTAATTTCCCATTTTTACAGGCTGAAACTAAAAATATCAGAGATATTAAAATCATTATTTTAGTGATGAATGTCATATGTACTTTTTTATAATATGGCAATTATATATAGTAAAAATAAGATTAATCGAAAAAAAATAGAGAAATAGGGCTTTTTTAGTGTTGTAAAAATACAACATAAATTATTTAATTAATTTAATTAAGCTCTAAAAACTTAAATAATCCAACAAAAATGCTAAAAAACCCACGTTTATTATTAATAATAAAACTAAATAAAAGGAGTAATTAATATGAACAACTTTAAAAAAATAGGTTTGACTGCTTTAGGTACGTCTCTTATTGCTTCATCAGCTTATGCTGGTGCTTTAAGTGTATCTGGTAGTGCAAGCATTACTTTCTCTGGTAACG
>NZ_CVSK01000004.1 GCF_001180025.1 Candidatus Pelagibacter communis
CCAAAGGAAGTTAATATTACAGAAGAAGATACGGCTGAAGCACTAAACGATATTATGAAACAACTGTTTGGGTCGACTTAAATTTTAAATCTTTAATAATTTTTTCACCAACAGTAGGTGTAACAGATAAAAATACCCAATTAGATTGATCTACAATTTGTTGATTATCTTTGGCAATAACTATTTTTTTAAACTTTCTTTTTAAACCAAGAGCTATTTTTTTGTTTCTTGGAGAAATAATAATTTTCTTATAGGGAATTTTTGATTTACATATTCCAGTAATCACTGAAGCTGCAATTTTTCCAGTACCAATAAAACCTAAATTCATAATTTTGGATACTTTATATTGATTATATTGAATTAATTAACAAAAAAAGAACCTCTAATTCTTAGTAATTCTCTGCTTAATTCCTTGTTTTCTTTGAAGGGTTTTCTTCCATGAAGCCAGAAATAATTATTTGCAATCACAGAGAATCCAACAGGTAATTTTGTAATTATTTTATTTTTACTTTCCTCTAATCCATCAGATAATCTTTGTAAAAAATTTCCTT
>NZ_CVSK01000005.1 GCF_001180025.1 Candidatus Pelagibacter communis
TTGAAATTCCATTTCTTTGACCAACACTACCATCTTCATTTACAATAAATTTTGGTACTAAAAATAAACTAATTCCTTTAGTGCCCGCAGGAGAGTCTGTTGATCTTGCTAAAACTAAATGAATAATATTTTCAGTTAAGTCATGATCACCAGAAGTTATAAAAATCTTTTGACCACTAATTTTATAGGTATCATCAGATTGTTTTACGGCTTTGGTTTTTAACAAACCTAAGTCTGTACCACAGACTGGTTCTGTTAAACACATAGTACCACTCCATTTACCTTCGACGATCTTTGGTAAATATTTATCTTTAATTTCATCTGAAGCATGATGATTAATACAATTATAGGCACCAATACTAAGTTCACTATATAATTTAAATGACAAACTGGCTGAGGAAAGCATTTCATCAAAGAACGCGCTTACTGTTTTTGGCATTCCTTGGCCTCCATATTTAGGGTCACAAGACAATGACGTCCAACCATCTTCAATGTATTTCTGATATGCTTCTTTGTAACCCGGTGGTGTTCTGACAACACCATTTTCTAAAATTGCTGGATTTTCGTCACCTGCTTTAGCAAGAGGTAAAATTAAATTTTGATTTATTTTAGCTGCTTCTTCTAAAATATCTTTAACAAGATCTGTGCTCACCTCATTATATTTTTCAAGCTCATTATAATTTTTATTATCTCTTAATTTTTCAAAGAGAAACATCATGTCTTTTACTGGTGCGGTGTAACTTGGCATATTTAAAGCTTAGAATAATTCTAGTTTTATTGCAATTTTGAAATTATCGCATCACCCATTGCTGACGTGGAGGTTTCTTTCATACCCTCTGACATTATATCTTTAGTTCTTAACCCATCATTTAAAACATCTTGAACTGCTTTTTCTAAAATATCTGCTTCTTTATCAAGATCTAAAGAATATCTTAGTGCCATAGCAAAGCTCAAAATAGAAGCAATTGGATTTGCTATCCCTTTACCAGCTATATCTGGAGCTGACCCGTGTATAGGCTCGTACATCGCTCTCC
>NZ_CVSK01000006.1 GCF_001180025.1 Candidatus Pelagibacter communis
GGAAGTTCAGATAATTGTTTTGCGGCATCTGCAGAGTTTTGACCAATAATTACAGCATGTACATCTGTATCTATTTGAGATGCTGCTGTAGCTGCATTAAGAGTAAATGGTCTTAATTCTTTATTATTGTGTTCCGCTATAAGTAAAACTGCCATTAAATTACCTTCGCCTCATTTTTTAACTTTTGAACTAATTCAGCAACATTTGCTACTTTTATACCTGCTTTTCTTTTTGGAGGTTCCTCTACTTTTAATTGTTCTAATCTTGGTGATACATCTACGCCTAAATCAGAAGCAGCAATTTCCTCTATAGGTTTTTTCTTAGCCTTCATTATGTTTGGTAGTGATGCATATCTTGGTTCATTCAGCCTAAGATCACACGTTACAATAGCTGGAACATTTATTTCAATTGTTTCAAGACCTTCGTCTATTTCTCTAGTTACTTCTAATTTATTATCTTTAACATCAATCTTAGAGGCAAATGTTGCTTGTGGCCAATTTAATAAA
>NZ_CVSK01000007.1 GCF_001180025.1 Candidatus Pelagibacter communis
ATCATGTATGGGGCTCTGCAATTAGTATTGCAGTTAACCTACATTTGTTAACTGCTCAGCCAGATATGCCTGGTGGGTTATTTCCATCAAAATCTATGCTTGAGTTCGATACAACAGAAAAAAATATTTTTATCACAGATTTGCCAAAGGAAGAGTTTTCAATTTTAGATCAAGTTAAAAACAATAATGGTTTTGCATCAGTAACAGATAATGTGGGTATTGGAATTAATCCTGATCAAGAGTTTATAAAGGAGTTTGAAGTAAATGAATAAAATAAAAACATCCAAACCAAAACCTCTTTGGAAAATTAGATGTACTTTAGGTGAAGGAACATTATGGGTAAGTGAACATAATTCAATTTATTTTGTAGATATTAAAAAAAAGAAAATTTGCTCCTTCAACATTAAAAACAAAAAAAAGAAAATATTTAAAGTAAATAAAGAAATTGGTTTCATCGCTCATATAAAAGATCATATTTTTATTTTAGGCCTCCAGGGAGAATTAAGAATACAAAATTTAAAATCAAAAAAAATTTTAAAATCGATAAAGATAGAACCAAATTTGAAACTAAATAGAATTAATGATGGAAAAACAGATCCTGCAGGAAATCTTTGGTTTGGCACCATGGACAACTTGGAAAGAAAAATTGAAAAAGGTTCATTATATAAATTAGATAAAAATTTTAAATTAACAAAAGTTGATAAAAATTATAGAATTACCAATGGACCAGCATTTATTGATCAATACAATTTTTATCATACAGATAGCCCAAAAAAAACAATCTATAAAATTAAAATAAACAAAAATAATAAAATAATTAGTAAAAAAATATTTAAAAAATTATCTCCTGATGAAGGTTCACCAGATGGAATGACTTTAGACAAAAATAAAAATTTATGGGTAGCACATTTCCATGGTGCTTGCGTTTCTGTTTTTAATCAAAAAGCAAAATTAATTCACAGAATTCAGTTTCCTGCAAAAAATATAACTAATTGTGCATTTGGAGGTAAAAATACTAAAGAACTTTATGTTTCAACAGCTACAAAAGGGATGAGCAAAGCAGATCTGCGAAAATTTAGATATTCAGGATTCTTTTTTAGTGTAAAAACAAATGCAAGAGGAGTTTTACAAAAAAAATTTATTATAAGTAATGAAGAAAAGAGATCTTTACTATGAGCGAATACCAACAAAGCTTTTAAGAGAAGATATTAGATTATTAGGAACTTTTCTTGGAAGAGTCATTAAAGATCAGGAAGGTTCAGTTTTTTTTGAAATTGTTGAAAAATTTAGATTATTATCAAAAAATACTTTATCAGATAAAAATAAAAGTAAAATTTTTTCAAAAATTTCTAAAGAAGTAAAAAAACTTTCTCCTAAAAATACGTTTAAATTAACAAGAGCATTTTCACATATTTTAAATTTAATGAATTTAGCTGAGTCATTAGATGCATCTAGAAAGTTAAATGAATTTGAAAATCCATATTTTAAAAGTAAAAATCAAAATCTTTTCATTGAAGATATAATAGAAAGTTTATTTAAAAATAAAAAAATTCCGAATAAAAAAATTTACGAACAAGCCACAAAACTTGATATAGGTATTGTGCTTACTGCTCATCCTACTGAAGTAAAAAGAAGAACTTTAATTCAAAAATATGCCAATTTAATTGAAATTATGGAGCAAAGACATCTTTATAAAAAATATCCATCTAAGATTATAGAATTAGATAGAAAGCTCTACTCGGAAATTGCAATAATATGGAAAACAGATGAACTAAAAAGGACTAAACCATCTCCATTAGATGAAGCGAGGTGGGGTTTAGCTGTTATCGAGGATAGTCTTTGGGATACCATTCCTAAAGTTTATAAAAGACTTAACGATATATTTAGAAAAAATTTAAAGAAAGATTTACCGCGTGATTTTAATCCAATTCAATTTGGATCATGGATGGGTGGAGATAGAGATGGAAATCCTAATGTAACAGCTGAAGTTACAAAAAAGGTAATTTTATTTTCTAGATGGCAAGCTGCAAAATTATATGAAAAAGAACTTACTAAATTGATACAAGATTTATCAATGGAAGAGTGCTCTACAAAAATTAAAAGAGCAACAGGAAATAGCTATGAACCTTATAGAGTTTATTTGAGACCAATTAGGGATAAGGTGAGACTAACCCATCAATTAATTGAAAATCATTTAAATAACGATGCAGATTTAGATGAAAACAAATTAATTCAAAATAAAAATGAAATAACTCTTCCATTAAGAGAAGTAAGAAAATCATTAAAAGCAAACCGAGGAGAGTATATTGCAAATGCAGACTTATTAGATTTAATGAGAAGAATTAGGTGCTTTGGAATTAATTTAGCTAGATTAGATATAAGACAAGAGGCAGATAGGCATGAAAAACTTTTAAACGAAATTTTTAAAAAGAAAAAAAATATAAAATATTCTTCTTTAACTGAAATAGAAAAAGTAAAGTTATTAAATAAATCTATAAAAGAAAAAAAACTTTTTGTAGATAAAATAAAAATAAAAGATAAAGAAAATAAAGAAGTTTGGAATACTTTCAAACAGATAGCGAAAACACCAATTGAGTGCCTAGGTGCATATGTAATATCAATGACCTCAACAGCATCAGATATCTTATCTGTTTATTTTTTACAAATGCAGGCACAAAATAAAAATTTATTAAGAGTTGTGCCACTTTTTGAAACTTTGGATGATTTAAAAAATGCTAATGGTGTAATGACAAATTTATTCAAACTTTCATGGTATAGAAAAATGATTAATTCAAAGCAGGAAATAATGATTGGATATTCTGACTCTAGTAAAGATGCTGGAAAATTATCTGCAAGTTGGCATCAATATAAACTTCAAGAGGAGCTCAGAAGTTTAGCTAAAAAATACAGAATAGATCTTGTTTTCTTTCATGGTAGAGGCGGATCTCCAGGAAGAGGAGGTGGACCTATTCAAGCTACTTTAAAATCACAACCTTCAGGAACAGTTAATGGCAAAATAAGAATTACAGATCAAGGTGAGGTGATTCAACAAAAGTATGGATACAAACCTTTAGCTGAATATAATCTTTGTAGCTATATAGGTTCTGTAATGGATGCTTCTTTAAATCCTCCACCAAGATCAAAAACTAAATGGCGTGAATTAATTCAAAAAATGTCAGAAATTTCTACATCTTCATATAGAAAATATCTAAATCAAAGTGAGGATTTTATTCGTTACTTCAAAACAGTAACACCACACAAATCACTAGGAAAACTTGCAATTGGATCACGACCAACCAAAAGAAAGAATGTTGATAATATTCAAAGTTTAAGAGCTATCCCTTGGGTATTTGCTTGGACACAAATTAGATTAATGTTACCTGCTTGGCTTGGCACCACTGAAGCATTAAGGTACGGATCAATTAAAAAGTTTAAAAGAACAATGACTGACATGGAAAGAAATTGGCCATACTTTGTATCAACTATGGATATTTTAGATATGGTAATTTCCAAGGTGGATCCAGAAATATCAGTTATGTATGAAAATAATTTAGCCGATGCATCACTAAAAAGAATTGGTAAAAAATTAAGATTTCAATTTGAGGCATTGGTCAAATTGCACAATAAAATTACCCCTAAAGAAGTGGTAAAAGAGAGGAAAGAATTTAGAAAAGCCTTATTTATAAGAAATAATTATACAGAAATGTTAAATATACTTCAGGCAAATGTAATGAATAAATTAACAAATAAAAAATATAAAAATTTAGATAAAAAATTTCTTGAAGATGCTTTAATGACATCGATTGCAGGTATTTCTGCAGCAATGAAAAATACTGGATAAATGTTTGAATACTTAATTGCTTTTGGAGCAGGACTTATAAGTTTTTTGTCTCCATGTGTTCTACCTTTAATACCTGGATATATTTCTTATATCTCTGGCCAATCTTTACAAGAAATTTTAAATCAAAAAAAAATCAATTTTTTTCCATTAATTTTATTTTGTTTGGGGTTCTCAACTGTATTTGTTCTTTTAGGTGCATCAGCATCTTTTTTGGGTCAGGCGCTATTACAAAATTCAGAAGTGTTAAGAATTTCAGCCGGAATAATTATTATAATTTTTTCTCTTCAATTAATTGGAATAATCAATATTCCATATTTAAATTTTGAGAAAAGATTTGATGCAAAAGAATCAAGAAATATTCTTTTTCCATATGTGATTGGTGTTGCTTTTGGTTTTGGCTGGACACCATGCATCGGTCCAATTTTAGGTTCAATTTTAGCTTTAGCATCTATTGAAGAAACTTTATCAAAAGCTGTAATCTTGTTAATTTCTTATTCATTAGGTCTTGCTATTCCTTTTGTTTTGTCTGGATACTTAATTCAAAGGTTCTTGTTGTTTTCTAAAAATTTTAAGAAAAACATAAATTTAATTTCAAAAATTGGTGGAATAACTCTTTTAGTTACAGGTATTTTAATTATAACTAATCAATTACAATCTATTGGTTTTTATATCATTGAAATCTTTCCTTTTATGCAAAAATTCGGATAAAAAGTATTAATGAAGATTTATCAAATAGATTCAAGTGCTAGAAAAAAAGGCTCTACCTCAAGAGCTTTAGCAAAAAAACTTTTAGATAAAATTAAAAAACCAGAAGATGAAGTAATTTATAGAGATTTAGATGATGAGATGCTTTTTGTAAGCGGGCTTACAGAATCTGGAATGAATATTGATGAGAAAGACCAAACAGAAGAACATAAAAAAATGTTTGAGCTTTCTGACAAGCTTGTAAAAGAATTAAAAGAGAGTGATGTTATTATAATTTCAGCACCAATTTATAATTATGGACCACCAGCAACTCTTAAAGCTTGGTCGGATTTAGCTGCGCGTATAGGTGAAACTTTTAGATTTAAACCAAATGGTAGAAGGGAGGGTTTGTTAAAAAACAAACATGCATATCTAGTTATTACTTCTGGAGGAACAAAACTGAATAGTTCAGAAGATTTTTTAACTCCTTGGTTAAAATTTATTCTTAACTTTTTTGGTATAGAAAAAGTAGATATAATTAGTGCAGATCAAATGGCACTAGATTATGAAAAATCTATCAAAGAAGCTGAAGCGCAAATAGAAAATTTGTTTAAAGATTAAACTTTCTTTTTAAGTGTCTAAGTTTTCCCTCAGTACTATCGTAATCAATATAACAACCTTGTAAAAATCTTTCACCTTCCTTTGTCTCATAAGCTGTTCTTCCATGGAGCAGTCTATGATTATCCATCATCATCAAGTCTTTTGGCTCGAGTTTAAATTCAATTCTATATTTATCTGAATTATACATTTCAGATATTTTTTTTCTTGCTTGGTAGTAAAGATCTAATTTTTCTTTTTCTAAAACTGGAACATAGTCTAATCTTGGACTAAATCTTACCTGCTTGAAACTTTTATCCTCATTTAGTTCAATCAAAGGAGAGATAGTTTCTAAGATAACTTCTTTATCAATAAATCTAAATCTTACTTTTACCTCTGTTAAAATTTTATAAAATTCTGGGTATTTATTTTTTAAATCTTCAGTAACTGTATAACCATCTACCAATGTTGATAACCCACCAGAAACTTTACTTTCTATACAATGTAAAATTTGAATACATGGTACAGGATTTCTATAAGGATTGTCAGTATGAGGTGCCAAAGCTAAAGATGTATAAGCAAGATCGTTTGGATCAGGTTTAGATTTTACATTAAAATATTCACCAAAATTTGTTCTTCGAACACTGCCTATAGAATTTGCAAATTCCACAATATAATTTTTAGATATTGGAATATTTTTAATTATTACAAAACCATATTTGTAAAACGAAACGAGTATATCGTGCATCTCTTTACTTTCATAAAAATTTTCTTGGTATTCAAAATTTTTTATATTTTTTAAAGAGGAGTCCCATTTAGTTTTTTCAATAGATTTTATTACAATATCTTCTTTTGAAAATTCAGCAGTTATTTTATCAATTTCTAATTTTGAATTAACACCATCATTAAAATCAATCACTAAGTATTTTTCATTAAGGTTTACTTTATTTATTGAAATATCATTACTTAAAAAGGTAGGATCAAAAAGTCTTTGCTGAGTTCCTTTATCCAAATATTCTTCACCATTAACTCTTTCTCTTAACCAGAATGGGTGAATTTCTTTTTTTTCAGACCCATTATTAAAATAAACCTTATTTTCAACTAGCTCGATTTTCATAATAGTAAGCTAAGGATTATTTAAAATTTAACTTTAATCAACATAAATTAAATAGTAAGAGTTCATTGTGAAAAAATTTGATACAAAAAAATATCCAATATATGCAAGCTTTTTAAATCAACTTGCTAAAGATTTAACTAAGTTTTATTACGCTAAGTTAGATAAGCCATTTAAGATAACCAATAAGATTAAAGGCAAAGGTTACGATCCTGTAACCACATCTGACAAAGCATTTGAAAAATTTATAAGATCTAAAATTTCAAAAAAATTTCCAAATCACCAAATTATAGGTGAGGAGTATGGTCATAAAAATACTAAAAGTGAGTTTTCCTGGGTAATTGACCCAATTGATGGAACCAGATCATATGTTGTAGGCAATCCTAGTTGGAGCAATTTAATCTCACTAAATTATAATGGAGAACCAGTTTTAGGATTAGCAAATTTTCCTAAAATGAGAAAATATTATTTAAATGTAAACAAAAATACGGCGTATGTTTTTGAAAATAATAAAAAAAGAAAACTTAAAGTTAATAGTAAATTAAATTTTGCTAACGCAAAATTAGCTGCTGCTTTTCATAATCAATTAACTTTGAAGCAACAATCAAAAATTAAAAAATTTATTAAACGAATGCAATTTCCTTGTTTTGATGCATTGACATATTGCCAACTAGCAGAAGGTAGACTTGAAATGGTTTCACAATGTGCAAATAAGATTTGGGATATTCACCCGATTATGCCAATCGTGAGAGCAAGTGGAGCAATAGTAACTACTTGGGGCAACAAAAATCCTGTTGTTGGGGGAAATATTATTGTCTCAAATAATAAAGCTAATCACAAAAAGATTCTAAAATTATTAAAACCATTAGCTGAATGATATCAGAAAGAGCACAAGTTATTCTAGATTTCTGGTTTAAAGAAACTCCTTCTGAGATGCGTTTCAAAAAAGATATAAAGTTTGATCAAAAAATTAGAGATAATTTTTTAAAAGATTATGAACTTGCTTGCCAAAATGAATATGATGATTGGCAGGACAACCCCATGAGCTGTTTAGCTTTAGTTATACTTTTTGATCAGTTCTCTCGTAATATGTTCAGAAATGATAAAAAATCTTTTGCTCAAGATCAAAAAACTAGATTAATTGTTAATGATGCGGTCTATTCTGGTTATTTAGAAGCTATGAATGTAAATCAAAGATTGTTTATGTTGTTACCACTTATTCACAGTGAAGAAATTAGTGATCATGAAATGGCTTATTATTTGTTAAATAAATATTTAAGAGAGCACGAAGGTTACAATGAAATAAAAAAATTTTGGCAAGATCATACAAAAGTAGTTAGACAATTTCATAGATATCCTCATAGAAATGAAATCTTGGGAAGAGAGTCTACAGAGGAAGAAATAGAATTTTTAAAAGGTCCAAATTCGTCTTGGTGAAATGAATTTAGAATTTATTTTCAAAGTTATAGACAAAGATGAGTGGCAAAAGGCCAAACAATCTGGAACCTATGGTGGGTCAGACAAAGATCTTAAAGATGGATATATTCATTTTTCAGAGGAGGATCAGGTAAAAGAAACTTTAAACAAACATTACCCCAAAAAGAAAAATTTAGTTTTATTAAGAGTAAATGCTTTTAAGCTTGAACATTTATTATGGGAACAAGCATCTAATGGAGATATGTATCCTCATTTATACTCACCTTTAGATACCAGCACAGTTGTAAACGAATATGAGCTACCTTTAAATGAAGATGGAAGTCATGAGCTTCCAGAAATTTTAAAAAAGTATCAGTTTAGTCGACCAAGGTAATTAACCATTACTACACCAATTATAATTAAAATAATTCCAATAATTCCATAAAAATTAGGCACTTGGTTAAATTTTAAAACAGCAAAAAGGACAACTCCAGTTACTGTTAAGCCGCTGTAAGTAGAGTAGGCAAATCCAACTGGTAGTGCTGACATGGCTTTTGCAATAGAAAACATTGTAATACACATAAACAAAATACATAGAACAGAAGGAGTTAGTTTTGTAAATCCTTCGGAAATTTTTGCAAAACTATTTGATGCGATACCAAAAATTATTCCATTAGCTAAAAATAAATATCCTAACAATGGTTTCATGATTATTCTTTTGATGCAATTTTATTAACTAAAGGTCTTATTAAAGGCGCTAATGTAAATGCAGCAATTAAAGCAATTGGATATGCAAACATTAGAGAATATCCCCATCTAAAAAAGAAACCATCTGAGATACCTGTATTTACAGCTACAACTACACCACTCATAATAACACTCATACCTAAAGACATTAAAATCATAAATAAAGGTTGGGCGTATTTTTTTGAAATCATAATTAATTATTACCTAATAGGTTAACCATCAAAACACCAACAATAATAAAAACTAAACCAATTAATGAATATAAATTGGGTACTTGATTAAATCTAATTATACCCACAATAACAGTTGCTATAATTGTTAAGCCTGCAAAGGAAGCATAAGTAATTCCCATTGGGATATTTTTCATTACCAATGAAAGAGCATACATACATAATACAATTGTAATTGCAGTAATTATACTTGGAAATAGAAGGGTAAAACCTTCTGCACTTTTTGCAAAACTATTTGAAGTAACGCCTAAAAAAACTGCAATGCCTAAAAATAAATATGAAGTTGCAAGACTCATTTCGAGACTTTAAATGAATTTAAGAAGAATATATAGAATTATTTAAGTGACCATTTAATTGCATCTTCCATTCTATCATCTCCCCAAAAGAGTTCATTTTTTACAATAAAAGATGGGCTACCAAATATTTTATTTTCACGAGCTGAGTTTGTGTTTTCGTTGTACTTTGTTTCTATATCTGAGGATTTTGCTTCAGAGATTATTTTATCTTTATCTAAGCTTAATTCTGAGCAAACTTCAGAAATACTTGGTTCAATTGCTGGTTCTTTACCTTCCTGAAACCATTTTTTGTAAGTAAGAATAACAAATTTTTCTCCCCAACCTTTTTCAAAACCAAGGATTGCAATTTGGTTTGCTAAATCAAATTCTGATAATGGATAGGGAACTGGCGTTTTAGCAAAAAAACCATAACCTTCAGCTCTTCTTTCAATATCTCTCCACATGTAATTAACTTTATTCATTTTATCCTTTGGAAATGGGATATTGTTCATCTCTTTCATGATTGCTCTTACTGAAAAAGGTTTCCAATTAAATTTTACTTGATGTTGTTTTTCAACATCAAGTATTCTAGTTACGGATAGATAGGTGTATGTGCTTCCTATAGAAAAATAAAAATCAATTTCACTCACTTATTTTGGCATTGGTGTAGCACCAGTTTCTAAACTAACAATTTTTCCATTGTCATATTTATATACTGCCATTACCGCCTCAACATTTCCATCATTAAAAGTTACAAAGGCATGATGAATACCAACTTCATCATTTTCATAAACAATTCTAACCTTATCTTGATTGATATCACCACTCATTGCCCATTTGATAACATCACTTTTGGTTAAAACATTTCCTGACTTATGCATTGTGAATTTAAAATCGTCATGCAAAAGTTCATTCATTGCAGCTTCATCTTTATTTTTTAATGCAGCACTATATTTCTCTAATATAGACATGTTATTCCTTTCTATTTAACCTTAGTTAAATCATATATTGAGTAACTGTCTAACACTTCATCCATTATTGGTTTTGATACCTCGGTACCTTCTATAAACTTATGAAGTGCAGCTTCATCAGTACAAAATATTTTAAACATTACAGTACTTTTGTCTGGAGTTACAGTTCCAATTGTTTTTTCAACCACTGCAACTTTTGCTCTTTCAGCAAGTCCTTCAGGAGATTGCATAAATCCCATGAATTTTTCAAAAGTACCTTCTTTTAACTTTGCTACTACTAACATTTCTTTTTCCATTTTTTCTCCTTTTTTTTGTTAATATAGAGTTTGAACTACCTTTTTAACTCTTTCTTCTCCATTAGGTATGGCTGAATTTACAAAATTATGACAGTCATTTGTTTTACCCTCGTCATATTTAGAGCCATAGAATTTATCTACAGCTTTGTTCACGCCATCATCCCATTCCTTCTCAGGAATTCCAATTTCTAAAGCATAAGCTTTTAAAACTTTCACTGATGCCATAGATTTTTCTTTCATACTATATTCAAATGTTTCACCTGGTGGCAAGAAATAGTTAGCCATGTAGATACCGCTACATTCCCAAGCTTTATTTTTATCACTGTCAGACATACCTGCGTATGCTGAGGTAAAAAGAAATAAACTACTTATTAATATTATTACTTTTTTCATTTATTATCTCCTTTTAATTTATTTTTTTAAAGTATAAGTTCCTTGTAAATAATTCGTTGAATGAACTTTACCTTCTTGAGCTGTTTTAATTTGGGTATAGCCGGTAGTTCCACTACATTCGATGCCTTCGTATCTACCAGTTCCACTTATACATTTAAATGTACCTTCCATAGAGTAACCTAATTTAATCTCATAATAGGTTATTGCAGTATCGCCATTAATAAATTTTATAATACAATGGCCCATCTCAAATCCTTTACCAGGAATCGATCCAGCACCAACACAATAATGAGACGAATTATCTCCAAATGTAGTTCCACCTACTGCCATCATACCTACCAAACCATCATAAGCAAAAGTCATTGGATTACCTTTATCATCTACAATTACTTTAGCATCACCAACAAAAAATCCTTTAAGATCTATTTTTCCACTATGACCATCTGCAAATGAAAGAGATGACATTAATGTAAAAACTAATGCTAATATTAATTTTTTCATAATTTACCTTTCTAAATAGTTAAACCTTAACTAAATACTCTTACATTTTTGTTAATCAGTCTCATGCGTTCATATCGCGCGTCAGATATGCAATTTTTATCAATTAGAAATGCTGTTTTTAGCTATTTAATTTGATTTTAATTTTTGATAGCATCTTTTTATGATCGAAAAGTTTAATGGAATATTCTATTTAATCGTTTTTCTTGTTCATTTCATAATTTTTGCTGCTTATGCATATCAAACTGTATTTGCTACAAAGAAATTTTTAGATAAGTTTGGTATTGACGATACTGGTGCAGGAATGACTAGATTTTTTGGATCATTATTTATTGGAGCTGTAGCTATGGCTATATGGGTTGGCTTTATTAGACCTGACGGACTTCAAGGAACATGGGCTTTTTTTAATTTAGTATTTTTACAAAACCTTTCAGCTTTTTGTGTAGGAATTTATACGATTAAAATAAATAAATTAGGTCATACTCCACAAACATCTAACGAAGGAATAATTGCACCAGGTATTTTAACTTTGTTAAGTGCAATACTTTGTTACGGATTAGCTGATAAAATTTATATCTAAAACCAATTAGGTACAGGTAGACCTTTTTCTTCTAGGAATTTTTTATTGAACATTTTAGTTGCGTATTTATCACTTCTATCACAAAGAATTGTTACAATAGTTTTACCAGGCCCCAATTCTTTACCCATTCTTATTGCTCCAGCAATATTGATACCACAACTAGTACCTAGGCTTAGACCTTCATTTTGAATTAAATCATAAAGTATAGGTAATGCTTCATGATCATCAATTGAATAGGCATCATCAATCTTAGCTTCACCAAAGTTAGCGGTTACTCTACTTGAGCCAATTCCCTCAGTAATTGATCCACCTTCTGACTT
>NZ_CVSK01000008.1 GCF_001180025.1 Candidatus Pelagibacter communis
AATTTTAGGAATAAATGGTGCAGCAAAAGCTGGAGATGATTTTATTGTTCTTGATACAGAAAAAGAGGCTAAGACACTGAGTGAAAATAGAGCTCAAGAGAGTAAGGATGGAAAAAATCCACTATCTTTTGTAACTCAAGACTCTGCTTTTTCAGATAAATCTACTGAAGAATTAAATTTAATAATTAAATCTGATGTACATGGATCATCTGAAGCAATCAAAAATGCAATTAGTCAAATCAAACATGATGAAGTTAAACCTAAAATAATTTTAGCAGATATTGGAATGGTAACTGAAACAGACGTTACCTTAGCGAAAGCTTCAAATGCAGTATTAATAGCTTTCAATGTTAAACCAAGTAAAGAAGCAAAAAAACTTGCTGAAAATGAGAAGATAAAAATATCTTCATACAACATTATTTATGAAGTTCTAGATTACATAAAACAAAGAATGTCAGGATTATTGGCGCCCGATGTACAAGAAAAAATTACTGGTACTGCACAAAGTTTAGAAATATTTAAAGT
>NZ_CVSK01000009.1 GCF_001180025.1 Candidatus Pelagibacter communis
ACCAAAAATTATGAAAGACATTGCGTAGACTAAATACGGATGAAATCCAAGTTCAACACCGATTGCTCCACAAATTATTCCAAATGGAATTACTGAAAGCATATGCGGGGAAATATCTAACATCCCTCGAGTGAATAATTGTTTTTTAGTAAGCATTTGTTTGTTTTATTAAAAACAAACTATGTGATCAATATGAATCGGTCTTTTAATTCCAAACTTTTCGTCTGCTTCATGTTGATGTTCATGATGAGAATGAACAAATACTGGTATTAACAAATCGCTGCTAGTTTTTAAGGTATAAATAAAGTTAGTTCCTCTAAATTTTCTATCAACTACCTCTAATTTTAGATTGCTTTTATCGTCGTGCTCAAGATCCTCTGGTTGTAATAATAATTGCACATTTGATCCTTTTGGATAATGCTTAATAAAATTTCCATTAATTGTTCCAAGATCTTCACTTTCTAATGAATTTTCTCCAGTTACTTTTGCTGGAATTAAAATTCCACGATTTAAAAAATTTACTACTTCGACTGAGTTTGGAAAATGATAGACATTATAAGGATCGTCAAACTGTTTTATTTGACCATCTAATATAATTGCACATTTATGACCTAAATAAAAAGCTTCATAAGAGTCATGAGTAACGATTATTGTTGTAATTTTTAATTTACTTAAAATTTTTTTTAATCTTACTTGAATTTCTTCTTTAAAACTTTGATCAACATTTGATAACGGTTCATCTAATAACAAAAGATCAGGTTGTGTTAGTAAAGATCTTGCAAGAGAAGCTCTTTGTGCCTCCCCAGCACTTATTTCATGAGGATATTTTTTAAGTATT
>NZ_CVSK01000010.1 GCF_001180025.1 Candidatus Pelagibacter communis
ATTAGGTTTAACTGTTTTTTATATAATAATAATAAGGTTAATAAATAATATACTTAACCCAACTCCAAAATTAGATCCAAGTATTTTTAAAGGACAAAGGTTTCTAGCAAAGATGAACCATGTGCTTTTATATATTTCTATATTAGCAATAACAATTTCGGGAATGTTAAAAAAATTATTTAACGGGGAAACATTAACAATAATATTTAGAGAGTTTCAAATAAATGAAAATTTTGATTTAGCAGATCAGTTTTATGAAATTCACATTCTTTCAAATTATACACTTATCGGTTTAATAGTGCTTCATATAACTGCTGTTATTATTCACAAACTATTTTTTGGGGACAATTTATTAAAAAGAATTCTTTAATCTTAATGACAAGCAATTCCAAATTTTTTTAATCTCCAATAATTATAAGGCCAAGGAGTTAAAAAACCTACAATCAGCATTATTGGTACAACCCACCATGTTAAAATTGCGCCTCCAGTTAAAACATAGTCAGTTAAATTCATCATGATTTCCATACTAAGCAT
>NZ_CVSK01000011.1 GCF_001180025.1 Candidatus Pelagibacter communis
AAGATATAATCTTTTGAACCCAGATAAAGAACCTAAAAAATCTTATGTTGAGCAATGTCTGGGTCAAACAGAAGGCCCAATTATGGCTGCATCTGATTATATGAGAATGAATTCTGATCAAATCAGACCTTATACTAATAAAAGTTTTTATTCATTAGGAGCGGATGGTTTTGGAAGAAGTGATACAAGAAAAAATTTAAGAAAATTTTTTGAGGTAGATAAAGAACATTTGGTTGCTTACGGTTTAAGTATTTTGGCAAAAGAACAGCTTATAACTTCTAAATATGCAAAAGACGCAATGAAGAAGTATAATATTGATAGTAATAAACCAATGCCAACAAAGTTATAAATGTCAGAAACTGAGATTAAAGTACCTAATATTGGAGATTTTAAAGATGTTGAGGTCATTGAGGTATTAGTTTCTGAAGGTCATTCAATTAAAAAAAATGATGCTCTAATAACAATTGAAAGTGATAAATCTAGCGTAGAAATACCATCAAATTTAGAAGGTAAAATTAAAAATTTAAAAATAAAAGTAGGAGACAAAGTTTCTGAGGGCGACTTAATTTTAACTATAGAGAGTTCCGCTGAAGTGAAAAAGGAAGAGGTTAAAGAAAAACCAGAAATTGAAAAAAAGTCAAAAAATATTGAGGAAATAAAACCTGAAATTCAAGAAAAAACTTTTTCTAAAAATAATATTTCAAATATTTCATCTGCAAGTCCAAAAGCTAGAAAATTTGCGAGAGAACTTGGTGTAGATATTAATCAAGTTGTGGGAAGTCAGAAAGATGGCAGGGTTGTTGAAGATGATATTAAAAAATTTGTTTCATATAATTCAAAAAACAACGTTGTAGTAAAAGATAGTAAACCAGATAAAATTAAAAACGAATTTGAACATTCTGATTTTGGTGAAATAGAAATTAAAGACATACCAAGAGTAAAAAAATTATCATCAAAATATCTTACAAATTCATGGACAACAATTCCTCATGTTACAAATCATGATGAAGCCGACATAACGGAGATGGAAAGTTTTAGAAGTTCATTAACAGATATATATACTGGAGAAAAAATTAAAATTACACCTCTAGCATTTATAATAAAGGCTTTAGTTGCATCTCTTAAGAAATTTCCTAGTTTTAATTCTTCTATCGACGAAATTGAGACTGGAAAAATGACTTTAAAAAAATATTACCATATTGGGATAGCAGTTGACACACCAAATGGATTAATGGTTCCAAAAATAAGAAATGCAAATAACAAAAAAATTTCTCTCATAAGTAAAGAATTAAAAGAGGTAAGTGAACTTTGTAGAAATTTAAAAATTGATAAAAAAGAATTGTTTGGTGGCTCGATGACGATTACGAGTTTAGGTGGTATAGGAGGTTCATTTTTTACCCCTATAATTAATTATCCTGAAGTTGCTATATTAGGAGTAGGAAGATCAGAAAAAAAACAAATTTTTATGAATGGTAAGTTTCAAACCAGGACTATGCTCCCAATTTCTTTATCTTATGATCACAGAATTATTGATGGTGCAGAAGCAGCTAGGTTTAATAATGATCTAAAAGAAAACTTAGGCAAAAATTTTGCTTATAAACTAGCTGTCTAATTAAAAATGAGTAAATCCATATCATTATTTAGTGCCTTATTGTGCACTTTCATTTGGGGAACAACTTTTATTGCCCAAGACACAGGCATGGATAATATTGGCCCTTTTACATTTAATGCTGTGAGGTTTTTTGTTGGTTTTTTAGCCATAACTCCACTTTTGATTTTATTTGAATTAAAAAATTTTAAATCAGAATTTAAATTAGATAAAAAAACTTTCATAATTTATTCATTGTTAATTGGAATTTCTTTATTTTTAGGCTCTGCACTTCAACAAGTTGCTTTGCTTTATACTGATGTTGCAAATGCTGCTTTTTTTACAATTTTTTATGTGCCAATGGTACCGATTATCATTTTTTTGTTTGGTAAAAAATCAATGCATTGGAGTGTATGGCCTTCTGTAGTTCTATGTTTAATTGGAGGATATTTACTAACAAATTTTCATGATGCAACAGTAAGATTAGGAGATACTTTGGTTGTTCTCGGAGCTTTATTTTGGAGCACTCATATCATTTTTACTGGAATCATTATAACTAAATACAATCTTCCACTCACCTTAGGAGCTGTGCAGACTTTAATTGTGGCTATTTTTTCATTTATAATTGGAATTATTTATGAAGAATTTATTTTAAGTAATATTTTAATGGAAATTTATTCAATTTTATATGCAGGTATATTATCTGGTGGATTTGCATTTGTATTACAAATTTATGCCCAGCGTAATATTACTCCAGCACCTGCAGCTATAATTTTTTCTCTTGAAGGTGTATTTGCCACTATAGCTGCTTGGTTTATTTTAAATCAAATTCTAGATGTTAATAATTTACTTGGATGCTTTTTTATTCTATGTGGAGTTCTCTTATCTCAATTACTCCCTTTAATTAAGAAGAAATATACTTAATAAACTAAACTAAATAAAATCAAAGCAATTATTATTCTATAAATTACAAACGCATTCATTGAAAATTTATTTATATAAATTAAAAAGAATTTAACTGTTAGAAAAGAAAAAATAAAAGAAGATATAATTGCGATAACAACTAAGTAATTAAACTGAATTGATTGTTCAAAAACATCTTTCAAGCTTAAGACACTAGCTCCAGCTAATGCTGGGATTGAAAGTAAAAAAGATATCTTACTTGAATCTACTCTATTAAATTTTAAAATTCTCGCAGCTGTTATAGTAATTCCTGCCC
This sequence comes from Candidatus Pelagibacter communis, assembly GCF_001180025.1. Lineage (GTDB taxonomy): Bacteria > Pseudomonadota > Alphaproteobacteria > Pelagibacterales > Pelagibacteraceae > Pelagibacter > Pelagibacter ubique_A. The sequence continues at coordinate 2,808 of NZ_CVSK01000011.1, forward strand.
TACTCACTCCGGGTACAAGTGAGAAAATTTGGAAAACACCTATAAATATTATTGATTGAAAATTTAAATTTGAAGAAATTTTTTTATCAAATCGATTTTTGTCTGAGATGTATAAAATAATTGCGAATATTAAAGTAGTCCAAGCAATGACTTCTAAATTTCTTAACTGATAAATTAAATTTGAACTATAAAGTATGTATCCAACAATTATTAATGGAATAGATCCAAGTATAATTAAACTTAAAAGTCTTTTATTTTTTCTAGCATCAAATAGTTCATCCCTAAAAAAATAAATTATTGCTATTAGAGAACCCAGATGGAGGCTGATATCAATAAGCAAAGAACTAGATCTAAATTCATATAAAGTAGAAACCAAAATTAAATGAGCAGAAGAACTAATAGGAAGAAATTCAGATATTCCTTGAATTGCAGAGAGAATTAAAACTTCTATAATATTTTGAAACATTGTTTCTTCGTAACTTATAAAGTATTTATTTAAAACAATTCGATTTAAGCATAATAGCTATGCAATAATTAAAAACGTGTTAATTGGTGGTAATAATTTAAAAATTAAGGTCAATATTTATGACCTATTTTATGCTTTATATACATAAATCAGGGTATATTTTGCCAAAACTTAAATAATATTATGCCCGATAAAATGCTCAAATTTGTTAAAATAGGTCAACAAACTCCACCTAAAAGAGAAGTTGATAAAAGAAAGAAAGATTTTAACGAAATTTATGACGAGTATATTAATGAAAAAGCTAAAGAACAGTCGAGTAGGTGTTCGCAATGTGGAGTACCTTTTTGCCAAGTTCATTGTCCTTTAAGTAATAACATTCCAGATTGGCTTAAACTGACAGCAGAGGGAAGATTAAAAGAGGCGTATGAATTATCCCAAAGCACAAACAATATGCCTGAAGTGTGTGGTCGAATTTGCCCCCAAGATAGATTATGCGAGGGAAATTGTGTAATTGAACAGTC
>NZ_CVSK01000012.1 GCF_001180025.1 Candidatus Pelagibacter communis
CCATGAAAGATTTTTTTGTCAGGAAAAATAGTATTTGTTTTTTTATTAAAGTAGCTTGAAATTACAGAGTCATAATAAGCTGTTTCAGTAAAAGCTATCCTTGATAGCTTTTCCCTAAAACTTAAGGAAGTAGATCCTTTGAACTTTTTTAATTCTTCAATTAATTCCTCATACTGGTCTGAAGACGTTATCACAGTCACATCATTATAGTTTTTAGCTGCAGACCTAACCATTGTGGGACCACCCACATCTATATTTTCTATAATTTTTTTATGGTTTCTTGTTTTTTTAAGAGTGTTCTCAAATGGATAAAAATTAACAATAACTAAATCAATATTCTCAAAACTGTTATCTTTTAGGTCTTTGAGGTGGGATTTTTTTTCTCTATTATTTAATATACCAGCATGAATTTTTGGATGGAGAGTTTTTACTCTACCTTCTAAAATTTCAGGAGAATTAGTAAATTTAGATACCTCTAAACATTCAAATTTTAATTTTTTAATTTCTTTATAAGTACCACCTGAGCTGATTATTTTAATTTTGTTCTTTTTTAAAATATTTAATAAAGGTCTTAAGTTTGTTTTGTCCGATACAGATATAAGAGCTGTTTTAATTTTTTTCTTCATTACAACTTACTGATTTCCCACTTAATTACCTGCTCTTTTTCGTTGTTCATACCTGAAATAAAAATATTTTGATTTTCTTTATATGAATTTTTATTACCGAAATATAAACCATTATCAATGTTAATATCAAATTTATCACAACTAAATTTCCAACCTTCTTCATCTATTTCAATCAGTATAGATTTGTTATCTTGCGTTTTCATCACTTTCGAGCTTGGATCAAGATGAAATCTAATGTCAAATTTAATTTCTTTATTTGGAGACTTTCTGAATAATTTATCGTAGCCGATAAATTTAATCTGTTCTGGATAAAATTCAATTTCCCTTTTACAAGTTGTTCCAAACTTAAGTAAATATCCATCATGCTCACCAGATATTTTCCAATAATTATTCTCAAAAATTACATTTTTTTTTGATACTTTCAGACCTCTATCAATAATCAAATTTTTTTGATGCCTAGTAAAATTACAAGAAGAATAATCCT
>NZ_CVSK01000013.1 GCF_001180025.1 Candidatus Pelagibacter communis
TAATATTTTTAATTTAAATGAAGACGCAAAAAAACAAGCAATAACATTAATTAAATCAATAGCTTCAATGATTGCTGCTGCTGCAAATTTAGCAGGTACATAAATCATAGTTGCATCTGCTCCTACTTCATTTTTTGCCTCTAAAACGCTATTAAAAACTGGTCTGTCTAAATGTTTTTGTCCACCTTTCTTTGGCGTAACTCCACCAACAAGATTGGTTCCATATTTTATAGCCTGCTCTGAATGAAATGTTCCATGTGAGCCAGTAAATCCCTGACAAATTACTTTAGTATTTTTATTTACCAAAACCGACATTTTATTTTATCGCCTCAACAATTTTCTTAGCAGCGTCATCTAAATTTTCTGCAGAAATTAATTTTAATCCAGAATTATCAAGAATTTTTTTTCCTTCTTTGAAATTTGTGCCTGCTAATCTTACAACCAAGGTTCAATAGATTGATATTGTTTATATAAGCCATTTAAATCACCAATCAAATCTCTT
>NZ_CVSK01000014.1 GCF_001180025.1 Candidatus Pelagibacter communis
ATATGATTCAGTTAAAAAAATTGGTTATGAAAAAACAGAAAAATATGAAGAAGCAAATTGTTATCTCTTAAATACATGCCACATCAGAGACAAAGCAAAAGAAAAAGTTTACTCAGAAATAGGTAGAGTAAAAAAAATTTTTAGATCTAAAAAAAAGCCGTTGGTAATTATTGCAGGGTGTGTAGCTCAAGCAGAAAATCAGGAAATGCTTAAAAGAGAACCTTATATAGATTTGGTTATTGGTCCTCAAGCTTATCATAAAATTAATGATACAATTTTAAATTATACTGAAAAAAATAAACAAATAGAAGAGACAGAGTTTGATGCAGTTTCTAAATTTAAATATTTAAGTAAAATAAAAAATGAAGCTGGAAAAGTTTCATCCTTCTTAACTATTCAGGAAGGGTGCGATAAGTTTTGTCATTTTTGTGTAGTCCCATATACAAGAGGACCAGAATATTCCCGTCCATTTAATCAAATTTTAGATGAAGCAAAATATTTAGCTGATAATGGTGCAAGAGAAATAATTTTACTTGGTCAAAATGTAAATGCTTATGATAATGAAGGATACAGACTATCTGATTTGATTTTAAATATTGAAAAATTATCCGAAATTAAGAGAGTTAGATATACAACATCTCACCCAAAAGATATGACTGAGGATTTGATCGAAGTGTATAAAACTTCTAAAAAGTTAATGCCACTTGTACATTTACCCGTTCAAAGTGGATCTAATAAAATTTTAGCATCAATGAATAGAAAACATAGCATTGAGGAATATTTAAGCACTTTTGATAAATTAAAAGAAATTAATCCAAATATAGAATTTTCAAGTGATTTTATTATAGGTTATCCTGGCGAAGAAGATCAGGATTTTAAGGATACTATCAGATTAATTGAAAGGATTAAATTTATAAACTCTTATTCATTTATCTTTAGTCCAAGACCTGGAACAGTAGCTGAAAATTTAGAATTAATTGAAAAAAAAATTTCTAT
>NZ_CVSK01000015.1 GCF_001180025.1 Candidatus Pelagibacter communis
ATAAAAACTAACTTTTTTAATCTATTTTTATATTTGTGAGCATATTCAAGTATCTCCAAGCAACCTTGGGAATGACCAATTAAAATTAAATTATTTAAATTAAGTTTATTAAAAACATGCTCCAACCAATCAGCTATTTTTTCAATACTATCTAAGCAAGGGCCATCAGAATTACCGTGCCCAGGTAAATCAATAGATAATACGTTAAAATTATTATTTGAAAAAAACTGTTCAGTTAGAGACCAAACAATATGTGAAAGACCACTTCCATGAAGAAATACTATTGTTTCTTTATTTTCATCAATACCCTGTCCTGCATCAGACGCATAAACATTTTTATTTTCCAATTGAAAATTCAAAAATTACCTAAACTTGTTTTCTTAATTCAAACTTTTGTATTTTTCCTGTCGAAGTTTTTGGCAAATCACAGAACACAACCTTTTTAGGAACTTTAAATCCCGCTAAAGTTTCTTTACAAAAATCAATTAATTCTTTTTCTGATACCGGCTTATCTTTAACCATTTCAATAAATGCACAAGGAACTTCTCCCCATTTTTCAT
>NZ_CVSK01000016.1 GCF_001180025.1 Candidatus Pelagibacter communis
AAGGATATCTACAAAGATTAAGAGAGATTTGCGATAAACATGGAATACTTTTAATTTTTGATGAAGTAATCACAGGTTGGGGAAGAACTGGATCTCCATTTGCTTCACAAGAGTATGGAGTAACTCCAGACATGATGACAATGGCTAAAGCTACAACAAATGGTATTAGTCCGATGGGAGTTGTTGCATGTAAAGAAGATATTTATGATGCTATTGCAGAAAATGCTCCTAAAGGAACTATAGAATTATTTCATGGGTACACTTATTCAGGAATTCCAATTTCTGTCGCTGCTGGTTTAGCTGTACAAGACATCATTGAAAAAGATGATATTTTTAATAGAGCTAAAAATTTAGCACCTTATTTCCAAGAAGGTTTAATGTCTTTAAAAGATATTGAAGTTGTTGATAACATCAGAGGTTACGGAATGATGGGTGGAATAGATATAGTAATGGATAAAAAACCAGGTGCAGCTGGATTTACTTGTTTTAAACATTGCTATGAAGCAGGTGTAAATTTTAAAGCTACAGGTGATTGTTTAATTATTGCTCCAATGTTTATTTGTGAAAAAAAACACATTGATGAGATTATTGAAAAACTTCGAACTGGAATAACAAATTACGCAAAAAGTAAAAAGAATTAATTTTCGTTTATGAAAATTGGAGTTCCTAAAGAAATAAAACCACAGGAAAATAGAATTGGTTTAACACCAGATAGTGTTAAAACTTTAGTTTCTGAAGGTCATGAAGTTTTAGTTGAAAACAATGGTGGATTTGAAGCTGGTTTTGAGAACGATCAATATATAAAAGCTGGTGCTAAAATTGCTGATACTGCAGCTGACATTTTTAATGATGCAGAAATAATTGTTAAAGTTAAAGAACCTCAAAAAGTAGAAGTTGATATGATTAGAGAAAATCAAATCGTATATACTTATCTTCATTTAGCTGCAGCAAAAGAATTAACTAAAGGATTAATTAAATCTAAAAGTATTAATATTGCTTACGAAACAGTTACTGATGATAATGGAAGATTACCATTACTTGCTCCAATGAGTGCTGTTGCAGGAAGAATGTCTGTACAAGCAGGAGCACATTGTTTAGAGAAAAACCAAAGTGGAAGAGGGCTGCTATTAGGGGGTGCACCAGGTGTAACAGGTGGAATGAAACTGTTCTTGCAAATGAACAAGTA
>NZ_CVSK01000017.1 GCF_001180025.1 Candidatus Pelagibacter communis
GTATTCCATAGCAATATCAACTAATTTGATAGGTGCATTAGATTTTACAGCATTGATAAAAGGTACCAATCCTTGTGAGTAAGAAATATCGATATCTCCTGCTAACATTGCATCAGTCATAGCTCCACCATTAGTGAAGTTTGTCCATTTAACTGGAACACCAAGAGCTTTAGCAAAATTCTTTTTCTGCATGTCCTCTAAATTTGGGCTTGGCCATTCTAGAAAGTATGCAACTCTAACTTCATTTGCAGCTGAATTAGCAACTGAAATAGATAGGTTAAGTGCAAATATAGATCCTAGAATAAAACTTAGTATTTTTTTCATTTATTCCCCTATGTTTAATTAATTAAATTCTGGATATTTAAATTCAAATTGTCTCCGAAGTAAAACAAAAAAAGAAACTTATACAATCGTTGGTTGTGTCAATAATGTGGTAGTTAATCCATTTATTTTAGTCTAAAGAGGCCTTAAGATTAAATTAAAATATTTTATAGAAAGAAATTTTTATGAGCACACAAAATAAAACAGCAATCCCAAATTCTTTAAATGAGCACTGGATGCCATTTACATCTAACAAAGATTTTAAAGAGAACCCGAGATTAATTGTTGAAGCTAAAGGTGTGTATTTAAAAAACCATCAAGGCCAAACTCAAATAGATGCTAGCTCAGGATTATTTTGTAATCCTTTAGGTCATGGTAGAGAAGAAATTATTGAGGCAATAACAAATCAAT
>NZ_CVSK01000018.1 GCF_001180025.1 Candidatus Pelagibacter communis
TACAACAGAGAATGAAACGCTAGGAGCTATTTATATAGTTAGAGATCCAAGAAATGTTATTACTTCATTAACACATCACTATGATTTATCCTACGAAGAGGCTTACTCTCATATGATAGATGAAAATTCTTCGCTTTTAGAAACATCCTTTGAACTCGATCATAGTAATTTTACTTATCTTAGTTCTTGGTCAAATCATTATCAGTCCTGGAAAAACAATAAAAAATTTAAGACCTTATTTATAAAATATGAGGATATAGAAAAAAATAAGGAAAATGTATTTGAAACTGTTGTCAATTTTGTAAATAATTTAAAAGGAAAGGGAACTGATTTAAATCAGAAAAAATTTTTAAATTCAATTAAATCTACAAATTTTTCAAATCTTAAAAATAAAGAGTTAAATGAGGGTTTTGAAGAAAAGGTATCTTCGAAGAAAACAGGTAAAATTATTAATTTTTTTAATTTAGGTTTTAATAATCGATGGCAGAAATTATTACCTTCTGATATAAAAGAAAAATTGAATAAAAAATTTGAAAAAGAATTAAAAGAATTAAATTATTTTTATGAGTGATGATTTGGCAAATAAAAAATGTGTTCCGTGTGAAGGAAATATTCCTCCTTTCAACTCTGAA
>NZ_CVSK01000019.1 GCF_001180025.1 Candidatus Pelagibacter communis
CTGAAGGTGGCTATGCAAAAGAAGCTTCAGATGAATTTAAAAAGAAGCAAGAAGAATTACTTTCTGAAACATTAAAAAAAATTGATATAATAATTTGTACTGCTTTAATTCCGGGTAGAGAGGCTCCAAAGATAATTAAGGAGGAGATGTTTAAAAATTTACAATCAGGATCAGTTATTTATGACTTGGCAGCAGTTCAAGGAGGAAATACAGTCTTCACTGAAGTTGATAAAATTGTCGAAAAAGATGGTGTTAAAATTTTGGGTGAGGCAAATATATTAAACAAATTACCCGTATCAGCTTCTAATTTATTTGCTAAAAATGTATTTAATTTTATCTCTAATTTATATGATAAAGAAAATAAGAAATTAAATATTAATTTAGAAGATGAAATTATAGAGAAAACGCTTATTAAGTAGATTTATGGAAATAGACCCTTTTATATTCAGATTAAGTATATTTGTATTATCAATATTTGTCGGCTACTATGTTGTATGGAGTGTAACACCTTCTTTACATACACCTTTAATGTCAGTTACGAATGCAATTTCTTCAGTAATTATAGTAGGTGCGATAATTGCAGCTTTGTCTGGAAGTGATGGAGTAGTTTTTTCATCATCTAGTATTTATGGATTTTTAGCAATTGTTTTAGCAGCTGTTAATATTTTTGGAGGATTTTTAGTCACTCAAAGAATG
>NZ_CVSK01000020.1 GCF_001180025.1 Candidatus Pelagibacter communis
AAGAGGCAGTGGTTTAAATGGTATGGTGTCATTTGATCAAAGAACCGACCTACAAAAAACTAATTTGATAAGACCCCTGTTAAAATTTTCTAAAAAAAATTTAGAACATATTACCAAAAAAGTTTTTAAAAATTATGTTGAAGATCCCTCCAATAAAAATGATAAATTTAAAAGAGTAAAAATTAGAAATTTTATAAAAAACCTGGAATTAGAGGGATTGGATAATGATAAATTCAATCTAACGATTAAAAATTTAAAATTTGCAAATGAGTCAATTAAATACTTTGTAGAAAAAAATTTAAAAGACAATTCAACAATTACAAATATTAATAAGTTTGTTATTTTGAATAAAAATTTTTTTCTTCAACCAGAAGAAGTAGTTTTCAGGTCTCTAACAGAAGTGTTAAAAGCTGTTGGTAAAAAATACTACCCAGTAAGAGGAAAAAAAATTGATAAGTTAATTTATCGAATTAAAAATGATAACTCATTTGTGACCACTTTAGGAAACTGTGTAATAAAGAAGGTAAATAACTCAGTTATAGTATCAAAAGAGCGTTAAAGTTGATGAAAAAACAGATATTTTGTCACTTGTTAATTTAATAATAATTCTTATTTTAAACTTATGAATTTAAAAAATCTAGCAATGTGGGGAATTATAGTTTTTTTAACTATAGGTCTTTATAACATGTTTAAAAATCCTCAGTCTAATATCAGAGGTGGAAATCAAATAATATTTTCAGATTTTTTAAATTCAGTTGAAAACGGTGAGGTACTAAAAGTTGAGATCCAAGGAAATAACATTAAAGGTGTTTATTCAAATGGAAATTCTTTTTCAACCTATGCTCCTAATGATCCAAATCTAATAGAAAAATTATCAGAGAAAGGTGTAAGTATTTCAGCAGCACCTCTAGAGGAAAAAATGCCTTCATTGTTTGGTGTGCTCTTATCATGGTTTCCTATGTTACTACTTATTGCAGTATGGATTTTCTTTATGAGACAAATGCAAGGTGGAAAAGGTGGAGCG
>NZ_CVSK01000021.1 GCF_001180025.1 Candidatus Pelagibacter communis
GCCTAAAGAAGGAGTCAAAAATGTTCTTACAATTTGCCCAGGCTTTTCATCTGACTGCGTCGAGACTTTGGAGGAAATTTTAATTCAGGGCAAAGAGAGTTTTATTAGTGCTGGAGGAGAAAATTTTGATATGGTTCCTTGCTTAAATGATAATGATGATCATATCCTTTTATTAAAATCCCTAATTGAAAGAAATATTTAATGTATGAATTCGTATTTATTATTTAAATCTTTGCATTTGGTTGCAGTCATTTCTTGGATGGCCGGTCTTTTGTATCTTCCTAGAATTTTTGTTTACCATGTTGAAAATAAAGAGAAAAAAGAAGCAACAGATATTTTTGAAGTTATGGAAAGAAGATTGTTTTACTACATTATGCGTCCTGCAATGATTTTTACTTGGGTTTTTGGATTGGTATTAATTTATCTCAACGGAATAGATATTTTTTCTCAATTATGGTTTCAGATAAAAATTGTACTAATAATTTTTTTATCAGCTTACAATGATTATTTAGGGAAATGTCTTGTTAATCTAAAGAATTCTACAAATACAAGATCTGCAAAATTCTTTAGAATTATTAACGAAATACCCACCGTTATCTTAATTATCGTTGTATTTTTAGCTATTTTTAAGCCAATCTAGGGTTGAAATAACAACTGTAGTATATATATTAACAGTATCTGATAAGTCCTTATCAAAAAATTAATCATGAACATTCAAGAACTAAAACTAAAATCATCTGAACAGCTCATTACCCAAGCAGAAGAGCTTGGTATTGAAAACGCTAGTACATTAAGAAAGCAGGAAATACTTTTTGCTATTCTTAAAAAAGTTGCTGAAAAAGAGGAAATTACTGGTGTAGGTGTTTTGCAGTTATTACAAGATGGTTTCGGT
>NZ_CVSK01000022.1 GCF_001180025.1 Candidatus Pelagibacter communis
CACCTTGTTGAAAAACCATTCCTCTTTCAACACCAGGTCCATCTATTTCATTATTGTTAAGTGTTATTTTGCCTGATGTAGGCCTTAAAAACCCTGCAGTAATATTTAATAAAGTTGTTTTTCCGCAACCAGATGGACCAAGAACAGTAAGTAATTCTCCTTTTTTTAAAGTAAAGCTTACATCCTTTAAAGCATGAACTGTTTCTCCTTTTGGAGTTTTAAAAATCATGTTTAGATTTTGAGAAATCAGATCACTCATAACTGCCTTATATTAGAAATTTGATAAAAAAAATAGGCACCAATTATAAAATCAGTGCCTATTTAAAAAGTTTTAAACCCTTAAAATTATAAAGGTAAGAAACTTGTATCTACAGCTCCTCCTGGAGTTCCCATTCCTTTTAGGAAACCATCAAGATTACCACTTTCCATAGATGCTTTTGTTTCTTCTGGAGTTAAGAATTTGAAACCACTTAAAGTGTCTTTCATATCTGCAACTGTCATTTCAGAAGCTTTCGCCATTGAATTCATGTCAGCTTTACCAGCTTTGTATCTAGCATTAGCTTCATGTGTAACTTCGATGAAAGTTCTTAACATACCTGGGTTTTCTTTCATGAATTTGTCTGTAACAGATGTGATATCTATACCTAAGATACCAGCTGCTCTAGCTTCATCTACAGTTAAAAGTCTTGATCCAACTGCAGTT
>NZ_CVSK01000023.1 GCF_001180025.1 Candidatus Pelagibacter communis
GGCACATGCACCACTAAAATAGATAAGCATTTTTACCAAAGCATTTCCAGTTTCTACATTAGGCACTAACAATACATCTGCCTCACCAGCAACTAAATTTTTAATTCCTTTTATTGCTGCTGATTTTTTTGAAATACTATTATCAAATGCTAAAGGACCAAAAACATCAGCATTTAAATTTTCTTCTTTGGCTAACTTTGTAATTTCTGCTGCTTCAATTGAACTTGGTACACTTTCCAAAACTTCTTCTGTTGCTGATAAAACAGATATTTTTGGTCTTTCTATTCCTATTCTGTGAGAAAAATTTATTACATTTTTCAAGATATGCATTTTAGTTTTTACATTCGGCAATACATTTAATGCTCCATCAGTGATTATTATAGGTTTATCATCTTTGCCAATACTCATATGCCAAATATGACTTAGTCTTGTTTTGCCCAACAAATTATATTCACGTTTTAAAACCTCTTTCATAAGAACATCTGTATGAATGTGTCCTTTGACTATTATTTTAACCTTTTCTTCACTTGCAAGTTTAGCAGCAATTTTAGCGGTATCGTTCTCTACAGGTTCATGGATAAGCTCATAATTAGAAATATCCCATTTAATATCTTGAGCACATTTTTGAATTTCTACTTCATGACCTATAAATATTGGCTCAATTAAATTCTCGTTAACCGCATCTTGGACTGATAACATGGGCAAGGGTTTGCCTGCATTTACGATTGCAACTTTAACTCCTTTTTTTTTATGGGCTAAATCTAATAAGTTATGTGGACAGACAATTTCTTTGTTTGAGAGCATTTTGTACCATTATGTGAAAAAACTGAACATGTACATATAAAAAATTTCTTTATATCAAATTAACAACTTTATATAATCAATTCAGAGGGGGAAAATTTGGAGATTGTAACTAAAATTGCGCCAATTATTTTGGCTTTGATAATGTTAGGCTTGGGCCTAGGATTAAAACTAGAAGATTTTGGAAGAGTATTCAAAGCACCAAAAGACTTTATAATTGGTTTTATTTCTCAATTAATAATTCTTCCAATTGTAGCATACATATTAATTTTGATTTTAAAAACACCGCCTGAAATAGCAATAGGGGTTATGATCATAGCTGCAGCACCTGGGGGAGTAACATCTAATGTAATGACAAAATTTGCTGATGGTGATGTTGCATTATCAATATCTTTAACAGCTGTTATTAGTTTATTAAGTATAATTACAGTTCCTTTAATAATTTTTACATCTGCAGACATGTTAGGGATAACAGAAGTTTCTCAAAATATTTCAATGACAGGAATTGCTCTAAAAATGTTTTTAGTTGTAACAGTACCTGTGATTTTAGGAATGATTATTAGAAAATTTGCTGAAAATTTCATTTCCTCTAAAGTTGAAATATTTAATAAACTCAACATTGTTTTGTTTGCTGTTTTTTTTGTAGCGGCTTTTTATGAAGAAAGAGAAAATATTATAGGCTTCATCACGCAAGCAGGTTTGATTACTTTAATATTAAATATATCGATGATGGTTATTGCTTATTACATTGCAAAAGTATTTGCCTCAGGAATTAAACAAATGAGATGTATTGCTTTAGAATGTGGATTACAAAATGGTACACTAGCTTTATTTGTTTCTACACAAATATTTGGTACTGATATATTATATGCAATACCTACAGGTGCTTATGCACTAATCATGTATATAACCGGATTTATTTTTATTTATATTTTAAGAAAATCTAATTAAGGATTTATTATTCTTATTTGATTAAAGATTTTATAGATAAAATTACTTAAACTAAGCATATTCTGGTTTACCATTTTACTTGTTTTTTGAAAGGCACTATCTTTAGCATCAAATACAATTAATTTTTTTTCATTTATATGAAGATATTTTTTATCAATTAAATATTTTAGCTTTCTTACAACTGTTGGTCTTGGAATGCCAGTTATCTCAGAAATTGACATGGCATTTACACCTCTTGTATCAGAGCCCATAAGTGCTTTATGGTATGAACGGATGTTTCTTCTTGGAGAAAATTCTTTATTTTTAACTGCATTAATGATGACCACCATTCCGATAGCTAAATATTCTAAATCTTTAAGCTCAGCTCTCCATCTGTTCATATAAATAAACCAGAATTTATTAAACTGATACCAACAATAAGAAAAATTTTCTTTCATCGCAGATATTATTTCATTAACTGAATAAACTTCAGTTATTAATTTTTCTTTTTTTAAAATTTTATTAAATTCATGCAATATAGTTGCAATCTCTGTCAGCGTATTAGTTGCTCTAGCTGAGTACAATGTATCTCTTACGACAAATATTTTTTTACCAGACCTTTTGATTGTTCCTTCTTTCTCTAATTCTAAAACTTTTCTTCTAATACTCTCCTTAGGTACCCCTAGATCTTTGGAAATGTCTGAAATGTTAATTTTTTCAATCTCGATTGAATTTTCCTTATAAAAAGTGTTGTAGTCTATTTTTACACCATTTTGCCTGAAATATATAAGGTTGAGATTTATCAGATATATAATGATGATGAATTTATCTATATCTTTGTAATGATCGTAGGCCCTAACAAACCAGTTGCTTGTTAAGGTAAAAAAAGAGGGTGCTAGTGCGGCAAAATTATCTTGAATTACTTTATTGATTATCTTCTCATCAATATGCGCAGATATACTGGGTAAAGTATTCATATTTATAAAAAAAACCCAATATGAACAAAAGTGAAATTAGAGTCAACCCATTATGGACAACCCTAGTATGTAAAAATTAAACTAATAATGGTTAAAATTAAAACTATAAAACAAATATGAGTACAGAAAGCTTACATAGAACATCTGAGATTGTAGAGACCCCCTCTCAATATGTCGAAACTCCAAAAAGAGTTAATGTGGATGTTCTAAAGCAAAGGCTTCTAGAAGAAAAGAAGAAGGAAAAAGTTAAACGAACAATAATTTTATCATCTGTTATCGTTTCTTTGGGTGCTCTAACGATGTTAACTTATTAAGGTTTCCAAATCTTTCTTTATTATATCCGGTATAGAAATTTCTTTTTTTGAGTTATTTTTATATCGGGCATATTTATTTTGTCCTGGATACATTATTTCCTTAACACCTTTTATCTTAGGAAGTTTTTTTATTGTTTTAATATTATCTTTAATTCGTTGGTTGTAATTTTTTTGAAATAAATTTGCTTTAAAAGTTATAAATAAATGTCCAATATTTTGTGGACCTGAAAAATCATCAAATGGATCTTTAACTCTTCCTGCATGATTTCCTCCAGTTAAAACTCCACTTAAAATATCTACCATCCAAGCAAGTCCTGAACCTCTAAATCCTGCAATTGGCAATTGGACTCCCGCTAATGCTTTTTTTGCATCAATAGTTGGTCTACCAAATTTATCTAAAGCAACTCCCTCAGGAATTGATTGATTGTTTCTTGCTGCAACTCTTATTTTTCCTCTATTAATCATTGAGATAGATGTATCTAAAATGAATGGAATTTTAGAACCAGTGGGGGATCCAAAACAAATTGGATTTGTTCCAAATAAAGTTTTTAATGCACCATGCGGAGCAACTGCAGGAGGTGCATTTGTATAGATCATTGTAATTAAATTTTTTTTTACCGCTTGTTCAGCGTAATAACCAGATAAACCATAGTGACCACTATTTTTAATTGCTACCATTCCTATTCCAGTTTTTTGGGCATGTTTAATTGCAGTTTTAATTCCTAAATCAGCAGCAACAAAACCAATACTATTATTTGCATCAATATGAGAAATTGAATTAGAAATTTTTTTAATTTTAATTCTTGGTTTTGGATTAATTACTTTTTTAGAAATTCGATCACAGTACATCTTTAGTCTAGATAAACCATGTCCATAAGCACCAACTAATTCTGCATTAATTAATGCATTAGTAGAAATTAAAGCATGATCTTTACTTAGACCAAATTTTTGGAATATTTTAATGACTTGTTTTTTTAAAACTGGGGTTTTCATTTCATCCCCTTAACATTTATCCTTTTCCTCGCCAAGGAATAGTTTTATCTATTATTTTTCTTAATGTAATATCAAATAAAAGACCTAGTAGACCCATAATAAATATCGTTATCCAAATCACCTCATATTGGAAGTATTTTTTAGCTACATTTTCAACAAAACCGATACCTGTTGTACCTGCTAAAAACTCTGCAGCAACAAGTGTTCCCCAACACATACCAACAGCTACTCTAATTCCTGTAAGAATTTCAGGAAGTGAATTTGGGAAAATTACATGTCTTAAAATTTGTTTTTTAGTAGCTCCTAATGAGTGGGCTGCATGGATTTTTGATAGTTGTGTTCCTGAAGCACCGGCTCTAGCAGAAATAATCATAATTGATAAAGAGACCA
>NZ_CVSK01000024.1 GCF_001180025.1 Candidatus Pelagibacter communis
GATATGGAGAATAAGAACTATTTGAAAGTTCTATAGCCCACCTATTCCAAGATACAACAGCATCCCAATGAGTAAATGAAACACTGTTGTCTAGTAAAACTAATGAGGATGAAAAAATAAATAAAATCGAAAAAATTAATCCATAATAATTGATGTTGTAAGTTTTATTAAAACTTTTTTTTAAAGAAACATAAAGTAATACTAAAAAGAAAAAATATGTTATTGAAAATAAAATGAAGTTTAAATTAAAATCAAAAAAATAAAACAACACTTTAATAAAAAAAGTTGAAATAAAAGAGATTGAAAATATAACTATAACTCCTGATAAAATATTATCTTGAAATATTTTATTTTTCAAAAAGTAAGAGCAAATTAAAAAAGAAATAAGCCAAACTAGCGAAATAGATGCAAAATACATTGTAAATAATATGTTTTTTTTATTAAATTTTTATTTTAGTGTTTTTAATAAAATTTTTTATGTTTTGAAAATATACTATTAAAGTACATAAAAAATAAAAGAAGAAAAAAACAATTATCATAATCCACCAATCTAAAATATAGAAATTATTGTAAAAAATAATACCTATTATTGAAAATAAAATTGGATAGCTTAAAGCACTAAATTTAATCCTATCATTTCTTTTTAATATAATACTTATTAAAATTATAAAAAAAATAATACTTCCGATATTTAACCCCCATATCAAAATTATCCATTCTTTAGTGGAATAAACGTAAATAGAGACCATTGCTAAAATTAACAGTGTTATAATTGAGCCAATTATTGAATATTTTCTTGTATGATGGATAAATATCCACCTTTCTAATGTTTGATTTAAATTATTGAATATTAACCAAACACTTAAAATAGAAATTATTTCACCAGTAAATTTCCATTCATTTCCTAATAAAAACATACAAATATATTCACCAAAAAAAAATGTGGTTATTCCAACTGGTAGAAATACATAAATTTTGTAGAGTAAAAAAATATTTAATAGAGTATTTTTGTTATCGTCTCCATCTTTTTTGTTTCCAACTAAAGGAATAAATACCCGATCAAATAATTGAGAAAAAAAATTTGAACACGCAAAATTAAGGAAGTTTGCTCTTTCAAAAAATCC
>NZ_CVSK01000025.1 GCF_001180025.1 Candidatus Pelagibacter communis
AATTACTTCACTTTCTAGTGCTTTGTAAAAAACCTCATCAGTGATTGGGGTACCGTGTTTATCATAAGAACAACCACCAACTAGCTCCTGATCAATTTCAAAATCTAAAGATTTTTTATCATTAAACCAGTTAATAATTTTTTTTACCTCAGCTATTACCTCCGGACCAATACCATCACCAGGAAGTAAAAGTATTTTTCTTTTTTTTACTTTAATCATTAAATACCCATGGCTTTTCGTTTTTTAAATTTGTTTCAAACTTTTCTATTTTTTCTGATTTTTTTAGGGATAAAGCGATATCATCAAGTCCTTCTAACAAACATTTTTTCTTAAATGGATCAACTTCAAATTTTAGCTCATTATTTCCATAAACTATTTTTTCCTCTTGCAAATCAATAGAAATTTCTTCTTGTCTATTTGCGTATTCAGATAGCTCTTTTATTTTTTCTTCTTCAAGAATTATAGGTAAAATTCCATTTTTAAAACAATTACTAAAAAAAATATCTGCATAACTTGAACTTATTACACAAGTAATTCCAAAATCTAATAAAGCCCAAGGAGCATGTTCTCTTGACGAACCACATCCAAAGTTTTTTCCAGCAATTAAAATTTTAGATTGATTAAATGGATCTTTGTTTAACACAAAATCATTTATTTCTTTGCCTTGATCATCATATCTCATTTCAAAAAACAAATTTTTTCCGAGGCCAGTTCTTTTGATAGTTTTTAAAAACTGTTTTGGAATTATCATGTCTGTATCAATATTTACAATTGGTAAATAAGC
>NZ_CVSK01000026.1 GCF_001180025.1 Candidatus Pelagibacter communis
ATAGTTCAAGTGAGAATTAAAGATAGTAATAGAAATACTTTATTCGGTGAAGCTATAACTAATTCAGACAAGAAGGTTGCATAGAATTTGAGTGGAATAAATAAAAAAAATATCGATCAGTCTTTAAAATTTGTTTATTCAGATAACAATTCTCTAAGTGTTATATTTCATGATAATAACTTGTTAATTGGTGTTGTTGGAGAATTTAATAAAAATTTACAAGAATTGGAAAAAATTACAAATTGTAGCCTGTATTCGAGGGGAAATTCAATTTTAATTAAATCAACACCTGAAAAGAATGAAAAAATTAAAAACGCTATTCAGTTTTTGGCCAATCAGTTTATTAATAATGGAAGTATAGAGAATAAAGATATACTTTCATCAGTGGATAACTTTATGATTAATGAAAAAGTAAAAAATAATAATATTACAGATATTATTAAAACTCCCAAGAAATCTATAATTCCTAGATCTGAAAAACAAAAAAGCTATGTTAGAGCTTTGAGGCAGAGTGATATTGTGATTTCAGCTGGCCCAGCAGGAACAGGAAAAACTTTTTTGGCAGTTGCCGTAGGTTTAACAATGCTTTTAGAAAAAAAGATTGAGAGAATTATTCTTTCAAGACCCGCTGTAGAAGCAGGTGAGCGTTTAGGATTTTTACCTGGTGATATGAAGGAAAAAGTAGATCCTTATCTTAGACCCTTGTATGATTCTTTATATGATCTCTTTGACTTTGAAAAAATACAGAGAATGATTGAGATTGGAGATATAGAGATTGCAC
>NZ_CVSK01000027.1 GCF_001180025.1 Candidatus Pelagibacter communis
ACATTTCCTGTTGCACCTACTATAGCTATGTTCATTTTAAAGTTGTTATACTAAATAAAAGGTAAATCGCAAACTTTACCACTGCAAATATCACCATTTATGCTTACTTTTACGTTCTGGTCTATATTCCAATGCGATTTTTTCATCATAGCAATACCAATAACTTTTTTAAAATGAGGCGAATAACAGGCTGACCTTAATTCCCCAATGATTTTGTTATTATCATCAGTCAAATCTAAAGATCCTGTTAAACTTATTTTGTCCAAATCTAACTTCACACCCATTAATTTTCTTTTTATACCTTCAGATTTTATTTTCTTTAATTTTTCTTTTCCTAAAAAAATAATATCACTATCTATGTTTACATATTTATCAAAACCACATTCATAAGGATTATCTCCGTTATCCATATCATTGCCATGAGATAACAGTCCACTTTCGATTCGTTCTATTAAATTAGGGCATCCTGGTTTAATATTAAATTCTTTTCCAATTTCAAATAAATGATCATATAGTTTTAAGCCTGCTTCAGTATTTTGAACATATACTTCATAACCTCCTTGTTTAGACCATCCAGATTGTGCGATAAGGTGTTTTGCACCTCCAAATTCAAAATAATCAAAACCAAAAAATTTTAATTTTGTGATCTGTTCTCCAAATACTTTTTCCATCAATTGAAATGATTTTGGACCTTGTACAGCCATGATATCAACTTTTGGCTCTATGATTTTAACATCAAATTTATTTCCAATTGCTAATCCTTTTGCAAATAATATTACGTCCGTATCTGCAATAGAAATCCACCATTTATTTTCATTAATTCTTAAAACAACTGGATCATTAATTAATCCAGCATTATCATCTATAATCGGACAATAATAACATCTTCCATCTTTAGATTTTGATAAATCTCTACAAGTCATTAGCTGAACTAATTTTGCAGAATCTTTTCCTGAGATTTCTACCTGTCTTTCAGCTGCTACATCCCAAATTTGAACATGTTCTTTTAAATGATGATAAGAATCTTCAATTGAACCAAAGGCAGCTGGAAGTAACATATGGTTATAAATTGTATAAGCTGTA
>NZ_CVSK01000028.1 GCF_001180025.1 Candidatus Pelagibacter communis
TTTTAATTAATGGGACCGGTAGAACAGATTTTCAAAACGGAAGTTCAAAAGATGCATATAATTCGATCTTTAATAGATTGTTAAAATTACCTGAAGAAACTATTTTATATCCTGGTCATGATTATAATGGCAAAGAATCTAGTACAATTGGTAATGAAAAAAAATTTAATCCAAGGTTGCAGGTTAAAAATGTTGATGAATATGTTGAGCTTATGTCAAATCTAAACTTAGCAAAACCACAACTAATTGATATCAATGTAAGTAGAAATATAAAATTAGGTGCTAATTAAATACTACAAATATTAAAAACCAATAAGAAACTAATCCAGCTGATATTGTTGCAATAATATTTTTTGAAAAATAACCTACAATTACAGCAACTAATGCTCCAAAAATTTTTGGATCATTCATTTCTATAAAAGTTCCAAAATCATTTATAAATATTCCTGGAAATATAATTGCTGGGAATACTGCAGAAGGAACATATTCCAACACTGCTTTAATTTTATCTCCCAACATATCTCTACTTATTAAAGCAATCATAGTCATT
>NZ_CVSK01000029.1 GCF_001180025.1 Candidatus Pelagibacter communis
CAATCACCAGCGATTGTAGAATTCTTCAAGAATTTTCAATTAACAGCTGATGATGTTTCTGCAATGGCTTATGCAGTTTCAGTTGAGAAGAAAGATCCAGCTGCTGTTGCTAGAGCTTGGATGGAAGCTAATAAATCAACTGTAGACGGTTGGTTAGGATTATAATCTAAATTAAATTTATACTCGGCGATTTAAGATTGCCGAGTATATTTTCCTATAATAAAAAACAAAATGGATTCATCAAGTTCAGCTATAAAAATTGAAAATGTTTGGAAAGTATTTGGCAATACTTCACCCGAAGCATTGGATGCAATCCAAAATAAAGGAATTTCAAAAACAGAAGCTTTAGAAGAATATAACTCAGTGATTGGTGTTTCTGATGTTTCATTTGATGTTAATCAAGGTGAAATATTTTGTGTGATGGGTTTATCTGGTAGTGGAAAATCTACACTAGTTAGACATATAAACAGACTTTTAGAACCAACTTCAGGAAAGATTTTAATCAACGGGCAAGATGTAATGCAGCTTGATCGTGATCATTTACAAGAACTAAGAAATAAAAAAATAGGTATGGTTTTTCAAAACTTTGCTCTAATG
>NZ_CVSK01000030.1 GCF_001180025.1 Candidatus Pelagibacter communis
CTGGTAAATTCTACAAAGAAAAACAAGAAGAAAAAAAAGAGGATATTTATTCCAATATTGATGAGATGTTAAACAGCACTCTTGATACAGAAGAGAAAGATTAACAAAAAAGTAACTTTTAAATTAACCATAAAAAGGTTATAAGTTTTTCATGAGCATAGGAATTTGGCAAATAGCAATCGTAGTTATATTAGTAGTCTTATTATTTGGACGAGGTAAAATCTCCAGTCTGATGGGTGATGTAGCTAAGGGAATTAAAAGTTTCAAAAAAGGAATGGCGTCAGATGTTACTGACGATACAGAGCCAAAAAATATATCCGACGAAAATAAAGACTCAGAAAACAAAGATTAAATCACATGCCTACTATTGGTTGGTTTGAGATATTAATTGTAGTTGGTATTGCAATTGTTGTTCTTGGTCCAAAAGACTTTCCAATCATGTTAAAGAAGGCAGGTTCTTGGATAGGGACTGCAAAAAGATATGTGAGCAACATTCAAAATGAGGTTTCTAATTTAGAAATTGATGAAGAAAAAATTGATAATGAAATAAAAAAAGAAACTAAAAAAGATGAGCAATGAAGAAAATGAAGGTGGATTTGTTAGCCATCTAACAGAACTAAGAAAAAGATTAATACATAGTTTTATATTTCTAATAATCTTTTTTGTTATTTGTTATATTTTTGCAGAACATATCTACGGTTTTTTAGTTGATCCTTTTGCTCAAGCGGTAAAAGATGATGGATCTGATAGAAGGCTTATTTTTACCGCCTTACAGGAAACTTTTTTAACGTATATCAAGGTATCTTTTTTCACAGCTTTTTTCGTGACCTGTCCTTTTATTCTAATGCAAATATGGAAATTTATTGCACCTGGATTATATAAACATGAAAAAGTTGCCATACTCCCATATCTTGTATTAACACCCATCCTTTTCTTTTTGGGAGGTATGCTTGTTTACTATTTGATAATGCCTTTAGCTATTAAATTCTTTTTATCATTTGAAAGTACAGGGATGTCAACAAGTTTACCAATTCAATTAGAAGCCAAAGTAAATGAATACTTGTCACTTGTTATGAAGTTAATTTTCGCATTTGGAATAAGTTTCCAACTACCTATAGTCTTAAGTTTGTTAGCAAGAATAGGTGTTGTTGACAGTCAATTTCTAAAAGAAAGAAGAAAGTATGTTGTAGTAATTATATTTGCTGCTGCTGCATTGCTTACACCACCAGATCCAATTACTCAAATAGGTTTAGCTATTCCTTTATTAATTTTATATGAATTATCAATATTTTCAGTAAAATTTATAGAAAACAAAAATTTAGAAAAGACTGATGCATAATTTAAAAGAAATTAGAAAAGACTATTCAAAATTTGAAAAAGATCTTGAAAAACGTTCAGTTAAAATTGATTTTAATAATTTAAAAAAGCTTGATGAATTAAATAGAGATTTAATTCAGAAGAAAGAAAATTTAGAAAAAGAAAAAAAAGATATTTCAAAATCTAAAGATGAAAGTTTATTCAAAAAATCTAAAGAAATCTCTACTGAATTAGAAAAGATCGCTGAGCAACAAAAAAATACTAAAACTGAATTAGATAACATTTTATCAAGTATACCAAACATACCTCATCAGGATGTTCCAAATGGAAAAGATGAAAATGACAATGTGGAAGTCTTAAAAGCAGGCAAAGTTCCTGAATTTGATTTTAAACCCAAATCTCACTACGAACTTGGAGAAAATTTAGGTATGCTTGATTTTGATCTTGCAACTAAAACAACTGGATCAAGATTTGTATTTGTTAAAAAAGAGTTAGCATTACTAGAACGAGCTTTATCTAACTTTATGCTAGATACTCATGTTGTTCAAAATGGTTACCAAGAGATTTCACCTCCATTGATTGCCTCTGATAATACAATGTATGGAACAGGTCAATTACCTAAATTTGAAAACGATCAATTTGAAATAAAATTTGATGAAGGATCTGATAGAAAATTTTTAATTCCAACTGCTGAAGTAATTTTAACAAACATAGTTAAAGATAAAATTGTAGACCAAAAAGATTTACCAATGAGATTTGTTGCCTCAACCCCTTGTTTTAGAAAAGAAGCCGGCAGTTATGGAAAAGACACCAAGGGAATGATTAGACAACATCAATTTTATAAGGTTGAGATGGTTAGTATTGTAGAAAAAGAAAATTGCCTAGAAGAATTAGAGCGAATGACAAACTGCGCAACAGATATTCTTGATAAGCTAGAGTTACCTTATAGAAAAGTAATTTTATGTTCAGGTGATATGGGTTTTAGTGCAGAAAAAACTTATGATATTGAAGTGTGGTTACCATCAGAAAACAAATATCGTGAAATATCATCATGCTCTTCTTGTTCGACATTTCAGGCACAAAGAATGAAATCAAGATATAAAAATAAAAATAAGGAAACTGTTTTTGTTGGAACATTAAATGGAAGTGGTTTAGCTGTGGGTAGAACTTTAATTGCTTTATTAGAAAACTATCAACAAAAAGATGGTTCGATTATTGTTCCTAAGGTACTGCGACCGTATATGAATAATTTGGAATTGATTTCAGCTAAATAAAGTTGTTTTAATTACACAGATAGTATAAGTATTCACATAATTTATAAGGAGATTTATGGAAGGATCAGGAATAGGACAATTTATACCGTTAATTTTAATTTTTGTTATTTTTTATTTTTTCTTAATCAGACCACAGCAAAAAAAAGTTAAAGAGCACAAAGCAATGGTTGAAAGTCTTAAGAGAGGTGACAAGGTTGTTACTTCTGGTGGAATTACAGGTACTGTAGAGAGACTGATAGACAATGATAAAGTTGAAGTAGAAATTGCTGAAAACGTAAAAGTTGAGATAGTTAAATCTACTGGTATTCAAAGTCTTGTTAATACAAATACTCAAGAAGTTAAAAAATAATTATTTTTAGTTAAGTGCTTTATTTCTCTAAGTTTAGAATTTTATTTATAACTCTTTTTTCAGTTTTATTTATTTTAATTGCTTCATCAAATCTTTTTAAATTTGATGATAATTTCTTTGATAAAAAAATTAATCTAGGATTAGACCTTCAGGGTGGATCATATCTATTACTTGAAATTGATAATGAACCTGTAATTGAACAAAAATTACAAAATCTAACAACAACAATTAGAAATTACTTCAAAGAAAAAAATATTAAAATCAACAATATAAAAATAGATAATCAGAATATTTTTTTTAATGTAATTGATAATGATAAGCAATCTGTCTTAGATGTTTTTCAGGACGAAAATAGTGACCTTAACCCTTATTACCCAAGATTTAAATCACATCAGTTAGAAATTGAAGATACAGGGTTAAATTTAAAAGTTAATTTTTCAAGACAAGGTTTAATTAAACTTAAAACTTCTTCTCAAGATCAAGCTATAGAAATAGTTAGAAGGAGAGTAGATGAGGTTGGAACCAACGAGCCAAACATACTTAAAAGAGGAAACAACCGAATTTTAGTAGAGCTTCCTGGATTGGATGACCCGATGAGAGTAAAATCATTACTTGGTAAAACTGCTAATCTTACTTTTAGATTTGTAACAAATGATCAAGGTGATCGTTTTGGAGTAGAAAAACTAAAATTTGAAAATGATCTAGAAGAAGCTATGGTTAGTAAAAGAATTATAATAAGTGGTGAAAATTTACTTGATGCTCAACCAAAAATGGATACTCAAACAAACCAAACAATTGTCTCATTTACACTAGATAGAGTAGGTGCAAAAAGGTTTGGTAAGGCGACATCAACTGGTATTGGAAAGCAATTGGCGATTGTTTTGGACGGTAAAATTATTAGTGCACCTGTGGTTAGAGATACGATTGCCAGTGGTTCAGGCCAGATTAGTGGCGGCTTCACTTTTCAAACAGCAACTGATCTAGCTTTATTATTAAGATCAGGAGCATTACCAGCACCATTAGAAATAATTGAAGAAAGAACAGTTGGACCAGATCTTGGACAAGACTCAATTAATGCTGGAATGATTGCTTTAGCAATAGGTTTTATGTTGGTAATAATTTTTATGTTTGTAAAATATAAAATTTTTGGATTAATTACTAATGTAACACTAATTGTTAATTTGTTTATTCTTTTGGGTGTTTTAACTTTATTTGAAGCTACTTTAACATTGCCTGGCATTGCAGGTATTATTCTTACAGTAGGTATGGCTGTTGATGCGAATGTTCTAATTTTTGAGAGAATAAAAGAAGAATTAAAAGACGAGACTAATAATATTTTGGCTTTTGATGGTGGTTATACTAAATCAAGAACAGCAATTTTAGATGCCAATATTACTACATTATTAGCTGCAATTATTTTATTTTTCATGGGTTCAGGTCCAGTGAAAGGTTTTGCTGTAACTTTAGGAGTTGGAATATTTACAACACTATTTTCAGTCTATTTCATAGCAAGATTGTTCACTAGTATTTATGTGTCAAGAAATAAAGATAAGGAAAAATTAATTTAATGATTGCTTTTAACAAATATTATAATCACTTTAATTTACTCTCATCAATTTTAATTGTTGTTTCTTTATTATTGTTAATATTTAAAGGGCTTAATTTTGGTATAGATTTTAAAGGTGGTACTTTAATCGAATTAAGAGCTTCAGATTCTAAAATAAATGTAAGTTCATTAAGAGATAGATTTAATCAAATGGATTTAGGAGATGTCTCAGTGAAGAAATTTGGTAATGATACAGATTTTTTAGTAAAATTTGAAAATAAAGATAATAAAAATAATATTATTGAAGAAATTAAGACTAATTTAGATAAATCTTTTGGAAATAACTATGATTTTAGAAGGGTAGAGAATGTTGGGCCAAAGGTAAGTGCTGAATTACTAAAATCAGGAGTTATAGCAATATCTTTGTCTTTAGCATTAATGTTAATTTATATTTGGATAAGATTTGAATGGCAATTCAGTTTGGGTGCAATTTTAGCTTTGTTTCATGATGTTATTGTAACTTTAGGAGTTTTTTCACTATTTAGTTTAGAAATAAACTTATCAATAATTGCAGCTGTGTTAACAATAGTTGGATATTCAATGAATGACACTGTGGTTATTTTTGACCGTGTGCGTGAAAATTTAAGAAAATATTCAGATATAAAAATTTTTGAATTAACAAATATTTCAATTAATGAAACGTTATCAAGAACTATAATAACTTCTGCAACTACTTTACTAGCTTTATTAGCAATTTATTTTTTTGGTGGAGAAATATTAAAAGGATTTTCATTAGCAATGATACTTGGTGTTGTTTTTGGAACTTATTCTTCTATTTATATTGCTAACACTGTTTTAGTTAGACTAAGAGTTTCTCAAAAAACTGTTCTTAGAGAAGACGATCAAAAATAAATTAAAATATATTTTGTGCAGCTACCATTGAAAGCAGCATAGGTAAAGATAACAAAGTATTTGTTCTTGAGAATAACATTGCAGTTTTAGCTGATTTAGCTTTTGTATCTGGATCACTCTCAACTATTCCTAAAGCCCTTTTTTGATTTGGCCAAATTACAAACCACACATTAAATGCCATTATAATTCCTAACCACATTCCAATTCCAATTGCAGTATGTTTTGGAACACCTGAACCAATACTTAAAGTCATTGCATCATGAAGATATCCATTAAGAAGAGCGAGAATTAAACCCGAAAGAACAGTTAATGCAGCAGCCCATCTAAAGTAAAATAATGCAGCTGGTGCTATTACTTTACCAATAGCTGGTTTTTGTTCATCTGGAATTTTTCCCATATTTGGAATTTGAACAAAATTGAAATACCAAAGTAATCCAATCCACATAATTGCAACAATTACATGAATGTATCTAAACAACCAGCTCCAGAATAGCGTATCAAAAGCAATTCCATCGTTTAAATAAAATAATCCTAAAAACAAAATAATTGCTAACGCAAGTGATGCGTGGACTGTTTTTGATAATGATGACAATAAACTGCTCATGATTCTTAATAACTATACACTAATTTTTGAATATTTTTAAGTTGTTAAATTTAAGCTAAAAGAGGTTTTAAAAATTGACCAGTATAACTCCCTTTCACTTTGCATACTTCTTCCGGTTTTCCTTCGGCGACAATATTACCACCCTTTACACCACCTTCAGGACCCATATCCACAATGTAGTCAGCTGTTTTAATAACATCAAGATTATGTTCAATGACAACTACTGTATTCCCAAGTTTTACAAATGTATGAAGTATCTCTAAAAGTTTTTTAATATCATGTTGATGTAAACCTGTGGTTGGTTCATCTAAGATATACATCGTTCTTCCCGTTGATCTTTTTGAAAGTTCTTTTGCAAGCTTAATTCGTTGTGCTTCACCTCCTGATAATGTAGTTGCTTGCTGACCAATTTTTATATAGCCCAATCCAACTTTTTTTAGAGTTAATAATTTTGTTTTTATATTAGATATATTTTCAAAATATTCACATCCTTCATCAACTGACATATCCAAAACATCAGCAATACTTTTACCTTTAAATTTAATTTCTAATGTTTCTCTATTGTACCTGGTACCCTTACATTCATCACACTGAATATAAACATCAGGTAAAAAATGCATTTCATATGTGATTACACCATCACCCTCACAAGCTTCACATCTACCTCCTTTAACATTAAAAGAAAATCTTCCTGGTTTATATCCTCTTGTTTTGGACTCTGGTAGGCTTGTAAACCAATCTCTAATAGGACCAAATGCTCCTGTATATGTTGCTGGATTTGATCTTGGTGTTCTACCAATAGGAGACTGGTCAATATCAATTATTTTATCTATCAATTCTACACCCTTATAACCTTTAAATGATTTGGGTGCTTTTCTTGCTTTATTATTTAAAGTTAAATTTAATGCATGAAATAGAGTTTGTAATATTAGAGTAGATTTACCACTACCCGAGACACCAGTAACACAAGTAAATGTTCCAGTTGGAATTTTAAGATTAACATTATTTAAATTATTTCCACTTGCACCATTGATTTCTACAAACCTTCCATTTTTAGCTAAACGTCGTGATTTTGGAATTTCAATTGTCTTTTTATTAGCAAGATACTGTCCAGTAATACTATTTTTATCTTTTTTAATTTCTTCATATGATCCTTGAGCTGTTATCTCACCACCATTACTTCCGGCTTCAGGACCAAGATCAATAATATAATCTGCATTTTCCATTGTCTCGGTGTCATGCTCAACAACAATGACTGTATTGCCAAGATCTCGTAATCTTTTTAATGCATTAATAAGCTTCACATTATCTTTTTGGTGTAATCCAATTGATGGTTCATCCAAAACATACAACACACCTGTTAAACCAGATCCAATTTGTGAAGCTAATCTTATTCTTTGAGCTTCTCCACCTGATAAAGTTCCAGATTCTCTAGATAGTGTTAAATAGTCTAAACCAACATTAAGTAAGAAATTTAATCTTTCATTTATTTCTTTTAAAACATGTTCAGCAATTTTAAATTGTCGTTTATCAAGATTATTTTCTAAACTTTTAAACCATTCTGCTGCATCTAAAATAGATTTTTTTGTTACTTCACTAATATTAAGATCATCGATTTTAACACATAAAGCCTCTTCTTTTAATCTATCACCATTACATGCTTCACATGCCGTATCTGATTGATATTCAGCTATTGCTTCTCTTTTCCATTCGCTATCAGACTCTAAAAATCTTCGTTCAAGATTATTAATTACACCTTCAAAGGGTTTTTTATAAGAATATTTTTCATAACCATCATCATAATTAAATTTAATCTCATCTTCATCTGAACCATAAAGAATAATATCTTTAATTTTTTTGGGTAATTTTTTCCATTTTTCATCTAAAGAAAAACTATAATGTTTTGCTAAAGATGCTAAAGTCTGAGCATAGTATAAGGTGGTTGATTTTGACCATGGTTCAATTGCTCCGTCAGCTAAACTTTTTCTTTCATCAGGAACAACTAAATTTGGATCAACATTTAATTTCATTCCAATTCCATCACACTCTTCGCAAGCTCCATAAGGGCTGTTAAATGAAAAAAGTCTTGGTTCAATTTCTTCAATAGTAAAACCACTTTCAGGACAAGCAAACTTTGTAGAGTAAATTAATTTTTCAATTTTTCTAAATTTTTGAGGAAGTGTTTCATCTTCATATTCTACAAAAACTAGACCGTTTGCCAAATTTACAGCTGTTTCAATACTTTCGGCTAATCTGTTTCCAAGTTTAGAATTTAAAACTATTCTATCGACTAAGATTGATATATCATGTTTAAGTTTTTTATCTAGATTAGGTGATTTTTCTATATCATATAAAACATTATCAATTTTAATTTTTCTAAATCCTCTTCTCTTGTAGCTTAAAATATCTTTTTTATATTCACCTTTACGACCTCTTACTACTGGAGCATAAATATATATTGTTGATTTTTTAGGTAATTTTTTAACCAAATCTACTATTTGTGTAATTGTTTGAGAGGTTATTGGTTTACCTGTGAATGGCGAGTAGGGGACTCCTGCTCTAGCGTATAATACCCTCATGTAATCATAAATTTCTGTTACAGTTGCAACAGTAGACCTTGGATTTTTTGAAGTATTTTTTTGTTCTATTGCAATAGCTGGACTTAATCCCTCAATTAAATCAACGTTTGGTTTTTTCATTTTATCTAAAAATTGACGTGCATAAGCAGATAAACTTTCCACATACCTTCTCTGACCTTCTGCGTATATAGTATCAAAAGCTAGAGATGATTTTCCTGACCCTGATAGACCCGTTATGACCACAAATTTGTCTTTTGGAATCTCTACAGTAACATTCTTCAAATTATGTTCTTTAGCACCCTTAATAACTATCTTTTTCATCATAATTTTAGTTGCTTTGAGTTAATAAAATTAATATTCAGAAGAATTGTGATATAATTCTAATTAACAAATTTAACAAATATTAAATATTATGGCTGGAAGTTTAAATAAAGTATTATTAATTGGTCGTTTGGGCGCAGATCCTGAAATTAAACAAATGGTAAATGGCAAAAATGTAGCAAGATTAAGCCTTGCAACAAGTCAATCCTGGAAAGATAAAAACACAGGTGAAAGAAAAGAAAAAACAGAGTGGCACCGTGTGGTTGTATTTAACGAAGGCTTAGTAAATGTGGTTCAACAATATTTAAAAAAAGGTGCACAAGTTTATGTAGAGGGACAACTTACCACAAGAAAATGGAAAGACGAACAATCGGGACAGGATAAATATTCAACTGAAATAGTTATACAAGGATATAATTCTTCACTGACAATGTTGGGTGGAAGTAATTCAGGCGGTGGAATTCAAAACGACACAACTCAACAAAATAACATTGAGGATTCCTCACAAGTGTCAGATATGGATGATGAAATTCCATTTTAATTTCTATGAAAAATACTGAAGAGTTTAAAGATAAAAATATAAAATTAATCTCAATGCATGATGAGATGAGCTCATCATATCTTTCTTATGCAATGAGTGTAATTGTAAGTCGTGCACTTCCTGATGTAAGAGACGGGTTAAAACCCGTTCATAGAAGAATTTTATATGCAATGTACAAAGGTGGATATGATTGGTCTAAACAATTTAGAAAATCTGCAAGAATAGTTGGAGATGTTATTGGTAAATACCACCCTCATGGTGATCAGTCTGTTTATGATGCATTAGTTAGAATGGTGCAAGATTTCTCTATGAGCCTACCTTTGATTCAAGGCCAAGGAAATTTTGGTTCAATAGATGGTGATCCTGCTGCAGCAATGAGGTATACCGAAACTCGTTTGTCAAAAGTTTCTCAATATTTAATTGATGATATTGAAAAAAATACAATATCTTTCAAAAGTAATTACGATGAAACAGAGAGAGAACCAAGTGTTTTACCAGCACAATTTCCAAATTTATTAGTAAATGGAGCTGGTGGAATAGCTGTTGGTATGGCAACAAGTATACCTCCACATAATTTAGGTGAAATTATAGATGGAACTTTGGCCTTAATTGATAATAAAGATATTAAAATCAAAGAATTGATGAAACACATACCTGGTCCAGATTTTCCAACTGGTGGTGTAATTATAGGTAAAGATATAATTAAACAAGGATATAACAATGGTAGAGGATCCTTTAAGATTAGGGGTGAAATTTCTATTGAACAACAAAAAAATGGACGTGAAAGACTTGTAATTACTTCTATACCTTATCAAGTTAACAAATCTGTTTTAAACGAGAGGATTGCTCAATTAGTAAGAGAAAAAAAGATTGAAGGAATAAGAGATATTAGAGACGAGTCTAACAGAGAAGGTATTAGGGTAGCAATAGATTTAAGAAACGGTGTAGAACCAGAAACTATAAAGAGACAATTATATAAAAATACTCAAATAGAGAGTTCATTTGGTTTTAATACTTTAGCGATTGTCGAAGGAAAACCTCAAACTTGCACACTAAAAGATTTTTTATCTAATTTTTTAACTTTTAGAGAAGATGTAGTTATTAAGAAAACTAAATTTGATCTTCAAAAAGCAGAGGAACGTGCTCATATACTAATAGGATTATCTGTTTCAGTTGAAAATTTGGATAAAATAATAAAAATTATTCGCTCATCTAAAACACCAGATGATGCTAAAGTATCAATTTTAAAAACCAAATGGAAAATAAATAAATCACTAAAATTAATTTCTTTAGTAGAGGGAAAAAAGGGTAAAAATCTTTATTCTTTATCTGAACCACAAGTTTTAGCTATTTTAGAATTAAGACTTCAAAAATTAACTGCATTAGGAATAAATGAAATCGAAGTTGAAATTAAAAAATTAGCTGAGTTAATCACTAAATATAAAAAAATTATTTCATCAAAAAAAGAACTTTTAAAAGTAATCAGTGAAGAGTTAAAAAATATTAAAGAGAAATTTTCTATTCCAAGAAGAACAAAAATTATAGATGCTGTTTTAAATTATGATATTGAAGAAACTATTCAAAAACAATCAGTAATAATTACAGTTACATTACAAGGATACATAAAAAGAGGTTCCTTAGACGGAGTAAAAAAACAAAAAAGAGGTGGTAAAGGAAAATCAGGCATAACAACTAGAGATCAAGATTCAGTTGTTCAAACATTATCTGTAAATACTCATACTTCGGTACTCTTCTTTTCTACCGAGGGTTTAGTTTACAAGATCAAAGCATGGAAAATTCCAGAGGGATCATCTTCATCAAAAGGAAAGTCTTTATTTAATATTTTACCTTTGAAGAGTCATCAAGCAATAAGCTCAATTATGCCAATGCCAGAGGACGAAACTGATTTAAAAAATTATCAAATTATTTTTGCTACAGCACAAGGTAAAGTAAGAAAAAATAGTTTAGAAGATTTTTCATCAATTAATGCATCTGGAAAAATTGCAATGAAATTGGATAATAATGATAAAATTGTAGGTGTTAAAATTTGTAAAGACGATCAAGATATAATTTTAAGTACAAAATTTGGAAAATGCATAAGATTTGAAGCCAAGAAGTTAAGAGTTTTTAAAGGCAGATCATCTAAAGGAATTAAAGGCATAGAGTTAGCACCAAATGATCAAATAGTTTCTTTGTCAGTTATAGACAATGATAAAATGAATAAAAACGGAAAAAAATCAAAAGATGAAAAAACTGAATTAAAAGCTAAAGAGAAATTTGTTTTATCAATAAGTGAAAATGGTTATGGTAAAAAGACTTCTCATATAGATTACAGAGTTACTAATAGAGGTGGCAAAGGTATTATAGGGATAGTAAATTCACCAAGAAATGGAAACATTACTTCATCCTTTCCTGTTTTTGAGGGTGATGAAATTTTAATCTCTACAAACAAAGGGAGAGTTATAAGAGTTGCCGTTAAAGAAATTAGAACTGCAGGCAGAAATACTCAAGGAGTTAGAATAATTAAGTTATCAGGAGAAGAAAAAGTTGTTTCAGCTATCAAAATTGATGATAATTTAATTTAATGAGTAAAATTGCAATTTACCCCGGAACATTTGATCCAATTACTTTTGGACATATAGATGTAATAAAAAAATCCTTAAAACTATTCGATAAAGTAGTTGTAGGTGTTTCTGATGAAAGTAATAAAAATTATTTATTCAGTTCTGATGAAAGAATAGAAATAGTGAATAAAGCTTTATTTAAAGATCTAAAGTTAAATAAAAAAAAAATAAAAGTAGTGTCATTTGGCTCTTTAACCACTGATTTATGTAAAAAATACAAATCAAACATTATTTTAAGAGGTTTGAGGGCTGTATCTGATTTTGAATATGAATTTCAATTAGCTGGTATGAATAGAAAATTGAACCAAAATATTGAAACAATTTTTTTAATGTCTGATGTAGAAAATCAAATTATTTCATCTAGATTTGTAAAAGAAATTGTTAAATTAAAAGGTGACATTAAAAAATTTACTACCAAAAGTACTATCAAGTCTTTAAAAGAGAAATATGAATAAAATTTTTATCAAAATACTTATTTTGTTTTTTTTTATTACCAATCAATCAATAGCTGAGGAGAATATAATGATATTAAAATTAAAAGATGGTGACGTTAAAATTGAATTATTTGAAGATGTTGCGCCAAATCATGTTAAAAGAATTAAGGAATTAGCAAATAGCGGTAAATACGATAACGTTGTTTTTCATAGAGTTATTGATGGATTTATGGCTCAAACAGGTGATGTAAAATTTGGAAATTCAGAATCTAAAGATTTTGATCTTAGAAGAGCTGGAATGGGTGGATCAGATTTTCCTGACTTAGAGCAAGAATTCAATAGTCTACCACATGATAGAGGAACTTTATCAATGGCGAGAGCTCAAGATCCAAATAGTGCTAATAGTCAATTTTTTATTTGTTTTCAGCCGGCTCCTTTTTTAGATCGACAATATACAGTTTTTGGAAAAGTGATTGAGGGAATGGAATTTGTTGACAAAATTAAAAGAGGCGATCAAAATAATAACGGCGCTGTAACTGATCCAGATAAAATTATTAGTTTCAAATCCAAATAATTTTTTTAATGGCATTAAAAAAATTTGCCTTTAACGTTTTAAAAACAGATAAATTTGCTAGATGTGGTGTAATCGAGACACATCGTGGAAATATACAAACTCCTGCATTTATGCCTGTTGGAACTCAAGCCACAGTAAAGGCTTGTACAATAGATGATATAAAAAAAACAGGTTCAGAAATAATACTTTCCAATACTTATCACTTAATGATACGTCCAGGTGTAGAAAGAATTCAATCAATTGGTGGACTTCATAATTTTATGAATTGTGATTTACCTATTTTAACTGACTCTGGTGGTTTTCAAGTTATGTCTCTTTCAAAATTGAATAAAATTGATAGAGAGAAGGGAGCAATATTTAACTCTCATGTTGATGGTAAAAAATTTTATTTAAGCCCAGAAGAAAGCATAAGAATACAGTTAGGTTTAAATTCTGACATAGTAATGATTATGGATGAGTGTCCAAAAAATACTAATGATTATGATGTTATTCAAAAATCTATGGATCTTTCATTATATTGGGCTGAAAGATCTAAAAAAGCTTTTGGAAACAATCCTCATAAAGCTTTATTTGGTATTATACAAGGAGGTCTTTTTAAAGATTTAAGATTAAAATCAATGCAAGAACTAATAAAGATTGAATTTGATGGATATGCTGTAGGTGGATTAGCAGTAGGAGAGACACAAAATGAAATGTTTAGCGTTTTAGATTATATAAAAGAATATTTACCTATTGAAAAACCACATTATTTAATGGGTGTTGGAACACCATCTGATATTTTAGGTGCCGTCAAAAGAGGTATAGATATGTTTGATTGTGTTTTGCCAACTAGATCTGGACGAACAGGTTTAGCATTTACTTGGCAAGGAAGAATTAACATTAAAAATAATAAATATCAAAATGACAACACTCCTTTAGATCCTGATTGTGAAAATCTTAATTTAAATAAATATTCGAAAAACTATTTAAATCACTTATTTAATACTAATGAAATTCTAGCTTCAATGTTGCTCACCCTACATAATATTAATTTTTATCAAGAATTAATGGCCTTGATCAGAAAAAATATTAATGACGGTACTTTTGATAAATTTCACGATAAATACATTGATAAGTTGTAGATCGTGTATAGATATAGTTAAAATTGACATTTGAAAAAAAAAAATAATTCTATATATAACACTTATTCAATTTGAATAATTTGGGGG
The DNA here is from genome assembly GCF_001180025.1 of Candidatus Pelagibacter communis. Taxonomy (GTDB): domain Bacteria; phylum Pseudomonadota; class Alphaproteobacteria; order Pelagibacterales; family Pelagibacteraceae; genus Pelagibacter; species Pelagibacter ubique_A. The sequence continues at coordinate 14,284 of NZ_CVSK01000030.1, forward strand.
CCCTTAGCTCAGTTGGTAGAGCAATTCCCTTTTAAGGAATGGGTCGATGGTTCGAGTCCATCAGGGCTCACCACTTAATTCAACTAGGTTAGATTGATAGGTGGATAATCTAAAATTACTTCATTCATCCATTCATTTAATTTCTTAATACGAGTATCAGAAGATGGATGGGTGCTCATAAATTCTGGTGGTTCTTTACCCTTATTTGCTTCTTTCATTCTTTCCCAGATTTTTACTGTCTCTCTAATATCATAACCAGATAAAGAAGAAAAAATCATTCCTAAATAATCAGCTTCACTCTCCTGTTTTCTGTTAAATGGATTCATTATTCCGAGCTGAGCTAATAATCCTACTGTATCCATTCCAGTAGTTCTATTAATATCTGATAATACACCACCACTAGCTATATCAATTATTCTTGCTCCTGTATTTAGCAACACTCCTCGACTTGCTCTTTCAACAGAATGTTTTGCTACTGCATGAGCAACTTCATGACCCATAATTGCTGCTAAACCATTTTTATTTTTTGTTACATCAAGTATACCTGTATAAACAGCAATTTTACCTCCAGGCATGCACCATGCATTCCTAACTTTTTTATTGTCAATTAAAATATATTCCCAATCAAAATTTGCTGTTGGATCATTTAAATTTGCTCTATAAAAATATTCGCTAATCGAATCTTCCATTCTTTTTCCAATTTCTTTGATTTCATTTAATGTTTTTGTATCATCACTCATCTTTTCTTTTTCTTTGACTTTTTCATAAATTTGCGCAGCTTGAGCATTTAATTTTGCTTCAGGTATAATTTTTAATTGTTTTCTGTCAGTTATTGGTGCAGTAGAGCAAGAGTGGAAAAGAAGACTTCCACAACCACAGCCAACATAAGTCAAAAATTTTCTTCTATCCATAAGTAACTAAAATTGATAATAATAATTTAAACATGAATCTTAATAACAAAATTTTAATTGTATTATTTATCATTGCAATTGTTTTTGTTGTCTATGCTAGTTATAGTTAATTGAAAATATGTCTAAAAAAGGGTCAAAAAAATCTTTTTCATTAACATTGAGAAATTACTTTATTGCTGGAGTAGTTGTTTTAATACCAATTGGTTTTACCTTATATCTTACAAAGGTTTTAATTGGTATCTCCTCTAATTTAATACCAAAAAATATAAATCCTAATAGCTACTTACCTTTTAATATACCTGGTGTTGAAATTGTTATTTCAATTTTACTTATAACTATTGTAGGCGGACTTTCATTGTCATTTTTTGGAAGAAGAATTCTTAAATTAATTGATGATTTATTTAAAAGAATTCCATTTTTAAGAACGGTTTATTCAGCAATTGTTCAAATGACTGAAACCTTTTCTAAAAAAGATGATGGAAAAAGAAGCGTAGTTTTAATTGAATACCCGAGAAAAGGAGTTTGGGCAGTTGGTTTTGCTACAAAAGAAAATAAAGGTGAGATGGCTCAAAAAACTGGTAAGAATTTGATTAATGTTTTTGTTCCAACGACTCCAAATCCTACTAGTGGTTTTTTATTAATGTTCCCAATAGAGGATGTTATTTATTTAAACATGTCTTTTGAAGAAGCATCTAAATTTATAGTTTCAGCAGGAACTTCTACTAAAAAAACTTAGGCAATATCATTTATTATATCAGCTCTATCGTACAATTTTATCAAAGGTTTGAATTTACTTATATCTTCATTTGATTTTTCTATTCTACGCATTTCCTTTTCAGCTAATAAGAAAAGATCACTATTCTGAATTGGATCTGCTAACTTAAAATTTTTTACACCACTTTGCTTAAATCCCAAAACATCCCCAAACCCTCGTAATTTCATATCTTCTTCAGATATTAAAAAACCATCATTAGTGTCTTTTAAAATTTTTATTCTTTTTTTTGCGTTTTCGCTCAGATTAGATTTAAACATTAATATACATGTAGAGTCTTTATCACCACGACCAACTCTACCTCTTAATTGATGAAGTTGAGATAAACCAAATTTGTTAGCATTTTCAATTACAATCGTGTTTGCATTCGGAAAATCTATCCCAACCTCAATAATCGTTGTAGAAACCAAAATCTTAAATTTATTATTTAAAAAATTATTTAGTATTTCATTTTTTTCATCCACATCAGTTTTGCCATGGAGTAAACATACTTGATTTGGAAACTTTTTTTCTAAATATTCATACTTTTTTACAGCTGATGAATGATCCAATTTTTTAGACTCCTCAATTAATGGACAAACCCAAAAAATTTGATTTCCTACATTAATTTCCTTTTTTATAAATTTTAAAACATCTTCAATTTTAATCTCTAATTTACTATATGTTTTAATTGGTTTTCTATTTTTAGGTTTTTCTCTAATTATTGAAATATCCATATCACCATAAATTGTCATTGTTAGAGTTCTAGGTATAGGTGTTGCTGTCATTAATAATACGTCACAATTTGGTCCACCTTTATCTGACAATCTTTTTCTTTGACTAACTCCAAACTTATGTTGTTCATCTATAATTATTAATCCTAATTTTTTAAAAATTACTTTTTTTTGAAATATTGCATGTGTTCCAAAAATAATATCAATTTTATTATTTTCTAATTTTTTATGAATTTCTTTTTTTAATTTATATTCAGATTTTCCAGAAATAAGATCTATATTTATATTTTTAGGAAATATTTTTTTTGCAAGTATAAAATGTTGTCTTGCTAGAATTTCTGTAGGAGCCATAAAAGCAACCTGGAAACCAGAATTTATGCTATTTATTGCCGCTAAAAGAGATACTATTGTTTTTCCACTACCAACGTCTCCTTGCAAAAGTCTAAACATTTTATTTGACGAACTCAAGTCTTTGTTTATTTCGTTAAGTGATTTTTGTTGATCACCTGTAAGAGAAAAATCCAATCTGTCTATTATAGAATTTTGTTTATTTAAATTAATAACTTTATTTTTTTTTTTAATTTTTCTTATTTTTTTTCTTATTTCAGAATTAACAAGAAATGTTGAAAATATTTCATCAAAAGCAAGTCTTTGATAGAAGTTAGATTTATAATTTCCAATATTTTCAGGTTTGTGCAGTTCTTTAATTGAGCTATTCCAACTTATATTTTTAAATTTAGATAAAATACTTTTAGAGTGCCATTCATTAAAAACTGGCAAATTATTTATTATTTGATTTAAGATTTTATTATATATTTTTTCAGAAATACCTTCAGTTAACGAATATTTATTATGAGTTTGTTTGATTAAAGAGGAATCCTCAGAAACATATTTTGGATTTGTAATTTGGTATTTATTCCTAAAATGACCTATTTTACCACTAACCGTAATTTGTTTGCCCAAGGGTAGGATTTTTTTAATGTAACCTTCATAACTATTAAAAAAAATACAATCTATTTCACCAGTTTCATCACTACATAAAACTCTATTGGGTAATTTCCTTATTCTTGGGAAATTATACTTTTGTGGAATTATAGTAACTGTTTGTATTTCACCAATTTTTAAATCTTTTATTTTTGATGACAAGCTTCTATCTGTATAAGATTTTGGAAGTTTCCAAAGTAAATCAAACAAATTATTAATATTTTTCTTCTTTAATAAATTTTTTGTTTTAGTTCCCACACCTTTTAAAGAACTTAAATCTGACAATAAATATTCATAATTTGTTTTATTATTCATTAACAACTAATATATTCTAATTATTATGATCAACATAGATGAATTAAAAAAAAAAATTATTTACCGATCTAATTATAGAGGCACAAAAGAAATGGATAATCTTTTGAGTGCATTTACAAAAAAATATATAAATAATTTAAATGAAAATGATCTTCTTGATTTAGAAAAACTACTGAACATTGATGACACTAATTTGTATAATTTTTATAATGGTTTTAAAACCGATTTTGAATTTGAAAATAACAACATTAATTTCTTATATAAAAATTTTGACTATACACAAAAATGATGGCGGAGAGACTGGGATTCGAACCCAGGAAAGAGTTGCCCCTTTGCCGGTTTTCAAGACCGGTGCTTTCAACCGCTCAGCCATCTCTCCGTGAGCAAGGTTTTATAATTATAATTATTTAATTCAACCATAAAATAGTCTAATAAACTTATTAATTACAAGTATCATGGTTTCCTATGAATAAAGAATTTAACAAGGGCTTATTACTTGCTGGGTTTGGATCTTTTTGGTGGGGGTTTTTTGGTGTAATTTATTTTAAATATATTGCTTATATTGGCCATATTGAATTAGTAGTTCATAGATGTTTATGGACAGCGTTTACTTTAATTTTGACTACTTTTTTTTTCTCTAAATGGAATATTTTTTTTCAAATTGTAAAAAATAAATCAAATTTATTTTATTTATTTATCTCAGGTTTTTTGATTTTTATAAATTGGGGTGTATGGATATATGCTATAGCAACAAATAGAATTATTGATGCAAGTTTTGGATATTTTATTATGCCCATTTTAAGCGTAATGCTCGGTTATCTTTTTTTTAAAGAGAAACTAAATAAAAAAAGAGTCTTTTCAATCTTGTTGGTTATTCTATCTATCCTTTTTTTAATAATTGTAAGTATTAAATCATTGCCTTGGGTTGGTTTAATTGTTGCTTTAAGTTGGGGGTTTTACAATTTAGTTAGAAAAAAAATTAATGTTGACACTGATGTAGGCCTTCTTATAGAGAGTTTATTTATATTACCATTTGCACTGTTAGCTTTTTATTTGATAGCAAGCAAAGGATACAATGATTTTCAATTATCTGATCCTTCTATGATGCTATTTATTTATCTTGCTGGACCTATGACCGTTATACCTTTATTTTTATATGTTAGGGGAGTTGAGCTCTGTGGTTTAGGACCGACAGGCATGATATTTTATATTACCCCTACTTTTCAGTTTTTATTGGGTTATTTTTATTACAACGAGCCTTTTTCAATAACAAAATTAGTTAGTTTTATTTTTATTTGGATTGCTGTAATTATATATTTGAAGGATTTGCATGAAACTAATTAATTTTTTTTTATTTTTTATTTTTATTTCTATTAATTTCTCATTTGCTGATATCAATAAAGAATTTGAAAATTGGAAATTAAATTTTAAAAAAATAGCTTTAGAAAATAATATTTCGGAAAAAACGTTTGATAGAGTTATGTCCGATACTAAATTTTTATCAGATGTAATAAAATATGACAGGTATCAACCTGAATTTTATGAAGATACTAAAACTTATATTTCGAAAAGAACATCTTCAAAAAAAGTATCTTTAGGAAAAAAATTCTATAAAAAAAATTCAACGTTAATAAATTCTGTTGAGAATGAATTTAATATAGAAAGGGAGCTGCTATTAGCTTTAATGGGAATAGAAACTAATTTTGGAACGTATGTTGGTAAAATGGATATTTTATCCTCTTTGGCAACTTTGAGTTTTGATAAAAGAAGATCAGAATTTTTTACAAATGAATTATTAATACTTTTGCGATTAATAGAAAATGAACAAATAGATTACAAAACTTTATATGGATCTTGGGCAGGTGCTTTTGGTTTTTTTCAATTTATGCCATCAACAATGAAAAATTATGCTATTGACCATGATGACGACGGATATATTGATTTAAAAAATAATAGTGATGCTTATGCTTCTGCATCTAATTATTTGAATCAAATAGGCTGGAAAAGTGAAAATCCTTGTTTTTATAGAATAGATTTATCTGAAGATATTCCAAAAAAATATTTAAACATTTCTGCAAAAAAACTTCATGATAAAAAAAAATTAAAATATTTTCGAAAATTTATAAAAAACGATGATCAAATAGACAACATGTACAACTCTTTAAAGGTAGCCATTATAACTCCAGATAAAGATATCATACCTGATGCTGAAACTTTAAATCCAGCTTATATTGTATTTGATAACTATGAAATAATTTTAAAATGGAACAGATCATTACGATTTGCTTTGGCTGTTTGTACATTGAAAGATAAATTTAAAAATGAACTTTAAAAAACTCTTATTAATTATTTCTATATTTATTTTATCTGCATGTAATCAATTTGATCATAATAATAAAAACTTAGTTTATATTAGCGATCAAAAGTATAGTAATACTGGATTTGCTTTAATATATGATAACGAATTAAAAAAAGAAAAAAAAATATCTAAAAAAATTGATAATAGATCTCTTTTAATTTTTCATAATAAAATAAAAAAAAATTCATTTGTTAAAATTACAAATCCTGTAAATGATAAGTCAATTATAGCTGAAGTGATCTCAAATAATGTTAAATTCTCATCTTTTTACAACTCTGTAATAACAAAACGTATTGCTGAGGAGTTATCACTTGACCCTAAAGAACCTTATATCGATCTTGTTTTAATCTCAAAAAGTTCAACATTTGTAGCTAAAAAGGCAAAGACTTTTGATGAAGAGAAAAGTGTAGCTGAGAAAGCTCCTGTTGACGGAATTACCATAGACAATCTGGGTAAAGAAAAGAATAATGAAGTTAAAATAAAAAAACATAAATTTTTATATTCAATAAAGATTGCAGATTTTTATTACAGAGACTCGGCGGAAAATATGGTTGATAGGATAAAAGATGAGACAAATATAAAAAAATCTGTAATTAAGAAATTATCTAAAAATAAATATAGGGTATTATTGGGTCCATTTAATGATATAAAAAAACTAGAAAAATCATTTAATGAAATAAAAGTATTAAATTTTGAAAATATAGAGATATTAAAAGATGTTTAGAATAGTATTAATTGTAATTTTTTTTTGTTTTACATTAGTAAATGTTTCAAAAGCTAATTTTGACGTAAAGGCAAGAACTGCAATATTACAAGATTATCATTCTGGAGAAATTCTCTATGAAAAAGAACCAGATATATCAATTTATCCTGCATCTATGACAAAAATAATGACAGCAATTATTGCTTTTGATCTTATAAAATCAGGCGATCTTAGTTTAGACGAAAAATTTATAATATCTGAGAGAGCTTGGAGATTATCTACATCTGGATATTCATCGATGTTTATAATGGTAGGTGATCAAGTCTCAGTAGAAAATTTATTAAGAGGTATTATAGTTGCTTCTGGTAATGATGCATGTATCGCGTTAGCTGAAGGTATAGCAGGCACTGAGGAAGAATTTGCAATTTTAATGACTGCTAAAGCAAAAGAATTAGAGATGGATAATACAAACTTTTCTAATTCATCAGGAATAAATGATCCCGATAATTACTCAACTGTTAGAGATATTTTAAAAATGTCTAGATATTTAATTAAAGAACATCCTGAATTTTACAAAATGTTTGCTGAAAAAGAATTTACTTGGGATAGAACAGGGGGTGATCCAATAACACAAGGAAATAGAAATCCTTTGCTTTATAAAAATCTTGGAGCAGATGGAATAAAAACTGGTTATTTAGCTGTTGAAAAATATTCTTTAGCATCATCAATAGATAGAAATGGAAGAAGATTGATTGCAGTAGGAAGCGGTTTTAATTCAAAAAATTCTAGATCCAAAGAAAGTACAAAATTACTTACATTTGGTCTTACCAACTATGATCTTGTAGAAATAGCTAAAGCCAATAAACCATTATACAAAATTGATGTTTGGTTAGGAAAAGAGAATAGTGTCGAAGCATATACAAAGGAAGATATTTATAAAACAATCAAAAAAGCGAAAAAAAAACTTTTAAAAGTTGCTGTTAAGTATGAAGGCCCAGTCGAAGCACCAATTAAGAAAGATCAAAAAATAGCCACTCTAAGAGTTGTTTATGATCAAGAACTTGTTGGCGAGTATGATTTACTTTCATCAAAAGAAATTAAAAAAGTTAATTTTTTTTCAAGATTAATAAAATCAATAAATTATTTAATTTGGGGTGATGTCTAAAAAACCCATCATTGTTTTTGAGGGTATAGAGGGTAGTGGCAAAAGTCATCATATAAATAAAGTATCTAAATATTTAGATAAAAAGAAAATTAATTATATAAAGATAAGAGAACCAGGTGGAAGTCTTAATTCTGAAAAAATAAGGAGATTAATTTTAAATAAAAAATCTAATTTTAACATATATACTGATTTACTTTTATATTTAGCAGCGCGTAGTGAAAATATAAATCTTATAAAAAAATCATACAAAAAAAAAATTATTTTGATTGATAGATTCACAGACTCAACTATTGCATATCAGCATTATGGTATGGGTGTTGATTTAAATATTATAAACATTATAAATAAATTTCTGTTAAAAAACATTAAAGTCAATTTTACTTTTCTAAATGTTGTAAATAAAAAAAATCTATTACAAAGATTAAAAAATAGAAAATCTCTCAATCGATATGATCAGTTTGATATGAATTTTTATAATAAAGTTCAAAAAGGTTTTTTTAAATTAGCTAAATCGAATAAAAAATCATACAAAATAATTGATTCTAATTTAGATATAAAAAAAAATGAAGATTTAATAATAAATCAAGTTAAAAAATTAATTAAATGAATTTAAACCCCCTAACTCAAATAAATTTATTTGAGCACAAAGAAATTTTTAATCAATTATATCAATTATCTAAAAACAATACTTTGCCTAATAAAATTATTTTATCTGGTGAAAAAGGTATTGGAAAATCAACACTAGCATATCATTTAATTAATTTTGTATTATCGGAAAATGAAGAACATCCTTATGACTTTGAAAATAATAAAATTAATCCAGATAATAGGTCATACAAACTTATGCTAAATAAATCTAATCCAAATTTTTACTTAATTGATGTCTTAGAAGAAAAAAAAAATATTGATATAAATCAAATTAGGGAATTGATAATAAATCTAAACAAATCCTCATTTAATAATAAAAAGAGATTTGTTTTAATTGATAATATTGAATTATTAAACTTAAATTCTATTAATGCTCTGTTAAAAATTTTAGAAGAACCTAATGAAAATATAAATTTTATTTTGATTAATAACAATAAAAGAGTGCTACCAACTCTTAAATCCAGGTGTTTGAATTTCAAAGTTTTTTTAACAAAAGATCAGTCTATTAGAATTGTTAATCAATTGCTTAACGATGACATAAATACTATCATCAATGATAAATTATTTGATTATTATGCTACTCCTGGAAAATTATTTAAATTAATTAAGTTATCTCAAGAATATAATTTAGACCTTGCTAATATTGATTTAAATACAACTCTCAAAACTATAATAAAAGATAAAATTTATAAAAAAGATAAATCTATAACTGAAATCATTTATTCTTTTATTGAACTTTATTTTAGAGATAATATATCTAGTAAAAATATTAGTTTACTAAAGTCATATCATTATTTTTTAGAAAAAATTAATAATACTAAAATTTATAATTTAGATGAGGAAACTTTGTTTATGGAATTTGAGGATAAAATACTAAATGGATAAAACTTTTTATATTACCACACCTATATACTACCCCTCAGCTAAGCCTCATATGGGTCATGCATATTCAAGCATTATCGCAGATTTTTTCGCAAGATTTAAAATAATTGATGATTATCAAGTTCATTTTCTTACAGGTACTGATGAACACGGTTTAAAAATTCAAAGATCTGCAGAAAAAGCAGGGAAGGAGCCTCAAATATTTTGTGATCAAATTAGTCAGACCTTTAGAGATCTTTCAGATACTTTAAACTTATCAAATACAGATTTTATTAGAACTACAGAAACTAGACACAAGAATACAGTTCAGCATCTTTGGAATGAACTTGAGAAAAATGATGATATATACTTATCAAATTATTCTGGATGGTATTCAGTATCAGATGAAGCTTTTTATAACGAGGACGAAATTGAAGAAGTAGAAGGAAAAAAAATTGCAATATCCTCAAAATCTCCTGTTGAATGGATTGAGGAAGAATCTTATTTTTTTAGACTTTCAAAATGGGAAAAACCACTATTAGACTATTATGAAGCTAATCCAGATTTTATTGCTCCACAATCTAGGAAAAATGAAGTTATTAGTTTTGTAAAAAGTGGTCTAAAAGACCTTTCTGTAAGTAGAAAAAGTTTTTCATGGGGTATACCTGTTCCAAATAATAAAAAACATGTGATATATGTTTGGCTCGATGCTTTAACAAATTATTTAAGTGCATTAAAATATCCAAATAAAGATGATGATTTGTTTAAAAAATTTTGGCCAGCCTCAATACATTTAATCGGAAAAGATATACTTAGATTTCATGCTGTTTATTGGCCTGCTTTTTTATTAGCAGCAAAAATTGATTTACCAAATAGAGTATACGGACATGGATGGATATTATCAGGTGAAGAAAAAATGTCTAAATCTAAAGGAAATATTCTTGATCCACTTGAAATAATTAAAGAGTATGGTCTAGATCCTTTAAGATACTATTTAATTAAAGAAGTTTCTTTTGGCAATGATGGAAATATATCTAAAGAAAGACTAGAAGATTGTATTAATAGTGATCTAGCTAACAATTTTGGAAATTTATGTCAGCGTGTAACTGCATTTGCAATAAAAAATTGTAATGGAAAAATTCCATTAGAAGTTAAATTTAATGATGAGGATTTATTAATACTAAATAAGTATAAAGATAATTTAGATAACATCAGATTAAAAATTGACAATCAAAATATTAATTTTTACATTGATTATATTGTAAATTCACTATTTGAGGCTAACAAATATTTTAATGACCAAGAACCATGGAAAAAGAAAGACGATATAATTAGATTAAACACTATTGTTTACACTACTTTAGAAATTGTAAGAAAAATAAGTTTTTTACTATATCCAATTATTCCTGAATCTTCTTTAAAGGCATTAAAGATTTTTGACATTGAAGAAAAAAATATAAAATTAAGTTCAGTTTCTAATAATGAGTATCTAACAAAAGGTAATAAAATTAATAAAATAGAAATACTTTTTAAAAAAATAGAGAAAAACAATGATTGATTCACACTGTCATCTAGATCATGAACCATTATTAAGTGACTTATCTAACGTAATACAAAGGTCAAAAGAAGTAGGTATAGAAAAATTACTAACTATCTCAACTTCATTTGAAAGTTTTTCTAGAGTAAAAGATTTAATTAATAAGGATGAGATGATCTATGGCACTATTGGCATTCATCCTCATGAAAGCTCCAGAGATATTATCACTTCAAAACAGATCATTGAAAGTCTTAATGAAAATTCAAAAATTATTGGCATTGGAGAAACTGGGTTAGATTTTTATTACAATAATAGCGAAAAAGATAAGCAGATAGCAAGTTTTAGAGAACATATTGATGCATCCATAAAAACCAATATTCCATTAATTGTTCATTCAAGAGAGGCTGAAAAAGATACTTTTGAGATTTTAAATGAATATAAAAATGAAAACCTTAAAATTTTGATGCATTGTTTTACAGGGTCTAAAGAATTTTCAGAGAAACTACTGACTTTAAATTCATTCTTTTCAGCTAGTGGTATCATCACTTTTAAAAACTCATTGGATTTACAAGATACTTTCAAATCTATTCCAATAGATAATATATTAATTGAAACTGACAGTCCCTTTTTAGCGCCTGTTCCTAAAAGAGGTAAAAAAAATGAACCATCGTTCATTGATTTTACTGCTGCAAAATTAGCTGAGATTAAAAATCTATCCAAAGAAGATCTTGTTAAAAAAACTACGGATAATTTTAACAAACTTTTTTTTAAATAATATTAATGAAATTTATTATTTTAGGATGTGGTAGTTCAATGGGTGTACCAAGACCAGATGGTTTCTTTGGTAATTGCGATCCTAATAATAAAAAAAACTATAGAACAAGATGCTCAGCTCTAATTAAAACTTCTGATGAAAATATTCTTATAGATACATCTCCTGATCTAAGACAACAACTTTTAAGACATAAAATAAAAAAAATAAGTAAAGTATTGTATTCTCATATGCATGGCGATCAAACTCATGGAATAAATGATTTGAGATCTTTTTATATTAACAGTAGAAAACAACTTGATGTTTATGCTGATAAATACACATCTAAATATCTTAATTCTACATTTTCTTATATTTTCAAAAGTTATTCAAAAGAATATCCTGCAACACTAAAACTTAATAAACTGCCAAAAAAAATATTTACAAAAAATAATAATAAAAAAATTTGTATTCAATCAATTTTGGTTGAACATGGTAAAGTAAAATCAAATTGCTTTATAATTAATAAAAAATTAGCTTATATAAGTGATGTAAGTAAAATTTATAAAAAAGATCATAAATATTTTAGAAATCTTCGATATTTAATTATTGATTGCTTATGGTACAATTATCATCCATCACATTTTAATTTAGAAACTTCTCTTGCTGTAATTAAAAAATTCAAACCCAAAAAAGCTATTCTTACAAACTTATCACCAGTATTAGATTATAAAGTGCTTAAAAAAATGATACCTAAAAATGTTATTCCAGCACATGACGGATTAACAATAAATTTATAAGCTATTTTCTATAGCTTTAATTATTTTTTTTGAAGTTGGTTTTGTAAATGATGCGAATGTATCTTGAACTTTACCTTCTTTGTTAATTAAAATTTTATGAAAATTCCACTTAGGTTCTGCGGACTTACCATGATTTTCTTTTGCCCATTTAAAAAGTTGATGAGCATCTTTGCCTTTAACCTCAGTTAATGTTGTAAGAGGAAAGTTAATATTAAAATTTATTTTACAAAATTCTTTAATATCAGCATTATTATTTTTTTCTTGATTAAACGAATTAGATGGAACACCAAGAACAATTAAACCTTTTCCTTTATATAAATTCCACAATTCTTGTAATTCATCATATTGTTTTGTAAATCCACAGTAACTTGCTGTATTTACAATTAAAATAACTTTATTTTTGTAATCTTTAAAATTAATTGTCTCACCAGTTATACTCTCTATACTAAAATCATAAATTTTTTTTTCATAGTTCGCAGTTGCTGAAGTTTTAAAAAAAAACATAATTATAGAAAATAAAAATATTACTTTTCTCATTTATTAGGTTTATTTGGTGTAAGTAATATTAAAAAATAACCAAATAAAGTTGACAACAACGATCCAGTTAATACGCCAATTTTTACACCATCCATATATTGCATGTTTTCTACAAAAGCTAAATTTCCAACAAATAAACTCATTGTAAAACCAATACCAGTAAGAACTCCTACACCATAAAAATTGTACCAACTTGTATCGTTTGGCATTTGAGCTACTTTCAATTTTATAGAAACGTAAGAGAATAAAAAAACACCTAGTTGTTTACCAAGGAATAGTCCTAATACGATTCCAAGGGGAACCTTATCTAGTAATGAAGCAAAGGATAAACCTTCAAGAGATACTCCAGCATTTGCAAATGCAAATAATGGCATTATTCCGAAAGCAACATATGGACTAATTGCGTGTTCAATTTTTATTAATAATGAAAAATCTTTTTCTTTTTTTCTATGTGGAATTGTCATAGCTAACAAAACTCCAGCAATCGTTGCGTGTATTCCTGAGTTATGTGTAAAATCCCAAAGAAAAAGTCCTACAACCAAGTAAGGTAGAAACTTTTTAATGTTAAATTTGTTAATTAATAACAAAACAATAAACGCTAATAACATTAAAGTTAAATACTTAATGCTCAAATCTCCAGAGTAGAATAGGGCGATAATAACTATTGCTCCTAAATCATCAATTATAGCTAAAGCGGTTAAAAATACTTTTAATGATAAAGGAACTCTTTTACCTAATAAAGATAAAACTCCTAAAGAAAAAGCAATATCTGTAGCTGATGGAATTGCCCATCCATTTAAAGTTTCACTATCACCTAAATTTATAAAAACATAAAACAGTGCAGGAACCAACATTCCACCTACTGCAGCTATTATTGGTAATAAAGCTTGTTTAATATTAGAAAGTTCACCTTGTAAAAATTCTCTTTTAATTTCTAAAGTAACAAAGAAAAAAAAGATTGCCATCAAGGCATCATTGATCCAATGCAATACTGATAATTTTAATCCAAAATTATTAATACCTATGAATAAATACTTATTTAAAGTAGTAAAATATAAATCTGCTAGCCCAGAATTACTTATAAATAATGCAATTATTGCAGCAAACAACAATACAAGTCCACTTGCAGCTTCTAATTTAAAAAACCATCTAAAAGGCTTAGATATATAATTAATCATAAAAAATTAAATTAGGTCTATAATAAATAGTTTTATATCTTGCAATGTTTCAAAAAGGTTAAATAGTATAATTTCTAATCCTGGAAAAACATATATTAGTGGAGTTTTAAGAGTATCTAGCAAGATAATTAATGCTACAAAAGATACAATAAATACAATTAAATAAGAAAAAAACTTACTTCCCTTATTTTCTGTCTTTTTAAGTGTAGTTGTATTTTTTTGTTTTTCTGAATTTTTTTCTTTATTTTTATTATTTATTTTAGTTTTACTTATTTCTTCTTGTTGTTGCTTATCTTCTATTTTATCGTCATTATTTTCAACTTTTGTTTCAATGTCTTCACTGATAATTTCCTGTTTTAACTCTAGTACTTCATTATTTTTTTCTTGAATATTATAAAACCAAACATGATTACATGATCCACATTGCAAATCTCTACCTTCATCTGGTATTAAAGAATTATCAATTTTAAATTTCTTGTTACAATTTGGACAAGTAATTATCATGCTTCGTTATATACCAGATTTTATTCAAATTTCTTTTAATTTTGGTATCTTTATACATTGAAATTATCAATAACTGCTGTATTAGTACTCGGATCGGAGTGTAGCGCAGCCTGGTAGCGCATCTGGTTTGGGACCAGAGGGTCGCAGGTTCGAATCCTGCCACTCCGACCATCATTTATGAAAAAAGCTATTATTTACATTCCAAATAAAAATCCTATGCAATCGGGATTAGCAAAAAGTGATAAATGGATTTTAGAATTTAAAACAAAAGATCCAACAAAAAACCCTTTGATGGGTTGGGAAAGTTCATCTGATACTTATACAGAACTAAAATTAGAATTTTCATCAAAGGAGCTAGCAATCAATTACGCAAAAAAGAAAAAAATTGATTTTGAGTTAATTGAACCAAGAAAAAGAAAAACTGTGAAGAAATCATACGCGGATAATTTTTTAAAATAATTAATGTTTAGATTTTTCACTCAAAAAAGTTGGTTTCTTTGGTCATGGATTGGTTCAGCTATAATTTTATCTTCGCTTTGGATTCAAGTAAAAATTGATGTAAAAATAAATGAATGGTTTGGTGAATTTTATGACATGATTCAAAAAGCCCTTGGAGCACCAAACTCAATCACTATAGAAGAGTACTGGGCAAGCTTAATATCATTTATAACTTTGGCTGCTATGTATGTTGGTGTAGCTGTAATAGTAAGTTTTTTTACTTCACATTATTTGTTTAGATGGAGAACGGCTATGGTTGAGTGGTATCATAGTGTTTATGATAAAGCTCGAAAAATTGAAGGTGCAGCACAAAGAGTTCAAGAGGATACGATCAAGTTTTCAAGAATAATGGAATCTCTAGGTACCAGTTTGATTGAAGCTTTAATGATACTTGTTGAGTTTATGCCTATCTTGTTCGGATTAAGCATAGGAATACCAATATTCTTTTTTGGTGATTGGGATTACGGTTTAATAGTTGGAGCTTTAATTTGGTCTGTTGGAGGGACAATATTTTTAATTTTACTTGGTTTAATTTTAAGATTAGTGGGTGTTGAATACGATCTACAAAAAAAAGAAGCAGCCTATCGAAAAATACTTGTAATTGCAGAAGATGACGGAACCATAAGACCAAAGACTATTGAGGAATTATTCGATGGTGTAAGAAGTATTCATTTTCTAAGCTATATTAGATATTTATATTTTAATATTGGAAGGATAGCATATTTGCAGGCAAATGTTTTGTCAGCATATGTTTTTTTAGCACCTGCCATAGTTGCAGGAGCAGTAACTCTTGGAGTTATGCAACAAATAATAAGAGCCTTTGGTAGAGTAGAGGGTTCTATGCAATATATATTGAAAGCATGGCCGACTATAATCGAACTTGCAAGTGTTTATAAACGATTAAGAGAATTTGAGTCTAAAATTAAGCAAGAAGAATTAATAGATGAAAAAGCTTAATGACCATAGATAAAAATTTTATAGACAAATTTGTTAACATAACTTCTAAAGCAGCATTAGCATCATCGTATTTAGTGGGAAAAAAAGATAAAATTGCAGCTGATAAAGCAGCTGTAGACTCCATGAGATCTGAATTAAACAACTTGGAAATAAAAGGTCAGATAGTAATAGGAGAAGGTGAATTGGATGAAGCTCCAATGCTATATATTGGAGAAAAACTTGGTACAAATCATGGACCTGAATTTGACATAGCTGTAGATCCATTAGAAGGTACAAATTTCGTTTCTAATAATCTACCTGGAGCATTATCTGTAATTGCTATTGCCGAAAAAAATAACTTATTTAAAGCACCAGAAACTTATATGGAAAAAATTTCAACTAAGGTTAAAGAAAAAAATGTTGTTGATTTAGACTTTTCAGTTAAGCAAAATATTTCTAATTTAAGCGATTATTTAAATAAAAATCCAGAAAACTTAACCGCATGTATTCTTGATAGGCCTAGACATAAAAATATTATAGAAGAGCTAAAAAAATTAAAAGTTAATCTAAAATTAATTACAGATGGTGATGTATCTGGTGCTTTGCTAGTTACTGAAGAAAAATATAATGTAGATATTTTTTTAGGTATTGGGGGTGGTCCTGAAGGAGTTCTAGCAGCAGCTGCTTTAGATGCATTTAATTGTGGTTTCCAGGGAAGATTTATATTTGATACTGAAGATGATAAAATACGTGCAAATAAGATGGGTATTAAAAATCTGACAAAAAAATATGAATTAAATGAAATAGTATCAGGTGATTCTATATTTTGTGCAAGCGGAATAACATCTGGTGATTTAGTTTCAGGTATTCAAATTAATGATAATGAATTCATTTCTGAAACTTTAGTTACTCATAAATCTTCTGGTTTAAAAAAAGTAATAAAATTGAAACAAAAAATAGAATGATAAGCTTGATTAATGATTGATTATACAATAAAAAGCAGCAATTCGGTCCCTTCGTCTATCGGTTAGGACACGTGGTTTTCATCCTCGAAAGAGGGGTTCGATTCCCCTAGGGACCGCCACAAACATGGTTTTTTTTGTATACTTGCTTCAGTCATATGGGTCAAAAAGAAACAAAACCTATGTTGGATATACAAATAATTTAAAAAAAAGAATTTCATTACACAATAGTAATAAAGGTGCAAAAGCTACTAAAGGCTATAAATGGAAATTGATCTATAAAAAAAAATTTACAACTCGATCTAAAGCTATGTCATATGAATATAAATTAAAAAAAGATCGAATATTAAGAAATAAAATAAAACATTCCATGATTAAATTTATTTAATTTTTTTAATAATTTTAATTATATTTTCTGAAAATTCTAAATTTGTGAGGTTAATTTTACTATTAATGAATTCTCTAATTTCCAAATCCAAAGGCTTTTGGTCATTTAATTTTATAGCTTTTGATTTACCTTTAAAAATATATTTTGATTGATTGAAAATATTCCTTGTAAAACTATCTATTTTTGGAAAATTTACATAATTATTATAAATTTTTAAAGGTTCATCAATATTCATTTCATCAAATAGTAGCATTTTTTTACTACCAATTATTATTATTTTTCTAATTTTTTCGGGATTTAACCAACTAACATTAATGTCAATTTTAATATTTCCAGATTTTAAATTTAGAAAAGATATATCGTAGTTTTTTTTCCCTAATACATCATGATTTATTGAATTTTTAAGTGATAATTTATTCTTAAACAGAAAATGAAGTATACTTATATCATGTGTTGCCAAATCATAAGCTGCAGAAACTTTATTTCTAATTGGTCCAAAATTTTGTCTTTGTAAATTTATATATCTAATATCACCCAAAACATTTGAATTAATTATTTTTTTTAAATATCTTATGTATTTGTTATAAATATAAATATAACCAAAAGTTAATTTATTTTTTTTATTAATTGTAAGTTTTTTTATTTTTTTAAAATGATCTAATTTTATTAAACCTGGTTTCTCAACAAGAATATTTTTATTAAATTTGATAAGAGATTTTAAAAGATTAAAGTTATTTTTTGGAGGTGTGGCTAAAAAAACGTGTTTAATTAATTTATCTTTTTTAATTTGATTTAAATTACAATAAGAAACTTTTGTTTGAAATTTTTTTTTTATGATACCAACTTTTTTTTTATCTATATCATAAATATATATTTTTTTAAAAAAATTCATCGAAACAACTGCTTTAGCAACAATTGATCCCCAATAACCTAAACCTATAATAGCTATTGAATTTTTTTTCATATATATCTATTTAATAAAGTTAATCTATTTATTATAAATATAAACAAACACAATATCTAAGATGATTAATATTCAAAGAAATTTTTTTGTTGAAAATATTCTATTAGAGGCAAATTTATTAGATAAAAATAAGATTAAAAATATTCCTTATAAAGATTATATAAATACATCCATAAAAGAAGATTTAGCAATAATTTTTTTAGATATTGATAGAATTGAAGAGAGAAAAGATATTATTAAAGATATAACAAAATTTAAAAATAAAAATAACAAAGTTATATTTATACCTTTCTCAAAGAAAGAAGAAGATATAAATAATTTAATAGACAATATAGAAAAAAAAAAATTATCTAACATTTTAAATATAAATATTAATAAATTAGGTATAAAAAAAAAAATAGATAAAAAAAGAGAAAAAATATTTAAATCTTATCTATCACTAGAAATTATATTAACTTTATCTAAAGTTCTTAGCAAAATTATTTCAATTTTAAATAATAGAGATATAAGACTTGCCTCAGTAGATCTTGATAATACTTGCTGGACTGGTGTAATTGGTGAAGATGGAATAAAGAAAATTTTTTTGGACAATCATCAAAAAAAATCACTTTATTTTATTAACGAACTTATTAAAAAAACAGGCTTACTCTTTTCTATTCATTCAAAAAATAACGAAAAATTAGCAATCAAAGGTATAAAAAATAAATTTTCGCAATATAAAAATTTAATTACTAAATCTTTCAAATATATTAATTGGGATCCAAAAGTAATATCAATTAAAAAAATTGCAGAACTAGTAAATTTTTCAAAAAAAAATATTATTTATTTTGATGATAACATTTCTGAAATTAAACAAATAAATAAGTTTTTATTAAAAAAAAATTGCTTATGGATTAAAAATTCTTATTTTTTTTATCTTTATACAAAAAGTTTATACATTTCTAATATTTCTAAAGAAAAAAACTTAAATAGATTTAAAGATATAAAAAGTAATATAAAACGAAATGAAGTTACAAATAATAAAGGCATCTTAGATTATATAAAAACTTCAAGTGTAAAAGTATTATTTTCAACTAGAAAAATTGATCTTAATAGATTTGTAGAAATGTCTAATAAAACCAATCAGTTCAATTCTAATTATATGAGATACAATCTAAAGAGTTTAAAAATCATAAAAAAAAATAATAATATTAAATTAATTACATTTACCGTTTCTGATAAATATTCAGACTCAGGTGTTATATGTTCATTAGTCTTAGAAAAGAGAAATAATTTTCATATAATTAATGAATTTTTAATATCATGTAGAGCATTGGGTAGAGATCTTGAATATATTTTTCTAAGTCAAATAATTAAGAAGTATTCAATTAAAAATCTTATAGTTCCTTACAAATTGACTGATAGAAATGTGCCATTTATAAAATTTATAGAAAAAATAAAATTAAAAAAAAATACAATAAATTATTGGCTTAATCTTAATAAAATTAATAAACATTCAATTGAATATGAAAAATATATCAAAATTAAAACTAATTAAAAAAATTAATAAACTTTTAAATATTAAAAATGATAATGAATTAAAAAAAATAAAAAAAAAAGATTTTGATAAATGGGATTCGTTAACCCACTTGCAAATAATTTTTTTATTAGAAAAAAATATAAAAAAAAAAATAAACATTTCAAAATTAAACAAAATTTCATCTGGAAAAGAAATAATTAAGATAATAAATGATAATTAAAGGAAATTTTGTTTATCTTAAAAGTTTATCTATTAAAGATAGCTATTTTATTTACAACCTTCGTAAAAAAAAAAAAATTAGCAAATATTTACATAGTCCTCCAAATTCAGTTTACGATCAAATAAAATGGATTAAAAATAATATTAAAAAAAAAGATACATTGGATTTTGTGATAATATCTAAAGAAAATAACAAAAGAATAGGAACTATTGGTTTTGATAAGATTAAAAAAACAAACGCTGAATGGGGTAGGTGGATATCCTTGGGCACAACAATTCAAAATATAGAAGCTACTATTATTCTCCTAAAATATGGATTTGAAAGACTAAAATTGAAAGATATTTATTCTTTAACAAATATAAATAATCGTAAAGTAGTAAATTATCACAAAAATACTACCGCAAAATATAATGGAATAATCAAATCATTTTTTTTAATTAATAATAAAAAAACTGATGCAGTCAAATTTACATTCACTAAAAAAAATTTTTTAGAATTTAAAAAAAAATTTTACTTTATTTCTGAATCAACTCAATAATGAAAGTATTTCTCATTCTAACAAACGCAACTTTTTTATTTTTAAAAGCCTTAGCTGGAACTGGATTCACTACAATTTCAAATTTTTTTTTTAATTTTTTTAAACTTTTCTCTAAATTATTAACTTTGTAAGCAAAGTGATAAGCAAATATTTTTTTTTTTAATATGTTATTTAGTCCAATATTTTTTTTGTATGGTTTAACTAATTCTATTAAATTATTATCAAGATTTTTTAAAAATAGTATTTTTACTTGTAGTAAGTCATCATTAATAATTTTACCCTTTTTTTTGTAGTTTAGTATTTTGAAATTATCATAAGATTTATTAAAATTGTCAGTTAGATAGCCAATGTGATGGAATTTCATATTTTTTAATTTGTTAAAAATATCAAAATTTTCATTAAAAACAAAATTGTTTTATAATTTTATTAATTTGATACAAGAAATATCATCAATGAGCAAAAAAATTTTTGTAGTATTACCTAGTAAAGATCAATTCATTAAAAATTATGCTGGTTCAGCTTCTATTTGGGTAAAAGATTTTTTTAAAAAATCTATATTTAAGAAAAACATCCAAATTTTTGGTTCCACTAATAATTTAAAAGATGTATTTATAAAAAAAAATTACACTAATCTACAAATTCCTAAACTTAAATTATTAAGTAAATCAAATGCTTATATAAATGATTTTTTAACATATTGTATTAAGCATAAACCATTAATAATAGAAATTCATAATCGACCCTCTTATTTATTAAAAATTAATAAAAAATTTTTTAAAACAAATTTCATTTTAATTTTACATAATGATCCATTAAAACTTAAAGGATCAATGACTATTGACGATAGAAAGTTCTTATTAGAAATTTGTTATAAAATATATTTTGTTAGTACATGGGTTGAGGACAAATTTTTTGATGGCTTGGATAAAAATTTCTATACAAATTTTAAAACTATATACCCAAGTGTTGAACCAATTAAAAAATTTCCAAATAAAGAAAATACTATAATTTTTTCAGGTAAATTAAATTCTGCAAAAGGTTTTGATTTATTTGGTTCGGCTATAATACGTATTCTCAATAAATATAAAAAATGGAATGCTATAGCTGTTGGTGATGAACCTAGAGAAAAATTTCTATTTAAACATAAAAGATTAAATTTTACTGGTTGGATACCACATAATAAAGTTTTAAAATTATATAATAAGTCGTCAATTAATATAGCACCATCCATCTGGGACGAACCTTTTGGTAGATCACCATTAGAATCAGGATCAAGGGGAAATGCAGTTATAATTTCTAAACGTGGGGGTTTACCTGAAACTATACGCAAACCTATATTTTTAGAAAAAGTTACTGCTAATGAATTGTTTAATGAAATAGAAAATTTAATTAATAATGTAAAATTACTAAAGCAAACACAAGTTAATAATTTTAAGAATCCTCTACATTTAATATCTGAAAATATAAAAATAATAGATAAAGATAGAGAAATTGTATTAAAAAAATCAAAAAAAATAAATATTAATCTAAATAAAAAACCAAAAGTTCTTCATATTTATAATCGAGCAGAAAAAATTGGCGGAAGAATTTATTTTATTTCAACAGGAAAAAAAATTGAAAATGGACTTATTAGGTTAGGTCATGATGTTGAGGGAATAAGTGATAGGGACATATTAAGTTACAATTCTAAACTCAAAGGTAAAGATATACTAAATAAGATTTTTAGAGAAAAAACACTTTACTATAGGCCTGATTTAATTTTGATGGGTCATGTGAATACAATTAACGATGAATCTTTTCATATTGTTAAAAAAAAATGTAGAAATTTAGTTATATCGCAGTGGTATGAAGATAATTTGACCCTTAATGGACCTGATTTTGAAAAAAATTATTCTAATCTTAAAAATAATTTTAATTTTATAAATAATCTTTTTATATCAACACATCCTGACAAGGTAAGTAAAAAAAGTAGTAATTTAAATTATTATTTCCTACCAACACCTGTCGATAAAAATATAGAAAAATTAAATATCTATAA
This sequence comes from Candidatus Pelagibacter communis, assembly GCF_001180025.1. Lineage (GTDB taxonomy): Bacteria > Pseudomonadota > Alphaproteobacteria > Pelagibacterales > Pelagibacteraceae > Pelagibacter > Pelagibacter ubique_A. The sequence continues at coordinate 37,085 of NZ_CVSK01000030.1, forward strand.
TTTAAAAGATTTTACGTATGATGTTTTTTTTGCCATGAGCCATGGTGTAAATCGTGGAAAAATTAAATCAGGAAAAAAAGATGAAAGAGAAAATTTTATAAAAGAATTAATGAAACTTAATAAAGATATTAAATTTGATATTTATGGTTACAATAGCAGAAATCCTGTTTGGTCTGAAAGTTTTTACGAAGCAATATCGAGATCTTTTATGGCAGTAAATTTAAATAGAGGAAAATTAAAAAAATATTCATCTAGTAATAGAATTGGTTCACTAATTGGTAATGGTCTTCTTACATTTATTGATTATAAAAAAAAATTTAATCATTTCTTTAAGGAAAATGAGTTAGTTTTCTACAAAGATATATATGATCTATCGGATAAAATTAACTTTTATAAAGATAATATCGATATAGCAAAAAAAATAGCCAAAAATGGACAAAAAAAATATTTCAAATTATTCAATGAAAAAGAAGTAGCTAAATACATAATTAATAAATCATTTGGCTTAAAACAAGAACCTGTTTGGAAAAAATATATAAAATAAATGATCAAATTTTTAGATTTATATAATCAAGACAAAAGTCTGCACACTCAAATTTTAAAAGACTTTAATAAAAAATTTAAAAAAGGTGATTTTATTCTTGGCTCTGATGTTGACAAATTTGAAAGAAATTTTTCCAAATTTTGCAATTCAAAATATGCAATTGGTTGCGCAAATGGTACAGACGCAATTACTATTGCATTAAAATCTTTAAATCTTAAAAAAGATTCTGAAGTATTAATTCCAGCAATGACTTATTGCTCTACAGCTTTCTCAGTTATTAATGCTAATTTAAAACCTATATTAGTTGATACCGACTATATGTCTCCTACAATTAATCTTGATGAATTAAAAAAAAAAATTAATCAAAATACAAGAGTTATAATACCTGTTCATCTATACGGTTCTGTTGTTGATATTAAAAAAATTAAAAAGATTATTAAAAATAAAAAAATTTTTATAATTGATGATTGTGCCCAGGCACATGGAGCTAAAGATAATAAAGGGGAAAAAATTGGATCTTTAGCTGATATTTCTACATTTAGTTTTTATCCTGGTAAAAATTTAGGTGCATATGGAGATGCTGGTATAATTACGACTAATAATGAAAAATTTTATAAAAATATAAGGAAAATAAGAAACTTAGGTTCAGAAAAAAAATTTTTACATGAAAAAATAGGTTTAAATAGCAGACTTGATACATTGCAAGCTGTTATTCTCAAACATAAATTAAAAAATCTTAATAGATTAAATCGCAAAAGAAAATTAATAGCATCACAATATGATAAAAGAATTTCAAATTTTAAAATTAAAAAATTAAATTACTCCAAAAATAGTGTTTATCATCAATATGTAATAATTGTTAAAAAAAGAAAAAATTTTTGTAATTATTTAAAAAAATATAAAATTCAATATGGTTTCCACTATCCACAAGCAATTCATCAATTAAAAATTTTAAGAAAAATGTTTTCTAGACAGAGTTTTATTAATTCAGAAAAAATAGCTAAATATGGAATAAGTATTCCTATTGATCCAAATTTAACTAAAAAACAAGTTTCTTATATTATTGACAAGATTAATAGTTTTTAAAATCAATGAGTTTATATATTTAAAAAAGTAGAGGGATCTACAAAGATATATTTGGTTTTAATATAGAAAAAAAACATTATTCTAAATATATCAGCTAAACGATATTATTTATGTGAGGATTAAATATTTATCTTATTTAAAGCATTATTTTTAAATATATTTGCTTCTTTTATATATCTTCTGACCATTTGAGTGGTTTTATGACCTGTCATTGCCATTATACTTCTTTCATCTGCACCAAATTCTGCTGCTACTGTTGCAAAACCTGATCTTAAACTATGACCTGAAAAATTTTTATTTTCTATTCCTGCTATATTTAAATACTCTTTGATTAACAAAACCACAGATTGATCAGTTAGTCTATTTTCAGTTAAAGATAATCCTTTAGAAAATCTTCTAAAAATAGGTCCAGATTTAATTTTAGAAACTTCAAGCCATTTTTTGAGATTTATCACAGGACAATAAATTTCATTACTAAAGTAGGGAAGGCCTTTAATCATCCCTTCACCAAACTGATCAGTTTTTGATCTTGTGATGTTTATTTTAAGTCCCTCAGGAACAAATTCTAAATCTTCATAGTTAATTGAGACAAGTTCAGTTCTCCTAAAACCTCCTCCAAAGCCTACCAAGATAATTGATTTATCTCTAAGCTTCTTAATATCATTTATTTTCTGATTATTAATTACATTAATAATTGATTTTAAATGATTGATTAATATAGGTTTTTTACCTTTCTGAATACTTCCTTTAACTCTTCTTATTCCCATCAAATTTTCTACTATAATTGGATGTTTTGTATCCAAGTAATGACCTTTTAGCCTATGAACCATGCTTATTGATACCAATCTTCTCCTAAGAGTGCTTATTTTTGAATTTTTAGACAGGTGGGTTAGGTATAAAGAGACGATTTTTGGTTCAGTCGGCAAAGGATTTAGACTATGTTTTGCACAAAAAGCTCCAAAATCTTTAAAGTCAGATTTATAGGCTCGTAAAGTATTATTTGCTTTTGAACTTTTTAGATTATTTAAAGTTGCCTCATGAAGTGATTTTAAATCTGTAGTTAGTTCATTCATTTTATTACTATTGATAACAATTAATTATCGTTAGTAATATATTAAGTATTTTATAATGTCAAATAAAATAATTTATTAATTTAAAGGACAATTAATGACATTGTGTGGACAATAAGTATGAAATATTATTTAAAGATGGGAATAGACGGAGTAATTGAACCGATATATTTTTTAATAACATCTTTTGGTTTTGCAATATTAAGCTTTATTAATTATAAAAAATCTGGAAAAACTCTGGAAACTATTTATCTTTCAATTTTAACTGTTTTCTTTATAGTCTGCTTCATTATTTTAAATTTTTATTGATGAAAGGTACTAAATTTCAATTAAAAGTCTGGAATTACCTTAAAACTATACCAAAAGGCACTGTCAAAACCTATAAACAGGTAGCAATAGCAATAAAAAGCCCTAAATCAGCACGCGCTGTAGCTAATGCATGTGGAAAAAACCCTTATGCCCCCAAAATACCCTGTCATAGAGTAATTCGGTCCGATGGAGGCCTTGGTGGATACTCAGGGAGAGGTGGAATTAAGACAAAACTGCGTTTATTGAGATCTGAAAAAGTTCATATTTAGTAGCTTTTTTGGCCTATTTTATGGTCAAAAACACTTGTAAAATCAAGGTTTTATCAATATTTAAGCTTATTTTAACATGAATAGTAATATTCTCCCTTCAGTTGTACTATATATCGATATATAACAAAATAAAGCACCTCTATGGCCGTTTAAAACATATATTCTATAACTGCATTGCTCTACTTTTCAATGATACCAAAGCTAAATTTAGTTTCAAATTTAATAGAATTTTTTAAAATATTTGTTCCCCAACTAACTTATTAAAATAAGAATTTTGAATTTTGTGTTTAATTTGCTAATAAAACCATTGGTATTAAACACTTTTAAGTATTATGGTTTATTTTCTTTATTTAGATTGCTATTTTTGCCTTTATCTATTTAAAATAATAGTTATTAATTGGATAATTTGTATTAATTTATCATTATATATTATAATAAAAAAATATAATAATTACAACAATTTAAATAAATATATTAAAGTAATAGATTATATATTAGTAACTATTTATTTACTATTTATTAGAACGAGTAAGCAAATATTCTCTTCTAGAAATATATAGACCACTTAGAACAATAATAAATAAACCTAAATAAGTCCAGTTATCAGGCAATTCATGAAAGAAATAGTAACTAATCAGTATATTTGTAATTATCTCTGTGTAGCCCAAAGGAGCTAATTTAGAGGCATCAGCGTATTTGAGTGATAATATGAGGAAAAGATGTGCTACAGAAGCTATAAGGCCGATTAAAGCCATTAAAATCCATTGATTTGACGTAGGATTAACCCAAACTGAGGGCATAAATAGGCTAATTATTATGGTTCCTATTAAACCCGATAGTAAAAGGGTTAAAAGAGGATTATCAGAGGTGCTGAGCTTCCTAGTTATAATAAGATAAAACCCATAGCAAATTCCATTACCTAAAGCAGCCATGGTAGCTAAATTAAATTCTATAAAGCCAGGTCTGATTACAATTAAAGTTCCAATAAATCCTAATGATACAGCAGTCCACCTCTTCACCCCTACTTTCTCATTTAAAAAAAATGGAGATAAAGCTGTAACACAAATTGGAGCAACAAAAGCTAAGGTTAAGGCTTTAGGAAGTGAAATTTCCGATATTGCATAAAAGAATAAATAAGTAGAAAAAACAAAAATTAATCCTCTAATTAATTGAAGAACTGGTTTTTTAGTCCAAACTAATGAATGCCTATAAAAGATAAGCATTAGGGATAATGTAAAGACTACTGTAAAAAAATATCTTGCCCACGTTATCTGTAAAACATCCATAGATGAGCTTAAATATTTAGCAAAAGCATCCATTACAGGGACAATCATCCAAGCAGATGCATTTAAAATTATAGCCTTCATAACAGAAGGATATCTCTTAATAGAAGTATTTTAAAGCAAAGAATAATGTAATCGGAATAGTGAATAAGGACATGATTGTAGATACTACAATTGTGCTAGATATATTATCTACAATTTCTTTAGGAGAATACATGTGCGCAATCAAATAACACAAAATTGCACTAGGCATACAAGACTGAATTAACAGAACACCAGCTGGTATACCAGATAAATTAAAAAATTTTATAACAGCAAATCCTATAATAGGACCTAATATTACTCTTCCAAAAGAAGTTATTAATGCATCTTTAAAAGAAAATACTTTCATTTGTGTAAGAGCAACACCTAGAGACATAAGGATCATTACAATCATTCCATAAGCTAAAAGCATTACAGTATTTAATACAAATTGAGGAAATGGAATGTCAAAATACAAAAAGAGTACTGTTATTAAAATTGCATAAAATGATGGACTTTTTAATATTGTTTTAAAATCAAAGGCTCGTTTTGCTAAAAAAATATTTAAAGTAAAGTGGAGTAAAACAATTAAAGATGAAATTGCAGCTGCTATACCCATTCCTAATTCACCATAGGCAAATAAACAAATCGGAATACCCATATTTCCAGTATTCGGTAAGATAAAAGTTGGTAATTCACGAATATAATCTTTCTTCATAAGAACAAGAAAAATTAAACCTACAATCCCAAATAATGTTAATAAGATAATTGCGTAGCCAAAATATTCACTAAATAAATCAAAAGTTACTCCACCTGCTGTAATAGCAAAAATAACGAGAGCTGGAGTTCCAAAATTACCAGCGTATGTAGTTATAAATGATGTATCAAAATTAGGATTTTTTTTACCCAGATGATATCCAAGACCTACTATTAGGAATACTGGAAATAAAACTTCAAAAAGTTTTAAATAAATTTCCATTAACCAAGCAATCTAATTAATGTTGGTGTTTTTAAAATATTTTTATTTTTATTGAAAATAGACAAGCAATTATGAATATTATTTTCAGTTGTTTTATGAGTTATAATAACTATTGTTGCTTTATTGTTTTTCTTATCAGGTGTTTGGATTAACCTTTTAACTGAAATTTTGTATTTAGCTAAACGATTAGTTATTTCAGATAATACACCAGGCTTATCTTTTACTTCAAATCTTAAATATAATGAATTAACATAATTGTTTACATTATATGGCTTTAAAGATTTAAGCTTAGAAACACTAACACCAAAAGGTTTTTTTATATTTCCACGCAAAATTGATAATAAATCAGAAAGTAATGATGAAGAAGTAGGACCTGGTCCAGCTCCCTCCCCTTGCAACACACTTTCTCCAACAGGTTTACCTTGAAGAATTACTGCATTCATTACACCGTTAACATTACCAATATAAGATTTTTTACTAACCAAACATGGATGAACGGTTTCAAAAAGATGATTATTCTTTAACTCAGAAATTCCCAGTAGCTTTATTCTTAAATCCAATTGATTTGCAATTTTAATATCTTTTAATTCAATTTTTTCTATTCCTTCCATTAAACATTTATGTTTTGAAATTTTACTGTTAAAGGCTAAAGCAGACAAAATTCTTACTTTAGCAAATGCATCAAAACCATTTAAGTCTAATTTGGGATTACCAGGTTCGGCATAACCAAGTGTCTGTGCTTTTTTTAAAACGTCAGCAAAATTTTCATTTGAATTTTCCATTTCAGATAAAATATAATTTGAAGTACCGTTCAGGATTCCATAAACCTTTGATATTTTATTTGTTGCTAATCCTTCTTTAATAGATCTTAATATCGGGATTCCTCCAGCAACTGATGCTTCAAATTCCAAATTAACTTTATTTTTTTCTGCAAGTTTTGCTAACTCATTACCGTGTTTTGATATTAATGCTTTATTGGGTGTAATAACATGGATTTTACTTTTTAAAGCAGTTTCTACAACTTTTTTAGAAATTCCACCTGATAAACCTATGGCCTCAAATATTATATCGATTTTATTATTCTTAAAAATTTCTAAAGGATTTTTATAAAATATTTTTTTATTAACTTTAAATTTTCTTTTTTTATTGATATTTCTAGCAGATACAGCAACTACTCTTATTTTCTTTCCCGTTTTAAGTTCTATATCTCTTTTTTTGGTAATTAATTCATTTAGTAAATAGTTACCTACTTGGCCTAGCCCTATTACAGCAATATTTATTAATTTACTCATTTACTTATATCCGGATATTTACTCTTTTTTGTATAGTCATCTATATAAATCTCATATTCCTCTAATGTCATTGATGTTATATCGTCTGCCTTTTTTAATATTTCATTTAATTTTTTTTTATTAGTTTTACTTCCAATAGAATTTTCTGTCCAATACTGAGAATCTTTATTTAAAGAACAATTAGATATTATTAATGAAAAAAAAATTATTAAAAAACTTCTCATTTTAATCCAGTTATTTCAGGGAAATTAAATTTATTATTTAAATTTTGCACGGCTTGACCTGCCCCACCCTTTATTAGATTATCAATAGCTGAAAGAATTATTATTTTATTGCTATATTTAGATTTACATACTGAAATGTAACAATTGTTAGTATTTATTACGTCATTAGTGCTTAATAGAGAGTTTGATTTTAATATTTTTACAAATTTCTCATTTTTATAAAAATTAGCTAATGTCTTTAATACCTTTGATTGAGAAATATTTTTTTCTAAGTCTAGATATATTGTACTTAAAATGCCTCTGAACATTGGTGATAAGTGAGGAGTAAAACTAAATTGAAATTCTTTCTTAGTAAATTTTCTTAACATTTGATCTATTTCTGAATTATGACGATGGAAACCAACTCCATATGCACTTAAAGAATCGTATAGATTTTTGTCTTTATATTTTTTGTGAACACCTCTACCAGCACCTGAATATCCAGATTTTGAGTCAATTATTATGCTATTAAGTTTAATTAAATTTTTTTTGAATAAAGGTATCATAGGCAACAGAATTGAAGTTGGATAACAGCCAGGACACGAAATGATATTATGCTTTTTAATCTCACTTCTGTTTATTTCTGGAAGTAAATAGATACTTTTCTTTATCAAATTATTTGCACGATGTTTCTGTTTATACCACTTTAAATAATCAGAAGCTTTAGCTAATCTAAAATCTGCTGCAAGATCGATAAGAGTATGATTTGTGCTTAAATATTTAGATATATCTTGCGCTTCTCCATTTGGAAGCGCTGTAAAAATAACCTGAACATCTTTTAATAATTTTTTATTAAATTTTAAAATTTTTGGTAATTTATATTTAGATAAAGATTTATCATAAAATTTAATACTTTTACCTACAGAGGAATTTCCACATAGGTATTTAATATTAATATATTTGTGTTTAACTAATAATTTAATTAATTGAACACCAATATATCCAGTTGAACCAGCAACTAATGCATTAAGCTTAGGCATTTTTTATTATAACAGTTAAAAATTAAAAAAAAATTATCTTTTAGAGAATTGGAAGCTTCTTCTAGCTTTTCTTCTACCAGGTTTCTTTCTCTCAACTGCTCTTGAGTCTCTGGTAGTAAGTTTCTCTGTTTTTAAGGTGGCTTTTAGATTTTCATCAAATAATACTAAAGCTTTTGAAATACCATGAACCATAGCCCCTGCTTGGCCTGTAGGTCCACCTCCTTTTACGCTACATCTTACATCATAACCTGTAGCCTGATTAATAATCTCAAAAGGTCTTGTAATTTGCATTTTATGTGTTTCATCTGCAAAATATTCATTGAACAATTTACCGTTTACATAAATTTTACCAGAACCTTTTTTTAACCAAACTTTAGCAATTGAAGTTTTTCTTCTTCCGGTAGCATATTTGCTATCTTTAAAATCTAATTTTAATTTAGGTGATTTTGAGGTTGGTTGAGTATTTTCCATATTAGTTTCTAGCTATATTTTTACTATTTAATTTATCTAACTCAATAACTGTAGGATTTTGTGCAGAATGAGGATGATCATTACCCGCATAAATTTTTAATTTTGTTAATTGTTTTCTACCTAAAACTCCACCTGGCAACATTCTTTTAACTGCCATTTTCAGAGTTTCTCCAGGTTTTTTTTCGTGAAGTTTCTCAGGTGTTGTTACTTTAATTCCACCCGGGTGACCAGTGTGTCTGTAGTATTTTTTATCTTGAAATTTTTTTCCAGTAAATTTTGCTTGTTCAATATTTTTAACAACAACAAAGTCACCATCATCCATATGAGGAGTGTATGTAGTTTTATTCTTACCTCTTATGATGTTTGAAACTACAGTTGCTAATCTTCCTACTACTGCATTCTTTGCGTCTATTTCATACCAAGATGAAGTTAATTGGTCTTTTTTAGTGAATTTTGTCATTGTGCGAGGATTAATACTATTAATAATTACAAAGTCAATTTTATATTTAGCTTGAATTATGTAGCTTATATGCTAGAAATTACTCGCCGATTTGATCCTATTGCGGGCTTATAACTGCTAAAAAGGAATTTTTCACAACATAGCAAATTGGTAGGCATTTGAACTGTATTGTGCGCCTTACATAAAGTTAAAGCACTAAAAAAGGAGTAAAATGAATAAAAAAAGAAATAACCCTGAAACTATTGCCATACATGGTGGTGATTACAGGAGTGATCCAGCAACGAACGCAGTAGCCGTTCCTATTTATAGAACAACATCATACCAATTTAACAATACAGAGCACGCTGCTAACCTTTTCGCTCTTAAAGAATTTGGTAACATCTATACTCGTATAATGAACCCTACAAATGATGTCCTGGAAAAAAGAGTTGCCGCTCTTGAAGGAGGTCTATCATGTGTAACTGTATCCTCAGGTCAAACTGCTTCAACCTTTGCTGTATTAAATGTGGCCCAAGCCGGTGATAATATAGTAAGCTCAACTGATCTTTATGGTGGTACAGTATCTTTATTCACTCATACACTTAGCAAACTTGGGATAGAGATAAGATATGCAGATCCAAGCAATCCTGAAAACTTTGAAAAGTTAATAGATGATAAAACTAGAGCTTTTTACGGTGAAACCTTGCCAAATCCATATTTAAGAGTGTTTCCAATAAAGGAAGTTTCTGACATTGGAAGAAAATATAACATACCACTAATAATGGATAACACAGCTGCACCAGTAATATGCAGACCGATTGAACATGGAGCTGCAGTAGTAATTCACTCACTTACAAAATATATAGGTGGTCATGGTACAGCAGTTGCAGGGAGTATAGTTGATAGTGGTAACTTTGATTGGACCGCAGATCCCAAAAGACAACCTTTATTTAACGAACCTGATAATAGTTATGGTGGTGTAATTTGGGGAAAGGCTGTGCCAGAACTAACTGGTGCAAATGTACCATTTGCAGTTAGAGCTAGAGTCTGTTTATTAAGAGACTTGGGGTCAGCTCTGGCTCCAGATAATGCTTTTGCAATAATTCAAGGACTTGAAACGGTTGCTTTAAGAATGAGACAACATTGCGCTAACGCCGAGTATGTAGTTGATTTTCTTAAAAAACATAAAGAAGTTACAAAAGTTATTTATTCTACAGAACACGATAAACCTATTGCCGATAGAGCAAAAAAATATCTTAAAGGTGGAAATGGACCAATGATTGGTATCGAGCTTAAAGGAGGAATTGAAGCTGGTAAAAAATTTATCGAGTCTTTAAAAATGTTCTATCACGTAGCTAATATTGGTGATGCTAGAAGTTTAGCAATTCATCCAGCAAGTACAACTCATAGTCAATTAAATGAGAAAGAACTAGCTGCATCTGGTGTTACACAAAGTTATGTAAGGCTTTGTATCGGTATTGAGCACATCGATGATATTATTGAGGATCTTGATCAAGCATTGAATAAATCTTCAAAAGGTAATTTAAAAGCTGTTAGCTAATTTGAGTTTTAATGTCTACAAATAGGAACTAATAATTAGGCCCTTTATATTTTACAATATAAAGAAAATACAATGTTGAAAGTATTATTAAAATAGAATTTATCTGGTGTAGAGATGCATAAATCATTTTTACTCCAGATAAAATTGTAAGAACCCCCAAAACAATTTGTAACAATAAAGAAATTCCAATAATGAAGATTGGAATTCTTATATTTATATTTCCATTTTTTAAAACAAAATAAAGCATATAAAAATATATTATGACAATTAAATATGCTAAATTTCTATGAATAAATTGAACAAGTGATTGATCATCAAATACTGTGAGATTAAATAAATCATTGATTACACTGTCATCCGGAAAATATGATGAGCCCATTAAAGGCCAAGTATTATAAATTTTTCCTGCATCCATCCCGGACACAAAGGCTCCAATTATTAATTGTAAAAATAATAATAAAAGAAAAAATTTAATTGTGTTTAATTGAATATTAATATGATTAATTTTTATATCAGTAAGATTTAAATATTTCCAAAAAACTATAGACAAAATGATAAAAGCTGTAACTAAGTGTAGTGATAATCTATAATGACTAACATCAATTCTATCAATTAATCCACTTGATACCATGTACCATCCAATAAATCCTTGAAAGCACACCAAGAAAAAAATAATTGAATATTCTTTTAAAATCCAAAAACCATTTTTAATTGTAAAATAGATCATTGGAAAAAGAACAGTTAGCCCAATTAATCTTCCCAATTGACGATGCGCCCATTCCCACCAAAAAATAATTTTAAATTCATTTAAAGTCATATTAAAATTTTGCTCTTTAAATTCAGGTATTGTTTTATAGAGATCAAAATATTCTATCCATTTATCATTTGTTAAAGGGGGTAATGAGCCAATAAAAAGTTCCCAACTAGTTATAGATAGTCCAGAGTCAGTTAATCTAGTTAGACCCCCTACTAAAATAATAAGCACGATCATCACTAATAAAGTGATCATCCATATTTTTAATTGAGAATTTAAAGAATAATTCTGACTGTACATGATTAAATAAATATAATAATTATTAATTAAACCAATAAATTAAATGTCGCCTAAAAACAAAAAAAAATTAGAAATAATAAGATCTAAATTGGATAAGTTAGATAATAAGTTATTATCTTTAATTAAATATAGAACAAATCTTGTAAAAGAAGTTTTAAAGCTTAAAGAATTTAAAAAAGAAATAGTAGATAAAAAACGTATCAATTTTATACTTAAAAAAATCCACTCAAAATCTAAAAAACTAAAGATTGATCCTAAAATTACTAATCGTATATGGAAAAATATGATTTTATCATATATCGATTACGAAAAAAGAAACTTTAAAAAAAAATAATTACTTACTGTGTGGTGGAAGTTTTTTTTCTACAAACATTTCGTGTTTTCTAGTATCCGGATTGTATTTCTTTGCTGAAAGTTTAACTTTGGCCTTCTCACCTCCAGCAGGTTTTTTTAAATAATAGAAGTAAGGGCTATCAGGTTTAGCCTCCGGAACCATTCTTACTTTAACGTGCGTTTTTTTTGCCATTTTTTAATTCTTTTAATTTATTAGAAATTTTTAATAACTTGTTTCTTAAATTTTCAGTCCTTATAGATTTATCTGCAATTTCGTCAAGCTTTAAAGAATCTTCATTATTTAATATTTTTTTTACACCTTTTATTGTCATACCTTGATCTTTAAGTAAAAATTTAACTTTTTTAAGAAGATTTATTGTTTTTTCATCATAATATCTTCTATTAGAATTTAATATCTTTGGTTTAATTTGTTTAAATTGAGTTTCCCAAAATCTAATGACATGTGTCGGTAAAGCTCCTTTATCATTTGATTTAAGATTTAATATTCTAGCTACTTCACCAATAGTTTTGTAAGCGCTATTTGATTTATCCATTATCCTTTAAATTAACAAATTCTCTAAATTCCTTTGAAGGCTTAAACAATACAACATCTCTGCTTGAAATTACTTTTGCTTCTTTTGTCTTTGGATTTCTTCCGATCCTTGATTTTTTTTGTCTTATAGAAAAAGTACCAAATTTAGATAATTTTAATTTTTTTTCCTCTTTAATATTGGATACAATCGTTGATAAAAAATCTTCAATTAAATTTTCAGATATTTGTTTTGAAAAACCAAGCTGCATATAAACCAAATTAACTAAGTCTTTTTTAGTTAAATTAATTCTCATATTAAATATTTTGCTTAATCTTTTCTATCAAATTACCTTTTACAATTCTATGGCAAACATCTAAAGAGTTTGAAAAGCCTATATGGTCAGTACCTCCATGACTTTTAACAACTGGAGAGTCTAATCCAATAAATATAGCTCCGTTATACAATCTAGGATCTAGTCTTTTCTTAAATTTTTTTAAGTTTGAGATATTTAGCAAAGATGCAATTTTACCTACTAATGTACCAGTCATAGCATTTTTTAATTCACTTGTTATAAAATTCGCAGTCCCTTCGGCAGTTTTTAATGCGACGTTTCCAGTGAAACCATCCGAAATAATTACATTTACATCTCCGTCCATGAGATGGTTACCCTCAATATATCCGGCAAAATTATAATTATCTGATTTTTTTTCATTTAATAATTGATAAGTTTCTTTGATAGTTTCATTTCCTTTTAATTCCTCTGAACCAATATTTAATAAAGCAACATTAGGTTTATCATTTGGATAAAGTGAAGTGTACAATGAGGCTCCCATTATTGAAAAGTCTAATAGATTTTTTGAGCTACACTCAATATTAGCACCCAAATCTAATACAACACTCATTCCCTTTTTGTTTGGCCATAATGCAGACAAAGCTGGTTTGTCTATATTTTCTATCATTTTTAAATTTAATTTTGATACAACTAGTAAAGCTCCAGTATTCCCAGCCGATATAACAATATCTGTTTCTTTATCTTTAACACTTTGAATAGCAAGCCACATACTCGTATCTTTACCTCTTTTTGCACCCTCTAGAGGACTATCAGTGCTTTCAATTTTTTTTTCTGTATGAATTATTTCAAAAAATTCTGTAGGTATTTTTCCTTTAATTAAGGGATCTATCCTGTTCTTGTCCCCAAAAATTTTAAAAATATTATTTTTATTTTTAGAATGATTTAAAATAATACCATCTATTATTTTCTTTGGTGATCCATCACCACCCATTGCATCAACTGCAATTTTTATCAAATCTGACATTTTAATAGATTATTATATACTATTCTTTTGGGTCTAAAACTTGTCTTCCCTTATACATACCTGTTTTAAGGTCTAAATGATGAGAAAGTCTGTATTCTCCAGACTTTTTATCTTCAACTATATTTTTAGTTGAAAACTTCATAGTTTGAGCTCTTCTCATTCCAGTTCTGGAAGGGGTTTGTTTTCGTTTAGGTACAGCCATAATTATGGGTTACTTACACTTTTTAAGTAAGAATTCAAAGTTTTTTTTGATAATTTTGAGTTAAAATCATCAAAATATTCAAGTAATTCTTTATTATTTTGAAAATCACTTAAAAAAATAGAAATTTTTTTTAATTTGTCTGTTTTTGATAAATCATCCCAGAAGTGTATTTCAGAAAGCATGGAATGAAATAAATTAATGTAATTTTTCATTTTTTTATTTATAGACTGATCCCCATATCCTATTTCTCTAATACTCAACTCAAGTTGTCTAAAATTATAATCATAAATTTCTTGCAGAACTTTCTTATTTTCTTCATTTTTATAATTTTTCAAAAAAAAGGAAAAATGGAGTAAAAATAAGGTTAATCGGTCAGAAAAGTTATCTTCTCTTTCAAGATTTTTATATAAATCTTTATTTCTAGTGTAATTAATTAAATTATTATAAATATGTATATATTTTTCACTCATGAATAAAATATTATATATAATTTTGATATCTTTTGTAGTTTCAAATTGCTCATTTAAACCTGTTGTAAAACATCATGGTGTCCCTTTTTTAGAAAAAAAACAATTAGAACTTATAGTTAACGAAAGCAATAAGAACGATATTAGTAAAGTTTTAGGTAATCCTTCTACAACTAGTAAATTTGACAACGATGTATGGATTTATATTGAACGGAAACAAACCCAATCTAAGTTAAAAAATTTAGGTAGAATGAAAATTTTCAAGAATGATGTGTTGGTATTAGAGATAGATAATTTTGGAATTTTAAAGAAAAAAGAATTTTACAATATGGAAGACATGAAAAATATTAAGATTGAAGAGGCAACAACAAAATCTGGATTTAGAAGAAATTCATTTATATATGATTTTTTATCAAGTATGAGACAAAAAATGAATGACCCTCTTGGACAGAGGGCCAAAAAACGTAAAGAAATTAAGCAGCGATAACAGCTAACAATAATAACGCAACAATATTTGTAATTTTAATCATTGGATTAACAGCCGGTCCTGCGGTATCTTTATAAGGATCACCAACCGTATCACCGGTTACAGCTGCTTTGTGAGCCTCTGAACCTTTACCTCCATGATTCCCATCTTCAATATATTTTTTTGCATTATCCCAGGCACCACCACCAGCAGTCATTGAAACAGCTACAAAAAGTCCTGTAATAATGACTCCAAGTAACATTGCGCCTACTGCCGCTAAAGCAGCTACTTGACCACCTATTGATAGAATTATGAAATATAATACAACAGGAGAAAGAACCGGAAGCAACGACGGAATTATCATTTCTTTTATTGCTGCAACAGTTAATAAATCAACTAGTTTGGCATAATCAGGTTTTTGCTTTCTTTTCATAATACCAGGGTATTTTTTAAATTGTCTTCTCACTTCAACTACAACCGCACCACCTGCTCTTCCAACTGCTTGCATTCCCATTGAACCAAAAAGATAAGGCAACATTCCTCCGATTAATAAACCAACGACTACATATGGGTTAGATAAATCAAAAGTAACCACGATACCTTCTAATGCAGATCCTGCTTCTTTTGAAAAATGCTTGATGTCTTCAGTGTAAGCAGCGAATAAAACTAAAGCTCCTAAACCAGCAGAACCAATTGCATAACCTTTTGTAACAGCTTTTGTAGTGTTACCTACTGCATCTAAAGCATCAGTAGTTTTTCTAACTTTTTTATCAAGATTAGACATTTCAGCTATACCACCAGCATTATCAGTTACTGGTCCGTATGCATCTAATGCAACAACCATACCTGCTAGTGCAAGCATAGTAGTTACAGCAATTGCAATTCCAAAAAGTCCAGCAATAGAATTTGTAATTAGAATACCAGCTACAATTATCAACGCAGGAATAGCAGTTGCTTCCATAGAAACAGCTAACCCTTGAATAACGTTAGTACCATGACCAGTCGTTGATGATAAAGCAACAGATTTTACTGGTCTATAACTTGTTCCTGTATAGTATTCTGTAATCCAGATTAATAATCCCGTAATAACTAACCCTATAACACCACAATAATATAAATCCATTCCATTAAAAGTCTTATCATTAATTGTATATTCATTTGTAAAACCAATTACATGATCTGTAACAGGCCACAGTATTACTAGAGATGCAATTGCAGAAACAATAAATCCTTTATATAAAGCGTTCATAACGTTATTACTTTTTCCAAGTTTAACAAAAAATGTTCCTATAATAGATGTTAACAAACATGCAGCACCAATAGATAAAGGATAAATCATCATATTAAGATCACCAACAAAGAAAATTGAGGATAAAACCATTGTTGCAACAATTGTAACAGCATATGTTTCGAATAAATCAGCAGCCATACCAGCACAATCTCCTACATTGTCACCAACGTTATCTGCTATCACAGCAGGATTTCTAGGATCATCCTCTGGAATTCCAGCTTCAACTTTACCAACTAAGTCAGCACCTACGTCTGCACCTTTTGTAAAAATTCCACCACCTAATCTTGCAAAAATAGAAATTAGAGAAGCACCAAAACCTAATGCAACTAATGCATTAACTATTTCTCTTTCTTCAACATTAGATTTCAATAATATATAATAATAAACAGCTATAGCTAATAAAGCTAAACCAGCAACCAACATTCCAGTTACAGCTCCAGATTTAAAGGCAACTGAAAGACCTTGGGCTAAACCTTTTCTAGATGCTTCTGCTGTTCTTACGTTAGCTTCTACAGAAACTAACATTCCAACGTACCCTGCAATACCTGATAATGCAGCACCTATTAAATAACCAAGACCTACTAATGGACTAAATGCAATACTTACGATTACTAAAACTACAGCACCAACAATAGCAATAGTTTTATATTGTCTTGCTAAATATGCCTTTGCACCAATTTGAATTGCAGACGCAATATCTTGCATTTTTGCATTTCCTGCACTTGAATTAAGAATATTTTTTCCAGTTAAAAATCCATAAACGATAGATAATAAACCTGCTCCAATTGTATATAATAGTATTGTTTCGACTGTTCCGCTCATATTAACCTTAAGTTGTTGGTTGTTAAAATTTAAGCCCGCACAATACAAAAAAAGATAAAAAAGACAACGATTAACTTCTAAAACCGATGAATATAACCTTTAGATTTAGCTTGTATTTGCTTGCCTTTTGCATCGAATATCAAAGATCTACTTTTACCAGATACAATTTTACCAATTTTAGTTATTTTAATTCCAGTTGTTTTAGACGCTTTTTTAATGATTCTAGCTTTCTTAATATCTGCAGTAAACAATACCTGATAATCATCTCCATTAGAAATTAGATTAATTTTATTTAATTTTTGTTTTTTAATTAAATTACTCAATTTATTAGAAACAGGTATTTTATTTTCAAATAAGTGAAATGATAAACTTTGTCTATTAATCATTTTGGATAAATCATCGATTAATCCATCAGAAACATCAATAGAAGAATTAGCAAATTTTAATAAATATTTTGTTAAGTTTAAAGGTAACTCTGGTTTGTAATATTTATCTACAAAGAATAATTTATCTTTATTCTTAAATTTAGCCTTATTACTTAATGCTTTAAGTCCTAAATAACTATCTCCCAAATTTCCAGTAACATAAATATCATCATTTGATTTAGCTTTGTTACGATAAATTATTTTATTTGAGTACCCCATTGAGGTAATGGTAAAACTTAGTTTGTTTGAAAAGGTTGTGTCGCCACCACATAAATCTATACTAAATTTATTTTGTTCTGATTTGAGTGACTCTGAGATTTTATATAAATTTTTTTTTGTAAACGTTTTTTTATTACCTGAACCAGAAATAAAATAAAATTTTGGTTTAACACCTTTACAAATTAAATCAGAAATTGATGACCTTAATATTTTTTTAATTACTAGATCGGGAGATTTAAAATTCAAAAAATGTGTACCAATATTGTATGTATCTACAGATATAACAACACCTTTCTTTTTATCAAAAAAAACATCATCATTTAAATTAAGAGCGGATTTATTTTTTTTTGCTATTTTTAAAAAATAATTATTTATTAGATCAAATTCATGCATTGTTAGATCTTAATTTTTTTCCAACGTTATCTAATAAAGCATTAAGATACTTTGTTTGTGAATCTTCAAGAAAAAAATTAGATGAATTTAAATATTCTTTAATTATTATATTTATAGATAAATTTGGTTTATACATAAATTCATAAGTTGCTGCTTTTAAAATTGTTTGAAAAACTTTATCTAATTTATCAAATACAAATTCATCGCCCAATTTATTATTCAATTCATCTAAAATAAGATCATTTCTTTCTATTGTTCCTAAAACAATATCTTTAATAAATTTTTTAAATCTGTGTTTTGGAAAATCTAAGTCATCATCTTCATTATAAAATTTACCATATAATTTCTGAATAATTATAACTCTAGGGTTATTTTTTGGATTATAATGAGTTCTCATTTTTGAGATAAAACTGAGATTACAGCTTCAGCTGCTTCAGTGCCCTTTTTTCTTCTTGCTCTTGCTTGAGCCATATTTAGACAGGTAATTATTCCATTACCAATAGGTTTTTTACTATCTATAGATAATTTCATTATGGCATCTGTTGAAGCTTGAGAAATAAAATCAAAGTGTGGCGTTTGACCTTTAATTACACATCCTAGAGCTAAAAAACCATCATATTTTTTTAAATTTTTAGAAATTGTAACTGGTATTTCAAAAGCACCAGGTACTTTTATAATTTTTATTATATTTTTTTTTGGAATTACTTTTAAAGCGCTACTTATTAAACCATCAGCAATATCTTTATAATAATCTGCTACAACAATTAAATATTTTTTTTTCATCAAATTAATTCCTGTTTTGTAATTTTTATACCATAACCATCAAGACCAATAACTTTTTTTGGTGATTTAGTGATTAATATCATGTTTTTAATTTTTAAGTCTTTAATAATTTGAGCTCCAATACCATAATTTCTTATTAACTTGTCATTTCCCTTTTTATAAAAGTCTTTGTTTTTATAATCTTTTAAAGTCTGAGTTACTGATTTTAAATTTGAGTCTTTGATAAAAACTAAAACACAATTTTGATATTTTTTAAAATAATTTAAAGTCTTGTTAAATGAATTTGGTAGTGATTGATTTATTAGATAGTTTTGGACAACATTAGATGAAATTACTCTTACTCTTGGAGTAATACCTTTTTTTATTTTACCTTTTATTAATGCAAAGTGCTCTGAACCATCTAAAAGATTCTCATAAATTCTAATATTGTATTTTTGATTTTTTACATCAATCTTGCTTTGCTTTTTAAGTTTAATAAGTTTTTCTTTTTTTAGTCTATATGCGATCAGATCTTCTATCTTTCCAATTTTTAATTTATGTTTTTTTGCAAAATTGAATAAATCCTGACCTTTAGCCATTGTTCCATCTTCATTCATAATTTCACAAATTACAGCAGAGTTATTTTTTTTTGCTAATTTAGATATATCAACTGAAGCTTCAGTGTGACCAGCTCTAACAAGCACTCCACCATCTTTTGCGATAATTGGAAACACGTGACCAGGTGAAACAATCTCATTTTTATTTACATTTTTTTTTGAAGCAATTTTGATTGTTTTCGCTCTATCTTTAGCGGATATACCTGTTGTTATTCCTTTTTTTGCTTCAATAGAAATTGTAAATGCTGTCTTGTTTCTTGATTGATTTACTGGAGACATTAAAGATAAATTTAATTTTTTTGCTTGAAGTGAGTCAAGTGCTAAACAAATTAAACCTCGTCCATATTTTGCCATGAAGTTAATGTTTTTTGCATTTGAGTCTGATGTTGAAATAACTAAATCTCCTTCATTTTCTCTTTTTTCATCGTCTACTAAAATAAACATACCACCTTTTTTGGCTACGCTTATAATTGACTCTATTGAGGTAAAGTTATTTTTTTCCATTAAAATAGTTCCTAACGTATTTAGACAAGATATCTATCTCTATGTTGACTAAACTAGATTTTTTTAAAGTTGATAAATTCGTCTCTTTGTAGGTGTGAGGAATAATCCAAATTTGGAATCCTTTTTTAGTCACTTTTGAAATTGTAAGAGAGATGCCATTCACACAGATTGATGCTTTTTCTATTAAGTGTTTTCTTTCCTTTTTAGGTAAATCAAAGTCAAAAAGAAATGATTTATCTATTTTTTTAATACTTAATACTTTACCAACAGTATCAACATGTCCTTGACAAATATGTCCTGAAATTTTTGTCCCATATTTTAAAGGTAATTCTAAGTTTATTTTGTCTTTTATTTTTAAAAATTTGAATTTTGATCGAATTATCGTTTCTTTCGAAAGATAAAATTCCATAATTTTAGATTTATATGAAATTAAAGTTAGACAAACACCATCACAGGCAACAGACAAACCCATGTCTTTGTTAGATACTTTAACATTACTTTTAACAAAAATGTTAAGACCTTTGGGTCTTTTAATAATTTTAGTAATAGTACCTTGGTTATAAATTATTCCATTAAACATTTTTTCTAACTATATAGTGTTATTCTGTCTTTTCGTAAATTGAGATTTAGATTAATTTTTGTTTTATATTTTTGATTCAATACATTTTGACTACTAAATTTCAAATATTCGAAGTTTTTAGAGAGATTTTTTGGACTTTTATACAAATAAAATTTATTAAAAATTTTATTCTTAATCAGTGAATTTGTTAATTTATCTCCTCCTTCAATTAGTAAATTTCTGCATCCATAATTATGTAATTTTTTCAAAATTAATTTAATGTCAAATCTGTTATTTCGATCAATTCGAGATTTAATTAGATGAATTCCTTTTCTTTTAAATTTTGAAATTTTTAATTTGTTTGCTTTATTATAAAAAATTATAGTATTTTTGTTATTAGAGGTTTTTATTATATAACTGTTTATTTTAGAATTTAACATGTTATCTAAAATAATTCTTTTTGGAGAAAATTTTTCAAAACCCTTCAAACGACAATTTAATTTTGGATCATCTTTATTAAGTGTTTTGTGAGTAATCATCAAACAATCATTTTGATATCTCAACATATGTGTAAATTGATCTGAATAAGAATTTGTAATCTTTTTCTGGTTCTTGCTGTAAATAATATTGTTTTTTGAAATAGCTATTTTGCCAGTAACAAAGGGTAATTTTTTCTTTCTATTAAAAAAATAAGGCAAATAAAAACTTTCAATTTTGCTTTTTAATAAACCTTTTTTTACAATTATTTTTTTTGACTTTAAAATTTTAAAACTTTTATTTCTTACTCTTTTATCTATGTCGGTAACTGCATATATAACCTCTGAAATTCTAGATTTTATTATCGCGTCAGTACATGGTGGTGTTAATCCATGATGACAACATGGCTCTAAAGTAACATACATTTTTGAGCCTTCTAATTTTTCAAAACTATTTTTAATCGCGTTTAATTCAGCGTGTGGTCTTCCATTAAATGAGGTTTGTCCTATGGAAATAATTTTATCATTTTTGACAATAACACAGCCTACAGAAGGATTTGATCCGGTCTGTCCATGACGAGATTTAGCCAAGTCCAAGGCTAATTCCATGTAAAATTTATCTTTTGATGAAAATTTATCTTTTTTTGTAGACATCAAGCTTGTCCACGAATTGTACGAAATCTTTTTCTTCTCTAAAATTTCTGTATACAGATGCAAATCTTACATATCCAACTGGGTCTAAATCTTTTAATCCATCCATAACCATTGTCCCAATTGTATTAGTAGATATTTCACTTTGGCCAAGTTCTTCCAAAGATCTTGAAATATTACTTATGAATTTTTCTATTGTTTCTGTATCAATAGGTCTTTTTTTAAGAGCAATATAAATAGATTTAGATAACTTATCTCTATCAAATCCTGATTTTCTTCCATTTTTTTTAACAACCATTAGCTCTCTGAATTGTACTCTTTCAAAAGTTGTAAAACGAGCTCCGCAGACGCATAGTCTTCTTCTTCTTATAGCTGTGCCATCTTCAGTTGGTCTAGAGTCGACAACAGAGGTCTCCCCTTTTTTGCATATTGAACAAATCATCTATTATAAGTTCTTATATATCGGAAATGATGAAGTTAAAGAAATAACTTCATTTTTTACTTCGTTTTCTATTTTGCTATTGTCTGTTGGGTTTTCAGATAAACCTTTTAGAGTTTTTGTTATTAATTCACCTACCGTTTTAAACTCATTTAACCCAAATCCACGAGTTGTAGCCGCTTGAGTTCCTAATCTTATTCCAGATGTAATCATTGGTTTTTCTGTATCAAATGGAATACCATTTTTATTACATGTAATGTTTGCTCTAGACAAACTCTCTGCTGCAAGATTTCCTTTTACATTGTAGGGTCTCAAATCAACCAACATCAAATGTGTATCTGTTCCATCTGAATAAATTTTAAAACCATTATTTTTTAAGGTTTCTGCTAACATTTTTGCGTTTGCTAAAACAGATTTAATGTAATCTTGAAATTCTGGTTGTAGCGCTTCAAGAAAGCCAGCTGCTTTTGCCGCAATAATATGCATTAAAGGTCCTCCCTGGTAACCAGGAAAAACGGCTGTGTTAAATTTTTTAGCAAGATCTTCATGATTAGTTAAAATTATTCCTCCTCTTGCGCTTCTAAATACTTTATGAGTTGTTGAAGTAACCACATGAGCATAGTCACATGGATTAGGGTATCCTTTACCAGCAACTAATCCAGAGAAGTGAGCCATATCAACCATTAGATATGCTCCAACTTTATCTGCTATTTCTCTAAATCTTTTAAAGTCAATTACTCTCGAATAAGCACTTCCGCCTGCAATGATTAGTTTAGGTTTATGTTCTAATGCAAGTTTTTCAACATTATCATAATCTATCAACTCAGATTTTTTGTCTACATCATAACCTATAGCGTTAAACCATTTACCAGACATTGAAATTTTTAATCCATGAGTAATGTGACCACCTGAATTTAAACTCATACCCATGAACGTATCACCTGGGCTTAACAGGGCTAAAAACACTGCTCCATTAGCTTGTGCACCTGAGTGTGGTTGAGCATTTGCAAATTTACAATTAAATAATTTTTTTAATCTTTCAATAGCAAGGTTTTCTGCTACATCAACATGTTCGCAACCATTATAATATCTTTTACCAGGATAACCTTCAGCATATTTGTTAGTTAAAACTGATCCTTGTGCTTCTAATACTGCTTGAGATACTATATTTTCAGATGCAATTAGCTCTATATGTTGTTGCTGTCTAATTAATTCATCTTTTATAGCTTTATAAAGCTCTGGATCTTTTACAGATAAACTATCCTCAAAAAAACTTTTATAACTATCGTTTAAATAACTTTTTTCGCTCGACATAATTATATTTTCTTAACCCTTCTCAAGTGTCTTCCACCGTCAAATTTTGTATTTAAAAAAACACTTACAAATTTCAAAGCATTTTTTTTAGTTATTAACCTTGACCCTAATGTAATGATGTTTGCATCGTTATGCAATCTGGATAATTTCGTTGATTTTATATTAAAACATTGTGCAGCGCGAATATTTTTATGCTTATTTGCCGCAATATTCATACCGGTTCCAGATCCACACACTAAAATACCAACATTTCTCTTATTAACTTTAACTTTTTTTGCAACTTTATGGGCATAGTCAGGATAATCAACACTACTATCATCTTTTGGACCCAGGTCCTCAAATTTAACTTTTTTATTTTTTAAATAATTTTTAATTATTTCTTTTAATTTAAATCCAGCGTGATCTGATGAAATAAATATTTTTTTCAAATTAGTTAAATTTATAATCTAAAACACAAGCAACCAAATGTATTCTATTCTCTTCTCCACCATTAAATGCATTGTGATACTTGGTATTATTTGTAATCCAAACAGAACCATCAGCAGGCATATGTTTCGCAACGTTATCAATAACCATGATGCAGCCAGGATTAGTAATTAAAGGTATGTGTAATCTCGGCTCAGGATCTCTATGCCAGCTTAAAGTTGATCTTGGCTCTTTTAAAAGAATTCTTACTCTACCAAGTTTATATCTGGATGAAAGAGTGTCATATACTTCTTTAAAATAAGTATTTTCATAATCTTTTATAAATTCTGAATATAATGACTCATCAAGTGTCTCATCTCTAACAACTTCTTTTCCTGATTTATCAGGTTTTGTCCAATATACTCCTCTAGCCTTGTTACCTTTAATTGAGTCTGGGTCACCAGGTATTTGAGTTAATGATATCGCTCCAAAGTGTGTTACACCAGCATCTTCAAATTTTTTAATTTTAACTATTTGTTGATAAGCCTCTTGTAATTTTTCAATATCAAATTTGATATCTTGCTTTTGGAAATCACTAAAGTCTAAAACTCTATCTTCCTTTTTGACATTTAAATCTATTACTTTTGTATTTTCTATCGTCATCTTGATTGCTTTCTACCCTTTTTTTTGTATATGTGTATATTACATTTGTCGCAATTTAAAAGTAAATTAAAACATGATTATTGGTAAATATCCCAATCTTAGACTTAGAAGAACTAGAAAAGAATCTTGGTCAAGAAGACTGATTCAAGAAAATACTTTAAGTCCAAATGACTTTATATTACCTATTTTTTTAATAGAAGGATCTAATAAACGGCAAACAATTTCATCTATGCCGGGTGTATACAGGTATACTATTAATAGATTGAGCCAAATAGTAGACAGAGCAATAAAAAAGAAAATACCAATGGTTGCACTTTTTCCAAAAACCCAAAATGTACGTAAAGATGAATTGGGTACAGAATCACTTAATGAAAAAAATTTAGTTTGTAGAGCAATAAAAGAAATTAAAAAAAGATACAAAAATCAAATAGGTATTATGTGTGACGTAGCATTAGATCCCTACACATCACATGGTCATGACGGTTTAATAAAATCTAACACAATACTTAATGACGAAACTATTGAGGTTCTTATTAATCAATCTTTACTTCAAGCAGAGATGGGTTGTGATGTACTGGCTCCTTCAGACATGATGGATGGTAGAATAGGTAAAATTAGAAAAGCTTTAGATAAAAATAAATTCCAAAATGTTCAAATATTATCTTATGCAGCAAAATATGCTTCAAGTTTTTATGGACCTTTTAGAGATGCAGTCGGTTCTAAAGGCTCGTTAAAAGGAGACAAAAAAACTTATCAGATGGATTATAGAAATTCTGATGAAGCTTTAAGAGAAGTTGCGTTAGATATTAAAGAAGGTGCTGATATGGTAATGGTTAAACCAGGTATGCCCTACTTAGACATAATAAAATCAATAAAAGAAAAATTTAAATTACCTGTATTTGCCTATCAAGTATCAGGAGAATACAGCTTAATTCAAACAGCGATAACGAAAAAAATAATTAATAAAGATGCTGTATATGAAAGCTTAGTTGCTTTTAAGAGAGCTGGTGCCAATGCTATAGTAAGTTATTACGCTGATAGAATTGATAAAATAATAAAATAATTATTTTAACGTATTTAAGAATAACAACCTGCTATTTGGATAATTTAAATTATTTGGTCTTAATATAGTTTTGTCTAAATAATCGCCTACTAATTTCAAACCGTTCAATAAAGTACTAAGATCATTAACTTCTATATCTTTTTCAATCAAAAAATTAGGTACATATTTTTTTTCATTTAAAGAACTTGCATAATATACAGTTTTGTTGCCTTCTAAATCTTTTTCAACTAAATTTTCAAGAGCTAAGTCGTATCCTAATATTTTAAGTAACTCCAATTCCCAAAATATATATTTTTTTATCCAATCTTTTTCTTTTAAAATTAAAAATAAATTTTGAATTATAAAATAAACTTTATCGTTAGATTGAGACTCTGCTGTTAATATTTTAATTAAATTCATTGCGGATGTAATACAAGACAACTTTTGTTTATGATCAAAGTATAATGGTGTATAGGCATTTAAAATTTCAATTTTAAAATAACCTATTCTGTTTTCATTTTTAGAATTGTAATTAACATGAAGTTTATTACCAATCTGAAGATAATTTTTGATTTTTTTTGAAGTACCACCAAATATAATTCCAGATATCTTTCCTTTATCTTTTGTAAATAATTCAGCAATTAATGAATTTTCATTATATCTATTTTTACCTATTAAAAATCCTTCGTCTGACCAATTCATTTTTTATTTGTAATTTTTAAACATTCTAGAGCAGCATTTTGTTCAGCTTCTTTCTTTGATTTTCCAGTAGCTGTAAAATATTTTGTATTGGGCAATTTTACTCCTACTTTAAATATAGGTTTGTGTCTTGGACCTGTATTTGAAATTAATTTATAAGTAGGTAATTTTTTAAAGTTTTTTAAAGTTAATTCCTGTAACTTTGTTTTTGCATCTATTTCTGTAACTACACTTTTTTCAATATGATCTTGCCACAAGTTTAAAATTGTTTTTTCAACAATTGCAAAACCTTTATCAAGATAAATAGCACCGATTAATGCTTCACAGCTATCAGATATAATTTTGTCCTCAATTTTTATTTTTTTATTTTTGGGATTAAATGTTTTTACATAACTAGCTAAATTGATTTTTTTTGCTATATCCAGACAAGTTTTTTTATTCACTAACGATGCAAATTTTTTATCAAGAATACCTTCTTTTTCTCCTGGATAAATTTCTAAAAGTTTTTTTGCTATCACTAAACCAAGAACTCTATCACCCAGGAACTCTATCTTTTCATTATTTTCATTTGGATTAAAGCTTTTATGTGTGAGGGCTTGAACAAGCAGATCTTTATTTTTAAATTTTAAATCAATTTTTTTTTCTAAACTTTGATAGTTAATTTTCATTAATTAATTTTATTAAAGGTTCTATTAAATCTTATTGACTTATGCCATTTCCAAAATTCAATAAAACTTCCTATTCTTTTATCTGAAGAGAAAAATATAAATTGAGCTTTTCCTACTAAATTATCTTTATGTACATATCCAACACTTGTTAAATATCTGCTATCTTTAGAACAATCTCTGTTATCTCCTAAAAAGAAATAATGGTCTTTTGGCACAGTAAACACATCAGAATTTTGATATGTATAATCTTTTAAATAAACAGTATGATATTTTTTACCATTTGAAAGTTTTTCTTCAAATCTATAAACATCAATATTTTTGTCACCACAGAAAATTGTAGTTTTGTTATTAATTTTAGATTTAAGAATTTCAGAATTATTTAAATATAAATTAGAGTCTATAAATTGAATTTTATCACCAGGTAAACCAATTAATCTTTTTATGTAATCTGTTCGATTATCTGCTGGTGTTTTAAATACAATTACATCACCTCTTTCAGGACTACTAAACATAATTCTTTTGTTTAATATTGGAGGACTAAAAGGAAATGAGTGTTTGCTATATCCATAAGTATATTTTGTTACAAACAACCTATCGCCTACTAATAAAGTTGGTTCCATAGATGATGATGGAATATAAAATGGCTGTACTAAAAGTGATCTAATTATAACTGCAATTATTAATGCATAAATTAAAGTTTTTATATTTTCTGAAAAAAAATTTTTATCTAATTTCACGATGTTTGAATAATTGCAAATGCTGTTGAATAATTTTTTTCATCCGAAATTGATAAAAAACATTTAAAATTTTTGATTTTAAAGTTCTTTTGGACGATTTTTGTAATTTTTTTATTTTTAACGTAATAAGGCTTGCCCTTTTTGTCATTAACAACTTCTATATCTTTAAAATTTAAATTCATATGAAAACCTGTGCCAAGAGCTTTAGAAAATGCTTCTTTTGCAGCAAATCTCTTCGAAAAAAAAGCTACTTTATTATTTACAACATTAGATTGTTTCAATTCTTTAATTGAATAAATTCTTTTTTTAAATAAAGGATTTTTAATCGATTTTTGAATTCTTTTATTTTCAACAATATCAACACCAATACCAAGAATTTTCATTTATCTTTTTATAATTTTTTTTAAATTTTTAATTACTTTTGAAAGTCCATCAAATATTGACTCCCCAATTATAAAATGTCCAATATTATACTCCTCAATATCTATTATTTTTGTTAACATTTTGGTAGTTTTATAGTCTAAACCATGACCAGCATGAACTTCTATATTTAAACTTGATGCTAATTTTGCACTTTTTTTAATTCTGTTTAATTCACTAGAATAATTTTTTTTTGATTTAACTAGGTTTGCTAGTTTTCCAGTATGTATTTCAATACAATCAGCATTTAATTTTTTAGCAAGTCTAATGTCATTTGGTGAAGGGTTAATGAATAAACTTGTTCTTATCTTAGCTTTTTTAAATTTTTTAATTATTTTCTCTAATTTATTAAGATTTTTTTTTATATTTAAACCTCCCTCAGTAGTAATTTCTTTTCTATTTTCTGGAACTAAACAGATAAAATTTGGTTTTATCTTAAGTGCTTTATTAACAATTTCTTTATTCATAGAAATTTCAAGATTTACAAGCACATTTTTTAAACCACATATTTTTTTTGCGTCAATATCATTGATATGTCTTCTATCTTCTCTTAAATGAATTGTAACAGAATCGGCTCCATAACTAATAACCTTTTTAGCTGCGTATAATGGATCTGGATGTTTCTCTCCACGTGCGTTTCGTAAAGTTGCAATATGATCTATATTTACACCTAACCTTTTCACTTAATAAATCTGCTTCCTGGAGTTGTTATTGGTATAGATTTAAGTTCTGGAGGTAATTTATTTGCTTTATAAGTTGGAACATCAATTTTTAAATGAGATGTTATTCCAGTTTTTATTTTTAAAGATTGTTTAGTTGATCGATCAATAATAGATGCAAATCCAATTAATTTTGCTTTTGATTTTTTTATTAACTTTACACACTCTAAACTTGATTTTCCTGTAGTGATTACATCTTCTATAATTAATACTCTTGCACCTTTTTTAATATTAAAACCTCTTCTAAGAGTAAATTTACCATTTACTCTTTCACAAAAAATTGTTTCTTTTTTAAGCAGTTTTCCTATTTCATATCCAATAATTACCCCACCCATTGCAGGAGCTAAAATTAAATCAATTTTTTTAAATTTTTTTTTAATTTTATTTGCTAAAGATTTACAAATTTTATCAGCTAAATTAGGGAAACTTAAAAGTTTTGCACACTGAATATATTTTGAAGAATGTAGACCTGAGGATAGAACAAAGTGACCTTCTAATAATGCATTAGTTTTTTTTAAAATATTTAAGGATTTTTTGTGTGAAAGCATTTCTTTTTTCTTCGTGTCTTATTATTTTAAATTTTATACTCTTTTGTTTTAGCTCTGCAATAAAATTAGTAAAATTCTTAAGATTTCTAATAATTAATTTAAATTTAAAATTAATATAATTAGGATTTTTACCAACCATTTCTAAATTGGATATATTTAATTTATGACTTCCAATGAGTGAGCTTATATCTCCTAATTGACCTGGCTTATCAGGTAATGACATCCATAGAGTAGTGTTATATTTTTTGGTTTTTTCCTCTTTTTGCTCTCCTTTATCATGCCAATATCTTCTTATTGCCGCTCTAGCTTTACCTGTTTTAGTTGTTGGTATCCAGTGAAGTGACGGTGAATTATTTTTAGATGTTATAATATTTACTCGATCTCCATTTCTTAAAATAGTTTGTAATTCACTTTTATTTCCATTAATTTCACAACCAACTGCTGAATTACCAATTTTAGTATGAACAGCATATGCAAAATCTATGGCGGTTGCGTCTTTAGGTAATTTAATTACTGAACCTTTTGGTGTGAAACAAAATACGTTTTCTTGAAACATTTGTAGTTTTGTATACTCATATGAGTCTTCAGGGTTTTCATTTTTTTCTATAATCTCAACAAGATCTTTTAACCAATCATACTCCTTCCAACTTAAAGAATTAAATTTTTCAGATGACTTATACTGCCAATGAGATGCGACACCTCTTTCTGCAAATTCGTGCATTTCATGTGTTCTAATTTGAATTTCTATTGGTTTTTTATTTGAACCAATTACAGAAGTATGAATAGATTTATAACCATTGATTTTTGGAGATGAAATATAATCTTTAAATTTTCCCGGTATACAATTCCATTTTTTATGAAAAATCCCGAGAGTTTTGTAACAATCGTCTACGTTTTTTAAAATTATCCTAAATCCAATAATGTCTGTTATTTGTTCAAGTGAAACCCTTTTTTTTTGAACCTTTCTCCAAATCGAAAAAGGTGTTTTTTCTCTACCATGAATCTCTGCATTAATTTCATTATCATTCAATATTTCACTTAACTCAAAAGATTGTTCTTCAAATAAATCTTTTCTATCCAATTTTATTTCATCAAGTCTTTTTTTTATTAATTTTCTTGCATCATTATTTAAAATTTCAAAAGATAAATCCTCAAGTTCGTCTCTTATTCTATGCATTCCCATTCTATCAGCTAATGGAGCATAAATTTCCATAGTTTCTTGAGCTATCCTTTTTCTTTTTTCTTCTTTTGTAATTGCTTTAATAGTCCTCATATTATGTAGTCGATCAGCAATTTTCACTAATAGAACTCTGATGTCTTTTGATGTTGCTAAAATTAATTTTCTGAAATTCTCAACTTTAGAATTAGCTCCAGCTGAATTTTCAAATGCTGAAATTTTAGTTACACCATCAACTAAATCAGCAACCTCATCTCCAAATTCTTGTTTAATAGTTTCATAAGTTGCGAAAGTATCTTCTATAGTGTCATGCAATAGACCAGTTGTAATTGTAGCGCTATCTAATTTTAATTCAGTTAAAATATTTGCAACCTCAATTGGGTGAACAGAATAAGGATCACCCGAAGCTCTTTTTTGACTCTTATGCGCTTTAACAGCAAAATTATATGCTTTATCCAATTTTTCAGGATTAAGAAATTTATTGTAATCCTTAACTTTATTTATAAGTTCATTTGAATTAAGCATAATTAATATTATACCATTAAATCAAATTTGTTTAATAGATCTAATGTCTCTATCAGGAAGCAAAGAAATCAAGGTTTTAACATCAATTTGTTTATCAGGATGGATCCAATTCTTTTGAATCTCAAATAATGGAAATAATACAAAGTTTCTTTTGTGCATCATTTTATGAGGTAAATTAATTCTAGAGTTTTTTTTGGATACCAAATTATTAAAATCGATTATATCTAAATCACATATACGAGGAGCATTTTTTTTTGTTTTTTTTCTACCTAATTGATTTTCAATAGATTTACATATTTTTAATAGTTCTTGGGGACTGTAATAGCATTTTAATTTTAAAATTATATTTAAGAACTTAGGCTTTCTTGGGTCAGGCCAGGAAGGGGTTTCATAATAACTAGATACCAAGAGAACATCTAAGTTATGTTCTGCTAATAAAAATTTTGCTTTTTCTATATTTCTTTTTCTTATACCTAAATTTGAACCTATTCCTAAAAAGACAATTTTAGCTTGATTTTCTAATATACCTTGCCTTTTCACGGTTCCAATCTCTACTTTTTTTTGTTGCTCTTTTATCATATTGCTTTTTCCCTTTTGCAACAGCTAGTTCTATTTTAGCCTTTCCTTTTTTAAAATACATTTTTGTTGGAACTAATGTGAAACCATCTCTTTGCATTTTACCTATCAATTTATTTATTTCTTTTTTATTAAGAAGCAATTTTCTATCATCTGTTGGGTTATGATTAGAGTAACTGGCTTGCTTGTATGGAGATATATGTGAATTAATTAAAACAATTTCACCTCCCTTTTCAACAGCATAAGACTCAGCGATATTAACTTTGCCCTCTCTTACTGATTTAATCTCTGATCCCTTTAAAACAATTCCAGCTTCAAGAAGATCTTCAAAAAAATAGTTAAAACTAGCTTTTCTATTTAAACAAATGATTTTCAAACCAGGATTGGTTTTTTTGTTCATTAAATTAACTTAGCAGACTGAAGTGCTTTTTTTACAATTTCTTTTGTTGTGTCTGTTACTTTTACAAGTGGTAGTCTTACATTGTCATCACAAAGTCCTAAAAGTTTTGCAGCATATTTTACAGGACTAGGATTGCTCTCAACAAACATTGAGTGATGAACTGGTTGTAATATTTTATCTAATCTTTCTGCTTCTTTTATTTCATTATCAGTGTCTGATTTTGAAAATTTTTGAAAATCTGAACAAAGTTTAGGTGCAATATTTGCTGTTACACTGATAGTACCTACCCCACCACGTTTATTAAACTCAAAAGCATTATCATCATTACCTGTTAATTGAATAAAATCTGTACCCATTTTTTCAAGTGTCTTATTAACCCTATCTAAATCACCTGTTGCATCTTTAACACCAACTATATTTTTTAATTCATATAGTCTAGCCATTGTGTCCACTGACATATCAATCACAGATCTACCAGGAATATTATAAATTATAATTGGAATGCCGCATTTGTCATTAATTGCTTTATAATGTTGATACAAGCCTTCTTGAGTTGGTTTATTGTAATAAGGTGTAACTATCAAAGCTCCATTAGCTCCTGCTTTTTCTGCATGTGTGGTTAAAGAAATAGCCTCCTCAGTTGAGTTGGAACCCGTACCAGCAATAACTGGAACTTTTCCATTACTTTCTTTTATACATAAATCTATTACTCTTTGATGCTCATCATGACTTAACGTAGGGGATTCACCTGTTGTACCAGCCGGGACAAGTCCATTGGTACCATTATCGATGTGGAAATGGATTAATTTTATATATGCTTCCTCATCTAGACCATTATTTTTAAATGGTGTAATTAAAGCAACATTTGATCCTTTGAACATAAATACTTATAACATAGTTTAAAGATTCATATACTAAAAGATTATGCTCAAAAAAATATTATTTTTAGGTTTCACCTTATCAATATTAATATTTTCAAATAATCTCTTTGCTGAAATTAATTCAGTTGTACCTTTAAAAAAACCTGTTTTAAGTAAAGAAGAAATTCAAAAGAAAATATCTATAAATATCATTAAGCCATTAAAGAAGCCTACAAAAACCAAAGAAATTAAAATCGAAGAAGTGATTGTTAAAAAAGAGTTGGTTTTAAAAGAAAAAAAATTAAGTTTTAAAATACCGAAGAAAAAACCAACTATAGCTGGCACTAGCACAGCTAATAATATTAAGATTTCAAGATATTATAGTAAAAAGGACTTTGGGTTGGCTAAAAAAGCTATTTCAGAAATGCAGAAGAGTAAATGGTCTTCTGCGCTTAAAATAGCAAAAAAAGCAAAAGACAACTCTATTTATAATTTTATACAATGGAGACATCTTTTAACATCTGGTAACCAGGCGTCATTTTACGATTACCAAATTTTTTTAAATAAAAATTCAGATTATCCTAGAATAAGCAGGGTAAAATATCTTGCTGAACATAAACTGTCTACAGAAAGTGTTTCACCAAAAAAAATAATAAATTGGTTTGGAGAGATAGATCCATTAAGTGGTTACGGAAAAATGATACTTGGAGAAAGTCATGTTTTAATTGGTGACAAAAATAAGGGTATAAAATTAATTAAAGATGGTTGGATAACAGCGGATTTATCTAAAAATGAATTAAAATATTTTAGAAAAAAGTATAAAAAATATTTAAATGCAGATGACTATATTAACCGAGCTGATTATTTGGCTTGGAACGGAGATCGTTGGGATTTAGGAAGATTAATAAGGTATCTGCCAAAAGATTATGAACTTTTATATAATGCAAGACATCTTTTAATGAGTAAAGGCTATGGGGTTGATCAAGCCATAGCAAATGTTCCTCAAAAATTTAAGAATGATGCTGGATTGAACTATGATCGATTGAAATGGAGAAGAAAAAAAGGACGTGTAGAATCTTCAGCTGAAATATTATTGAAAATAAGAAATGATAAAGAGTATTTAGTTAGACCTGATAAATGGTGGAAAGAAAGAGAAATTATCTCTAGAGCATTGCTTTATAAAAAGAAGTACGAAATTGCATATAAAATTTCAAGCAATCATGGAATGACTGAAGGTTCTGAATATGCTGCTGCAGAATGGATGAGCGGCTGGATAGCATTAAGTTTTTTAAATGATCCAATGACTGCTAAAGATCATTTTAAAAATTTTCATGAAAATGTTAGTTATCCAATAAGCTTATCTAGAGGTGCTTATTGGCTTGGAAGAGCATATGAAAAAATAGGTGAAAGAGAGCAATCAAATAATTGGTACAGAGAAGCCACAAAATATCTTACTACATACTATGGTCAGCTAGCTTTTTTAAAATTAAATCCAAATGGAAAATTTGAGTTAGAAAAGGATATGGAAATTGATCCAAAATATAGAATTCAATTTTTTAATAAAGAGCTTGTAAAAATTTCTTATCTCCTAGATGAATTAAAGAAAGATAAATATACAAAACATATTTTAAGGCATTTAGCTAACGATAATATAGCTAAAGGCAGTGAAGTTTTGGCTGCAGAATTAGCTACGAGTATAAACAGATATGATTTTGCTATCCAGGTTTCAAAAATTGCATCTTATCAAAAAAGATTTCATAATAAATACAACTACCCAATAATTAGTACTCCTAAATATATTAATAAAAGAAAAATTCCAGAAAGTGCTTTGATCTTATCTATAATTAGACAAGAAAGTGAATTTGATTTAGAAGCTAATAGTCATGCTGGTGCAAAAGGATTAATGCAATTGATGCCCTACACAGCAAAATTAGTTTCAAAACAAGCCAAACTTCCTTATTCAAAATCAAGATTAACTACTGATCCAGAATATAATATTAATTTAGGTTCACATTATATTGCAGGTTTAATTCTACAATATGATGGTGCCTACCCTTTTGCTGTTGCTGCTTATAATGCTGGACCCAATAGAGTTAAATATTGGAAAAAAATCAATAAAGATCCACAAAAAAAACAAGTTGATTATGTTGATTGGGTTGAATTAATAAAATTTAGAGAAACAAGAAATTACGTTCAGCGTGTAATGGAAAATTATAATGTTTATAGATACATTTTGGAACAACGTCCTGTTACCATGAAAAACTTTTTTATAGATCAGCCTCTATTTTAATGGCGGAAGAGGAGGGATTCGAACCCTCGGTACAAGTTTCCTCGCACGGTCATTTAGCAAACGACTGGTTTCAGCCTCTCACCCACTCTTCCATATGACATTGTGTATTAAGCGATTGTATTGAAAATTCAATATATATAAAGTAATTATTCAATTATTATGAGAAATAAGTACTCAGTATTTTCGTTAATCAAAAATGCTCTTTCATATCATGAAAATTGGCAAAGAGCATGGAAAGATCCTGCTCCTAAAAAAGATTACGATGCAGTAATTGTTGGCGGTGGTGGCCATGGATTAGCAACAGCCTACTATTTAGCAAAAAAACACAATATGAATAATATTGCTGTAGTCGAGAAAGGTTGGATTGGTGGAGGAAATACTGGACGTAATACTACAATTATAAGATCAAATTATTTATGGGACGCCAGTGCAGGATTATATGATCATGCATTAAAAATTTGGGAAGGTTTATCTCAAGAACTAAACTATAATGTAATGTTTAGTCAAAGAGGAGTAATGAACCTTGCGCATAATTTACAAGATGTTAGAGATTTAAAAAGACGAACACATGCTAATAGACTAAATGGAATTGATGCAGTCTACTTAAGTACAGAAGAAGTTAAAAAATTTTGTCCAATTATAAATACATCACCAGATATTAGATACCCTGTTTTAGGAGGAACTTTACAACGTAGAGCTGGTACAGCAAGACACGATGCTGTTGCTTGGGGATATGCTAGAGGAGCTGATGAAATGGGTGTTGATATTATTCAAAATTGTGAAGTTAAAGGAATAAAAAGAAATGGAGATAGTGTTGAAGGAATAGAAACAACTAAAGGATTTATTAAAACAAAAAAAGTAGGTGTCGTTGCAGCTGGTCATTCTAGTGTAATAGCTAATATGGCTGGTCTAAGACTCCCACTTGAGAGTAAACCTTTACAGGCTTTAGTTTCTGAACCTGTAAAACCAATTATTGATACAGTTGTAATGTCTAATGCAGTGCATGCTTATGTTAGTCAATCTGACAAAGGTGAATTGGTCATTGGTGCAGGAACGGATGATTATGTTTCTTATACGCAAAAAGGTAGTCATCAAATAGTTGAAGGAACATTAAATGCTATTTTAGAATTATATCCAATTTTCAGTAGAATGAGAATGTTGAGACAATGGGGAGGAATAGTAGATATTTGTCCTGACGCTAGTCCAATTTTAAGTAAAACTTCAATTAAAGGATTGTACTTTAATTGTGGTTGGGGTACTGGAGGATTTAAAGCAACTCCTGGATCTGGAGACTTGTTTGCTCATACTATTGCAAACGATGAACCTCACAAACTTAATGCTGCATTTAATTTAAATAGATTTGTAAGCGGTGACCTTGTTGATGAACATGGTGCTGCAGCGGTTGCTCATTAATGTTTTTAATAAACTGTCCATACTGTGGTGAAAGAGATCAGCAAGAATTTAAGGCTGGTGGTGAAGCTCATATTGAAAGACCTAAACAACCAACAGAATTAAGTGATGATGAATGGGCAGAATATTTATTTATGAGAAAAAATATTAAAGGTGTTCAATTTGAAAGATGGAACCATGCACATGGCTGTCGTAAATGGTTTAATATGGTTAGAGATACTTCTAACGATGAAATAAAAGCAATATATAAAATGGGTGAAAAACCACCTTCTCAATAAAATGACTAAAAACTTAAGAGTAAAATCCAGCGAGTATATTGATGAAACTAATAGAATTTCCTTTAAATTTAATGGCAAAACTTACCATGGATTTAAAGGCGATACTTTAGCATCAGCATTACTTGCAAATGATGTTCATTTAGTTGGAAGAAGTTTTAAATATCATAGACCAAGAGGAATTATGACTGCAGGTTCCGAAGAACCAAATGCCATAGTTCAAGTAAATCCTGGTTCCAATAGAACAGAACCCAATGTTAGAGCAACAGAAGTCGAGATTTACGAAGGTTTAGAGGCTTCCAGTCAAAATTGTTGGCCAAGCGTTGAATTTGATATTGGTGGAATAAACAATTTTCTCTCCCCTTTTTTTCCAGCAGGTTTTTATTACAAAACATTTATGTGGCCTGCTAGTTTCTGGGAGAAATATGAATTTTTCATACGACACTCAGCAGGTTTAGGAAAATCACCAACATCAAGTGATCCTGACATTTATGACCACCGTAATATTCACTGTGATGTATTGGTTGTAGGTGCAGGTTTATCAGGGATATTAGCAGCAAAAAATGCAGCTAAAAATAATTTTAAAACGTTGTTAGTTGATGAAAAAAATGAACTTGGTGGCTCAACTATTTTTGAAAATAACGAATTTAACAAAATTGATAATAAAACTCCTTCTGAATGGTTAAAAAAAGAAATAGAGGAACTTAGAAATATTAAAAACCTTGAAATAAAAACTAGAACAAGTGTAGCTGCTTATCATCAATATAATTATCTTTTGGCTAGAGAAAATCTAACTGATCATTTAGAGGCAAAAGATAAAACAAATAAAATTAGACAAAGACTTCTGAAAATTAGAGCTAAGAAAGTTATTTTGGCCACAGGTGCTTTAGAAAGACCTTTGATATTTAATAATAATGATAGACCAGGAATATTGCTTTCGTCTGCTGTTAAAAAATATAGTGAATTTTTTGGAGTTGCATGTGGTAGTAAAAATATATTTTTTACTAATAATGATAGTGCATACGAAAGTGCTTTGTCACTATATAATAAAGGTATAAATGTTGAAGCAATTATTGATATAAGAGAACAATCTGAAAGTAAAATTGTTAAAAAAGTAAAAGAAGCAGGTATTAAAGTTTACTGGTCACACACAATTGTTGATACAGCTGGATATAAAAGATTAAATAGTATTTCAATTATGAAGCTATCTAATGATGGTACTTCTGTGACTGGAAGTAAAATTTCTATTTCATGTGATTGCTTGGGAGTTGCTGGTGGTTGGACACCTGCTGTACATTTATATACACAATCAGGTGGTAAACTAAAATTTGATGAGGAAAAACAAATTTTCTTACCAAATCAAAATACATCCGAACAAATAAGTGTAGGATCTTGTGGTGGAGATTTTAAAATTGATGAAATCATTAAAAATTTAAATCATAAGCTTAAAGATACTCTAAATATTAGAGAAACAGATTTAGATAATATTAATGTTGAGATTGATCTGGAAAATTCAAAAAGAAATATTTGGTTACTTCCTTCTGATACATCTTTAGGCAAAACTAAACCATTTGTAGATTATCAAAACGATGCGACGGCTAAAGATATCAAATTAGCATTAAGAGAAGGTTTTAGATCTATTGAGCATGTAAAAAGATACACCACTACTGGAATGGGTACTGATCAAGGTAAACTAGGAAATATGCATGCATTGGGAATAATTGCAGATACAGCTGGTGTTAAAATGGGAGAATTAGGAACTACTACATTTAGACCTCCTTACACACCATTAACATTTGGAACTATTGTAGGTCGAAATGTAGGAAAGTTTTTTGATATTTTTAGAAGAACGCCAATGAATGATTGGCATGTTGAAAATAAAGCTGAATTTGAAAATGTCGGTCAATGGAAGAGAGCTTGGTACTACCCTATTAATGGAGAGACAATGCATCAAGCAGTTCAAAGAGAAAGTAAAGCTGCAAGAGAAAGTGCTGGTATACTAGATGCCTCTACTCTTGGTAAAATTGATATTCAAGGAAGTGATGCTTCTGAATTCTTAAATAGAGTCTATACAAATGCTTGGTCAAAATTAGCTATAGGAAAATGTAGATATGGGCTAATGCTAAATGAAGATGGTATGGTTTATGATGATGGAGTTACAACAAGATTAGGTGAAAATCATTACATTATGACCACAACAACTGGTGGAGCAGCAAATGTTTTAGGTAAACTTGAAGACTATCTTCAAACAGAATGGCCGGAACTTGATGTTTACTTAACCTCTGTAACAGATCATTACGCTACAGCTAGTTTATGCGGACCTAATAGTAAAAAAATTCTTAAAAAAATAATTCCTGATTTAGATTTATCAGATGAAAATTTTCCTCACATGTCTTTTAAAGAAGCAACTATTGGACATATCCAATGCAGAATAATGAGGATTAGTTTTACTGGAGAACATAGTTACGAAATCAATGTTCAAGCAAGTTATGGAAAAGATTTATGGGAAAAGTGTATGGAAGCAGGTAAAGAGTTTAATATTACTCCTTATGGAACTGAAACAATGCACTTATTAAGAGCAGAAAAAGGCTTCATCATTGTAGGTCAAGATACTGACGGAACAATGACTCCTATCGATCTTCAAATGGATTGGATAGTCAGTAAGAAGAAATACGATTTCATAGGCAAAAGATCTCTTTATAGGTCTGATACAATGAGAGAAGATAGAAAACAGTTAGTGGGTTTATTAACAGAAGATCCAAATGTAGTTTTAGAGGAAGGAGCACAAATCGTTTCTGAGTTAAATCAAAGTCCGGTTGAAATGCTTGGGCATGTAACTTCAAGTTATTTCAGTCCCAACCTGAATAAATCAATTGCGCTTGCAGTTGTTAGAGGTGGAAAAGACATGATAGGAAAACAACTTTTTGTGCCTATGGAAAGTAAAAATATTAATGTCACTGTTGCAAATCCAGTGTTTTACGATGAGAAAAATGAGAGGTTAAATGCTTAATTATAATTCAGTTATTAAAAATGAAATTAATCAAGAAAGTGTTTCTGTAAAAGAAATCTCTCCAGTAATGAAAATTAATTTAAGAGGTAAAAAAAGAGAGTTTTTAACAAATATTGGTAAAAATCTTAATATGATCTTACCTACAGAGGCAAACACTTCAACAGCTAGTGATAAATTAACAGCAATATGGCTTAGTCCAGACGAATGGATGATAATCTCAAATGAGCTGGCAAGTAAAGATACTAACAAATCCGAACTATATGAAATGTTATTTAATAGTATTTCAAAAACAAATTTAGGTGCTGTTATAGATGTAACAGATCAATTTGTTCAATTAGAACTTAAAGGGAAAAATATCTATGAAATTTTTTCAGCAGGATGTCCTTTTAATTTCAATGAATTTAAAGAAAAAAAAGGATCAACAACACAGACAGTTTTAAATCATGTAGATGTAATTCTGCACCATAAAGATGAAAATATTGTAAATCTTTTTGTTAGAAGATCTTTTACTGAACATCTTTGTTCTTGGATTGAAGACTGCTCTTCTAGACTATAAAAATATATATAATTGGTTAACAAGACTTTAAAACAAATCCTGTTTCGTTAACGTATTCCCTGCATTTCTTTTTATTATCTTGTGTTATTTCTCTGGCAGGGTCTAAACTTTCAAGTACTGATGAATTAGACTGTTTAGAGTTCTTGTCTGTATAAGTACCATCAGCACCCAATGGTAGATATACTAAACTGTAATAGTCGTAGTGTCTGTCGGTTGAGTGAATAGTAATTATTCTATTATTACTAAAATCAATTACTACTTGTTGACCAGCAAAACCATCCATCATTAAAATAGGTCTATCCTCTAAACCAATAGCGTCCCATAGAAACTGACCACCATAAGTTTGTGCAGCGTTATGGTTACCATCATTATTTCTGTACTCACCATGTTGTCTATCAACTCTATTTTCATACATTGTTTTTAAATACTTTCCAACGCAAGTATCATTCTTCCAATGATTCATAATCATGTTAGCAATTCTTAAATAATCGTATCTGTCAGCATAGAAAGAATATCTTCCGTATTCACCAGATTTTCTATTGCCAACTTTTTGTTTATTTAAAGTCTTGCCGAAATAAACTCTTTTTGCAACTTTAGAGTCTTCAACAAATACTTTATGAAGTAATTTTTTCCAATCATCACCAGTTTTGTAAATAACATAGTTCATAATAACATTGGTTGTTAAAGCACTATAATTGAAATACTTACCGGGTTCTAAACCATCTTTATCTTTAAAGTATTTCTTCATTACCTTTTTAATTGGAATAGTATTAGTATTTGGACTTTTACCTCTAATAGGATTATCTTTACCATAAAGTCTATCACCAATTATTTCGTCGTCACCTGCTTGCATATTAAGTAAATCTATTAACTTTTGGTTTTCATATAAAGTGCCAACAACAGTTGGATAATCTATTCTGTCAAAAACTGTATGATTGATATAACCGCCACATAGAGCATAACCAGTCACAAGACTTACTAAACTTTTACCTACAGAATGTGAAGGATATGGTCCCCGATATTTACTTTTTCTATTTTGATCAACTAAAATTTTGTTATTTTCAAATAAGATATAAGAAACTAAACCAGTTTTTTTATCTTTAAGTTGTTCTTCAACTAATTTAGATAAATCTTTAGTCTGTATTCTTCCGATACTGTTTCTGTAATTAACGAAGATGGTAGTTTGTAAATCAAACTCAAACTCATACGCATCATTTTTCTTATCACCTATTTTATATTTATGCATACAATCAAAACAGTATTTTTCATTAGCATGATGAGCAAAAGCGAAATCCATCATAATAAATAAGATTGAGATACATAAAAACGAAATGAATTTTTTCATTGATTACCTATTTTTTCTTCTAAAGTCCCATGGCATTTCAAATTTACCTTGCCAAATGCCTTTTTTTTCATTTTTAGCATTAATTTCGTTTGATATATATTTTTTTGAGTATTTTCTATAGGCTACTGCATAACCGTTTGAAACTAGCCAAGAATTCAAGTTTAAATTTCTTTTATAACATTCTCCAATAAATCTTTTGTATCTATCAACATCCAAAATTTTACAAGTTATTACTTTGTTATTTATTTTTTTTTGTAATTTTTGAGTTGAAATTTTTCCACATGGATAATCTTTAGTAAAAGTAAAAAAAATTATTGTTAGATATGGTTTTTTACACATTTGCTTGAATTCAGGTGCATCAATTCCGTATAATCTTATCTTTTTTGAATTTATTTTTATTGTATCACCATCAATAATTTGAGCATTTCCAGAAATTTCTTTAATCTCTTCAGACCTAACATCGTTATATGTGAGAATAAAAAAAATCGAACAAATTATAATTAAAATTATCGCTTTTCTTTTTGTAAAAAACATATTTAAAAAAATTTTAAATATTAGCTAATTTATATTTAATATAATATTTGACATAAAAAAATAGCATCAATGATATCAACCATTGAAAGATAGCCCAAATATAAAAAAAAGTTTTAAAATCTGCATTTAAATACTTTGCAATGTAAAAGGATAAAACTGGTACTATAACATTTCTGGCAATATTATTAACCATAGCTTTTTCAGATTTTTTTAAAGCCATAAAAAATCCATTTGATAAGAAAAATATTGGATAAGCAGGTAAAATAAATGCTGAAATCTTAAGGTACATCGAGCCATGCATAATTACCTCTGGGTTTGAAGAAAAGAATTTAGGAACAATGTCAGCACTTATAAAAACAACTACACCAGCGATTAACATTATAAATAAACCATATCTTATTGAGGTAAAATAGGATTGCTCCACTCTATCGTAATATTTTGCACCAATATTTTGCGCTATTATAGAAATTATTGCTGTATTAATTCCTAATATTGGTAACAAAACTACTTGCTCAATTCTTGTGGCAGATCCATACCCTGCTACAGCATATTCACCAAATAACCCAACATATGTAAAAACAATTGTTGC
This sequence comes from Candidatus Pelagibacter communis, assembly GCF_001180025.1. GTDB lineage: Bacteria > Pseudomonadota > Alphaproteobacteria > Pelagibacterales > Pelagibacteraceae > Pelagibacter > Pelagibacter ubique_A. Next base: position 79,943 of record NZ_CVSK01000030.1, read on the forward strand.
AGCAATAGAATACCCCAATATGGCAATTGTAATTGGCATTGATTGAAAAAAAATATTTTTTAAGAAAAAAAATTTAGCTTTGAAATGGTCTAAAGTTATTTGTTTAATTCTTTGATTATTTAATATTTTTATCAAAATAACCAACAAAGATACAAATTGAGCAATTAATGTTGCTATCCCAATACCAGTTATTCCCAATGGTGGTATAAGTAAAAAACCAAATATAAAAATTGGATTTAAAATAATGTTTAAGAAAAAAGAAAATATTAGAACATTTCTGTATGTTTTAGTATCTCCCTCTGCGTGTAAGAATGAATTTAATGCTACAACTAAAATAAATAATATCGTACCTAAAAAAATTACATTTATATATTCAAGTCCAAGAATTGTTACTTCTTGAGAGGAATTCATTAATAAGAATATCTTTTCACCAAAAGCAAATCCTAAAATAGATACAACTATCGAGATTATAATCGAATAAATGATTACATTTCCAAAATAGCTTAAAACATTTTTTTCGTTTTTTTCTCCGATACTACTGCCAATCAATGATGTTCCTGCTACGGTAACTCCAATGGATGTCGCAATAATCAAAAAATATATCGGAAAAGACTTGCTCAAAGCTGATAAGGCCTCTGGCGATATTTTTCCTGCATAAAAAGTATCTACGATTGTATAAAGTGTTTGGAATAAGGTTCCTACACTTGCTGGTACAGCAAGTTTTCTTACTAACAACGAAACTTCATCTTTTAATAAATTCATTAATTTAAGATTTGTTAATACTCTTTTTGGAAGATATGTCTTTTTCCTGCTTCTTTAGCAAGATTAATTTGTTTTTGTCTCATCCTAAATCTTGATTTTTGATGATCTGTTAGATTGTCGTGACAATTTGGACATGAAACACCCTCTTCATATTTTTTTGATTTTTTGTCCTTACGAGATACAGGCTTCCTACAACCGCTACACATTGAGTAAGAACCAACTTTTAGACCATGTTTTAAACTAATCCTGTTATCAAAAACAAAGCATTCACCTTTCCATAAACTTTTTTTCTTATTTGTCTTTTTAAGATAATTTAAAATTCCACCATTTAACTGATAAATGTTATTAAACCCTTTATTCTCCAAATATACAGATGCCTTTTCACAACGAATTCCTCCAGTACAAAACATAGCTATAGGTTGATTTTTTTTTAATTTTTTTAGATATTTTGGAAAATCTCTAAAGTTATCAACATCAGGATTGATTGCTCCCTTAAATGTTCCAACATCGTACTCAAATGGTTTTCTCGCATCTATAAGAACAGTATCCTTTTCTTTAATCAGCTTATTCCATTTGACTGGATCTACATGGCTATCTTTTTTCTTTATTCTTTTATTTAAAGTTAAATTCATAGGAACAACTTCATTTTTAATTTTAACTTTAGGTTTGTGAAACGCTTGGAATAAACTTTTGGAGACATTACTGCTATTAAATTCTTTAAATTTAAGAGTTCTTTTTAAATAGTTAATTGTGAATTTAATTTCTGAAGATTTACCAGAGATAGTTCCATTTACCCCTTCTTTAGAGATAATTATTGTACCTCTAATGTTTTTCTTTTTTAAAGTTTCTAATAAAACTTTTTGATTTTTCTTTAGATAAGAAATTTTGACAAATTTATAAAAACCAACTACTTCAAACATTATAATTTTCTACAAACAGTCATACCATCACCAAGAGGAATTATTAACTTTTCAACCCTTGTATCCTTTGAGATATGACTATTAAACTCTTTAATATTTTTAGTAAATTTATCATTATTGTTTTCATTCACAACTTCTCCATACCATAAAACATTATCAATGATTATTAGACCATTTTTGTTCAATAATTGTAAAGAACGTTCATAGTATTCAATGTAATTCATTTTATCAGCATCAATAAAAACTAAATCAAACTTTTCATTTTTAATTTCATCTAAACTTTCTAAGGCAGGTTTAATTAATGTTTTTATTTTATGATCTTGATTAGCTTTTTTAAAAAAATCTACTGCAACTTTATTTGTTTCTTCATTTTTATCTAAAGCAATTATTTTGCCATCATCTGATAATGCCAAAGCCATAGATAACGTACTTAATCCTGTAAATGTACCTATCTCTAAAATTTTTTTGATATTTGAAATTTTTATAATTAAATGCAAAAATTGACTTTGTGAAATTGAGATTTGCATTCTTTTGATATCACCAAGAGAAATGTTGTAATCAATTATTTCTTTTTGGACTGGATGTAAATTAAATCCATGACTTAAAATATACTCTTGAAGATCTTTAGTTATATTTAGGTCTGAACCCATAAATTCTAAAGTTTTTTCTTTAAAATCTCATTAACTAATTGAGGATTTGCTTTTCCACCAGAAACTTTCATTACTTGACCTACAAAGAAACCAAATAATTTAACTTTACCTGATTTATATTCGGTAGCTTTGTCTCTGTTATCATCAATAACCTTATCTATCAGTGCCTCAAGTGCTTTTGGATCACTCTCTTGTTTTAAACCTTTTTCTTCAACAATTTTCTGAGGATCTTTGTCGCCTTCCATCATTTGTTCAAAAACTGTTTTTGCAATTTTTCCAGAAATTGTTCCATCTTTAATTAAATTAATTAATTTTGATAAGTTGCCTGCGCTTATTGGACTTTCAGTTATTTCTAAATTTTTTTCATTTAACGCTGCAAATAATTCACCAATTATCCAATTTGTTGCAAGTTTTACATCAGACTTCTTAATTACATTTTCAAAGTAATTTGATGTTTCAATATCAGAAACTAAAATGTTTGCTTCATAAGGAGATAATTTGAATTTTTCTATAAATCTTTTTTTCTTTTCATCTGGTAGCTCTGGAATTTCTGATTTTAAGTTTTCAATAAAATCATCTGAAACTTCTAATGGCAATAAATCTGGATCTGGAAAATATCTATAATCATGAGCATCTTCTTTTGATCTCATTGATCTAGTTTCATTCTTTTTGGTATCAAAAAGTCTTGTTTCTTGATCAATCGTTTGACCATCCTCAATTAAATCAACTTGTCTATTAGCTTCGTATTCAATTGCCATCTGCATAAACTTTATTGAGTTAACATTTTTGATCTCACATCGGGTTCCAAATTCTTTTGAACCTTTTTTTCTAACAGATACATTTACATCGGCTCTTAAAGATCCTTCCTGCATGTTTCCATCACATGTGCCTAAATATCTCATTATAGATCTTAATTTTTTAATATATGCATTTACTTCATCTGGGGACCTTAGGTCAGGTTTACTTACAATTTCCATTAAAGCCACACCTGATCTATTTAAATCTACAAAAGTATTTTTAGGATCTAAATCATGAATGCTTTTACCGGCATCTTGCTCCAAGTGTAATCTTTCTATACCTACCTCTTTCTGACCATCTGGCATATCAAGTATTACTTTACCCTCACCTACAATTGGATCTTTGAATTGTGAGATTTGATATCCCTGAGGTAAGTCTGCATAAAAATAATTTTTTCTATCAAAGACAGATCTGTTATTAATTTTAGCTTTTAAACCAATTCCTGTTTTGATAGCTTGTTTTACGCAATACTCATTTATTACCGGCAACATTCCTGGAAATGCTGCATCAACTAAACTTACTTGAGTATTTGGCTCAGCTCCAAATTTGGTTGCCGATGTTGAAAATAATTTTGACTCAGATGTAACTTGTGCATGAACTTCTAAACCAATCACAACTTCATATTGATTATCATGTCTATTAATTAGATATTCAGATTTGTTCTTACTCACTTAATCCACCAATCATTAATATTGTTTTTAAAATTAATTTTTTCTTCCATAGCATATGCAATGTTTAAAATATTTTGTTCATCAAAAGCTTTACCGATTATCTGCAATCCTAATGGATATCCTTTAGCATCATGGCCTGCAGGTATAGAAATTCCAGGTAAACCTGCTAAATTTACAGGAACAGTAAAAATATCATTTAAATACATTGAAACCGGATCATTTGTTTTTTCACCAATTTTAAACGCAGAACTTGGAGTAGATGGGGTTAGAATTGCATCAACTTTTTTATAAGCTTCATCAAAATCATTTTTAATAAGTTTTCTTACCTTTTGAGCTTTAAGATAATAAGCATCATAATATCCTGAAGATAAAACATAAGTTCCAATCATTATTCTTCTTTGAACTTCAGCACCAAATCCTTCAGATCTAGTTTTTTCATACATATCAATAAGATTTTCTCCTTCAGCTCTAAAACCATATTTAACACCATCGTATCTAGCCAAATTTGATGAGGCCTCTGCTGGTGCTACTATGTAATAAGTTGGAAGTGCATAATTAGTATGAGGTAGAGATATATCGATAATATCTGCACCACAATCTTTTACATATTCAATACCTTTTTTCCAAAGGTCCTCTATTTCTTTAGGCATGCCATCTACTCTATATTCTTTGGGTATTCCTATTTTTTTACCTTTAATATCTTTTGTTAATTCTTTGCTGTAATTGTTTCTTTTAAAGTCTATTGATGTAGAGTCTTTTTCATCATAAGTACTAATAACTTCCTGTAATAGAGCACAGTCCTTGACATTTTGCGCCATAGGTCCAGCTTGATCCAAAGATGATGCAAAAGCTACAATTCCATATCTTGAACAACTTCCATAAGTTGGTTTTAATCCAACAGTTCCAGTAAATGAAGCAGGCTGTCTTATAGATCCACCTGTATCTGTTCCAATAGTTATTGGTGTTAATTGAGCTGCTACAGCAGAAGACGATCCGCCTGAAGAACCTCCCGGAACTAAATTTTTATCAATTGGGTTTTGTACATTACCAAAAAAACTAGTTTCGTTAGATGAACCCATTGCAAATTCATCACAATTTAATTTCCCCATTAGGATAGCTCCTTCGTTCCAAATGTTTTGTGTGACTGTTGACTCGTAAGTTGGAACAAAGTTATTTAAAATCTTACTACCTGCCGTAGTTCTTAAATCTCTTGTACAAAATAAATCTTTTACAGCCATTGGAATTCCAGGCAATTTCAGATCAAGATTAGGTTTTTCATCAAACTTTTTTGCTTTATTTAAAGCATTTGCATAATCTTCAGTTATATATGCATTTAATTCTTTTGATTTTTCTGATCTTTCAACAAATGCTTTAGTAACTTCACTTGAAGAAAGTTTTTTACTTTTTATATTTTCTACTAACTCAGATAATGATTGTTTAGTTATATCGGACATTATTCAATTACCTTTGGTACTACAAAATAATCTTCATTTTCCTTAGGAGAATTTTTTATTACTTGATCTCTTAGGTTTTTACTTTTTACTTCATCTGATCTTAGTTTTAGAGTTGTTTCAGCTACAGAAGTTAATGGTTCAATATTATCAGTTTTTAATTCGTTAAGTTTTTCAATAAAATCGAAAATTGAATTTAAATCTCCTGCAAGTTTCTCTGCTTTTTTCTCGTCTACAGAAATTCTTGATAGTTTAGATATGTGCTTTATTGTTTTAAGATCGATGCTCATATGGTATTTAAATATGTCGCAAACTATCACTTAAGTTTAAAATATACAATATGATCACTATTGAAGAATTCAAAAAAAAACAGTCTGAAACCTCTAGATTGATTGGTTTAGATCTTGGTTCAAAAAGAATCGGTGTATCAATTTGTGACGAAAAACAGTCAATAGCCACACCCTTTAAAACTATCAATAAGACCAATAATAATGATCTAATCAACGAATTAAAAAAAATAATAGAGGAAAATAATATTAAAGGAATTGTGATTGGATATCCAATTAACATGGATGGTACGTTAGGTGCTTCTGCTCAATCAGTAAGTGATGTGTCTAAAAATATAGACAAAAATGTTGATGTAGATGTTTGTCTTTGGGATGAAAGACTTTCAACCGTTGGTGCATTTAATCTATCCAGCCAGCTTGATATTAATGTTTCTAAGCGTGAAAAAAACATAGATCAAAACGCAGCTGCATTTATTCTTCAAGGAGCTATAGATTATTTAAATAATTAATCCTTGCCATTTAGGGTCTTTATAGCTATAGAGTTAATTTTAATGGCAATTAAAACCAATAAAGCTGTTAAAATCTCACAAAAACATCTGTTAGGTATCCAAGATTTATCAGTTAATGATATTAATCATATCCTGGATGAGTCAGAAGCTTTCATAAAATTAAACCAGAGTAAAAATAAAAAAATTGATGTGTTAAGAGGCAAAACACAAATAAACTTATTCTTTGAGCCATCAACTAGAACACAAAGCTCATTTGAACTTGCTGGGAAAAGACTTGGTGCAGACGTCATGTCAATGAATATGGGTAACTCAGCGATTAAAAAAGGTGAAACTCTGATTGATACAGCCATGACCTTAAATGCAATGCATCCTGATATAATTGTGATCAGACATCAAGACTCCGGTGCTTGCAATCTGTTATCTCAAAAAGTTAATTGTGTCGTTCTAAACGCTGGTGATGGCAGACGTGAGCATCCTACTCAAGCGTTATTAGACGCATTAACAATTAGAAATCGAAAAAAAAAAATTCAGGGATTAAAAATAGCTATATGTGGTGATATACTTCATTCGAGAGTGGCTAGATCAAATATTTATCTTCTTACAATGTTAGGAGCAGAAGTTAATATAATTGCACCATCTAATCTTATGCCAAAAGAAATTGAAAAATTTGGTGTTAACACTTTTACTGATATGAAAAAAGGTCTCAAAGATTGTGATATTGTAATGATGCTTAGATTGCAAAATGAAAGGATGACCAGTTCATATCTTTCATCAAACAGAGAGTACTACGAATATTATGGATTAACGCCAGACAAACTTGATCATGCAAAATCAGATGCTTTAATTATGCATCCTGGTCCAATGAATAGAGGAATTGAAATTGATACAAGATTAGCAGACGACATAAATAAAAGTGTTATTAAGGAGCAAGTTGAATTAGGTGTTGCTGTAAGAATGGCATGTTTAAAAATATTTTGTGAATAAATGAAAAAACAATACTTTATAAATGCAAATATTATTGATCCTCATAACTCTATAAATGAAAATGGTGGATTAATAATTGGAGAAGATGGAAAGATAGAAGCTATAGGAAAAAGGGTAAATACAAATAATTTACCAACTAGAGAAAAACCTACTGACTTAAAGGGTAAATATATATTTCCTGGTATAGTGGATATGAGAGTTTTTGTTGGAGAGCCAGGATATGAATATAAAGAAAATTTTAGGACTTTAAGTAATGCCGCATTGTCTGGTGGAGTAACTTCCGTCGTAACCATGCCTAATACAGATCCAATTATAGATAATGTATCAATTGTAGATTTTTTAAAAAGAAGAGGACGTGATAAGTCTAAAATAAATATCTTTCCTTGCGCTTCATTAACTCAAAACACTGATGGCACTAATATGACTGAATTTGGGTTACTAGCTAAAAAAGGAATTATTGCTTTTACTGAAGGCGTAAAAACAATTCAAAATACTAGACTTATGTCTAGAATTATGAATTCAGCTAAAGATTTGGGATGTCTTATAATGCAACATGCTGAAGATTACGATTTAGCTAAAAATGGAATGATTAATTCTGGTATTATTGCAACAAAACTAGGCTTATCAAGCATACCGGATATTGCTGAAAGAATTATAATTGAAAGAGATCTTACTCTCTTAGAAAAAACTAAATGTCGATATCATATATCTCAACTATCAGCTGGAAAATCTGTAGATATAATTAAGGAACGTAAACAAAATGTTAAATTTACTTGCGGTGTATCAATAAATAATCTCTCATTAAATGAAAATGATATTGGAGATTTTAGAACATTTTTAAAATTATCACCTCCACTGAGAAGAGAAGAAGATCGAGAAGCTTTAGTTCAAGGATTAAAAGATAAAACTATTGATGTAATTGTTTCTGACCATAAACCTGAGGATGAAGAATCTAAAAGATTAACTTTTGCTCAAGCTGCAACAGGTGCATCTGGTATTGAAACATTATTGTCTTTAAGTTTAGAATTATTTCATAACGGATCTGTAAAACTTGAAACAATCATTCAAGCATTAACATCCAACCCAGCAAAAATATTAAATATCAATAAAGGAAACCTGTCTATTGGAAATGATGCGGACTTTTGTATAGTGGATATCAATAAACCATGGATTGTAAAAAAAGAAAATTTAATCTCTAAATCTAAAAACACTTCAATTGAAGATAAGAAACTTCAAGGAAAAGTAACCAATACATTTGTAAAAGGTATAGAATTATTTAAAATATAAAAATGGAACTTTTTATAATAGGTATAATCTCATACCTGATGGGATCAATTCCTTTTGGATTAATTTTAACTAAAATATTTTTAAAAAAAGATATTAGAGAGATAGGCTCTGGTAATATTGGTGCAACAAATGCTCTGAGAACCGGTAATAAATTAATTGGTTATTCGACGCTAATACTTGATGTATTAAAAGCAGTAGTACCTGTTCTATACGTAAAAATTAATTTCCCTGAAGCTGTATATATATCAGCTTTATGTACTTTTATAGGGCATGTGTTTCCTGTTTGGTTAAAATTTAAAGGTGGCAAAGGCGTAGCAACATATGTTGGTATACTTTTTTCTTTAAATATTATTTTTGGTTTAGTGTTTGGTATTTGTTGGTTAATAATTTTTTTTATTTCTAAATATTCATCTTTATCTTCCTTAATAGGATCACTTTCTACACCTATTTATATTTTAATTTTTGAGGATTCAGAAAATGTATTTTTTTACGTAATAATGTTTATTTTAATATTTTTTACCCACAGAGAAAATATTAAACGCTTGAAAAATAAAGAAGAAACTAAGACAAAAATTTATTAATTTGACTATCAAACTCTTTTGAGTAGTTTGTTATTTTATGAATCTGGTCATAGTTGAAAGCCCTGCTAAAGCGAAAACAATTAATAAATATTTAGGTGATAACTATACCGTTTTAGCTAGCTATGGTCATATTAGAGATCTTCCTTCAAAAAATGGGTCTGTTGATCCAGATCAAAATTTTAAAATGGAATGGGAAGTTGATAGTTTTTCAAAAAAATATTTAAAAGAAATTACTGATGCAGCGAAAGATTCTTCAAAAATAATTCTTGCTACTGACCCAGATCGTGAGGGTGAAGCAATAGCATGGCATGTAAAAGAATATTTAGATGAAAAAAAACTTTTAAAGGATAAAGAAATTGAACGTGTGGTATTTAATGAAATAACAAAAAAAGCCGTCACACATGGTATTGAAAATCCAAGACAGATAGAGCCCTTATTAGTAGATGCATACATGGCTAGAAGAGCACTAGATTATTTGGTGGGATTTAATATATCCCCAATACTTTGGACTAAACTACCTGGTTCAAAATCTGCTGGTAGAGTTCAATCTGTTGCACTGAAATTGATCACTGAAAGAGAGCATGAAATTGAATTATTCAAGCCTGAAGAATTTTGGACTTTAAGTATTAATTTTCAGGATAAAAACAAAAGCAACATTACAGCAAATATTTCTCAACTTGATGGAGAAAAAATAGAAAAATTTTCATTTAAAGATAAAGAAGAAATTGAAAAGGCAATTGATAATATTAAGAACAATAAATTTAACATAACTGATATTTCCTCAAAAATTGTTAGCAGAAATCCCTCGGGACCCTTTACTACTTCAACACTTCAGCAAGTCGCTTCTAGTAGATTGGGTTTTGGTGCATCAAGAACAATGCAGATAGCACAAAAACTTTATCAAGGAATAGAAATTGAGGGAGATACAGTCGGATTAATTACATATATGAGAACAGATGGAACTAATTTATCAGCTGATGCTGTTACTGATTTTAGAAATTTTATTAAAAAACAATATGGTAACGAATACTTGCCAGAAAATTCAAATAATTACTCGGGAAAAAAAGCAAAAAATGCTCAGGAAGCTCATGAAGCAATAAGACCAACTGATATTAATAGAAATCCAGATTCTGTTAAAAAGTATTTAAGTTCTGACCAGCATAAATTATATTCTTTAATTTGGTCTAGAGCACTATCGTCTCAAATGGAAACAGCAAAATTTGATAGAAATACAATAACGATTGAGTCTGAAGACGGGAAAACTATATGTAAATCAAGCGGATCGGTTTTGAAATTTGAGGGATTTTTAAAAGTTTATTCAAATCAAAACAAAGATGATGATGAGCAAATTTTACCTGAGATGTCAAAAGGACCAATTAATATAGAAGCTCTTATTGATGAACAACATTTTACACAACCTCCCCCACGTTACTCTGAGGCGAGTTTGGTTAAAAAATTAGAAGAATTAGGAATTGGAAGGCCTTCAACTTATGCAAGTATAATTTCAACAATAGCAAATAGAGGTTATGCAGAAATAATTAATAAAAGATTTTTCCCAACTGACAGAGGTAAATTAATTTCTGCGTTTTTAGAAAAATTATTTTCAAAGTATGTGGATTATAACTTTACAGCTGGACTAGAGGATCAGCTAGATGAAATAACTTCTGGAAAAGAAAGTTGGTTAAAAGTCTTAGAAATGTTTTGGAAAGATTTTAATAGCAATGTTTCAGAGGTAAAAGAAAAAAGAACTAGAGAGGTTTTGGATCTTTTAAATGAAAGTTTGGGAGCATTAATATTTGACACTGATAAAGAAGGAAAGATAGTTAGAAAATGTCAGTTATGTGAAACAGGTTCCCTTAGTTTAAAAAATAGTTTTAGAGGAGGTGCCTTTATTGGATGTTCAAACTATCCGGAATGTAAATTTACAAGACCACTATCAAAATCTAAAGCGGCTGCTCAATCACAACTTGCTGAACCAAAGTTTCTTGGAAAACACGAAAATGGAAATGATATTTTTCTAAAAAATGGAAGATTTGGTCCTTATCTTCAGTATGAGAAAGTTCTTGAGGAGAATATTGTGGAAGAAAAACCTAAAAAAAGAAAAAAAATAAAGAAAAACAAACCTGAGGTTAATGAACTATTGAAAAATGTATCTATACCAAAAGGAGTTGAATTAGAAAGTATTGATTTAGATAAAGCAAGATTTTTATGTTCGCTTCCTAAATCATTAGGCATTCATCCAGAAAATCAAAAAGAAATCACTTTGAACACTGGTAGATTTGGACCATATTTAAAATGTGAAAATAAATCAGCTAGAATAGAAAATGTCGAAGAAATTTTTTCTATAGGACTAAATAGAGCAATTACACTCATAGCTGAAGCAAAACCTGGAAGAATTTCTTCTTCAATTATAAAAGATTTAGGGGAGCATCCTGAGGATAAAAAGCCAGTCCGAATCATGAAAGGTCAATATGGACCATACATTAAATACAAGTCTCTAAATGCGACAATCCCAGAGGAAAAAGACCCAGCAGAGCTAACAATGGAAGAGGCTCTTATACTAATTGAGAAAAGAAGAGAATACGATAAAAATAAAAAATCTAAAAAAAAGAAAAAATGAAAATAATTAAAATCATAATTTCAGTTTTATTCATTTCTTTATTTAGCTATACATTTTCGTCTGCCGATGATTGTTCAAAATATGACAAATTAAGTAAAGATTATGCAAAATGTACATCAGATAAATTAAAGAAAGAAACCTCACAAAAAGCAGAGGAAATAAAATCTAAAACTGCAAAGAAGATAGAAGAAGGTAAAAAAAAATTAAAAAACTTTAATTTAAAAGATAAGCTTAATAAATTTAAAAATAGCAAAACACATAAAGAATTTTCTGAAAAATAAAATGGATTTTGAAAATAAAATTAAAGAATTAAAGATTAATCTTCCGGAGGCAAAACCACCTGTTGGTTCTTATGTTGCAACAAAAATTGTTGGTAATTTACTTTATATTTCGGGACAGATTTCTATTTCAGAAAATGGTGATTTAATAAAAGGAAAAGTTGGAAAAGATCTATCAATAGATGATGGTTACAAAGCAGCTGAAAGATGTGGTTTAAGTATTATATCGCAAGCAAAAGTAGCTTGTCATGGAGATCTTTCTAAAATTAAATCGTGCGTAAAATTAACAGGTTTTGTCAATTCAACTGATAACTTTACAGATCAACCAAAAGTAATTAATGGAGCTTCTGATTTAATTGCTTCTGTTTTTGGTGAAGCAGGAATGCACACTAGAGCAGCAGTAAGTACAAATAGCTTACCACTTGGCGTCTCTGTTGAAGTTGATGCAATTTTTGAGTTAAATTAAATTATCTTCCGATACCAAAATATTTAAAACCTAGTTTTTTAATTTTTTTTGGTGAATAAATATTTCTCATATCGTAAATAATAAGTTTTTTATTTTTTGAAAATTTTTTGAAATTAATTGATTTAAAATCATTCCATTCTGTATGTATAATTACAAGATCTGATTCTTTGATCGATTCTTGTATTGAATTAGAAAATTCAACATTTTTTAATTTTTTAAATTCTTTTTTTGATCCTGTAGGATCATAATATTTAATTTTTGCACCTTTTTTGGATAAAAATGGAATTAATTTTAGGCTAGACGAGTCTCTCATATCGTCAGTATTTGCTTTAAAAGTTACACCTAAAAAGGATACAACTTTATTTTTAATTTTATTATTTAAAATTAAACTAACTCTTTTAGATAATAAATCAGATCTTAAATCATTAGATCTGATAACGCTTTTTACCACTGATAAATTAGTTTTGAATTTATCAGCAGTTGAAACTAAAGCTTTAGTATCTTTTGGAAAACATGACCCACCGTATGCAGGTCCGGCTCTTAAAAATCTGCTACCAATTCTTTTATCTAGTCCAATTCCTATTGCGATATCCTCAATATCTATACCAGTTTTTTCACATAAATTTGATATTTCATTTATAAAGGTAATCTTTGTTGCTAAAAAAGCATTTGAAGCATATTTAATTAATTCGGCTGCTCTTCTTTTTGTAGAAAGAAATTTTGCACCTTTTGATATTAGTGGTGAATATAAATTTTTTAATATTCTCTGGGATTTACTATCATTTGATCCAACTACAACTCTATCTGGATAGATAAAATCTCTAATAGCCTCACCTTCTCTTAAAAATTCAGGATTAGATACTACTGAAAAAAATTTTTTATTTACTTTTTTAGATATAATTTTTTCAATCTCATCACCTGTTGTCACAGGCACAGTCGATTTATTGATTATAATTTTAAATTTTTTGATAGATTTAGATATTTCTTTTGCAGCAGCATATACTTGGCTTAAGTCAGCACTGTTACTATTTTTTTTGGTTGGTGTTCCTACGCATATAAAAACAATATCTGATTTTTTCACTGACTCTTTTAGATTTGTTGAAAAATTCAGTCTTTTATTTTTATAGTTTTTTAAAACTAACTCTTCTAAACCAGGTTCGTAAATAGGAATAATACCTTTTTTTAAATTGTTAATTTTTTTTAAATCTTTATCAACACATATGACATCATTACCTAAATCAGAAAAACAAACGCCACTAACTAAACCAACATAACCTGTGCCAATCATACATAATTTCATATTTTTCCTATTTCTTTCGAGGAATTGATATAACCACTCATTGTTCCACAATCAAGATACTTACCTTCAAAATTATGAGCTATGAATTTTTCTTTATCATTAATTAATAGCTGTATTGCATCAGTAATATGTATTTCTTTACCTTTACCAGGTTTAAGAGATTTTATTTTTTTAAAAATTGTACGTGGTAATATATATCTTCCAATAACAGCATTGTTGGATGGTGCTTTTTTTACTGATGGTTTTTCAACTACACCATCTATAACATAATTTCTTTTATTTAATTTTTTATTAATTTTATATATTCCCCATCTTGAGACATTACTTTTTTTTACTCTCATAGATGCCATTACTGAAGCTTGATATTTTTTATGAACCTTTATCATTGACTTAGAACAATTTTTTTTAATTATTAAATCATCTGGTAACAACATTAAAAAATATTTATTTTTAATATATTTTTGTGTCTTAAGGACAGCATCACCTGTACCCTTTGGAATATTTTGAAAAACAAACTTAATTTTACTCTTATATTTAAGTATTTTTTTATATTCATTAATTATTCTAGGATCTTTCTTTTTTTTAATAATATTTTTATAAAATTGATCACTATAAAAATATTTTTTAATCATTAATTTTTTAGTAGAGATAATAAAAACAATCTCTTTAATACCTGCATCAATACATTCATCTAGAATATATTCAATTCCAGGTCTTCCATTTATAGGTAATAGCTCTTTAGCAAAAACACTTGTTAAAGGTAATAAACGAGTTCCAAGTCCTGCTAATGGAATAATTGCTTGTTTAATCATTTAAATGTTTTACTTATTAAATATTTTTATACAAATGAAAGTTTTATTAAACAATACATCATTATTTGAATCATTAAGGCCATTTAATGACCGTGGCTTTGTTCCAACTATGGGTGGAATACATAATGGTCATTTATCATTGATAAATAAATCAAATAAACTTTGTGAAAAAACAATTGTAAGTATTTTTGTTAATCCAAAACAATTTAATAACAAAAAAGATTTAAAATCCTATCCAAGAAATATCAAGAAAGATTTAAAAATTCTTAAAAAAAGCAAAAAAGTTGATTTTGTTTATCTTCCTAAATTTAAAGAAATATACAAAGATAAAAAAAAATCAAAAATAACATTGCATAAAAAAGACAAAATTTTGTGTGCTAATTTTAGAAAAGGTCATTTTGAAGGTGTTTTAGATGTAATGAATAGACTAACTAAAATTATAAACCCTCAAAAGATATTTATGGGTGAAAAAGATTTTCAACAATTATATTTGGTAAAAAAACAACTGGAAAAAAAGTATAAAACCAAGGTAATTGCATGCAAAACAATTCGTAATAAGAACAAAGTAGCACTGTCATCAAGAAACTTTCTTTTAAATAAATCTAATTTGGTTATGGCAGCAAAAATTTATGCAAAACTTGAAAGTATAAAAAAAAATATCAAAAATAAGAAAAATATTCCAAACTTTTTAAATTTTCAAAAAAAAGAATTAAAAAATACTTATAAAATTAAAATTGATTATTTAGAGCTAAGAAACATAAAAAATCTAAAAATTTCAAGTACAAAGAAAAATTCAAGATTGTTTATTGCTTATTATTTAAATAATGTCAGATTAATTGATAATCTGTAATTTTATAAAAAATATGCTCCAACACCTAAAAAAGATACAAAACCAATCACATCTGTAATTGTTGTCACAAAAACACTTGAAGCAATCGCTGGATCGATATTCATTTTTTTTAGAGTAAAAGGAACTAGTATACCAAATAATCCAGCTATAATCATTGTTAACACCATTGATATTGCTATGATCATCGAAAGGATGCTGTCTTGAAACCATATCTGTACAATTAAAGCACTTATTGCTGCAAATATAATTCCATTTAAAATACCAATAGAAAATTCTTTAAATACATTAGATGAGAAATTATTTTGAGTTAAATCATTTGTAGCTATAGTTCTTACTGTAACTGCAAGTGTTTGCATTCCAGCATTTCCGCCCATCGAAGCTACAATCGGCATTAAGAAAGCTAATACTACCATTTGTTCAATGGTTGCTCCAAATAAACTAATACACCATGTTGCTAGAAAGGCAGTAAATAAATTAAGTAAAAGCCAATTGAATCTTCTTTTTGTTTTTTTTACAACTCCATCAGTAATTTCTTCATCTCCTACCCCTGCTAATCTTAAAGCATCTTCCTCAGCTTCCTCTTTTAAGACAGTTAAAACATCATCATTCATAATCATTCCAACTAATTTATTGTTTTTGTCTACAACGGCGGCTGAATTTAAATTGTAATTTTCAAATAAATTAGCAACTTCCTCTTTATCCATTTCAACAGGAATTAATAATTGAGATTCTGACATAATTGTTGCCATTTTAGTATCACGTGGTGTTGTTAAAACTCTAGATGAAGGAACAGTACCAATTGGTTTAAAATCTTCATTTACAATAAAAATTTCTAAAAACTCTTCTGGTAAATCCTTGTTTTCTCTTAAATAGTCAATTGTTTGCCCTACAGACCAATTGCTTGGTATAGCGGTAAATTCACGCTGCATAAGTCTAGCAGCAGTGTCTTCTGGATAGCTTAAACTTTCTAATAAAGCAAATCTATCTTTTGGAGGTAAAGAACTAAGAATTGCATTTTTGTCCGCTTCAGGAACATTTTCTAATATAGATATAGCATCGTCTGACTCAAGGCCCTTTAGAATGCTAACTATAGAGTCTGAGGATAAATAAGTAATAATTTCTGATTGAATAGATTCATTTAATTCAACAAAAACTTCTGGATCAATATTAAAATTATTTAATTTAATTAAACTTTCTCTATCCCCATCACTAAGGTGCTCAATAATGTCTGCTGCATCTGCAGGGTGCATTTCATTAAATGAATTGGTAATAAATTGAGCATCATTGTTAGCTATTTTGCTTGTAACAACTCTTATATATTCTTTATTAAACTCAAAATTTACTTTTTTATCTTTAGTTTTTTTAGTTAAAGACATAAATCTACCTATAATTTAGATTTGCACTATTAATACATAATAAAGATAATACAAATTATAAATGAACATAGAGATAAAAAAGTCAATAAAACCAGTAAATTATTTTGATGCTATTAATATACTGGAGTCAAGATTAAAGGATTTATATGAAAATAATGAGCAAGAATTAATTTGGACCTTGGAGCATAATGAAGTTTTTACAGCAGGAACTTCATATAAAGACAATGAGATTATTGATAAATCCATTAAAATATTAAAAACAAATAGAGGTGGTAAAATTACTTACCATGGACCAGGTCAATTAATTTGTTATTTTGTCCTAGATTTAAGAAAAAATAAAGATATTAGAAAATTTATAACAATTATCGAAAAAACAATTATTCAAACTTTGAAATTTTATAAAATAGAAACTTTTCCAGATAAAGATAATATTGGTATATGGCATAAATATAATAATGAAGTTAAAAAAATTGCTGCAATAGGTATCAGAGTTAGTAAATGGATTGCCTATCATGGTTTTGCAATAAATATAAATAATGATCTAGAAAACTATAAAAAAATTATACCATGTGGTATTTCAGATAAAGGAGTAACTAATTTAAAAAATATTTTAGATCAGGATTACTCAAATCTAAGAGATATATTAATTAAAAATTTTATTTCAAATTTGAAAATCTAAGTCTTTTAGATTTTAAAAGTTTTTTAAAATAATCAGGTAACAATGCTGAATAAGTATGTTTTATGTCGTTAATTTTAAATTTAATTTGATATGAATGTAACATTAAATTTTTATTAACTCCTTTATTGGAATTTGATAATTTATATTTTGTATCACCAAATATAGGATTCCCAATTGCATATAATTGTTTTCTTAACTGATGTTTTCGTCCAGTAATAGGTTTTAATTCTAATAAACTTGCTTCAGAATTTTTATCAATAACAGTGAAAATTGTTTTTGCTTTTTCAATTATTTTTTTATCACCGTCGTACCTAATTAAATCATCATCCCATACGCCAGATTTTTTATTAATTTCGCCTTGACAGATAGCTAAATAAGTTTTGTGTACTTTTCTTAGTCTAAATAAAGAAGTAAGTAATTGAGCGCTCTCTCTGTTTTTGGCCATAATAAAAACTCCAGAAGTATCTTTATCCAATCTATGAACAGAATATGGTTTTGTTCCCTGAAAAATTTCACTTTTAGCAAAAATATCAACTAGATTTTTTTTTGATTTAGTTCCACCTTGTACTGATATGCCTGATGCTTTGTTTATAACAACAAAATTATCATTGTTGTCAATAATTTGATCTTCATTTGATTTTACAATTTCTTTTGATGGTAAAAACTTAATTTTTTTTTGTTGAATTATTTCTCTAAATTCAATGTTAAATATATTTATTTCATCTTTCGTTTTTATTTTATAAGAGCTTTTAACTTTCTTTCTATTTAACTTTATTTTTCCTGTTCTTAAATATTTTTCAACAAGTCCTTGGGGAATTTTACCAATTTTAAATCTTAACCATCTGTCCAAACGCATATCATTACACGTTGAATCAACGATGTAAGATTTCTTCATGATTAAGATTTAAGCTGTAGCTTGTTTTTTCTCTTCAGTTTTAGGAGATTCTTTGGTTGTATCTTTTTTTGGTTTATCAACTCTCTTGGCTTCAACGTCTCTATCAACAAATTCAATTATTGCCATTGGAGCATTATCTCCATATCTAAATCCAGCTTTAATTATTCTTGTGTAACCACCTTTTCTATTCTGGTATCTTTTAGAAAGTGTTTTTTTAACTTTATTAGCTGATTTAATATCTTGTAGTTTAGAAACCAACATTTTGGTTGTCTGTAAAGTTTCTTTTTTACCTAATGTTATTATCTTGTCCGCCTGTGGTTTTAAGAATTTAGCTTTTGGCAAAGTAGTTTTAATCTGCTCATACTTAATTAAAGAATTGAGCATATTCTTAAGTAAAGCTTTTCTGTGCTCTGATGTTCTATTTAACTTCTTATTTGCCAAACCATGTCTCATTAAATTGATTCCTCCAATTTCTTAGACATTTCAGCAATGTTGTCTGGTGGCCAGTTAGGAATTTCCATTCCTAAATATAGAGACATACCTGTTAAAACTTCTTTAATTTCATTTAATGATTTTCTTCCAAAATTAGGTGTTCTCAACATTTCACCTTCAGATTTTTGAACTAGGTCACCGATATAAATAATATTATCATTTTTTAAGCAGTTCATTGATCTAACTGATAGCTCTAACTCATCTACTTTTCTTAGTAAGTTTTTGTTAAATTCAGGTTCAGTAGAAACTTCTTTTATAGGAGCTTCAACTGGTTCATCAAAGTTTATAAACATTTTTAGCTGATCTTGGAAAATTCTAGCTGAATAAGCTACAGCATCTTCAGCAGAAATTGATCCATTAGTTTCGACTTCCATTATTAATTTGTCATAATCTAATGCTTTACCTTCTCTAGCAGTACTTACTGAATACGAAACTTTTTTAACTGGACTATAAAGGGAGTCTATAGCAATAAGGCCTAATGGTGGCTCTTCCGGTTTATTTAGCTCTGCAGGAACATATCCTTTACCTGTATTAACGTTCATCTCCATGTGAAAAGTTGTGTTTTCATCTAGATTACAAATAACTAAATCAGGATTTAAAATTTCAACGTCTGCAACTGGAGCTATATCTGAAGCTTTAATTTCTCCAGGTCCTTTTGCGTCTAAAATTAATTTTTTTGTGCCTTCTGAATTACTTTTTAATGCTAAAGATTTTACGTTTAATACGATATCTGTAACATCTTCTCTGACACCTTTTATTGAAGTGAATTCATGTAAAACTCCATCAATTTGAATTGATGTAACAGCAGCTCCTCTTATGGATGATAATAAAATCCTTCTTAGAGAATTTCCTAAAGTTAATCCATAACCCTTTTCTAAAGGCTCTGCTACAATTTTTGCATGGGTTAAGTCATCACTAATTTGAACATCTAATTTAGATGGCTTAATTAATGACTTCCAATTTTTTACATTAACATTTTCGACTTCCATTAAACTCTCCTTTTCTTTGGTGGTCTAGTTCCATTATGAGGCATTGGTGTAGTGTCTTTAATTGACAAAATCTTAAATCCTCTAGCTTGCAATGCTCTTAAAGCTGTTTCTCTTCCTGATCCAGGTCCTTTTACTTCAACGGATAAAGTTTTCATTCCATACTCAAGAGCTTTCGAAGCTGCAGCATCAGCTGCTATCTGTGCAGCGTAAGGAGTAGATTTTCTTGATCCCTTAAAACCTTTTTGTCCAGCAGATGCCCAGGAAATTACATTTCCATTTGTATCTGCAATAGAGATAATGGTATTATTAAATGTTGATTGCACATATGCAATTCCATTTAAAATATTTTTTTTAACTTTCTTTTTTTTTGAATAAGAACTTTTTACACTTTTCTTAGTAGACTTTTCTACCTTCTGATCTTTGTTCTCAACCTTATCAGTTTTAGCCATGACTATTTTTTAGTTGGTGTTAATTTTTTTCCAGCAATAGCGATTGCTTTACCTTTTCTTGTCCTTGCATTACATCTAGTTCTTTGTCCTCTAACAGGTAATTTTTTTCTATGTCTTGTTCCTCTGTAACAAGCTAGATCAATTAATCTTTTAATACTTAATGAATAATCTCTCCTTAAATCACCTTCTACTTTAAAGTTTTGATCGATGTACTCTCTAATTTTTAAAATTTCTTCATCTGTTAATTCGTTTACTCTTTTAGCTCTTGGAATTTCTAAAGATGAGCAAATTTGCTGAGAGAATTTATCACCAATTCCATAAATATAAGTTAAACCTATATGAACAAGTTTATTCTGTGGAATGTTTATACCTGCGATACGAGCCATAATTTTTGTGATAAATTGTGCCTTTTATATAAGAAGATTAATCAAAGTCAACGTCTTATACATTGATAAAAGCATCTATTTTCCTTGTTATTTCTTCAATTTCTAAGCTTCCATCAATCTCTTTAAAATTTGGATTCTCAGAGTAGAAATTTAGAACTGGTTGGGTTGTTTCCATGTATTTCTCATACCTTAAAACTATCGTATGAGTATCATCATCAGATCTTTTTTCTATAATTTTTCTCTTCTCAAGTCTTTTTAGAATTGTTTCTTTATCTACGTTTAGGAATAAAATTAAATCTATACTCTGATTTGAATTTTTTAGTAATACTTCTAAATTTTTAGCCTGACTTAATGATCGAGGATATCCATCAAAGATTAATTTATTTTTTTTTTGAGGATCAGATATTAAATTTTCAATAAGTTTATTAACAATATCATCACTTATAAATTTTCCGTTCTTCATGTCATTGGTTATTGCTTTACCAATGTCTGAATTTTTTTTGATTTCTTCTCTTAAAAGATCACCTGTTGAAATTTGAAAAGCATTTAATTTGTTTACTAGATATTTAGACTGAGTACCTTTTCCAGCACCAGGAGGTCCAAATAAAATTATATTCACTTACTTACCAAATTTTGTTTTTTTAATCAGTTGTTCGTATTGTGAACTCATTAATCTAGTTTGTATTTGTGTTACAGTATCGATAGCTACTACAACAACAATTAATATAGATGCACCACCTAAATAAAAAGGTATTGGATAGTTTGCAATTAAAAATTCTGGCATCAAACAAACTAGGGTTAAATATAGAGCACCAATTGTAGTTAGTTTTGTTGAAATATTTTCAATGTACAACGCAGTACTTTCGCCTGGTCTAATTCCTGGTACAAATCCTCCATACTTTCTAAGATTCTCAGCAGTTTCGGTTGGATTGAATGTTATAGAAGTATAAAAAAAAGTAAAAAATATTATTCCTGATGCATATAGTAACATATAAAGAGGTTGTCCTTGAGTAAAATAAGAGCTCAAGTTTAAAAATGTTTCATTGTTAGAAAATGAAAAATTTGAGAATGTTACTGGTAGTAATAGAAGTGCAGAAGCAAAAATTGCAGGAATTACTCCAGCCTGATTTATTTTTAAAGGTAAATGTGAAGACTCTCCTCCATACATTTTGTTACCCATTTGTCTTTTAGGATAATTAATTAGAATTTTTCTTAATGCTCTTTCCATAAAAACCACAAAAAGAATTGTAACTATTAATAGAACAAATATTGCCAAGATCATAAAAGTTGAAACTGCACCAGTTCTACCTAATTCAAAAGTCGTTACCAAAGCTCTTGGAATTTCAGCCACAATACCAGCAAAAATTATTAAAGATATACCGTTACCAATACCTCTTTGAGTAATCTGTTCACCTAACCACATTAAAAATACTGTTCCTGCAACAATCGTTGTAACAGTGGTTATTTTAAAAAAAGCTCCTGGATTAATCACTAAGTCTGCTGATGACTCCAAACCAACTGATAAACCATATCCTTGCACTGTAGCAAGTAATACTGTTCCATATCTAGTGATTTGTGTAATTTTAGCTCTACCAGTCTCACCTTGTGCTTTTAAATTTTTAAAATATTCAGTAACACCAGTTAAAAGTTGAACAATTATAGCAGAAGAAATGTAAGGCATAATTCCTAATGCAAATATAGCCATTCTGCTAACTGCACCTCCTGCAAAAACATTAAACATACCAAGTAACCCTTTTTGGTTACCTTCCATCATTATCTTTAATTGCTCAGGATCTATGCCTGGTAAAGGTACAAAAGTTCCAAATCTATAAACGGCTAGAATTAAAATAGTAAATATAATTCTATTTCTTAAATCATTTGTTGATGATGATGCGCTCATATAAACAAACTATTTTTTTAATTGAATAGATCCACCAATTTTTTCTAGTTTTTCTATTGCTGATTTAGATGCTAGGTCAGCTTCAATATTAATTTTATCTTTTACTTCTCCAGAACCCAAAATTTTTAATTTTTTAGAGTTTTTATTTATTAATTTGAGTTTTTTTAATATTTCCGTGTTTAATACTTCATTCGGATTAATGTTTTTTTTGTCTATGTAAGATTGAATTTTATCTAGATTTAAAATTGCTACACTCTCTTTTGATATTGGGTTAAAACCTCTTTTTGGAAGTCTTCTGTATAATGGCATTTGACCACCTTCAAAACTTTTTATAGCTACGCCGGATCTTGATTTTTGACCTTTAACACCTCTACCTGATGTTTTTCCTTTACCCGAACCAATTCCTCTTCCAACTCTTATTTTAGATTTATTGATTTTTTCTCTATTATTTAAAGTAATCATTATCCTCTTTTTTCAATTATTTCAGAAATTTTTTTATTTCTAATTGCTGATATTTGTTTTGGTGAACTTTGTTTCATTAATGCTTTCATTGTAGCTCTAATAACATTGTGCGCATTGGAAGTTCCCATAGATTTTGCAACAATATCTTTTACACCTAAAACTTCACAGACTGCCCTAACAGGTCCGCCTGCAATAATACCTGTTCCTTTAGAAGCAGCTCTTAGCACTATTCTACCTGAGCCGTCTTTTGCCTTAACGTCATGATGTATCGTTCTGCCTTCTCTTAATGGTATATGAGTAAGTTTTCTTCTTGCCATCTCATTTGCTTTTTTTATAGCATCAGGTACTTGTTTTGCTTTTGCGTGAGCTATACCGATTTTACCTGCTTGATTTCCAACAACTACAAGCGCTGAAAATCCAAATCTTCTTCCACCCTTAACAACTTTAGTAATACGATTTATGTGAACTAATTTCTCTAATATATCGTCAGTTTTTTTATCTTTTATATTTTCCATACTTAAAATTCCATCCCGTTTTCTCTTAGAGTTTCTGCAAAAACTTTAATTCTACCATGATATTTATAAGAACCTCTATCAAAGTAAATTTTAGTAATTTTTTTCTCTTGAGCTTTTTTAGCTAATTTTTGAGCAACCAATTTAGATAGTTCAGTTTTATTAACTTTGTCTGCTGATCTAAGATCTTTTTCTACAGATGAAGCTGATAACAAGGTTACGTTTTTTGTATCATCAATTATTTGAGCTGAAATATTTTTTGATGATCTAGAAATACTTAATCTAAATCTATCTTTTGAAGCAACTTTTTTAACTTTATTACTAACTCTAAATCTTTTTCTTATACTAGTGTTTAATTTCATTACTTTTTCTTACCCTCTTTTTTAAGAACATACTGTCCTTTTTCTCGAACACCTTTTCCTTTATATGGCTCGATTTTTCTTAATGTTTTGATTTTAGAAGCAACTTCACCAACTAGCTGCTTGTCAGAGCCTGTAATTTTTAATGTTGTTTGTTTTTCTACGGCAATTTTAATGCCCTCTGGTATGTCAAAATTGATATCATGACTATAACCCAATTGTAAGTTTAACTGATTTCCTTTTAACGCTGCTCTATAACCAACACCAACTAATTCTAAGGTTTTTTCATAACCTGTGCTTGATCCAATAACAGCATTATTGATTAAACTTCTATTCATTCCCCAAAGTCTTTTTGAGTTTTGATCTACTTTTTTTGGTTTAATAGAAATTTCTTTACCCTCAATTATATCTAAATTAAACATATCTAGATCAACATTGATTGATTTTTTCCCTAGAGGTCCCTCTATATTTATAATATTTCCGGCTAAAGCAACTTTTACTTTTTCTGGGATCGATATGTTTATTTTACCTATTTTAGACATTAAAATACCTTACAAATTATTTCGCCACCAACTTTTTGTTTTCTAGCATCTATATCAGTCATTACTCCTTTTGGAGTTGATACAATAGCAATTCCTAAACCATTATTTATTTTGGGTAAGCTATCTGCAGATGAAAAAATTCTTCTTCCAGGTTTTGATACTCTTTCAAAAGCACTAATTACTGGATTACCTGAATGGTACTTAAGTTCTAATGATAGAATTGGTTTCTTTTCTTCAGAACTTACTTTAAAATCTTTAATAAAACCTTCATTTTTAAGTATATCTGCAATTTTTGTTTTAAAATTAGATGAAGGTAATTCTACCTTTTTATGATTTCTGGCTTGAGCATTCTTCACTCTTGCAATCATATCTCCTATTGGGTCACTTAAACTCATAATTTTCCTTTCTACCAGCTAGATTTAACTAAGCCAGGTATCTTTCCTTGTAATCCTAATTGTCTTAATGCAATTCTTGAAATTTTTAATTTTCTGTAAACACCATGAGGTCTTCCAGTAATTTCACATCTATTCATAACTCTTGTTTTAGCCGAGTTTCTTGGCAGTTTAGATAATTTTTGTTGCGCTTTAAATCTTTCTTCTAATGGAATCTTTTTATCCATTACAATCTTCTTTAATGCTTGTCTTTTCTTGTAAAGCCTATCTGAAAGCTTAATTCTTTTTTTATTTTTATTAACAGCGCTTAACTTTGCCATATTTAATTATCTCCTTTTTTAATAAATGGAAAATTCATTTTTTCTAGTAACGCAAAACTATGCTCTTTATTTATTGTTTTAATAACTATTACTATATCTAAACCTCTAACTTTGTCTGCTCTATCAAAGCTTACTTCTGGAAAAATTATATGCTCTTTAATTCCAAATGTATAATTACCAAATTTATCAAAGCCTTTTGGTGACAAACCTCTAAAATCTTTAATCCTTGGTAATGCAATATTCACTAATCTATCTAAGAATTCATACATTCTATTTTTTCTTAAAGTTACTTTTAAACCAGCGTTTGATCCTTTTCTTGTTTTAAAATTCGCAACTGATTTTTTAAATTTTGTTGTTACTGGTTTTTGTCCAGTAATTTTAGCCATATCTTCTTCACATGATTTTAAAATCTTAGAATCTGAAGCATCTAAACCAAGACCCATATTTAAAATAACTTTCTCAATTCTTGGTGCCATATAAATATTCTTAAAACCAAACTGGTCTTTTAACGCAGGTTGAATTTCTTTATTAAATATTTCTTTTAATCTTGGTGTCATTATTTTTTAGCCTCTTTTTTTTTTGCAACTTTTTCATCAATTAGTTTTAGGTTTGAAATATGTATAAAACTTTCTTTAGGAAAAATTCCACCTTTTTTCTCTTTAGTTGTTTTAACGTGTTTTTTTACCATATTTATTTCTTTAACCTTTGCTCTGTTATTAGCTCTATCAATTTCAATAACTTCACCTTCTTTTTTTTTATCTTTTCCAGTTAAAACTCTTACTTTCAAACCTTTTTTAATCATTATAAAACCTCCGGTGCCAAAGAAATAATTTTCATTTGACCTCTACTTCTTAATTCTCTTGTAACTGGTCCAAAAATTCTTGTTCCTACTGGCTCCCCCTTGTCATCAACTAATACAGCAGCATTATTGTCAAATCTTACTTTAGAACCATCATTTCTGTGAATTCCCTTTTTAACTCTTACAACTACAGCTTTATGGACAGATCCTTTTTTAACTTTTCCTTTAGGTATCGCCTCTTTAACTGCAATTACAATTGTATCACCAATGCTAGCGTATCTTCTTTTAGATCCACCTAGAACTTTAATGCACTCAATTCTTTTTGCACCAGTATTATCAGCTACTTGTAACTCTGTTTGAACACCAATCATTACTTTGCACTCTCCATAACTTGAAATTTTTTATTTTTAGAAAAAGGTTTACTCTCAATAATTGAAACTTTATCGCCGGTTTTGAACTTATTATTTTCATCGTGAGCGTTATAGTTTTTTCTAACTCTGATTACTTTTTTTAGAACTGGATGAGAATATTTACGTTCTACCATAACAGTAACTGTTTTATTTGGTTTGTCGCTTATAACTACACCTGTAAGTATTTTTTTAGGCATTTGCTTTTCCTTTTAAAATTGTTTTTAATCTTGCTATTGTTTTTCTAGTTTCTCCAATTTTAGCTGGGTTTGTTACTTGTGAATTCATTTTTTGAAATCTGAAATTAAAAAGATCTTTTTTAAGTTTATCGATATTTTTCACAATTTCGTCCTTTGATAATTTTTTAATTTCTTGTTTTTTCATTATGCAAATCTCTTAATTGTTTTGGTCTTTATAGGTAATTTTGCTGATGCTTTGTATAAAGCTTCTTTTGCAATTTGCTCAGAAACACCATCAACTTCAAATAATATTCTTCCTGGTTTTACTCTGCACGCAAAGTATTCTGGTGAACCTTTTCCTTTACCCATTCTGACTTCAATTGGTTTTTTTGAAACTGGTATATTTGGAAATATTCTTGTCCAAACTCTTCCTTGTCTTTTCATATGTCTTGTTAAAGCAACTCTTGCAGCTTCTATCTGTTTTCCAGTAACTCTTTCAGGCTGTAAAGCTTTTAATGCGTAAGCACCATAATTAATAGTACTTGCTCTAGTAGCAGTACCGTGAATTCTGCCTTTATGCGCTTTTCTCCACTTTGTTCTTACAGGTTGAAGCATTATTATTTACCTTCCTTTGGGGTTACCTTGTTAGTTTCTTGGCTAAATTCTCTAGCAAAAACTTCACCTTTATAAATCCAAACTTTAATACCAATAATTCCATATGTCGTAAGAGCCTCTGCCTCTGCATAATCTATATCAGCTCTTAAAGTATGTGATGGAATGCTTCCATCTCTTAACCACTCTGTTCTGGCTATTTCATTTCCCCCGAGTCTTCCACTTACAGAAACTTTAATTCCTTTTGCTCCAAGTCTAATACATGATTGCATTGCTCTTTTCATAGCTCTTCTATAAGAAATTCTTTTAACGAGCTGCTGAGCTATGTTTTCAGCTACTAAATAAGCGTTAGTTTCAGGTTTTTTAACTTCTTTAATATTTAGATTAACTTCATTTGTTGTGAATTTTGAAAGATTATTTTTAATTTTGTCTATATCACTTCCTTTTTTTCCAATAACAAATCCAGGTCTAGAAGTATAGATTGTAACATAACATTTATTAGATGTTCTTTCGATCATTACCTTAGATACACCAGAGTTGATTACATTTTTCTTGATATATTCCCTAATTTTAAAATCTTCGATTAGGTAATTTCCAAAATCTTTTTTCTTAGCATACCACACAGAGTCCCATCCTCTGTTGACACCTAATCTAAAACCTACAGGATTAACTTTTTGCCCCATGCTTCTCCATTTGTTTTGCTTCTGATAAAATAATTGTAACAGTTGACCAAGGTTTTAATATTGGTGCTGCTCTTCCTTTAGCTCTTGGTCTAAATCTTTTCATAACTATTTTTTTTCCACAATATGCTTCTTTAACAATTAATTTATCAATATCGTATTGAAAATTATTTTCAGCATTGGCTACAGCTGAACTGATAGTTTTTCTAACATCTCTAGTAACTCTCTTTTCTGAAAACTGTAAATCTCTAATAGCAACATCAACTTTTTTGCCAACGATACTTTTAAGTATTGGATTTAACTTTCTAACACTTGATCTAATACCGTTATTAATAGATTTCACTGTTTTTTCGTTAGATTTATCTATTTTCTTTTTCTTGCCCATAATTATTTCTTCTCTGCTGTTGCTGGTTTAGCTTTTTTATCAGCTGGTGTATGACCAAAGAATGTTCTAGTTGGTGCAAACTCACCTAATTTATGCCCAACCATATCTTCTGAAACAGTTATTGGAATAAATTTTTTACCATTATAAATTTGAAAACTTACACCTACAAAATCTGGTAAAATTGTAGATTTTCTTGACCAAGTTTTAATAGGAATTTTCTTTGGATCGTCTTTATACTTGTCAACTTTCTTCATCAAGCTTTCTTCTACAAACGGACCTTTCCAAACTGCTCTAGCCATTACTTAGTATCCTTCCTCTTATTTCTTCTCTTAACTATAAATTTATCTGTTCTTTTATTATCTCGAGTTTTTAAACCTTTAGCAGATTGTCCTGTAGGTGAAACTGGATGTCTTCCTCCAGCAGATTTTCCTTCACCACCTCCATGTGGGTGATCAACTGGGTTTTTAACAACACCTCTAGTATGAGGTCTTCTACCCAACCATCTTGATCTACCTGCTTTTCCAATTTTGATATTTTTTTGATCTGGATTACTTAAAATTCCAATTGTAGCTAAAGCTCTTGAATCTATTTTTCTCACTTCACCTGAGGCTAATTTTATTAAACTATAGTTCCCATCTAGACCACTAATAGTAACTGATGAACCAGCTGCTCTAGCGATTTTTCCACCACCACCTGGCTGTATCTCAACGTTATGTATATTAATACCCACTGGTATATCTTGTAATGGCATACAATTGCCTACTTTAATTTCTTTTTTAGAACCACTTTCAACTTTATCTCCAACTTTAATTTTTTGTGGTGCTAAGAAATATGAGTGAGTACCATCCTCAAATTTAACTAACATTATGTAGCATGATCTATTAGGATCATATTCAATTCTTTCAACTGTGGCTTCCATATCGAATTTTTTTCGATAAAAATCCACATGTCTGTACATTTTTTTATGTCCACCGGCTCTATTAATAGAGGTAATATGACCGTTATTATTTCTACCTTTCATCGCATTTTTAGGTGAAACTAAGGTCTTGAATGGTTTACCTTTCCATAAACCAGTTCTATCAACTAAAATAGTGCCTCTTGTAGATTTTGTATATGGTTTAAAAGTTTTTAATGCCATTTATTAAATTCCTGTTGTTAGATCAATGCTCTGACCTTTTTTTAGAGTAATTATTGCTTTCTTATATCCAGATACTTTTACTTTTCTACCTCTGGTAACTTTTGTTCTATTTTGTTTGTTAATAATATTTATCTTAGTCACATTAACTTTAAATATTTTTTCAATATTCTTTTTTAAATTTTTCTTATTTGCACCATTTGGAACTTTAAAAACAATTTTATTCAGTTCAGATAAGTTAGTTGATTTCTCAGTAACAACTGGTGAAAGAATTTTGTCGTATAAGTGTATTTTTTCCATTTTATGAATATCTCTTTTCTAATTCTTTTACTGAACTTTCTGTAAAAACAACTTTTTTAAATTTAATAATATCGTAAGCACTAAAATGATTTACATCAGTAACTTTAATATTTGGAATATTTCTCACTGATTTTTCAATTTTTTCTTTTGAATTTTTATCTAAAATTATTAGTGAATTTTTAATTTCAAGTTTATTAATAATTGAGTTCATCTCTTTTGTTTTTTTAATTTCAGAACTAAAATCATTTAGGATTAATAAATTTTTATTCTTATTTTTTTCAGTAATTAATGAAGCTACGCTTTGTTTTTTCTCTGTTTTGTTTAATTTTCTTTTTTTATAAGCTAATTCACCTTTTGGTCCATGAGCAATACCACCACCAACAAATATAGGAGCTTTTCTACTAGCATGCCTTGCACCACCGGTCCCTTTTTGAGCATATATTTTTGAAGTTGGTCCTTTTACTTCATTTTGTTGTTTAGTTTTGGCATGTCTACCTTTGTAATTAGCATTTGTTTTATAAAGAACAGCGCTAACTAATTTATGGTTAATTTTTGCAGAAAAAATCTTATCCAAAACCTCAATACTATCTTTTTTTCCGTCTATGCTAATTTTATCTAATTTCATTATTTTTTCTTTTTCTCAGGTGTTTTTTTAGCCTCTTCAGCAGCTGCTTGTTTCTCACCAATTGTCATTTTATTTAAATTTTTTACAGATTTTTTAACCATTACCTCGGAATTTTTTGAGCCCGGTATTGACCCTTTTAAGTAAAGAAGTTCGTTTTCTAAGTCAGTTTTTATTATTTCAATATTTTGCATTGTTCTCAGCTTGTCACCCATATGACCAGCCATTTTTTTTCCTTTAAAAACTTTTCCTGGATCTTGACTATGCCCAGTCGAACCATGTGCTCTGTGTGATATTGAAACACCGTGACTGGCTCTTAAACCACCAAAATTATGTCTTTTCATAGCACCTGCAAAACCTTTACCAATTGTCTTTGATCTTGTGTCTACAAATTTAATGTCTTTGAATATTTCTAAACCAAACTCGTTTCCTTCTTTGTACACTGATGTATCATTTACTCTAAATTCTTTTAATTTTTTTTTAGCTTCTGTATTTTTTTTTGAAAAAACACCTTTCATTGCTTTTGTTAATTTTGAATTTTTAATTTTTCCATATCCAAGCTGAACAGCTTTGTATCCTCTTTTTTCCTCTTCAATAACCTGAATAACTCTAGCTTTTTCAACCTTAAGCACAGTCACAGGAACTAACTGACCGGATTTATAGAATTCTCTCGTCATTCCAATTTTTTTTCCTAATAATGCTATCTCGCTCATAATTAAATTTTAATCTCCACATCTACACCAGAAGCTAAATCAAGTTTCATCAATGCTTCTACAGTTTGTGGTGTTGGTTCAATGATATCTATTAGTCTTTTGTGTGTTCTTGACTCAAACTGTTCTCTACTTTTCTTATCTATATGAGGTGATCTTAATACTGTGTATCTTTCAATTCTTGTAGGTAATGGAATAGGTCCTTTAATTGTAGCTCCAGTTCTTTTAACTGTGTTTACAATTTCTTCTGTAGAAGCGTCTAGAACCTTATTATCGTACGCTCTTAGTTTTATCCTTATGTTTTGCTTTTCCATTATCCCGCTACCTTTTTAGTTACTTCATCTTGAACGTTTTGAGGAACTTTAGAATAATGATCAAAGAACATTGAATATTGCGCTCTTCCTTGTGACATTGATCTAAGATTATTGATATAACCAAACATATTTGCTAGAGGAACCATAGCTGTAATCACAGTTGCATTTCCTCTTTGTTCTTGAGTGCTAATTTGCCCTCTTCTACTGTTTAAATCACCTATAACATCTCCCATATAGTCCTCAGGAGTAACGACTTCTACTCTCATAATTGGTTCTAGAAGTTTTAATCCACCTTGAGTACAAGCTTCTTTAAAACATGCTCTACTTGCAAGTTCAAAGGCTAAAACGCTTGAGTCAACATCGTGATGTAAACCATCAACAATAGTTACTTTGTAATCAATCATTGGGAAACCTGCCAAAATTCCACTATCAGACACAGTTTCAATACCTTTTTCAACACCAGGAATGAATTCTTTTGGAATAGCTCCACCCTTAATAGCACTTTCAACTTCTCTTCCTTTTCCTGGTTCTTGAGGTTCAACAAATAATTTAACCTTAGCAAACTGACCAGCACCACCGCTCTGTTTTTTATGTATGTATTCATACTCAGCAGATTTTTCTATAGTTTCTCTGTAAGCGACTTGTGGAGCACCTACGTTTGCCTCAACTTTAAATTCCCTTTTCATTCGATCAACAATAATATCTAAGTGAAGTTCACCCATACCTTTAATGATTGTTTGACCCGACTCTTCATCTGAAGAAACTCTAAATGATGGATCCTCTTTAGCTAATCTTGCTAATGCTTCACCCATTTTTTCTTGGTCACCTTTTGTTTTTGGCTCTACAGCAATTTCAATTACTGGGTCTGGGAATTCCATTGGCTCTAATAAAACTGGATTTTCTTTGTCACATAAAGTGTGACCTGTCATAGTATTTTTTAATCCTGCTAGTGAAACAATATCACCTGCATTAGCCTCTTTAATATCTTCTCTTGAATTAGCATGCATTAAAAGCATACGACCAACTCTTTCTTCCTTATCAGATGAAGAATTATATACGGCAGTTCCAGACTTAATCGTACCAGAATAAATTCTAACGAATGTTAAAGAACCTACAAATGGATCGTTTGCAACTTTGAAAGCCAAACCTGAAAAAGAAGAGCCATCATCAAATTTCATCTCAACTTCATCTTCTGAACCAACTTTTGTGCCTTTAATTGAGCCAATATCTACTGGGCTTGGCAAGTAGTTTACAACCGCATCTAATAAAGGTTGAACACCTTTATTTTTAAACGCAGATCCAGTTAAAACTGGGACAAAACTAAAGTTCAATGTTCCTTTTCTTATACACTTAACTAAATCTTCCTCTTTAATTTCCTCTCCATTTAAATAAGACTCCATTAATTTTTCGTCTTGTTCTACAGCAGTTTCGACTAATTCTGTTCTATATTTTTCAGTAATTTCTTTAAGATCATCAGGAATATCTTTGTATTCCCATTCAGCACCTAATGCCTCATTTTTCCAAACTTGAGCTTTCATTTTAACTAAATCAACAACTCCAGTTAAAGAAGCCTCAATTCCAATAGGAACTTGTAATACTAATGGCTTTGCACCTAATCTATCTTTAATCATGTCAACACATCTAAAGAAATCAGCACCTGTTCTATCCAGTTTATTTACAAAACAAATTCTTGGAACTTTATATTTGTCTGCTTGTCTCCATACTGTTTCAGATTGTGGTTCTACACCCGCTACACCATCAAAAACAGCTACGGCACCATCTAAAACTTTCAAAGATCTCTCTACTTCAATAGTAAAGTCTACGTGACCTGGGGTATCAATGATGTTAACTCTGTGATCATTCCAAAAACAAGTAGTTGCTGCAGAAGTAATTGTAATTCCTCTTTCTTGTTCTTGCTCCATCCAATCCATGGTTGCTGCACCATCATGCACTTCACCAATTTTATGGCTCTTACCTGTATAATATAAAATTCTCTCTGTAGTAGTTGTTTTCCCAGCGTCTATATGGGCCATGATCCCAATATTTCTATATTTATCTAATGAATGAGTTCTAGCCATATCTTATTACCACCTAAAATGAGCAAATGCCTTGTTAGACTCTGCCATTTTATGTACATCCTCTCTTTTTTTAACAGCAGCTCCTTTTTTTTCATAAGCATCATAAAGCTCATTAAAAATTTTATCTGCCATATGTTTATCTTTTCTTTTTCTTGCTGATTCTACTAACCATCTAATAGCTAAGGCTTGTGCTCTTTTACTTTTTACCTCAACAGGAACTTGATAAGTTGCACCACCAACTCTTCTAGATCTAACTTCTACAGTTGGTTTGATGTTATTAATTGCTTCATTAAAAATATTAATCGGTTCATCTTTAGTTTTTGTTTTAATTTTATCTATAGCATCATAAACTATTTTAGCAGCAATACCTCTTTTGCCGTCATACATGATATTGTTGATTAATTTAGGAATAATAGTTGATTTGAATTTTGGATCTGGAACTACATTTTTTTTCGGTTGAGTTTTTTTTCTAGACATTATTTACCTTTTTTCGTTCCGTATAAAGATCTTCTTTGTTTTCTATTTGCAACACCTTGTGTATCTAGATTACCTCTTAAAATATGATAACGAACACCTGGTAAATCTTTTACTCTACCACCTCTAATCAGAACTACCGAGTGTTCTTGAAGGTTATGACCTTCGCCTGGAATATAAGCTGTAACTTCAAATCCATTTGACAATCTCACTCTAGCAACTTTTCTTAATGCAGAGTTTGGTTTCTTAGGAGTTGTTGTATAAACTTTTACACAAACACCTCTCTTTAAAGGTTGCTTTTGTAGAGCAGGAACTTTGTTCCTCGCTGCTGGTTTCACTCTTTTTTTTCTTAACAACTGGTTAATAGTTGGCATAAATTTTTTAAAATTAATTAATTTATTTTTAGATGAAAATAACTGACAGGTTATTTTGTGGCAGCGTTTAGTACCGTTAAAAGCACTACATTCCAACCAAAAACATCGCCAAATTACTTATTAATAGCCCTTTGTCAAACTAAAACTGCAATTTTTAGGCGATTTTTTTACTGATTTGCCTGTGTTTCTTCGGGTTCTGAAGCTTCTATTTTATCCTGCTCTGCTAAGAAATTATTATCGTCCTCGAGAGCTTTATTGTTCCATCTATTTTTAATATTACCAGTACCTGCAGGAACTAATCTTCCAACAATTACGTTCTCTTTTAGGCCATTTAATGGATCAACTTTTCCTTTAATTGCAGCGTCTGTTAATACTCTTGTTGTTTCTTGGAAAGAAGCAGCTGAAATAAATGATTCTGTTTGAAGTGAAGCCTTAGTAATACCCATTAGAACTCTTTCACCAACGGCTGGAGTTTTTCCTTCTGCAACCAATTTTTCATTAGTATTATCAAACTTAATTCTATCAACCACTTCACCAGGTAAATAACTTGAGTCACCTGATACTTTAACCTCAACTTTTTTAAGCATTTGTCTTAAAATAGTTTCAATATGCTTATCGTTTATTATTACACCTTGTAATCTATAAACTTCTTGAACTTGATTAACAAAATATTCTGTTAAATCTTTGATTCCTAAAATTCTTAAAATATCATGTGGCAGTGGTTGACCATCTAAAAGATACTCTCCTTTTTGAATTTTTTCGCCTGGATTGAAATTAATATGTTTACCTTTTGGAATTAAATAATTTGAAGGTTCTGATCCATCTTCAGGAACAATAGATACTCTTTGTTTGCCTCTTACCTCTTTACCAAAAACAACACTACCATCATTTTCTGCAATGATCGCACTATCCTTGGCCTTTCGAGCTTCAAATAACTCAGCAACTCTTGGAAGACCTCCGGTAATATCTTTTGTTTTTGTAGTTTCCTTAGGTAATCTTGCAATTACATCACCTGCATAAACTTTTTGACCATCTTTAATTGATAAAATCGAATCTGGTACTAGATAATATCTAGCTTCATTATCGTCAGCTTTTTTAATCACATTTCCTTTTTCATCTCTTAAAGTAATTCTAGGTTTTAAATCAGTACTTTTTGATTGACCTCTCCAATCAATTACTGATTTAGAAGAAATTCCTGTTGCATCGTCAGTAGTTTCTTGAATTGATACACCATCAATTAAATCTACATAACTAGCTGTACCACTTTTCTCTGCTATAACTGGTGTTGTGTAAGGATCCCATTCACATATTTTAGTATTTGCTTTGACTTTGTCACCATTGTTAAAAAATAATCTTGAACCATAAGCAACTTTATAAACCGCTATCTGAACTCCTTTGTCATCCTCTATAGAAAGTTGAGTGTTTCTTCCCATTACAATCAAATTCTTTTTAGAGTCCTCTAAAATATTTGAGTTAATTATTTTTAAAGTTCCTTCACTTTTGGTAACTATTTGAGAATCTTGTTTAACTGAAGCTGTTCCTCCAACGTGAAACGTTCTCATTGTTAGCTGTGTTCCTGGTTCACCAATTGATTGAGCAGATATCATTCCAATAGCTTCACCAACATGAACCATCTTACCTCTTGATAAATCTCGTCCATAGCAAGTAGCACAAACACCCTCTTTTGAACTACATGTCATTACAGAATACACTTTAATTGATTTAACTCCTGCAGCATCAATTTTTTCACAGCCTGCCTCATCAATCATTTCAGATTTTTTAATAATTACTTCTCCTGATAAAGGGTTTTTAACATCAGCAGCTGTTACTCTTCCTAATGCTCTTTCAGATAAACTAACAACAACATTACCACCCTCTAAAATTTCAGAAAGTTCAATAAATCCAGGATTATCACAATTTACTTTTGTTATTGTTAAATCTTGTGCAACATCACATAGTCTTCTTGTTAAATATCCAGAACTAGCTGTTTTAAGTGCTGTATCTGCTAATCCTTTTCTAGCACCGTGTGTTGAGTTGAAATATTCCAAAGCAGTCAATCCCTCTTTAAAGTTTGAGATAATTGGACTTTCAATAATTTCACCTGAAGGCTTAGCAATCAAACCTCTCATACCAGCTAATTGTTTCATTTGAGCAGCAGATCCTCTAGCTCCACTGTCAGCCATCATAAATACTGAATTAATTTTTAATCCTTCATCAGTTTTTTCTGTAGCTGAAATTCCCTTCATCATTTCGCCAGCAACTTTGTCTGTACACTTAGACCAAGCATCAACAACTTTATTGTATTTTTCACCTCTTGTAATTAAACCTTCGGCATATTGAGTTTCATAATCTGCAATTAATTTCTTAGTATCGTCAATTAGTTGAGTTTTATTTTCAGGGATTACAAGATCGTCTTTTCCAAACGAAATTCCTGCTTTAAATGCGTGTTTAAATCCTAAATCTTTAAGCTTGTCACAAAAAATTACAGTAGTCTTTTGACCACAAAATCTAAATACAACATCAATTATTTCTGAAACTACTTTTTTAGGTAATAATCTATCTACTAAAGAAAACTTAATGTTGCTATTTTTTGGTAATAAATTTGCTAATAAAAATCTTCCAGCTGTAGAAGTATATTTTTCTATTTTCTTATTCCCTTGCTCATCTACAGTCTCGTATCTTGAAATGATAGTACTATGAACATTTATTTGACCAGATGATAATGCAAATTCAATTTGATCTGAATTTGTAAAATATCCAGCTGGTTTGTCAGATATAGGTTCTTGTGAAAGATAGTAAATTCCTAAAATCATATCCTGACTCGGAACAATAATTGGTTTACCGTTTGATGGAGAAAGAATATTATTTGTAGATAACATTAAAATTCTTGCCTCTAATTGTGCTTCTAAACTTAACGGCACATGCACTGCCATTTGGTCACCATCGAAGTCAGCGTTAAATGCTGCACAAGTCAAAGGGTGTAATTCAATCGCATCACCTTCAATTAATTTTGGTTCAAACGCTTGAACTCCAAGTCTATGAAGTGTTGGTGCTCTATTTAAAAGTACTGGATGCTCTCTAACTATTAATTCTAAAGCGTCCCAAACTGCATTTGTTTCTTTTTCAACTAATTTTTTAGCTTGTTTAATTGTTGATGCTAAGCCTAATTTGTTTAATCTTGCATATAAAAATGGTTTAAATAATTCTAAAGCCATTTTTTTTGGTAAACCGCACTCATGTAGTTTTAAATCAGGACCAACAACGATTACTGATCTTCCAGAATAATCAACTCGTTTACCTAATAAATTTTGTCTAAATCTTCCTTGTTTACCTTTTAACATTTCAGCAAGAGATTTAAGTGGTCTCTTACCTGTTCCTGTTATTACTCTACCTCTTCTTCCGTTATCAAATAGAGCATCTACAGACTCTTGAAGCATCCTTTTTTCATTTCTTACAATGATATCTGGAGCTTTAAGATCCATTAATCTTTTTAATCTGTTATTTCTATTGATTACCCTTCTATACAAATCATTAAGATCTGAAGTGGCAAATCTTCCGCCGTCTAGAGGAACTAATGGTCTTAGTTCTGGTGGTATAACTGGCACTACGGTCATAATCATCCATTCAGGTTTTTGACCTGTTTCAATAAATGATTCGATTAATTTTAATCTTTTAATTGCTCTTTCTTCATTAACTTTTGATTTGGTTTCTTTAATAAAGCTTACAAGGTTTTTTCTTTCTAATTCTAAATCTAAATTTTTCAGCATCTCAAGAACAGCTTCTGCCCCTATTCCTGCTGTAAAACTTTCTTCACCAAACTCATCCTGGTATTTTGCTAATTCTTCCTCATTTAAGAGTTGATTTTTCTGCAAACCAGTTAAACCAGGTTCTATTACTATAAAGTTTTCAAAATAAAGAACTCTCTCTATTTCTTTCAATTTCATGTCTACGGCTAAAGCAATTCTGCTTGGAAGAGACTTCAAGAACCAAATATGTGCTACAGGTGTAGCAAGGTTAATGTGGCCCATTCTTTCTCTTCTTACATTTGATTTTGTAACCTCAACACCACATTTCTCACATATAATTCCTCTAAACTTCATTCGTTTATACTTACCGCATAAACACTCATAATCTTTTATTGGTCCAAAAATCCTTGCACAGAACAAACCATCTTTTTCAGGTCTAAACGTTCTATAATTAATTGTTTCAGGCTTTTTAATTTCACCAAATGTCCAAGATTTAATTTTCTCTGGGCTAGCAAGTGAAATTTTAATGCTATTAAAATTTTGAGCTTCTGAAATTTCGCTGCCCTTAAATAGATCTGTTAATTCTTTTTTCATTAATTAAGCTCCACATTTAATGCTAATGATTTAATCTCTTTAACTAATACGTTAAATGATTCCGGTATTCCTGATTCAAAGTTTTCCTCACCTTTAACTATAGTTTCATAAACTTTAACTCTTCCTGCAACGTCATCGGATTTAACAGTTAATATTTCCTGTAATGTGTATGATGCACCATACGCCTCAAGTGCCCATACTTCCATTTCACCAAATCTTTGACCACCTAACTGTGCTTTACCACCAAGTGGTTGTTGTGTAACCAAACTGTAAGGTCCTGTAGATCTTGCATGAATTTTATCTTCGACTAAGTGGTGAAGTTTTAGCATGTAGATTATCCCAACGGTAACTGGTCTATCAAACTTCTCACCTGTTCTACCATCCCATAAATATGTTTGTCCAGATCCTGGTAAATTTGCTAGTTCAAGCATCTCGGTAACATTTTTTTCTTTAGCACCATCAAAAACAGGCGTTGAGATTGCGATACCATTCTGTAAATTTTCACAAAGATCTTTAAATTCACTCTTGCTTAACTTGTCAACTTTATCATTAAAAATTTCTTCTCCATAAACAGATCTTAAGAATTTTTCGATTTTTTCTGTTCTTTCAATTTTTTTGTTATTTTCGTTTACTAAATTTTTAACTTGTTCTCCAAATTCTTTACATGCCCAACCCAAATGTGTCTCTAGAATTTGACCAACATTCATCCTGCTTGGAACACCCAATGGATTTAAAACAATATCAACTGGTCTGCCATCCTCTCTATATGGCATGTCTTCAACAGGTACAATCTTACTTACGACTCCTTTGTTTCCGTGTCTTCCAGACATTTTATCACCAGGTCTTAATCTTCTTTTGATAGCAACGAATACTTTTACCATTTTCATAACACTTGGTAATAAATCATCACCACTTCTAATTTTTAAAACTTTATCTTCAAATCTCTCAGTTATGTCTTGTTTTGCTTTATTATATTGATCTTTTAATTGAGCTAATGTTGATTCGTCATTTACATTTCCTACTGTGATTTTGAAGACATCATTAATTGATAATGTATTAATTTTATCAAAATCTAACTTAGTTCCTTCTGATAAATCTTTTACTTTTTTATTTAAAGATGATCCTGACAAGAATTGAGAAGCTCTTTGTTTAATACTTCTTTCTAATATTTCTTCCTCAACAATTTTATCTTGTTGAACTTGCTCAATTTCAGCTCTTTCAATAGTTATTGATCTTTCGTCCTTCTCAATTCCATGTCTATTGAATACTCTTACATCAACTACTGTTCCACTTGATCCTCTAGACATTCTTAAAGATGTATCAGTTACATCAATAGCTTTTTCTCCAAAAATTGATCTTAATAATTTTTCTTCTGGACCAGATGCTGAATCACCTTTTGGAGTAACTTTACCAACCAAAATATCACCAGCATTAACCTCTGCACCAATATAAACGATTCCTGATTCATCAAGGTTTTTTAAAGCCTCTTCATTTACATTAGGTATATCTCTAGTTATTTCTTCTTCACCAAGCTTTGTATCTCTTGCCATTATTTCGTATTCAACAATGTGAACAGATGTGAATACGTCATCTGTAACACATCTTTCTGAAATTAAGATTGAGTCTTCAAAGTTGTAACCTTGCCACGGCATGAATGCTACAGTAACGTTCTTACCTAAAGCAAGTTCACCTAATTTTGTTGAAGGACCATCAGCAATAATATCTCCAGATTTAACTTTATCACCAACTCTAACTAGTGGTCTTTGATTTATACAGGTATTTTGGTTTGATCTTTTAAATTTTTGAAGGTTATAGATATCTACACCAGACTTACTAAAGTCTGTTTCCTCAGTTACTTTTATAACAATTCTTTTACCATCTATTTTATCAACAACTCCATCACGCTTAGCAACAATAGTAACACCTGAATCTAAAGCAACATCACTTTCAATTCCTGTACCGACAAGTGGAGACTCAGGTTTTAATAATGGAACTGCTTGTCTCATCATGTTTGATCCCATTAAAGCTCTGTTTGCATCATCATTTTCTAAGAATGGAATTAAAGATGCTGCAACTGAAACTAATTGTTTTGGTGATACGTCAATGTAATCAATAGAGTCAGGTTTTGCTAAAAGAAAGTTAAGGTTTTGTCTGCATGAAACTAGTTCTTCAGTAATTTTTCCATTTTTATCAAGTTTTGTATTTGCTTGAGCAATAGTGAATTTTGTTTCTTCCATTGCTGACAAGTATTCTACTTTATCTTGAACAACACCGTCTTTTACTTTTTTGTAAGGACTTTCAATAAATCCGTACTTATTAATTTTTGCATAAGTAGATAAACTATTAATCAAACCAATATTAGGACCCTCTGGTGTCTCAATTGGACAAATTCTTCCATAGTGGGTTGGATGGACATCCCTTACTTCAAAACCTGCTCTTTCTCTTGTTAAACCACCCGGACCTAACGCTGAAACTCTTCTTTTATGAGTAATTTCAGATAAAGGATTTGTTTGATCCATAAACTGAGATAGTTGTGAACTTGCAAAAAAATCTTTCAATGAAACTGTTAAAGGTTTTGCATTAATTAGATCTTGTGGCATTGCTGACTCAACATCCAAAGTTGTCATTTTTTCTTTAATAGCTCTTTCCATTCTGTAAACACCAATTCTAGCTTGGTTCTCAACTAGCTCTCCAACAGAACGAACTCTTCTATTACCTAGGTGATCAATGTCATCAACATCATCTTTACCATCACGTAAATCCAACATTTTATGAATAATTGCTATGATATCATCGTTTCTTAATATGGTAATTTTATCAGAACATTCTTGGTTTAACCTTGAGTTCATTTTAACTCTTCCAACATCAGACAAATCATATCTATCTGAGCTAAAGAAAAGATTATTAAATATTTGAGTTGCTATCTCTATAGTTGGTGGCTCACCAGGTCTTAGCATTTTATAAATTTCTGTGATTGCTTCGTCTTTAGTATTATTTTTATCAGCTAAAATAGTTGTAAGTAGATAAGGTCCTTTGTTTATAGAGTTTGTAACAGAAATTTGAAGTGTATGTATATTTGCATCTAAAATTTGTTGAATAATTGTATCATTTAATTCAGTCCCAATTTTAAATACTCCGTCCTCTTCTTCATTGACTTTGACATCTCTGTGTAAAAATTTACCAAACAAAGAGTCTCTAGAAACTAGTATATCTTTCAAACCATCATTAGCTAATTTTTTTGCACTTAAAAAATTAATCTTATCACCTAATTTAATTACTACTTCACCAGTTTTTGCGTCAATTACTTCTTCTGAAAAATTTTTTGCCTTGTAGTTTTCTGGATTAAATTTAGTTTTCCATTTTTCTGTTTTTGTATCAAAATTATATTGTTCACTTTCATAGAACTCATCTACTATTTCTGATTTTGAATAACCTAAAGCTATTAATAAAGTAGATGAAAAAATTTTCTTTTTTCTGTCAATTTTAAAATAAAGAAAATCTTTAACATCATATTCAAAATCTAACCAAGAACCTCTATTAGGTATTACTCTACAATTAAATAAAAGTTTTCCACTTGCATGAGTTTTTCCTTTATCATGATCAAAAAATACACCAGGACTTCTGTGCATTTGGTTTACTACAACTCTTTGAACACCATTAGTAATAAAAGTTCCACTATTAGTCATCATAGGAACTTCACCCATGTATACTTCTTGCTCTTTAGCTGATAAAATATCTTTTGTATTATTTTCTTGATCTATTTCGTAAACAACTAATCTTAGAGTGCACTTAAGAGCTGATGAATATGTAAGACCTCTTGCTATACATTCTTCGACATCAAATTTTGGTTTCTCTAATCTGTATGAAACATACTCTAAAGTTGCTTTGTCATTTAAATCCTCAATAGGAAAAATACTTTTAAATACTCTGTCAAAACCTTTGGTAAGTTCTGCTGCCTCAACATTAAATTCTGTTAATTCTTTGTATGAATTTTTTTGTACTTCAATTAAGTTAGGTATAGATAAACTCTCTTTTAGTTTACCAAAACTTTTTCTAATGTTTTTCTTTTCAGTAAAAGATAATTGCATCTATGTTTATAATTACTGATTAAAAATAATCAGTATTGGAATTCTTTCTATTTAATTTATTTAAGTTCTACTTTAGCGCCAGCAGCTTCTAACTTAGCTTTGATCTCTTCAGCGTCTTTTTTATTGACACCAGATTTTACTTCTTTTGGTGCTCCTTCAACAAGATCTTTAGCTTCTTTTAAACCTAATGAAGTAGCTGCTCTTACTTCTTTGATAACATTAATTTTTTTATCACCTGCAGAAACTAACATGATTGTAAAATCATCTTTATCTTCTGCTGGGGCCGCACCACCTGCTGCTGCTGGAGCTGCTGCTGCCATTGGAGTTACACCCCATTTTTCTTCTAATTGTTTTGAAAGTTCAGCTGCCTCTGCAACAGTCAAACTTGATAATTCTTCAATAATTTTGTTTAGGTCAGGCATATATATTACTCTTTGGGTTGTGTTTCAGAATTTTCTGCCGACAAACTACTCATTTTTTCTGAATGTGCAAGCAAAATACTGATTAATTTAGATGCAGAAGCGTTCAAAATACCCACAATATTGGCTCTTGCTTCATCTAATGTAGGTAAACTAGCTACATTTTGGACACCGGCCTGATCTAAGACCTCGTCATCCATAATTCCACCAATTAATTTTAAGTTTTCGTTATCTTTTGCAAATTTTGAAAGAATCCTTGCAGACATTATGGCATCTTCTCCAAATGCAACTGCTGTAGGACCAGTAAATAAATTTGATAAATCTTTACACTTTGTTTTTTCTAAAGCTAATTTTGTAATTCTATTTTTTGTTATTTTGAAA
The DNA here is from genome assembly GCF_001180025.1 of Candidatus Pelagibacter communis. GTDB lineage: Bacteria > Pseudomonadota > Alphaproteobacteria > Pelagibacterales > Pelagibacteraceae > Pelagibacter > Pelagibacter ubique_A. Next base: position 123,219 of record NZ_CVSK01000030.1, read on the forward strand.
ATGATTCCATGTTCTCTCATTTTCGCTCTCAATTCATCTAACTGAGTCATTGTTAAACCTTGATAATGAGTAACCATGACAGCTTTGCTGTTTTCAAACTTACTAGTCATTTCTTCAATATAATTTTTCTTTTGTTCTTTATTCATCATAACTATATCGATTTTCCTAATTTAACTTTATATGAAACACCCATTGTTGATGTAGCAAATACACTTCTAATTAAATCACCTTTTAAAGTATTATTTGATTTTTCTTTCTCTAAAGCATCTAAAATTGCATTGTAGTTTTTTAATAATTGATCATCACCAAAAGATTTTTTACCAATACTAACTCCAATATTTCCATCTTTATCATTTCTGATTTCCACTTGACCAGATTTGGCATTAGTTACTGCTTCTTTAATATTTTCAGAGACTGAACCAAGCTTTGGATTGGGCATTAAGCCCTTTGGTCCTAAAACTTTTCCTAATTTAGAAAGTTTAATCATCATTCCTGGTGTACAAATTAATTTTTCAAAATTTAATTCTCCGCCTTTAATTCTTTCAACAAATTCATCACCACCTACGATATCTGCACCTGCATCTTTTGCATCTTGAGCTTTGTTATCCTCACAAACTACAGCAACTTTAACTTTCTTGCCTGTGCCACCAGGTAAATTAACAACCGTTCTAATATTTACTTCGCTTTTCTTTTGTTTGTGATTAATTTGAAAACTTAAATCTAAAGACTCGTCAAATTTAGTTGTGCAGTTTTTCTTAAGCTCAGGTAACAATTTTTCTATTAACTCCGCGTTTAAGTCTTTTGTCTTTTCAGGTAATTTTTTATATCTTTTTGATGCCATTATTCTTTTACCTCAATACCCATTGATCTAGCTGATCCTGCAATAATTTTTATAGCTTCCTCAATATCGTGAGCATTTAAATCATTCATTTTTTCTTTTGCTATACTCTCTAATTGTTTTTTAGAAATTGAAGCTACAATATTTCTTCCAGGTTCTTTTGATCCGCCTTTAAGCTTTACAGCTTCTTTAATATAAAAAGATGCTGGAGGTGTTTTAATTTTAAAATCAAATTTTTTGTCTTTATATACTGTAATTTCGACTGGCACAGGTTTGCCTGCCATTGATTTTGTTTTGTCATTAAACGCTTTACAAAATTCCATTATATTTACACCACGTTGACCTAATGCAGGACCAACTGGTGGAGCCGGATTGGCTTGACCACCTTTAATTTGTAATTTTATAAATCCACTTATTTCTTTTGCCATTAACTTACCTTCTCAACCTGATTATATTCTAAATCTACCGGTGTAGGACGACCAAATATAGAAACTGACACCTTAAGTCTAGCTTTTTCTTCATCAATTTCTTCAATCATTCCAGAAAATGATGCAAATGGTCCATCTACAACCTGAACTTTCTCGCCTACACTGTAATCTACGCCAGATTTTGGCTGAGCGACACCATCTTTAATCTGACCTAAAATCTTTTCTACTTCTTTATCTGAAACTGGAACAGGAATACCTTTTGTTCCCAGGAAACCACTAACCCTCTTTATATTCTTAATCATATGATAAATATTATTATCCATTTCACTTTTGATTAGTACATATCCAGGAAAGTATTTCTTTTTTCTTTGAATTCTTTTACCTCTCTTAACCTCTGTAACATCGTGAGTAGGTACAATGATTTCATCAAACTTATCAGCAATTTTAGCTTTATCTGCCTCCTCTTTAATTAAAGAGGCAACTTTATTCTCAAAACTAGAATGAGACTGAACAATGTACCAATTTTTCATTAAATACTCACTTTAAGTAAAAGTTCTAAGAAAAATTTCAAAACCTGATCTAAAAGAAGAAAAAATAAAGACATAACAACTGCCATAACAAAAACCATTAAAGCACCTTGCAAAGTTTCTTTCCAAGTAGGCCAAGTAACTTTGAAAGCCTCTTGTTTAACTTCCTGAATAAATTTAATTGGGTTTCTCATAATTTCTAAGCTCAAATTGGCAGGAGCGGAGGGACTCGAACCCTCAGCCTCCGGTTTTGGAGACCGGCGCTCTACCAATTGAGCTACACTCCTATTTATAGAGTTACTCTATAATTTTAGTTACTACTCCTGCTCCAACAGTTCTTCCACCTTCTCTGATTGCAAAGTTTAATTTTTCTGCCATAGCAATTGGTGTAATTAGTTTAACAGTGAATTTAGCATCATCACCTGGCATTACCATTTCAGTACCAGCTGGTAACTCTACTTCACCTGTAACGTCTGTTGTTCTAAAATAAAACTGTGGTCTGTACTTAGTAAAGAATGGAGTGTGTCTTCCACCTTCATCTTTTTTAAGTACATACGCCTGAGCCTCAAATTTAGTGTGTGGAGTAATTGAACCAGGTTTACAAAGAACTTGACCTCTTTCGATATCAGTTCTTTCAATACCTCTCAATAGAATTCCAACGTTATCACCAGCTTCTCCAGAATCTAAAAGTTTTCTAAACATTTCAACTCCTGTACAAACTGATTTTTTAGTTTCTCTAATTCCAACTATTTCAACTTCCTCACCAGTTTTAATTACACCAGACTCAACTCTTCCAGTTGCAACTGTTCCTCTTCCAGAAATTGAGAATACGTCCTCAACTGGCATCAAGAATGGTTTATCAACTTCTCTAGCTGGTTGTGGAATATGTTCATCAACAGCTTTCATTAATTCTAAAATTGAATTTTTTCCAATTTCATCATCTCTACCTTCAACTGCTGCTAAAGCTGAACCTTTAACGATTGGTGTTTTATCACCTGGGTATTTGTATGAAGTTAAAAGTTCTCTAATTTCTTCTTCAACAAGTTCAATCATTTCTTTATCATCAACTTGATCTACTTTATTTAAGTAAACAACAATAGCTGGAATACCAACTTGTCTTCCTAAAAGAATGTGCTCTCTTGTTTGTGGCATTGGACCATCAGCTGCATTAACAACTAAAATTGCTCCATCCATTTGTGCAGCACCAGTGATCATGTTTTTGACATAGTCAGCGTGACCAGGACAATCTACGTGAGCATAGTGTCTTTTTTCTGTCTCATACTCAACGTGTGCTGTTGAAATTGTTATACCTCTCTCTTTTTCTTCAGGTGCTTTATCAATTTGATCATAAGCAACTGCAGTTCCGCCGCCCGCTTGTGCTAATACATTTGTAATCGCGGCAGTAAGAGTTGTTTTACCATGGTCGACATGACCAATAGTCCCAATGTTACAGTGGGGTTTATTTCTTACAAATTTTTCTTTTGACATTACGTTTTTACCTCAGTTTATTTGTTTTCATTTTCAATTTTATTTTCTTGGAGCGGGTAAAGGGAATCGAACCCTTACATCCAGCTTGGAAGGCTAGCGTTCTACCATTGAACTACACCCGCACAACCCCAAGAGTAACACTCCATGTTATCTAAAATTTATTAAATGGTGGAGGGGGAAAGATTCGAACTTTCGAAGACCGAAGTCAACGGGTTTACAGCCCGCCCCATTTGACCGCTCTGGAACCCCTCCTTTGGGGAAGTGTCCCCTTGTTCAATAAAGCTTCAAATAACAAGCGTTTTATATATTTTATTTATGCAAATGCAACACGTGATTTAATAGGAAAATATTAAAAAAACCGTATAAAACAGATACAAATTTATGAATAAATCATCATTTTTCATTGTTGGTCAACACGCAGTTATTGAGGCTCTTAGAAACCCTAAAAGAAAGGTTTTAAGAGTATTTTTAACGGAGGAGTCTAAAAAAAATATTCATAGAAAAAACCCAAATAAAAATATTTTGGAGGATGTTAAAGTTTACTTTAAATCTAAAAAAGAATTAGACAAATATACTTCTAAAGAACAATTAATGCATAATGGTTATGTTGCTGAGATTGAACATTTGGATCAACCAGATCTAAAACAATTTATAAAAGATAAAAATAATTTAACATTTGTCTGTCTTGATGAGGTTACTGATCCAAGAAATATTGGTTCATTGATAAGAAGTGCTGCATCATTTGATATAGACGGATTAATAATTAAAGAAAGACATTTTCCTCGAGATAGTAAGTTAATGTATAAATCAGCTAGTGGTTGCATGGAACACGTAAATATATTCCAAGTATCAAATATTAATTCCACTTTAAAAAATTTAAGAGAAAAAAATTTCTGGGTATATGGTTTTGATGCAAAAGGTCAAAAAGATTTTACGGACATCAAATGGGAAGGAAATAATATTCTTCTATTTGGATCAGAAGGATTTGGTATGAGACAACATACAGGTAAATATGCAGATTTTTTTGTTAAAATTAATATTAATGAAGAGATTGAAAGTTTAAATATCTCAAATAGTGCTGCAATTGTGTTTCATCACCTCAGTTATATAAAAAAAAAGAGTTGATTATTTAACAAATAGTTAATAATTATTGCGCATGCCCTTGTAGCTCAGCTGGTAGAGCAATTGATTTGTAATCAATAGGTCCGCGGTTCGAATCCGTGCGGGGGCACCACTAAAATCTCATTTATTTTCAATAAAATTAAAATTTTTAAAAACATTTTTAAAAATCAAAATCATTTAATAAGAACATATAGGGGAAGGAAGTAGAACTAAGTGTAGTCTTTTTGTAGTCTTTAATAATTTTACTTCCAGAAATACAATCTCAAAAAGTTTTTATTTAAATGAATCAATAATATAAAACATTACTAATCTAATTATTATTGGAACAATAATTCCAGCAATGATCCCAAACCACAATAAGCCGCTGCCATTAAAACCACCAATTGTTATTAAGATACCAATTGCAATCCAAATCCAAAAAAATACATTAACAATTGCTTTTATACCTTTTCCAATATTCATAATAATTATTTAAAGTTATTATATATGTTTTAAACATCGAGTTCACCAGGTTTAGTAACTACAGGATAACCATCAAAAATTTTTCTTAGTTTTGATTTATATTCTTCCATATCTATACCTTTATAGTGCTTCATAAATAAGCTTGCTTCTAACTCGCTATAAACTTGTAATCTTCTAATAAAATATTCAAAAAAATTTATCTCACGCTCCCAATACATTTCTTTAGCTCTATTCAAATCATCATATAAATTAGAATTCATTTTTAATGCTGGTGGAAACCATTCATTTGCAAAATAGTCATCCTCATTAAATAATTCGGTAAACTTCCAAATAATTTTTCTATTACCAAATCCAAAAAACTTAACAACATCTTGCATTATACCGCCCCTGTCCTCATGTGCAAAAGGTACTGTTGGATGTGCTCCAGTACGATCTGTAAGATCTAAAAATATACCCTCAAAATAAAATAGCTTTCTTCTAAGTATTTCTGGATCTTCTTTTGTAATATTTTTTTCAAGCGCATTAATCAGTTCATTTGCAAATTCGTAATCTTGATTAACTGCAAATTTATTAACATCAAACATTTTTATTCTCTTCGATTTGAATAATACAATCTGGCCCAACTTTAAGTGTGAAAGATCTTATCATATCTCTAAAGTCTTCTTCCATATCAAGCATAGCTCTTTCCTTGTTAGCAATACTGTTTTCAAAAAACTTTTTTTCTTTTCCCATAAGATCATTCATTTTAATCATTGATTGATACAAATTTCTTACAGGTAATTGAAATGATGGACCCATTATATGATCCCAAAGTCTTTTCATCATTTTTGGTGCATCAAAATCCTTCTTAGATTTATGTTCATTTATCAAGTTAGTTTTAATAAAACTTACTAACATGTGAATTATTGGATAATTCATTGGAATGATAATAATTCTTTTACCATGTCTTTCAACATAGCCATCATGCTGTTTATTATAGTCTTTTGGCATAGCTGTAGTAATTAAAACACCATAATTGATATTTTTATCTTTCATATCACTTAATAGTTTGCTTACCCATTCTTCTTTAAAAGTTTTGTGATCTTTGCTTTCAAAGTAAATCTGTGCAAGTTTTTCTTGATCTTTATTATTAATTGTAAGTATACAATCTGCACCTTTTGCTCCCTTTTTAACTTCTTCTACAGTATCATGTGGAAATTTACTTCTAAGGTAATCCTCAATCAGTTCTTCTTGAACTTCACCTTGAACTTCCATCGATTTTTGTTTTAGCTGTTTAGACATTTCATCAATTTTTACTTGAGTACGTCTTTTTTCTATTTCTCTTTCTTTATCTTTTTTAGCCATTATATCTTTAAGTTTTTGAACATCGTTTTCAGATTTTTCTTTTATTTTTTGCTCAATAACTTTTTCTTTTTGTTTAAGATCTGCAATTAACTTAGCTTCAATTTGTTTTTTACTCTTCTCAGCTTGTGCAACTTTAGTTTGAAGATCCATAAGCTCTTTTTTTTGCTTATTTTCTCTAATTAAAGCTTTCTCTTTTAACTGTTTTTCGATTTCTTTTTCCTTAAGCTTAAAACTGGCAATTAACTTAAACTCTGCTTCTTTAGAGCTTTTCTCCATTGCTTTTTCTTTAGCCTTAAGTTTGTCTTCAATTGCTTTTTCTTTTTGTTTTAAGGTTGCTGTCATCTTTAATTCAGTATCCTTTCTACTCTTTTCGGCCTCTAAAATTTTAGACTGCAATGCCTGAACTTTAGCTTTACTTTCATTTTGTACTTTTAATGAAAGTTCTTTCTCTAAATTTTTTTCTTTTAGTTTGAAATCAAGATTAAATTTTTCTTTTAAAAGTTTTTCCTTAACCTTAATTTCTTCTTGGTACTCTTTTTCTTTGCTCTTTAAGTGATTTTGTAATGCCTGATCTGCAGAAAAAGTTTCGTTACAGCTAGGACATGTTATTATTAATTGACTCATATTTATTTTACTCCTTTATTTAATTTATTAGTTAATTGTTAGATCTTCTTCGGCACTCCACTCATTTGACTTATGCTGAATTTCTTTGATTTTACTTTTAGCTAAATATTCAATAACCTTACTAAATGTTAATTCTGCATTAATAATGTTACCTTTTCTTAGCCATTCTAAAGTTTCATAAGTATCCCTAGGTATGCTTACTGATTTATATTTATTTGGATCTGCCATTTTATCTCCTCTGTTTAATTAAAATCCCCTGTTCTTTTACAGGGGATGTTGTTGACGATTTATTCACTTTTATCGCCTATTGTTAAAAATATTCCTCCAATTAAACCTGCTGCAATTGGAGTGAACTGTGACATTGGTCCCAAGAATGCGGTTAAATTTGTCCCCATTCTAGACGCAGCATAATCTACAACTGCAAATCCTATTAAGAGTATTCCTAAATAGCCAAATACTCCGCTAGGCAAATCAATCATCATTTCATCATTGCTATTTTTTTTCTCTATTTTTGTTTTTTTCATTTTCTCCTCTTTGTTAGTGTTTATGATCAAGAGGAATTCACAAATTGCAGAAAGGAGGTTAAGAACTATAATTTAACCAAAGATCAATTTGCTTACTTCCTCTTAATCTTTTGTGTGTTCAATAAAATCAAACACACCCTATTTATAGTGATTTAAAAATGGTTTACCCGTAGGTTAACTTTTGACTTTGCCTACGGATGAATTTCTAATAATCTAAATTTATGAGTAAAAAAAAAGGCTATCCAAGAAAACCATATTCATTTGAAAGAGTTTTAAAAGATTTAGCAGACGATATTGGTTACGATAATATTGAAACTGTTATAGAAAAAAAAAGAAAAGCTATTGAACATATTTCAAACCCTAATTTCAAAGATAGGCAGCTTCATATACAAGATGGGTTGGAATTAGATATTCATTGCAAAAGAATTGGTAAAGGAACTCCATTTCTTACTGCATATGAAACTTTACTTAGAAAAGAAATTGCCAATAGAAAAGATCACGACCCTAGTGATGAAATAATCAATAATTTACTTAGATTAGGTGAGTCTATAGGTGATGTAATGGAAGAGACTAGAAAGGCTCTTGATGATGATAAAGTTGATGAAAATGAAAAGGAACAAATTTCAATAGAAGTAATTGAATTAGAAAAAAAAATTGCTGAACTTAAGCTAAAATTAAATTTAGGTGAAAAAACAAACTACAAAATTCAAAATAAAAGAGAACCTTAATCAATGCGTTATAGGTTTTTATTAAATTTTCTAAAAATTTCACTAGTTACAAAAGGAATAAATAAAATAAATATTTTTTTAAATCTCGCAATTTTTTTAAGCATCTTCGCTATCTCAAGTACTCTCATATCTATTTATTATGAATCAAAAATTACTGATATCGAAAAAAAAATCGCAAAAAATGGTACGCTATTAGACGTTCTGTCAGCAAGCACAATTTCAATTCCAACTAAAGTTTTAGGATTAGAGAATATATCAAATGATATTAAAAAAAATAATGACATCATAAATTATTTTCTTTATTCAAAAGTAGGACAATTATTTGATGAATATGAATTGTATTATCGTCCAGTAATTCATCTTAGTAATTATTTATCTAATGGTTTTACGACTATTAAAAATTTTGAGGATTTTATTAATATTAAAGATGATGCAATGCTTAAAAATGTTGATAAGAAAGTATTTGAAGATTTAAAGCAAAACTCAATAAACCAAGAAGAATTTTTAAAAATTAGAAATAAAATTGATAATGATCATAAAGAATTAAAACTAGACAGAGGTATTAAGGTAATTAAACCTGAAAGTTTAAAAAGTTATCAAAATTATTATGACACATTTATTATATATATAAATGATCAGCTTCATCATTATTCATTAATATCTGGAACGTTACAAAAAATTTATAATAATATAAAAAACGATAATCTTAAAAATTTTGAAGAAATATCGAAGAATTCAAAAGAGTCTAAAAAATTCATTATATTTGCTTTTTTCTTTCAATTAATAATTTTTATTATTGTACAGGCAATGGAAATAATAACTACCAGAAGGGAAATACAAAATATCAAATGACATTAAATGTGAGAATTTTAGGTTTAATTATTCTAGTAGGTTTATTTACTGTATCTTCTTTTCTTTTCGATCAGATGGTTATTTATTCTGAAGATAAAATCAGAGAAAAAAACTTCTTATATAAAAGATCATTTAATAATTATTTAGCTAGCAAAAATGTAATGTTTAACACAAGAGATTTAATGACAAGGATTCAGGTTAAAAAAAATTTTTTTGAAGATAGACAATCCTTTTTGCAGGATGCTGTATCAGTATTATTTAATGATAATCTGATTAAATCAACATTTGATGAAAATGTTGGAAAAAATTATTTTAAAAATCTTAAAACAATTTTTACATCAAGATATCAAACACTAGGATATGATATTTTAAAAGAATGCGATCTAGCATACAGTTTTTTTAAAGGAATACAGGTAAGAAAATTTGATCTTAATATCCATGAGGATGAAAAGACAATAAAAGCAATTAAAGGATTAAATAAAATAAATTTAGAAAACTCATTAAAAACACATGATCATTTTACCAAAAAACTGGATATAGAAAGAAAAAAAATTCTATCTGTAGACTATGGTATTTCTAATATTGATGAATTCTATCTCATTAGAAAAATGTACACTGATTTATTAGATTATTATTTTTTACACTATGGTTATTTAGAAAAAATAAATGATGCTCATAGGGTAACTTTTGATTTTTATTTTAGAGAATCTACACGTTTTTTAGATGAAAAAAGTAAGCACGAAAGACAAAAAAATTATTTTATTTTATTTGGTGTTTTATCTCAAATTTTAAGTCTTTTTTTCTTAATCTTTCTTTTTAAAACTTTGATGTTTTTGGCAAACAAGAAACCTAATCCTTAGAAAATTATCCAATAAACTTACTACCTAAAAATAAACCTTTAGCAGCTTCTAAATTATAAAAATAAGTTAATAAAATTATTAATATAAAAAAATAACTTATTGGGCCAACAAACTGAGCATACCTATCAACTACACTAAGATCCTTACCTGATTTAAGTTTTCTAAGGAATGAATAAACACAAAGAAGAGTTGCAGCCCCGGTATAAAAATACGACAAGAGTATAAAACAATCCATAAATGTTAAATATGGAAGTTTAGGCAAATCCTCATCAATAATGAAGTTGTAAGCAATCAAAGATAATAAACAAACAATAGTAACATTAACCTTAGCTTCAAGCTGGGATCCTCTTACCCAAAATACTGACCACGAGATAGCCAATATGAAAATTATAGGTAATATAATCTTATAAATATAATATGAAGTTAATCTCTCAATATTAAAATCTAAATAAAAACCGGTATAAGGGCTTCCATCATTATCTACATATGAGTATGTTTCATAAGAAGGGTTATTTATTTTCCAACCATCTACTGTAATTGGACTACCGTCTTTTTCCCATACACCGGTAGCAGCATATTCTGACATGTAAGGTTCATTTGGGATCAATTCCACCAAGAAAGATGGATATTCAGACCATAGTTCTATACTTAATTCCTGATGATCAAATGGAAATTTTTTAAAATCAAAATTATTTGAATGAAATATTGCTGTATCTTTTAATCGCTTATCAACTGTTCCATCAGAAAAAATATCTATCCAATCTGCCATAAAATTTTCAACTGGTGGCTTATCGACTCTATTATAAAATTCTATAGCTGGATCGAATAATTTAAAATTAGAAAATTCTTCTGAAGGATTAAAAGTACATAAATAAAATGGTTTTTTACCAACTTCTGTAGCTACACCTAAATTTTTTAAAAGTTCTTTTAACCTAGGATCATTCCAAGTTAACCACAAATTTACTTGCGCCTCAAATGTATTTTGGTCAGCCGATATTTGAAATATCCTATCTACATAAATATCAACTTTAACATTTATTGGATCTTCTGACACATAATTGGCATGAGGAAATTTTAAATTGTCATATAAATTTTTACAAAAGTCAGGTTTTAAATCTTTTGCTGGATATTTATAAAAATTAATACCAAAAGATTTAGTAATAAAAATTAAAATCAATACCAATGAATAAAGAAAAGTTTTAAAGATATAATTTTTCATATTTATATAAGATTTTTTGTGACAATTTTTCCACTATCGTAAGCTCCTGCAACAGTACCCCACTCTTTTGCTGTTGCCTCACCTGCGAAATATATTCTGTCTCCCACTGAGCTTCTTAGGATTTCTCTATACTTAAATGCACCTGGCTCAGCAGATGCCCATGCTCCCATAAATAGTGGGTTTGATGACCAATCAACAGCATGAGATTTAATTATATCTTTATCAATCTTATTACCAAAAATTTTCTTTAATTCACTTATTCCAAAATCAATAGATGCTTGCTCACCTGATTTTAACAACTCTTTTCCAAAGTCTCCTCCTGGATCGCACAAACATAATTTAGAATCAGATGGATTTATTGTGACACCAAAACCCTCAGGTGATTTAGCATTTTGACTAACAACTCTATAATATAAATATGAATCTTTAGTCTTTTTCTTAAATAATTTCTTAAATTTAAAAGTAAGTCGATTGTAATGACCCATAGAAATTTTAGAAAATGACTCTTGTTTTTCAGTAGGTAAATTAGGGGTAAATTTAATTTGATCAGAAGCTAGTACTCCAGTTGAAACGGTTAGAATACATTTGTTAGATTTAATTTCTCCTTTATCGGTTAAAACCTTTACTCCACTACCACTCCAATCAATTTTATTAACTTTTGTATTTAATTGAACTGGAATGTTTTTAAACATATCAGCTACCAACGAACCAAAACCTTCTTTGCAATGCCATGGTGCAGACTCAGGAATTTCATAATCATAATTAAAATCTTTACATGAGTAGTTTGTAAAATCTTTACCCATCTCCCATGCTCCAATTATCATGTGCATAGTATCAAACCACCTATGATCTTGATAAGGAACTACTTCTGAAGGGGAAATATCTTTCCTAGTTTTTGCAATTCCGGCCTCTATACCATCAAAGACTTTCCATATTTCATCATCATTTGAAATTTTTTTTTTGCCACTATAGAGATCATACATTTCCTCAGATCTTTCTTTATATAAATTGAAATTAGAATTTTTTACACCATATAACTTAAAGGGATTTGTATCTCCATTATCTAACCATAATGCACCAAGATCATATGGTTCACCAAAAATTTGATTATCAGTAAAAGCCCTACCTCCAATTCTGTTCGATGCCTCTAAACAAATAACTTTTTTTCCTGAATTGATTAATTCTTCCGTAGCTGCAAGTCCTGCTGCCCCTGCTCCGATTACTACAACATCATAGTCTTGATCAGCATTGACTTTAATTATACTGGGAAAAGTTATAGCAGTTAATCCCAACAAAGATGATTTAATAAATTTTCTTCTTGATTTCATTTTTTCTTAATTCTTTTTTTTGTAATTTTTTTCAATGGGTCAGGACCAAATCTATTTTTTCCTTTAGTTCCTACGGGGATTAAAAGAAACAATAGTACAAGCCCACCTATAAAGGGAATAAAACTTATTAATAAAAAGAAACCAGATTTATTAGTATCATGTAATCTTCTAACACCAGCAGAAAGTGCTGGTATCAGTGTAAACAAAGTTATTCCTAGGAAAAAAAAGGAAATTTCATTATCTAATACTTCTGAAATAAAATATGAAGGTGAAACAATTAATTGAAACCACCAATATTCAGATCTACTAGCCCTACCTTCAAAAACAAAATATTTTTTTAAACAAGTTGATAAAGATTCTCCAAATGTCATTATTTTTTCATATTAATGATAAGATATCTAAAAAGAATTAAAAGAGAAAATAAAGATAATATTTGAGCTATAATACTTAATAATATTAATTGATTTTTAAGGCTTGAAATCGATTTAATAATCCCAAGTTTTTCAATTGATACTTCTTCTTTAGAACTTACCAATTTAGTTATGTCAGATTTAATTTCATCAAGAGTTATAAAATTTGAATGTAAATTTTCTAACATTAATATTTTAAATCTGTTTAAATCTTTTTTATTTCTTTTTCATTTCTTTTTAATTTTTGCTTTTGCTTAAGTTCATTATGCAAATAAAAAGAAAAAAGAACCAAAATACCAATGATAGTCATTGGATATGGCCATACTAGAAAATTATAAAAACCATGGAATAAATATGGTAATACTAATGATAAAATTAAAAACTTTTTATTACCTGAAAAGGCATACATTCCAAAATAATAACCCATTACAGCACCATTAAGACCGTGCATTGGAATAGCAGAATAAGATCTTCCTAATGCTACTAAATATGATAATTCAGCAAAATCATAACCTTCATCTTTTGCTATTTGCTCTGCCCATTCATATACGTATGTATAATTTTCATAAGTTGCAAAACCTAAAGAAACAACTACTCCATAAACTAAACCATCCATAGGTTCATTAAATTCGTTTCTTTTTAAAACTATTAGATAAAGAATTGAAAATTTTAATAATTCCTCAGCCCAAGCGGGACCTAAAAAACTACTTGTTAAGTTATCAGAGTATTTTGATCCATCATAAAAGAAATCATGACTTAAACCATTTAAAATTCCTGCAGGTAAACAAATTAAAAAACCAAGAAAAAAAATTAAAATTACTGTTCCTTTAGGTTCTCTAAATTTATCTGCAAGCACAAAATATAATAAAATTATTATTGGAGGAACTAATGTAATTAACAGAGTTAACATTTTAAAAGGCTATCAAAAGATTAAAATAATGTCTAACGTAAGTGTAGTCTTTTTGTAGTCTTTATAGATTATGCATGTAGACGGGAGTCTAAAAGTTAAGTAGTATCAACCTTAATGAAAAGAAAATTATTTACGCTTACTGATTTGTAATCAATAGGTCTGTGGATATAGATTTTACCAGGCTGTTAATTTCCAGCACTCATTAGCGTCTTCAATACGAACATAACAACCAAGAAAAGACATCATTTTGAATGCACAAAAACCTCCAACTAAAATAATGACTATGAGCATTATTGGATTAATTTTTTTCATTCACTAACTAGTCTCTCTTCTTATTTGTTCTATTTTAATTTTTTTTTGAAGGCTTCTATTCTTATCATAAAGAAGATTAAACTTTATTTTATTATTAGTTTTCACTGTAATTGATTTAGCATTTCTTACTTCTAAATTATCTGCAACAGCACTGATAGGTCTCTTCGTTGGGTTTAAGTTAGTTATGACTATTTTAGTTTTGTCATTAACTATTTTGCCCTTCCATCTTCTTGGTCTAAATGCACTTATTGGAGATATTGATAATTTTTTTGAATGAAGACTTAAAATAGGTCCATGCACAGAAAGATTGTAAGCCGTACTACCAGCTGGTGTTGACACTAATACCCCGTCAGAAACTAATTTTTTAATTATTTGTTTTGAACCTTGCTTAATTGATAATGAGGCGGCCTGCCTACTTTGCCTAAGCACAGATACTTCATTTATTGCTATAGATCTCTTAGTTTGATTATTTTTATTTTTAACAATCATTTCTAGTGGACAAATTGAAACTAAATTTGCTTTTGATAGATTTTTTATAATATCTTTTGAAGAAAATTTATTCATAAGAAAACCATAATTTCCAGAGTTAATCCCATAAAAATGTTTATTAGAGTTTTTATTTTTTTTTAATGTTTGAAGCATAAAACCATCACCACCAATAACTATGATAAGATTTTCTTTTTTAAACTGATTAGTTTTTATTTTGTTTAATAATAGATTTTTAAGGCTTAATGATTTCTTATTTTTATCTGAAATAATTTGAAGTTTACTCATTTAGTGGTGCCCTCGGCCAGACTCGAACTGGCACTCCGCAAGCGGCAAGGATTTTAAGTCCTTTGTGTCTACCAATTTCACCACGAGGGCATTAATGAATTTCATGAGTGTTTATGCTAATATTTATAATTGAACAAGTCTAATAAGTAAAATTTTTTTATTTTATCTCTCTAGGTACTAGTTTAGTACTAGTTGTCCTATAAAATCCTATTCTTTTTTTGAAAATATAAAAACAGTTGAGCTCTCTAAATTTTCAATTTTTAATTTTCCTGATTTTACTTTTATTTCAATATTATTTGCCTCTAAAAAATCTCTTACTTGACTAGATTTAATACCATAATTAGTATTTTCACTTTCTTGACCAAAAGCTTGTTTAGTAAAATCTTTGCTCAATTTCATAGTAGCAACACCAACCAAATTACCACTTAATTTATCAACTATTGGTCCTCCGCTATTTCCTGGATTGATCGTAGCATCAATTTGCAACATGGAAGTATTATTTTGTATTCCTTTTAAAGAATTGATTATTCCTGATGTAATTTTAAGATCATCACTTACAAATTTACCATAGGGAAACCCAGCTACTAATACACTTTGTGCTTTTTGAGGAGATTTATTTGAGAATTTTATAAAATCTTTATTTTTAACTTTTGCTTTAAGTAGTGCCAAATCTAATAACTCATCATAAGCAATTAGATTTGTATCAACCTCCTCATGATTAAATAGAATTTTTGCTTTATTATTTGAAGATTTAACTACATGATAATTAGTTACTAAATGACCCTTACTATCTACAAAAAATGCTGTACCGACAGAGTCTTCTGTAGGTCCTCCCTCATTTCCAATGGTCTTTATATTTTTTCCCATATGTTTAATTTCAACTGATTTAAGTTCTTGATCCGTTAAATATCTTAAACAAATATTGATAGCTTCTTTCATTTCATTGACAGATTTAAGAATCTTTTTGTCTTTAGAATTTATTTTTAATAAATCGTCTATCATTTCACTTTGTTGTTCCGCATGAGCTATAAGTATAGGTTTTACAACCTTATCAACATAAGCCCTTCTTGGAGATTCTCGATTATTTCTTTCTTGTTCTCTAATTTTACCAACAATAAAATTCAAAGTTACAAACTCAACATTATCACTTGAATTATCTGAATGCTTTGATTTCATTGACTCTCGATAGTCCTGATAAATTTTTTTAAAGATGAGCATTATAAAATTCTATTTTTTTGTTTTTTAAGTTTAAAAGCCATAAATTTTTATCCCTCAAGGTACTAGTTTAGTACTAGTTTGACAAAATTAATTATTAAGAATTTTAAATAAAATATTATTTATTTTTAAAAAACTTATAGGATTTAATAGGATTTAGACTGCTCTGGACTACCATGGACTGACTCACTTGTGAATCCCTCGGCTTTTAAGTCCTTTGTGTCTACCAATTTCACCACGAGGGCATTAATGAATTTCATGAGTATTTATGCTAATATTTATAATTGAACAAGAGTAATAAGTAAAATTTTTTAATTTATCTTTCCTTGACAAGTCTATTATTTAAACTTTTTAATAACAATAATTTGATGGACACCAAATAATTTAATAAAAGGGTACAAAATAAACTCAAGACATCTTACAAAAAGTAATAAAAAATCTGGTAATAATTTTTTAAAATTTAAACCTCCCGAAAAAAAATATCTTAGATAATTATTAAATATAGATGTATGAACAATTTTTAATTTAGGAAATATTTTATTAATTTTTTCCTTCTCTCTAACAAAATAAATATAACTTAATGCTTGATTTGCTTTATACATAGAGTTTTTATTTTTAGGTTTATGACCAAATTCCTCTAATTTATTAAAATACTCACTAGAATGTGCATTTTTGTAAACTATGGATGCCAAAGGTCCATAATAAGGTTCAATCAATATACACAAGCCTCCTACTTTTAGTTTTCTTTCAATATCTTTCAAAAAATCTAATTGGTTTTTAAAATGGTGGAAACAAAAAATTCCAAATACACTATCAATACTGTTGTTTTTATAAGGGATTTTGTTTGCATCAATGATTTTGTCTGTAAATTTATTATACACAACATCTGATGTTATAATATTTCTATCAATTTTTTTTATAAAACCAATTCCAGACCCTAATTCTATTCGAATTTGATCATTTGTGTTTGTTTTAAATTTTTTTTCATAAAAAAGAATCTTTTCATAAAATTCAGAGTAACAACTTTTTAACATTTTTTTATTTTCTAAAATTTTTTTGTGAAAAACAAATCTTTCTTGATCATCTAAATTAATATTTTTAGTTACGTTAAATTTATTAAAAAGATTTTTTATGAACTTCATTTAAATTCTTAAACTCTTAAACTCTTATTTAAAAAATCAATATCTAAATTACAATCTCTATATCCTTTTTTTACTATATTGAGGTATCTTTCTGTTGGAAACTTAAATGGTGATTTTTTTACCATTGTGTAGGTCATCACCTTTTTTCCATAATAATAAAAATAATGTTTTTTATAAAGAATTGGAAAATCCTCATACAGGTCTAGCTTTTTTTCATCACTTTTAGAAATTTCAAATAAACCGCCTGGAACAATAGACTTTTTTTTAGGTTCAATATCAGCAGCTCTATACTTGCTTCTAAAAGTTAATCTGAAATCTTTTAAATTTATTTTTTTTAAAAAAATACTGTCTTTGCATCTACGCTTCATTTGAAAATGATGAAGATTACTACCATAAGCAAAATAAAGCATTATCTATTTACTACCTCAATTTTTTTCTTATTAACAAATTTTAAAATTTGAGAATTACAATTATCTATTTTATTTTGATCTTCTGATCTTATTACTATTGAGACTCCTAATTTACCCGCATGAAAAAATGGATAACTTCCAATTTCAACATCTTTATTATCATTTTGAACTTTTGTTAAAGAATTAGCTATTTCACTTTCAACAGTTCTTAAACTGATTGTTATACTTTTAATAGGTTCGCCCCCTACTATTCTGTTAGTTAAACCACCTAACATTGATTTTAAGATAGATGGAACACCTGGCAAAGAAAAAACATTTTCAACATTAAAACCTGGTGCGCCACTTGTTGGATTCAAAATTAATTTTGCATTCTCAGGCATCCATGCCATTTTTTGCCTACCTTCATTAAATTCTCCAGGTTGATAATAAGTTTCCAAAATTTTAAAAGCTTCTTTATGAACTTCGTATTTTATTCCAAATGCTTTTGAAACTGATTGAGCAGTAATATCATCATGAGTAGGTCCGATACCACCGGTTGTAAAAACATAGTCATATGTGGATCTAAGTAAATTTAAAGTATCAACAATAGTCTCCTCAACATCAGGTATTACTCTAACCTCTGCTACATTCACTCCAATTGAATTAAGCCAAATTGCTAAGGTTGAGGTATTTGTGTCTTGAGTTCTGCCTGATAAAATTTCATTACCAATGATTAAAATCGATGCATTAACTTTTACTTTTTTATCCATATGAAATATATAATTTAGTAATGGAATTTACCAAGTCTTTAATAAAAGGCAAACTAATCAAACGTTATAAAAGGTTTTTTACTGACGTTAAAATAGGTAAAGAAATTGTCACAGCTCACTGTCCCAATACTGGATCTATGAAAGGTTTGCTAGATGAAGATAATGAGGTTTACTTGCTTCCAAATAATGATCCAAAAAGAAAGCTTAAATATGGATTGGAAATTATTAAATCTAGAAAAAATTTAGTTGGTGTGAACACTCACATGGCAAATAGAATAGTTGAGCATGGGCTCAAAAAAAATCTTATAAACGAACTTAAAAATAATAACTCCATAAAACCAGAGGTTTTTTTCAATAAAGAAACTAGATTTGATTTTTTATTAGAAAATAGAAAACAAAAAACCTTTGTTGAGGTAAAAAATGTAACATTATTTAGAAATAAAGACACAGCAGAATTTCCAGATGCACCAACATCAAGAGGAATTAAGCATTTATTAACCCTTATTGATGCCATAAAAAAAAGTTATAAAACATACTTAATATTTTTAGTTCAAATCCAAAATATGAAATATTTTAAAATAGCTAAAGATATAGACGAAGAATATTATAAGACTTATTTATTAGCTAAAAAAGCTGGTGTAAATTTTTTGGCGTATAGATGTGATATAAGTTCTAAAAAAATTTTTATAGATAAAAAATTAAAAATTATAGATGACTGATTATAAAGAAAAATTTGAAAAAATGAGAGTTGCAGGAAATTTAGCTGCAAGAACTTTAGATATGTTAACTGAAAATATTAAAGAAGGCGTCTCAACTGATTATATTGATAAGTTAGGGTATGAATTTATAAGAGATAATGGTGGCTACTCTGCCCCACTATACTATAGAGGGTTTACAAAATCTTTATGCACATCTTTAAACCATGTTGTGTGTCATGGAATACCTTCAGATAGAATTTTACAAGAAGGTGACGCTGTAAATGTTGATGTTACAGCAATCGTTAATGAACACTATGGTGATACGAGCAGAATGTTTTGCATTGGAAAAACTCCAGTAAAATTAAATAATCTTATTGAAACAACTTACGAATCTATGATGAGAGCAATTAGAATTTTAAAACCTGGGATTAAATTAGGAGATATTGGTTATGAAATACAATCTTTTGTAGAAGAAAAAGGTTTTTCAGTTGTTAGAGATTTTTGTGGTCATGGAATAAGCACTACATTTCATGAGCCACCAAATATTCTTCATTATGGTAAAAAAAATATAGGGATGGAACTAAGACCTGGTATGACATTTACTATAGAGCCTATGATAAATGCTGGCAAATATGATGTTAAAATGTTGAATGATGGTTGGACGGCTGTTACAAAAGATAAATCTTTATCAGCACAATTTGAACATACGTTAGGAATTACTGAAAATGGTTATGAAATCTTTACAGAATCTGCTAAAGGTTATTCAAAGCCTCCATACTTATAATTAATGATTAAAAGATACTCTCGAAAAGAATTAACTGATATTTGGTCAGAAGAAAATAAATATAAAATCTGGTTAAATGTGGAAGTTGCGGCTGCACAGGCTATGGAAAAACTTGGACAAATTCCACGAGGTGTTGCTTCTATTGTAAGAAAAAAAGCTAAAATTAATGTAAGTAGAATACACAAAATAGAAGCTGAAGTTAAACACGATGTAATAGCTTTTCTGACCTCTATTACTGAAAAAGCTGGAATTAAAGCACGGTACCTGCATCAGGGAATGACTTCCTCAGATGTTTTAGATACTAGTTTTAATATTCAATTAGTACAATCAGGTAAAATAATCTTAAAAGATATAGATCAAATTTTAAAAGTTTTAAAAAGACAAGCCAAAAAATATAAATTCACACCGTGTATGGGAAGAAGCCACGGTATCCATGCTGAACCAATTACATTTGGATTAAAATTAGCTTCGTTTTATGAGGAATTTAAAAGAAATAGAAATAGATTAAAAGATGCAATCGATGAAGTATCAACTTGTGCAATATCTGGTGCTGTTGGAACATTTGCTAACATTAATCCAAATGTTGAAAAATATGTTGCAAAAAAATTAGGTCTGAAAGTTGAACCAATTTCCACACAAGTAATTCCAAGAGATAGACATGCATTTTATTTTTCTGTTTTAGGTATTATTGCAGGATCCATTGAAAGAGTAGCAGTTGAAATAAGACATCTACAAAGGACTGAAGTTTATGAATTACAGGAATATTTTTCTAAGAATCAAAAAGGTTCGTCTGCAATGCCTCATAAAAAAAATCCAATCTTGAGCGAAAATTTAACAGGCTTAGCTAGGATGGTTAGAAGTGCAGTTGTACCAGCTCTTGAAAACATTGCTCTTTGGCATGAAAGAGATATTTCTCACTCAAGTGTTGAGAGAAATATTGGGCCAGATGCTAATATAACTACTGATTTTGCATTGGTTAGGCTTACAAATATTTTAGATAACATGATTGTTTATCCTAAAAAAATGATTGAAAACTTAAATTTAACTAAAGGTTTAATTTTTTCTCAGGAAGTTATGCTGGAACTGACTAAGGCAGGATTAAGCAGAGAAAAATCATACAAAATGGTACAATCTTATGCAAAAAAATGTTTTGCAGAAAATTTAAATTTAATTGATGTCATTTCATCTGATAAACTTATAAAAAGTAAAATTTCGCCAAAAAAACTAAAGTCTATATTTAATTATTCTAAACACTTTAAAAATGTAAATTTTATCTTTAGAAGAGTTTTTAAATAATGAAAAAAGGTAAAAAATTATACGAAGGAAAAGCTAAAATCATTTATGCAACAAATGATAAAAACTTAGTAATTCAGTATTTTAAAGATGATGCAACTGCATTTAATAATCAAAAAAAAACTACAATTGAGGGCAAAGGTGTTCTAAACAACAGAATATCAGAACATATACTCTCTAACCTCTCCCAAATAGGAATCAAAAATCATTTAGTTAAAAGATTAAATATGCGTGAGCAAATTATAAAGCTTGTAGAAATAATTCCGATTGAATTCATTGTGAGAAATGTTGCAACAGGTTCAATTACTAAAAGATTGGGTATTGAAGACGGTACCGTTTTAAAAGAACCCCTAATTGAATACTGCTTAAAGGATGACGAGCTTGGGGATCCACTGATATCTGAAGAGCATATTTTTGCATTTGATTGGGCGTCAAAAACTGAAATAGATAAAGTTAAAAAAATGATTTTAAGAATTAATGATTTTATGATTGGGCTGTTTAGAGGTGTTGGAATTAAACTTATTGATTTTAAATTAGAATTTGGAAGAATTAAAATTGATGGAAAAAATGAAGTTATTTTAGCAGATGAAATTAGTCCAGATACATGCAGGTTGTGGGATAGTATTACAGAAAAAAAATTAGATAAAGATCGGTTTAGAAAAGATCTGGGTGACTTAATTCCAGCCTATACTGAAGTTGCAAAAAGATTAGGTATACTTCATGAACAATCTAATGTTTCAGCAGTAAATATAACTAAATTATCTTCAGTTAAAAGAAAGAAAAAATGAAAATTTCTGTAATCATCACTCTAAAAAAGGATGTACTTGATCCACAAGGAAAAGTTATTCATCAAACTCTGGATGGAATGGGTTTTCAGGATATTAATGAAGTTAGACAAGGTAAATATTTTGAAATAGACACTAAAGAAACTGATAACGAAAAAGCAAAAGCAAAAGTTGAAGAAATGTGTAAAAAACTTTTGGCAAATCTTGTAATTGAAAATTATAAAATTATTGATCCAAAGTAATTAATGAAATCATCAGTTATTACTTTTCCAGGTTCAAATTGTGACAGAGACATGGATGTTGCTCTAAAAAAATTTGGATTTAAAAATAAAATGGTTTGGCATGCTGATGCTGAATTGCCAAAAAGTGATTTGGTTGTATTGCCAGGTGGTTTTTCATATGGGGACTACTTAAGATGTGGAAGTATGGCATCTAAATCAAAAATAATGCAGTCAGTAATTAATTTTGCAAATTCAGGAGGTATGGTTATGGGTATCTGTAATGGATTTCAAATATTGGTAGAAACTGGTTTAGTTCCAGGTGTTTTGCTTAGAAACAAATATTTAGAATTTATTTGTAAAAATGTTTTTGTAAAAATTAATGATAAAAAAAATAAATATTTTAAAAATGTTGATAACGAGGTATTAGAATTTCATATAGCTCATAATGAAGGAAATTATTTTTGTACCAATGATCAATTAAAAGAAATTGAAGATCATAATCAAATAGCTATTAACTATTGTGATGAAAACGGAAAAATAGAAGATCAATTTAATCCTAATGGATCCTTAAAAAATATTGCAGGTATATTTAATAAAGAAAAAAATGTTCTAGGAATGATGCCCCACCCTGAAAGAATGATTGATACATCTTTATCAGGTGAGGATGGGTCATTATTTTTTAAAAACTTAATAAACAACTTAAAATGATTGTAAACGAACAAGTAGCAGTTGATCACGGTTTAAAGAAAGATGAATACGCTAAAATTTGTGAGCTATTGAAGAGAACTCCTAATATCACAGAGCTAGGTATTTTTTCTGCAATGTGGAATGAACATTGTTCTTACAAATCATCAAGATTACACCTAAAAAAACTACCTACTAAAGGAAAGAAAGTTATTCAAGGTCCTGGAGAAAACGCTGGTGTTATCGATATTGAGGATAATGATGCGATAGTTTTTAAAATAGAAAGTCACAATCACCCTTCATTTATTGAACCATATCAGGGTGCTGCTACCGGTGTTGGAGGAATAATGAGAGATGTATTTACAATGGGTGCAAGACCAATAGCTAACTTGAACTCCATTCATTTTGGGTCACCACAAAATAAAAAAACAAAAAATTTATTAAGAGGTGTTGTTCATGGCATAGGCGGTTATGGAAACTGCATGGGTGTTCCAACAATCGCTGGCCAAACAAGCTTTGATAGCTCGTATAACGGAAATATTTTGGTTAACGCTATGACATTGGGATTAGTAAAAAAAGATAAGATTTTTTATTCTAAAGCTGCTGGTTTAAATAAACCTGTCATTTATGTTGGGTCTAAAACAGGAAGAGATGGAATTCATGGAGCAAGTATGGCTTCAGCTAGTTTTGATGAAAAAATTGAGGAAAAAAAGCCAACAGTTCAAGTTGGAGATCCATTTACTGAAAAACTTTTACTAGAAGCTTGTCTAGAGTTAATGGCAGGAGACTCAATTATAGCTATTCAAGATATGGGTGCTGCAGGATTAACTTCTTCAAGTATTGAAATGGCTTCAAAAGGAAACCTCGGAATTGAAATCAATTTAAATAAAGTACCATGCAGAGAAATGAAAATGACACCATACGAAATTATGCTCTCTGAGAGCCAAGAAAGAATGTTGATTGTTTTAGAAAACGGCAAAGAGGAACATGCAAAAAAAATATTTGATAAATGGAATTTAGATTTTGCGGTAATTGGAAAAACAACTAAGTCAAAAAAAATAGAACTTTATTTTGATGAAGAAAAAGTTGCAGACATACCTGTTAATACATTGGTTGAAAACTCTCCTATGTATGATCGAAAATGGAAAAATGCTAAGTTACCTAAAAAAAATAAAATTAAAAAAGAAGATATTAAGCATTTAAAAATTATTGATGTTTTAAAAAAAATTTTAGCGAATCCAAATGTATGCAGCAAAGAATGGATTTGGCAACAGTATGATCATACAGTCATGGGAGACACTATACAGAAGCCAGGCGGAGACGCAGGGGTTGTGAGAGTTCATGGTACAGATAAAGCTGTTGCTGCTTCGGTAGATTCTTCTGCAGTTTATTGTTGGGCTCATCCTTTAACTGGTGGAAAACAAGTAGTTTGTGAAAGTTTTAGAAATCTTATATCTGTTGGTGCAAGACCAATTGCAATTACAAATTGTTTAAATTTTGGTAGTCCTGAAAATGAAGAAAACATGGGTGAGTTTGTTGAATGTGTTCAAGGTATTGGTGAAGCGAGCGAATATTTAAAATTCCCAGTAGTTTCTGGAAATGTATCTTTCTACAACCAAACAAAAGAGGAAGGTATAAAACCTACGCCTGCAATTGGTGGGGTTGGGTTAATTAAAGATTATAAGAATATGATCACTATGGAATTTAAAGAAGTTGATAATTTAGTTTTAGTGATTGGAAAAACCGAAGGACATATTGATCAAAGTTTATTTGCAAGAAATATTTTAGATGCAAAAAATGGACCTCCACCCGAGGTAAATCTGTTTAATGAAAAAAATAATGGAGAAACTTTACTCAAATTGATTGATAATAATTTAATAAAGAGTGCTCATGACGTTTCTTTAGGAGGCATAATTACTGCGGTATCAAAAATGTGTATTAAAGGAAAAAAAGGAATAAATATTAAAAAACCTAAATATCTAATTAATGAAATAGAATACTTTTTTGCTGAAGATCAAGGTAGATATATTATAGAAATAAACAAAAAAGATTTTAAAAAAGTAGCTGATATATTGCATAAAAATGCAGTTCATTTCGATGAACTTGGTACAATTAATGAAAATGAACTATATATTAATGATAAGACAAAAGTTACAATTGACGAATTAACAACTTCTAATAAAAGTTGGCTTACAAACTATATGAGTAAATAATGGCTATGGATTTAAAAGAAATTGAGAATTTTATAAAAGAGGCAATGCCAGATGCAATTGTTGAAATACAAGATTTAGCAGGTGATGGAAATCATTATTCAGCTACCGTTACCTCGTCTCAATTTTCTGGAAAAAGTAAAATTGAGCAACATAAAATGGTTTACAACTCATTAAAAGGTAGAATGGGCAATGAACTGCATGCATTAGCAATTAAAACAAAGGAGAGTTAAAATGGATCAACAAACAAATGATTTAATAAAAAATGAAATTGAAAACAACGAAGTATGTTTGTTTATGAAAGGTACCCCTGACGCTCCACAATGTGGATTTTCAATGGCAACTTCAAATATTTTAAAAATCTTAGAAGTAAATTTTAAAGGTATTAATGTTTTAGAAAATCAAAATTTAAGAGAAGGTATTAAAGTTTTTAGTGACTGGCCAACAATACCACAACTTTATGTTAAAAATGAATTTATTGGTGGATGCGATATTGTTAAAGAAATGTATGAAAGTGGTGAATTGGCAAAACTTTTTGAAAGCAAAAATATAAATTTTAAGTCTAAAAGTTAATTATCTAGAATAATATTCAATCACCAGATTAGGCTCCATAACAATTGGGTATGGTACTTCTTCAAACTTTGGAACTCTAACAAACTTTAATTTTTTGTTTTTTTCATCCATCTGAATATATTCTGGAGTTTCTCTTTCTTTATTAGCAAGAGCAATATCGATTATTGCAAGTTGTTTTGATTTATCTCTTATTTCAATTGTATCTTCTTCTCTAATTAAATAACTTCCAATATTCACTTTTTTACCATTTACTTTTACATGGCCATGATTGATTAATTGTCTAGCTGAAAAAATTGTTGTTGCAAATTTTGCTCTGTAAATTACAGCATCTAATCTTCTTTCAAGAAGACCAATTAAATTTTCTCCAGTATCACCTTTAAGCATTACTGCTTTTTTGTAGATATTTCTAAATTGTCTCTCGTTAATGTTGCCATAATATGCTTTTAATTTTTGTTTAGCTTGAAGCTGTATTCCATAATCAGATGGCTTTGATGTTTTTGTTTGTCCATGTTGTCCTGGTCCATAGGCTCTAGTATTAAAAGGACTTTTAGGTCTTCCCCAAAGGTTAACTTTTAATCTTCTGTCTACTTTATGTTTAGAGTTTAATCTTTTTGTCATTTGATAGTG
This sequence comes from Candidatus Pelagibacter communis, assembly GCF_001180025.1. GTDB lineage: Bacteria > Pseudomonadota > Alphaproteobacteria > Pelagibacterales > Pelagibacteraceae > Pelagibacter > Pelagibacter ubique_A. Next base: position 149,360 of record NZ_CVSK01000030.1, read on the forward strand.
GGCTTTATAAACTTACTCATCATTTTGTCAATCAACGTTTTTTACCTAAACTTGCAAATACCCCAGATAAAATACGTATTTCTTTGGTTGATAATTCCATCCTATAAAAAATATTCCTCAAGTTTTCAAGCATTATCGGTTTCTTCTCTTTTGATTTAAAAAAATTAATCTCTTCAAGATTCTGTATACAAAGTCTAGCCATAGCAACTATCTCTTTTTTAGATGCTGATTTGACTTTATTTGATTTCTTAAACGAAGATGCTTTTGAATTAATTATGCTTGATAGATATTGAGCAATTATTATTAAGCTATGAGATAGATTTAATGATTTAAAATCAGGATTAGTCGGAATTTGAAGAGTATAATTTGCATAGCTTATTTCATTATTTGATAGACCAGATGCTTCTGAGCCAAATAAAAAAGCTATTTTCTTTTTATAATTTATTTTTTTTAAATCTTCTAATTGAATATGTTTAATATTTTTATTTCTAAATCGTGCTGATGTTGCAATTACAATATCAATATTTTTTAAAGATTTTTCTAAATTTTCAAAATTTTTTGCCTTGTTAATTATATTTTTTGCTCCTACTGAGGTTGCTAAAATTTTATCATTTGGAAATATTGGTTTAGGATCAATAACAATAAGTTTATTAAAATTAAAATTTTTCATTCCTCTTGCACATGCTCCTATATTTTCTGAGAGTTGAGGTTTGTGTAAGATGAAAGAAATATTATTAACAGACATTAATCTATGCCATGATTTCTGTTATAATTGGAAATAGCTGATGGTTTAATATCATTTAAATATTTTGAATCTACTGACCAAATAGAAACTTTTAATGGATAACATTTTGCAACATCAGATGAGTGTTCAGATCCACAATCACCTCCTGGGCAAGCAGAAAGAGCACCCAATAAATCTGTTTCAGCAAAAAATTCTAAATAATCACCAGGTCTAACTGGACTTGCTTTCATAAAGTATTGTTTAGTATCATTGGTAAATCCAGTTAACATAAAAACATTTAATACATCATGAACTATTTTTTCTGCGTGGTCTAATTGAACATTTTTTTCTTTGACCAAAGCTCTTGTTAAATTTGAATGACAACAATAATGATAATCGTTATCGGTCAAAAGTTTTGATGTATACGGATCACATCTAGTACCAATTACATCATGAACAGATCCTCCATCTTTATCATAATCATACCAATCCAAAGTATCCCAAGTTATTGTTGCTAAAGATCTTAGATAGGGAAAACTACTAAACATTTTATCTCCAACAGAAAGATGGGTTCCATAGAGTGCTCTTGTTTTTCCTGAATAAAATTTTTCATCTAAATTATTTAAATTAAATAAATTTAAATCACCTACTTGAGGTCCCTCTACGCTTTCAATTCTAAAAAACTCACCAAATTTAACTTCAAACGTTTTTGCATCTCTTGGGGGTATTATAACTTCCTCCTTTTTAACCAAGTGTTCTCGAGCAGAATGTAAAATACTTAAATTTTTTTCTTCAATATTGGTATTTGGATAACAAACTATTGGTTTTGCTCCTATTCTATCTTTTAGATCAGATGGTTTTTCTGAAAATTTTTTAATTTTCATTCTTACGAACTTCCAGGAGCTTTATCCTTAAATAACTTGTAATCTAAACTATCAACAAGAGCTTTGAAAGATGCATCAATGATATTTGGAGATACTCCAATAGTAAACCAATTAACACCTTTAGAATCTGTACTTTCAATACTAACTCTTGTTACAGCTTCTGTACCAGTGTTTAAAATCCTAACTTTGTAATCAACTAATCTTAAATCTTTTAAATATTCTGAATATTTAGCAAGCTTGTTAACATTCTTTCTAATTGCATTATCTAGAGCATTAACGGGTCCGTTTCCTTGTCCTTCACACAAAATTTTATCTCCATCTACTTCTAATTGAGCTTTTGCATATGAAACTATTTCCCCTGCATTATCTTTCTTTACCGAAACATCATATTCATTAATTGAAATATATCTTGGTATCTCCCCCATTAATCTTCGAGCTAGCAGCTCAAAGGATGCATCAGCACCATCATAACTATAACCAATAAATTCTCGATCTTTCACTTCATCTAAAAGTTTTTTAATTTTTGGATCACTTTTTTCAACTTTAATTCCTATTGAATTCAATCTCGACATTATGTTTGATTGTCCCGATTGATCTGAAACAACTATATTTCTAGAGTTTCCAACTTCTTCTGGATTTATATGTTCATAAGTTTTTGGGTCTTTTTGAACTGCAGAAACATGCATACCACCCTTGTGGGAAAAAGCAGAAGCTCCAACATAAGGTAAATGTTTATTAGGTTTTCTATTTAATATCTCATCTAATAATCTTGAGCATTGAGTTAAGTTTTTTAAATTTTCTCTTTTAATATTTAATTCAAACTTATCTGAAAAATCTTTCTTTAAAAAAAATGAAGGAATTAATGACATCAAATTAGCATTTCCACATCTTTCACCCAAACCATTGATTGTACCCTGCACTTGTCTAGCACCTGCTTGAACTGCAGCAAGACTATTAGCTACTGCATTTTCGGTATCATTATGAGCATGTATTCCTAAATTTTTTCCTGGAATTTGCTTGGTTACTTTAGATACAATTTCTGTTATTTCGTGTGGAAGTGTACCGCCGTTAGTATCACATAATATAATCCATCTAGCACCATTATCAAAAGCTGCTTTTAAACATGACATTGCATATTCTGGATTAGCTTTATATCCATCAAAAAAATGTTCAGCATCAAACATGAACTCTTTGCCAGATTTAACAATGTGTTTTGTACTTTCACTTATATTCATTAAATTCTGTTCATTGCTTATTCCTAATGCGACATCCACTTGAAAATCCCATGATTTTCCAAACAAGCAAACAGAAGTACTTTTTGAATTAATTAATGATGATAGCATAGGGTCATTTTCTGCACTGTGTTCAGATTTTTTAGTCATTCCAAACGCAGTTAATTTCGTTGTTTTAAAATTATGATCCTTATTGAAAAACTCAGTATCGGTTGGATTTGCTCCTGGCCATCCTCCCTCAACATAATCCACACCTAATTTATCTAATGCTGATGAGATTTTTTCCTTATCATCAATTGAAAAATCTACACCTTGGGTTTGTGCGCCATCACGTAGTGTTGTGTCAAATATATAAAGTTGTTCTTTGCTCATTTAAATTTCCATGTCGTTTTACCATCTTTATCTTCTATTAAAACACCTTTGTCTAAAAGGTCATTTCTAATTTTATCAGCTTCTTCGTAATTTTTGTTCTCTCTGGCCTTATTTCTTTCCTGAATTTTTTGTAAAATTTCTTTTTCAGAAATTAAAGCTTTGCTAATTTTAAATTTAAGCCAATTTTCTTTACTTTCCTTTAATAGTCCTACAAATTGACAAGCAGAAACAAATAAAGATTTATCTTCATTGTTACCTTTTTGAGCTTTGTCATATAGTTGATGTAAATTAGCAATGTATCCAGGTGTGTTTAAATCATCGTAAAGTGGCTGAAGGATTTCATCAGAAACTTTAGAATTGTTTTCAATATCTAAATATGAATTGTACCATTTATTTATCGTGTTTTGACAATCGTCCAGAAGTTTATCATTCCAATCTAATGGTTGTTTATAATGTGCGCTTAGTAAAGCTAATCTTAAAACTTGGCCGCTAATCTTATTTCTAAAATCTTTTATTTTTAAAATATTTCCCTGAGACTTGGCCATCTTTTCATTAGACATAGTGATGAATGCATTATGCATCCAAAATTTTGCAAATATTTTTGTATCATTAGCACATCTTGATTGAGCTATTTCATTTTCATGATGAGGAAATAACAAATCTATACCACCTCCATGAACATCAAACTCATCTCCTAAAAATTTCTTTGACATTGCTGAACACTCAAGATGCCATCCTGGCCTTCCTTTTCCCCATGGAGACTCCCATGATGGTTCATCATCTTCTGAAGGTTTCCATAAAACAAAATCTTCTGAATTTTTTTTATTTTCACTGACTTCTACTCTTGATCCAGCAATAAGCTCATCTAATTTTTTATTTGAGAGTTGACCATAATCCTTGAATTTTTTAACCTCAAAATAAACATGCTTATTATTCTCATAAGCAAATTCTTTTTTTATTAATTCAGAAATCATTTCAATCATCAAATCTATATTTTCTGTTGCTTTAGGTTGATGGGTTGGCTCCTCACAATTTAAGTAATGACAATCTTTACTAAAACTTTCAGTTACTTTGCTTGTTAATTCTGAAATTGAAATGTTATTTTCTTTTGAAGATTTAATAATTTTATCATCCACATCTGTAATATTTCGCACATAAGTAACTTTAGGATAATTTTTTTTAAAAATTTTAAATAGAATATCGAATACAACTATTGGTCTCGCGTTCCCAATATGGGGATCATCATAAACTGTTGGACCACACACATACATTCTAATGTTATTTTTATCTAGTGGAACAAACTTCTCTTTTTTATTTGTTAGATTGTTTGTTAAAAAAATATCTTTACTCATTATTTTAGGAATATACTTAAAAAATAGATTTGTGAATCTATTTGATTAATTTGGAATTTTGCATACAGGAATTGGCTCCATTTTATGCAAATTTTGTTTTCTTATAGTTTCGTATTTAGCTCGATTAGCTGAATTAGGATTATCCATAGCTTCTTCTAATTCTTGATATTTTAGTCCTAGTTGCCCTTCATCAGTTCTTCCGTCGTCCCATAATCCATCCGTAGGGGCCGCATCTATAATTTCTTTTAAAATTCCAAGCTCTTTGCCAAGCTCCCAAACTTCAGTTTTATTACAATCAGCTATAGGAGATATGTCTACTCCACCATCTCCGTATTTTGTGTAAAACCCTACACCAAAATCCTCAACTTTATTTCCAGTACCTACAACTATTCCTTTATTCGCTGCAGCAACTTGATAAAGCGTTGTCATTCTCAATCTAGCTCTAGAGTTCGCCATCCCATGTTCGTTATCAAAATTTGATAAACTGGAACTAAAAGCCAAAAATAACTCATCTAAATTAATAGTATGTGCCTCAACATTTTTAAAATTTTTAACTAGCCACTCTTGATGCTTTAAGCTTAAATCATGTTGATGTGATTTCTGTTTGATTGGCATTGACAAAACAATAGTTTTTAAACCTGTCATTGCACTTAAAGTGCTAGATACTGAAGAATCTATTCCTCCAGAAATTCCTATAACCAATGACTCTGCCCTAATTGGCATATTATTTACATAATTTTTAATCCAACTAGAAATAAAATTTACTTTTTCTGAGACATTCATGATTTAACAGTATTAGATATTTATAATTTTACAATGTCTTAAGATGCCGCTCTATCTGCGTTTTTAGAATAAGAGCTATTCTTTTTAATCTCATCTGAAATTAAGAAAGCTAATTCTAGAGCTTGGTTTGCATTTAGTCTTGGGTCACAATGTGTGTGATATCTTGATGATAAGTCTTTTTCAGATATCTTCTGTGCTCCACCAATACATTCTGTTACATCTTGACCAGTTAATTCTATATGTAAACCACCAGCGTAACTTCCTTCGCTTTGATGACATGCAAATACATTTTTAACTTCTTTTAAAACACTGTTAAATGGTCTTGTTTTAAATCCTGTCGCAGCTTTTACTGTATTTCCATGACAAGGATCACACGACCAAATTACATTTAAACCTTCTTTTTTTATTGCCCTAATTAATTTCGGTAAAAATTTTGAAACATTATCTGCACCAAATCTTGATATTAGTGTGATTTTACCTTTTTCATTCTTTGGGTTTATTCTATTACAAAGATCAATTAAATCATCAGCCTTTAAGGTTGGTCCACATTTAATTCCTATTGGATTTTCTATACCTCTACAAAACTCAACATGACCACCATCCAATTGTCTTGTTCTATCTCCAATCCAAACAAAATGAGCAGATGTATCATGATTTTCTCCAGTTGTAGAGTCTGTTCTTGTCATTGTTTCTTCGAAAGGAAGTAGTAATGCTTCGTGTGATGTCCAGAAGTTAACAGTTTTTAATCTTCTGTTAAAATCTGAATTAATTCCACATGCATCCATGAAAGCTAGCGCATTTGCAATATTATCTTCTAATTCTTTAAATCTTTTTAATTCAGGTGAATTTTTGATGAAACCTAAATTCCAATTGTGAACGTTCTTAAGATCTGCAAAACCTCCATGACAGAATGCTCTTATTAAGTTTAAGGTTGCAGCTGATTGTGAGTATGCCTTAAATAATCTTTTAGGATCTGGAACTCTAGCCTTTTCTGTAAATTCCATAGCATTTATATTGTCACCTAAATAACTCGGAAGCTCTACTCCATCTTTTATTTCTGTCGGTGCACTTCTAGGTTTTGAAAATTGTCCAGCTATTCTTCCAACTTTTACTACTGGTAATGAAGCTGAGTAAGTTAAAACTAGTGACATTTGCAACATTAGTTTAAATGTATCTCTAATATTATCTGGATTAAATTCTGCAAAACTCTCAGCACAATCTCCACCCTGAAGTAAAAACGCTTTTCCGTCTACAACATCAGCCAACTGACTTTTCAGATGTCTAGTTTCTCCAGCAAATACTAACGGAGGAAATGTTCCTATCTTATCCAAAACTTTATCCAATTCTTTTTTATCTGGATAATCTGGAATGTGTTTTACAGGATATTTTCTCCAACTATTTTTTTTCCAACTTTTCATATTCAACCTAAAGGTGTTTTAACAGAGTTTAAAGTTTATTCAACAGTGACAGATTTAGCCAAATTTCTAGGCTTATCAATATCATAACCTTTTTTAAGAGCAGAGTAATATGCAAGCTTTTGAAGTGGAATAGTCAAAAGGAACGGAAGTAAGTCATCATTTGTGTTCTCAACTTCAATAGTTTCCCAAATATTTTCTGAAACAATTTCATCTTTACTTTTATTAGTTATTAATAATACCTTTGCTCCTCTGGCAATTACTTCCTGCATATTCGAAATTGTTTTTTTATAATAATTATCTCTAGGAGCCAAAACTACTACAGGCATTCCCTCTTCAATTAAAGCTAATGGCCCATGTTTCATTTCTCCTGCTGGATATCCTTCAGCATGAATATATGAAAGTTCTTTAAGTTTTAGTGCACCTTCTAAAGCTATCGGATATGAATAACCTCTTCCTAAAAACATTGAACCCTTTGCCTCGTTAAATGTTGAGGATATTGCCTGGATGTCATTATCATGAAGTAATGTTTTTTCTATTAAGCCAGGCAAAGCTTTTAAGTCTTTAAGTTTTTCTTGGTATTGTTTTTTTTCTATTTCATTTCTCATTGATCCAAGTTTTAAAGCTAAAATATATAAAACAAGTATTTGACCTAGAAATGCTTTTGTTGATGCAACTCCAATTTCAGGTCCACAATGAATTGGTAAAACAAAATTAGAATCTCTTGCTATTGAGCTCTCGATTACATTAACTACAGCGCATGTTTTCATGCTGTTTTTGTTACATATATCTAAAGCTGCATAAGTATCTGCAGTCTCACCTGATTGAGAAACAAAGATATATAAAGTGTCTTTTTTAAATCTATTTTTTCTATATCTAAATTCTGACGCTATATCTATGTTTACATCTAAAGTTGTAAGTTCCTCAAACCAATATTTAGCCATTAAACAAGAATGGTATGCAGTTCCACATCCAATTAAAGTTATTGAATTAATCTCTTCTATTTTCCATGGAAAATTAAAAATATTTATCTCTTTATTTACATTATCTACGTATTCTTTTATTCCTGTTTTAATTGTTGTTGGTTGTTCTTCAATTTCTTTTGCCATAAAATGTTTGAAATCACCTTTGTCATAACTTGCTTCATCTGATGATAATTCTAATATTTTTTTATTAATTTTTTTTCCTTCTTCATTAAAAAAAAGAACTTGATCCTTTTTTACAAAACAGAATTCACCATCATCAAGATACGTAATCTTATTCGTCATAGATTTCAAAGCATAAGAGTCTGATCCTAGATAGTTTTCATTTGGACCATAGCCAACAGCTAGCGGTGATCCTCTTCTAGCACCAACTATTAAGTCTGGCATCTCTTTAAAAACAATTCCAAGAGCAAAGCTACCATGGAGTTGTTTTAATGTTTTTGTTATAGCTTCCTCGAGTTCTGAAGTTTTTAAATTTTCTGTTATTAAATGAACGATTACTTCGGTATCTGTCTGTGATTTAAATTTATGACCTTTGTTAACTAAATGTTTTTTTAATATTGTAGAGTTTTCAATAATTCCATTGTGAACTACTGATACATTATGAGAGGAATGAGGATGTGCATTTAAACTGTTAGGAATTCCATGAGTAGCCCATCTTACATGCCCTATACCAATGTTTCCTCTTAAGTTTTTTAAATCAAAATTATTTTCTAATTTATCTACTCTTCCTTCAGATTTTATTTCATTAATTTCACCATCTGAAAGTGTAGCTATACCTGCTGAATCATAGCCTCTGTATTCTAATTTTTTTAATGAATTAATTATATTTGCAGAAACAGGTTTGTTGCTAGATATTCCAATAATTCCACACATAAATTATTTTTTTTTTCTTTTATAATTCTTAACCTCTAATTGTGGTGACCTTGTCAGTGCCAAAGATTTTTTTCTAACATTCTTTGTTATTACTGATCCAGCTCCAACAATACTATCTTTATTTATAGTAACTGGGGCAACTAAGGAAGAGTTTGAACCTATAAATACTTTATCTTTAATATTTGTTTTATTCTTGTTTGCTCCGTCATAATTACAAGTAATTGTACCTGCTCCAATATTTACTGATTTTCCTATTTGCGCATCTCCCACATAAGATAAATGATTAACTTTAGATTTATTTCCTAAAGTACTTTTTTTAATCTCTACAAAATTACCTACTTTGGATCCTTCTTTTAAAATTGTATTGGGTCTTATTCTGGCATATGGACCTATCTCAACTTTATTCTCAATTTTACATGACTCTAAATGTGAAAAAGATTTTATAATTACATTGTTTCCGATTTTAACCTTAGAACCGATAACGACATAAGGTTCTATAGTTACTTTCTTTCCGATCTTTGTATCTTTTGAAAAAAAAATAGTTTCAGGACCAATCATCTTAACTCCTGATTTTATAAATTTGTTTCTAAGTTTTTTTTGACTTGAGTCTTTCATTTTGACCTTATTTATATTAAGTATATTGTTTGATTAATTCACAATTTATTTCTTTAAAATACTTTAATTATGAAACAAAAATTTACAATTTTATTTGATTTAGACGGCACATTAGTGGATACCGCTCCAGATTTAATACGTGCACATAACTATGTAATGAAAAAATTTGGTTATCCTACAAAAACTTTAGGAGAATTAAAAAATGCTGTTGGCAAAGGAGCAAAAGCCATGATGGCAAAAGCTAATGGTCAATGGAAATGGTTTGATGAAAAAATTCAAAACGAAATGACTGATGAATTTTTATCCTATTATGGAAAAAATATTTTACATGAAAGTAAATTAATTAATGGTGTTAAGGAATTTTTAAATTGGTGTAAAAATGAAAATATTTCTATGGCAGTATGTACAAATAAAACTGAACACTTAGCAGTTGATCTTTTAAAAAAAATTGGGATTTATGATTATTTTGAATATGTTGCAGGTTATAATACTTTTGAATATTGCAAACCAGACCCTCGACATTTAACAACTACAATTGAGATTTTAGATGGAGATAAAAATAAATCGATTATGATCGGTGACAGCGAGACAGATGCTAATGCTGCTAAGGCTGCTGAAATTCCAATAATATTACTAAAATATGGATATACAGAAAAAAGATCTGAGGAAATTTATCATAATCACATTATAAAAGACTTTGTAGGCATTGAGAAAATAGTATCAGAATATCTTTAATATTGATTAATTTATTTTAACTATTAAAACAAAATCACAAATAAGGAGTAATTTTGTTATTACACACAGTTAAAGTATATCCATCAAAAATTAATCTTCCAAAGAAGAAACAGCTTGCGTGGAAAATTGCAGAGATAGCAAGCGATAATGCTAAATTAAATAAAGATGCTATTGAAATGGTTATCAATAGAATTATTGATAATGCTTCTGTTGCAATTGCTTCATTAAACAGAAATCCAGTAATCTCATCTAGAGAAATGGCTTTAAGACACCCTAGAAAAAATGGTGCAACTTTATTTGGTGTAAACTCAAAATTAAAATTTGATTGTGAATGGGCAGCATGGTCAAATGGTACAGCTGTTAGAGAATTAGATTTTCATGATACTTTCTTAGCTGCAGATTATAGTCATCCGGGTGACAACATTCCTCCTCTTATTAGTGTAGCACAACAAAACAAAAAAAGTGGATTGGATTTATTAAGAGGAATAATTACTGCATATGAAGTTCAGGTAAATTTAGTCAAAGGTATTTGTTTGCATAAGCATAAGGTGGACCACATTGCTCATTTAGGCCCTAGTGTTGCTGCTGGATTAGGAACAATGCTAAAATTAAATACTGAAACTATATATCAAGCTGTTCAACAGGCATTACATACATCAATATCTACAAGACAATCTAGAAAAGGAGAAATTTCAAGTTGGAAAGCTTATGCTCCTGCTCATGCTGGTAAGCTTGCTATAGAAGCTGTAGATAGAACTATGAGAGGTGAAGGTGCTCCAAGTCCAATATATGAAGGCGAAGATAGTGTAATAGCAAGAATATTGGATGGAAAAAAAGCAAACTACAAAGTCCCTTTACCAAAAAAAGGTGAGAGTAAAAAAGCTATCTTAGAGACATATACAAAAGAATATTCTGCAGAATATCAATCGCAAGCATTAATAGATCTAGCTAAAAAGCTAAAAACAAAAATTAACAATTTAAATTATATTAAAAAAATTGATATTTTTACAAGTCATCACACTCATTATGTGATTGGAACAGGTGCTAATGATCCACAAAAAATGGATCCCAAGGCTAGTAGAGAAACATTAGATCATTCTATAATGTATATATTTGCTGTAGCTTTAGAAGACGGAGATTGGCATCATGTTAAATCTTATACTAAAGCAAGAGCAAATAGAAAAAGTACAATTAAAATATGGAGATCAATTAAAACATATGAAGATAAAAAATGGACTAAGAAATATCATGATCCAAATCCAAAAAATAAAGCTTTTGGAGCTAAAGTAGTTGTAACACTTAACAATGGAAAAAAAATAACAGAGGAACTTGATAGAGCAGACGCACATCCATATGGAGCAAGACCGTTTAAGAGAGAAAATTATATAAATAAATTTTTAACTTTAACCGAAGGTATTTTGGATAAAAAAGAAAGCAACCGTTTTTTAAAAACAGTACAAAATTTAAGAAATTTAAAATCTGGTCAACTTCATAAATTAAATATTGAAGTAAGAAAAAGCAAATTAAAACAAAATAATAAAAAAGGAATCTTTTAATGCACTTTGTAGAAAAAGAACCAAGTCAAAAAAGATTAGATTTTGATCAAAAATTAAAATCAAATAAAATATTAAGAGTTCCAGGCGCATACAATCCTTTAACAGCAAAATTAATTGAAGAAATTGGATATGATGCGGTTTATGTATCCGGTGGAGTAATGGCTAATGACCTTGGTTTTCCAGATATTGGTTTAACAACACTACAAGATGTTAGTACAAGATCTTATCTGATTTCGAGAGTAACTAATCTTCCAACAATTGTTGATATAGATACAGGATTTAAATCATGTAAAGAAACGATAGAAACATTTGAAGAATTTGGAATAACAGGAGTTCATTTAGAAGATCAAATTGAGAGAAAAAGATGTGGGCATCTTGATAATAAAGAACTTATTTCAACTGACTCTATGGTTAAAAAAATTAAAGAATGTGTTGCGGCAAAAAAAGATCAAAATTTTAAAATTATTGCACGTTCAGATGCTAAAAGCGTTGAAGGTCTCGATAAAATGATTGAAAGATGCAAAGCTTATATTGATGCTGGTGCTGAAATTATATTCCCAGAAGCTCTTCAAGATGAGAAAGATTTTGAAAAAGTTCGTAAAAAATTATCTGGTTACTTGTTAGCTAATATGACTGAGTTTGGTAAGTCTAAATTGTTCAACTACAAAGAATTAGAAAATTTTGGATACAATATTGTGATTTATCCAGTGACCACACAAAGATTGGCAATGAAAAATGTAGAAGATGGATTGAGAGACATTTATGCAAATGGACACCAGAACAATATTATAGATAAAATGCAAACTAGAAAAAGACTTTATGAATTAGTTGACTACGAAAAATATAATTCATTAGATGAAAAAATTTATAATTTTAGTACGGAAGGACATGAATAATGAGTGATGATATCAAAAAAGGTTTACTAGGTATTGTGGTAGATGAAACTGAAGTTTCAAAAGTTATGCCTGAAATTAATTCTCTTACTTACAGAGGATATGCTGCTCAAGATTTATGTGAATATTGCAGGTTTGAAGAAGTTGCATATTTAATATTGAATAAAGACCTTCCTAACTCAATTGAACTTAAAAATTTTGAAAAAGAGGAGAGAAACAATAGAGAGCTTACAAAAAATTTATATGAAATAATAAAACATATGCCAAAAAGATCCCATCCTATGGATGTGGCTAGAACTGCTGTAAGCGTTATGGGGCTTGAAGATAAGGAAACAACTGACTCTTCTCCTGAAGCAAACATGAGAAAAGCATTAAGAATTTTTGCTAAAACGCCTACTGCATTGGCTGCTTTTTATAGAATTAGAAAAGGAAAAAAAATAATCAAACCTAAAAAAAATTTAACATTTGCTGAAAACTTTTTCTATATGTGCTTTGGAAAAGTACCACAAAAAGAAATTGTTAAAGCTTTTGATGTATCTTTAATTTTATATGCAGAACATAGTTTTAATGTTTCAACTTTTACAGCACGAACAATTACCAGTAGCTTATCTGATATACACGGAGCAATTACAGGTGCTATTGCTAGTTTAAAAGGGCCGCTTCATGGTGGAGCCAATGAAGAAGTAATGCATATGATGAGCAAAATTAAAAAACCTGAAAATGCACTCAAGTGGATAAATAATGCGCTTAAGAACAAAGAAGTAGTGATGGGATTTGGACATAGAGTTTATAAATCAGGTGATTCCAGAGTTCCAACAATGAGAAAGTATTTTGGTAAAGTCGCTAAACTAAAGAAAGATAAAAAATTTGAAAAAATCTATGACATCGTTGAAAGAGTAATGATTAAAAAGAAAAATATTCATCCTAACGTCGATTATCCAACAGGACCTACTTATCATTTAATGGGCTTTGACACAGACTTTTTCACTCCAATATTTGTAATTTCAAGAATTACTGGTTGGTCTGCGCATATAATGGAGCAACATGCTGCTAATAAACTTATTAGACCATTAGCTAGTTACAAAGGTAGTAAACACAGAAAAGTTATGCAATTAAATCAGAGGTAATTCAGTTTTTCTCTATCATTGCAAATCTATCATTAGATAATAGTGAAGACTTAAAATTATTATTTTCTACAAACTCATCTATAGCTTTTTTAACACCAGGTGCATAACTCAAATCGTAGTCATCACACAAAACCACTCCATTATTTAAAATAACATCTTTGCAACATTCTAAATCATTTTTAACTGTACTGTATTCATGACCACCATCTAAAAATACATAATCTATTTTTTTCATTTCAATTTTACTTAAAACTTTATTTGAATTTCCTTTTATTAAATGAATATTATCTTTAAATTTATTTAACAAATCTTTTACTGCTTCTAAACTATAAGGATTCTGTCTTTTTATATATTTAAAAAAAATTGTTTTTAAAGGATTTGAGAATTTTGTGTTTGGTATTATTTCATCTTTATTTTCATCATTCTCTTCAAATAAGTCTAAGCCGATGTATTTAAATTCTTTTCCATGAATTTTATACAGCAATTCACATACATTTCTTGCCGTAACACCATGAAACACACCAACTTCAAGAAATGTTTTTGGTTTTTTCTTAGTTATTTCTTTTAAAAAAAGGTCCCCAACTCCTTTTTGCTTTAGACTTGTCTTTCGGAAATACTTTTTGTACTTCAATTAACTAAATGCTTCTGCCCATGTACCTTGAGTAGATGCTTTAGAATATTCTGTAGCTCTACCTTCGAAGAAATTCATATGCTCAACTGCATTAAGCATTGTATCTAACCAAGTTAGTGGATTTTTTTGGACATCATAAATTGGTTCTAATCCCAATTGAATAAGTCGTCTATTCGCAATGAACCTAATGTAATCTTTAACTTCTTGAGCAGTTAAACCTTCCATTGGACCCATTTCAAAAGCTAAATCAATAAAAGCATCTTCGTGCTCAACAATTATTCTACAAGCTTCATAAAGTTCTTTTTTAAGTTTAGGTGTCCAGATTTCAGGATTTTCTTTTATAAACTCCTTAAAAATTCTGATCATAGAATTGCAGTGAAGTGTTTCATCTCTTACAGACCAAGTAACTATCTGTCCCATTCCTTTCATTTTATTGTGTCTTGGAAAATTCAACAAAATAGCAAAACTTGCAAACAATTGTAGACCTTCCGTAAACGCACTAAACACTGCAACTGTTTTTGCAATATCCTCTTTAGAATTTACATTGAAACCCTGCATGTAATCGTACTTGTCTTTCATTTCTTTGTATTTCATAAAAGCTGAGTACTCAGACTCTGGCATACCAATCGTATCAAGAAGATGAGAGTATGCTGCTACATGAACTGTTTCCATTGCAGCAAATGCTGTCATCATCATTAATACTTCTGTTGGTTTAAATACAGTTGTGTAATGTCTTAAATAACAATTATTAACCTCTACATCTGCTTGAGTGAAAAATCTAAAGATTTGAGTTAATAAATTTTTTTCTGGTTGAGACAAATTTTTTTGCCAATCTCTAACATCATCTCCTAAAGGGACTTCTTCTGGCAACCAATGAATTCTTTGCTGAGTTAACCATGCATCATAACACCAAGGATATCTAAAAGGTTTATAAACTGGGTTCTCTACTAATAAACCCATTTTTTTTGGTTGAATAATCTCTTTATTAATTTTTTCTGCTACTGACATGATAAACACTCCTCGTACTCTGGCTGCTCGTTAGATTGTTGATTTTTAGATTTATAAACATTTGCTGTAATATCAGTTGATTTAGCATCATTGACATTTTCAGCTCTTTGAATTGATTTTGATCTACAGTAATAAAGGCTTTTTAAGCCTTTCTTCCAAGCATCAAAATGAATTTTGTGTAATTCTTTCTTGTGAACATCTGCTGGTAAAAATAGATTTACTGACTGTGCCTGCGAAATAAATGGTGTTCTGTCACCACTTAATTCGATTATCCAATTTTGGTTCAGCTCAAATGCAGTTTTAAATACATCCTTTTCTAAATCAGTTAGGAAATCTAGATGATTAACAGATCCTTGATTTGTAGTAATACTAGACCATGTCTCTTCATCATTTTTTCCATGAGATTGAAGGATTTCTTCTAAGTATCTATTTCTTACATTGAAAGATCCTGAAAGGGTTTTGTGTGTGTAACTGTTTGCAGCAATTGGTTCTACTCCTGGTGATGCTCCTCCACAAATAATTGAGATTGAAGCAGTTGGAGCAATCGCTGTCTTGTTAGAAAATCTTTCTTTATAACCATACTCAGCTGCATCTGGACATGCGCCTCTCTCTTCAGCTAAATCTTTAGAAGCTTGATTAACTTTTTCATGAATATTTTTAAATATTTTTTTATTCCATGATTTTGCCATTACAGACTCAAGTGGAATTCTATTTTTTTGTAAAAAAGAATGAAAGCCCATTACACCTAATCCAACACTTCTTTCTCTTTCCGCAGAATATTTTGCATCTTTAAATTGATCTGGTGCTTTGTTAATGAAATCAGATAATACATTGTCTAAAAATCTCATCACATCACCAATCATGTCTGGATCATCTTTCCACTCATCATATTTTTCTAAATTTAACGAAGACAAACAACATACTGCTGTTCTATCTCTTCCATCTTTATCAATTCCTGTTGGTAAAGTTATTTCGCTACATAAATTAGAAGTTTTAACTGTTAGGTTTGCTAACTTATGATGTTGAGGAATTTGTCTGTTAACAGTATCAATATAAATTATATACGGTTCACCAGTTTCAATTCTTGCAGTTAATAATCTTATCCATAAATTTCTTGCAGAAATAGTTTGTTGAACACTGCCATCTGCTGGACTTTTCAATGCCCACTGCTCATCAGTTTCTACAGCTCTCATAAAGGCATCAGAAACTAAAACACCATGATGTAAATTTAATGCTTTTCTATTTGGATCACCACCAGTAGGTCTTCTCATTTCAATAAACTCTTCTATTTCAGGATGATCAATTGGAAGATAACATGCTGCAGAACCTCTTCTTAATGATCCTTGACTGATAGCCATAGTTAAAGAGTCCATAACTTTTATAAAAGGAATTATTCCAGAAGTTTTTCCAACTCTTCCTATTTTTTCACCAATAGATCTTAAGTTACCCCAGTAACTTCCAATTCCTCCACCCTTCGCTGCCAACCAAACATTCTCACTCCATAAATCAAGAATGCCTCCTAAGCTATCAGATGCTTCATTTAAAAAACATGAAATAGGCAATCCTCTTTTTGTACCACCATTTGATAACACTGGTGTTGCTGGCATGAACCAAAGATTGCTTATGTAATTATATATTCTTTGAGCGTGCAAATTATCATCTGCATATGTGCTTGCTACTCTTGCAAATAAATCTTGATAAGACTCGTTCAAACCTAAGTATCTGTCTTTTAAAGTTGCTTTACCAAAGTCTGTAAGATTTGCATCTTTTGAACGGTCAATTTTAATTATGATACCTTTGTCATTTTGAAATAATTCTGTTTCATTATTTAAAGAGAAAAGATCAGGCTTATTTATCTTAGAAACTTCCTTAACTTCTGGGCTATATTCAGAGACAGCTTTTTTGAGGGCTTGAGAAAGAATCTTATTCATAAATTTTAATTATATTTTGTTATTAGTACGAAAACAACTATATGTTGTAGGCGTCTATAGTAAGTATACTATATAAACTTTTGTACAATAGAACATTTATAGAACGCGACAAAATGATAATCAATAAAAAAATAAATTTTTTTACAAGAAATTAACAAAAAAAGAGTAAGAAAATAGGTAATGAATCAAAACATAAAAATAGACCCATTTGGTTTTAGGGAATATGACGCCCGATGGTTGTATGAGAAAGATATAAACCAATCTGGAATAGAGAATCTAGGAAAAGGGCTTGGAACACAGATAAAAATACATACTAAAAAAGATAATCCCAGAATCGTAGTTGGGCATGATTATCGTTCTTATAGTGAAGAAATAAAAACAGCTCTTAAAAAGGGATTATTATCTACAGGATGCAATATAGAAGATATTGGCCTGTCGTTATCACCAATGGTTTATTTTGCACAATTTAATTTAGATGCAGATGCAGTCGCTATGGTTACAGCTAGTCATAATGAAAATGGTTGGACTGGTGTGAAAATGGGAATCAAAAAAGGATTAACTCATGCACCTGAAGAAATGAAAGAATTAAAAAAAATTACTTTAAATAAAAAGTTCACAAAAGGCGTAGGTAGTGAAAAACAAATAAAAGATTTTGATAAAATTTATAAAGAAAACCTAATTAGTAAAAACAAAATTAAGAAAAAAATTAAAGCTGTGGTTGCTTGTGGAAATGGAACAACAGGTGTTTTTGCCCCAGACATTCTAAGAGGTATTGGATGTGAGGTAATAGAGTTAGACTGTAACCTGGATTGGAATTTTCCTAAATACAATCCAAATCCTGAAGATTTAAAAATGCTTCATGAGATAGCAAAAGTAGTTAAAGAAAATAATGCTGATATAGGTTTTGGATTTGATGGTGATGGAGATAGGGTTGGTGTTATTGATGATAATGGTAATGAAATATTTTCAGATAAAATAGGACTTCTAATAGCTAGAAATTTATCAAGCAAACATAAAAATTCAAAATTTGTGGTTGATGTAAAATCAACGGGTTTATTTACAAAAGATAAAATCTTATTAGAAAACAATTGTGAAACAATTTATTGGAAAACAGGTCATTCTCATATTAAAAGAAAAGTGAACACTGAAAAAGCATTAGCAGGTTTTGAAAAAAGTGGTCATTTCTTTTTTAATCAACCTTTAGGATATGGCTATGATGATGGAATTCACTCTGCAATTCAAGTGTGCAACTTATTATATAATCAAAATAAAAAAATGAGTGAAATTATTAGCGAATTACCTAATACATTTCAAACACCAACAATGGCACCTTTTTGCAAAGATGAGGAGAAGTATATTGTTGTTGAAGAGCTTGTTAAACAAATTAAAAATTTAAAAGAAATCAAAACTGAAATAGATGGCCAAGTTATTAATGATATTTTAACTGTTAATGGAGTTAGGTTTTCATTCGAAGATGGTTCTTGGGGGCTTATAAGAGCTTCTTCAAACAAACCATCTTTAGTTATTGTTACTGAAAGCCCAACATCAGATGAAAGAAAGAAAAAAATCTTTGATTTTATTGACGATTTGTTACAAAAAACAGGTAAAGTCGGTGAATATGATCAGAAAATTTAATTCTTTAAATTATCTTCATCGTTTTTATTTTCTAAGTTTTCGTTATCAGTTTTAGTTTCTAAATTATTGCCATCCTGATTATTTTCTTGTTCAGGAGTTTCGTCGCTATAAAACTTTCTAACCAATTCCTCCTCTTTAAGTCGCTGTTCTTCATCAAATTTTTTCTCCCATTCTTTCATTCGCCTATTTTCCTCATCTTCTCTCTCTTTTTGGGCAATTTCAGCTAATCTAATTCTCTCGTTTTCTTCATCAATTCTTTTTTGTCTTTCCTCCTCTATTTTCAATTCTCTTTCTCTTTGACGTCTTTCATTTTCTTTATTTATTCTCTCACGTTCAGCTTCTTTAAGTTCTTTTTCTTTATTTCTTAATTCCTCTTCTTTCGCTCTTTGCTCAGCCTCTTCTTTTAAAATTTGTCTTTGAATTTCTTGTTGTCTTTCAGTTTCTAAATCTCTTAATCTTTCTTCCATTTCTTTAAGTTTTTCTTGCTCATATTTCAGCTTCCTAGCTGCCTCTCTTAATCTTTGTTCTTCCTCAAGTCTATTTTTCCTTTCAATTTCTTTTAATCTTATTTTTTCTTGTCTTTCTTTTTCTTTTTCATCTCTTCTCTTTTGAGCTTCAATTTCTTTATTTTTTAATTGTTCCTCTTTAATTTTTATATTTTCTTCTCTAATTCTTTGTCTCTCTAACATTTTTAGCCTTAAATCTTCTTCTTTAAGCTTTCTTGCTTCTTCTCTAAGTTTTCTTGTTTCTTCGTCTTTTATTTTTTTCTGCTCTATTTTAATTCTCTGAGCTTCTATTTTTTGTCTTTTCTCTTCATTCTTTTTTTCTTGCTTTTCATTTTCAATGATTAATTTTTTTTGAAATAGAAGTTTTTTTCTTTCTTCTTTTAATTCGTCTTGTTTAGCTTTTTTCGCTAATTTTTTTTCTAAAATTAATTCTCTTTTTTTTTCTTTTTCTAATTGTTTTTGTAATGCTAAATCTTTTTTAACTTTATTTTTTTTAAAATCTTTTAAAATTGAGGAAAACTTATTTTTTGATTTATCTAATGGATCAAATAAATTTTTTTTTATTTTTTTATTAATATCTTTTATTGAAACCATAATTAAAAGTATCAATTAGAATAATAACACTAAATATTATGTGTGGCTAATTTGAGTTTTTATTTAAGACTTATACAACTTAAGATTGTAATTTAAAATTAGTTAATAAAAGCCATTTTCAACTAATAAGTGTTCTTAAATATTTAAAGAATCACTTAATTTAGATTCGTGAGGTGATGGAGGGAGACTGAAGTCACCTCTTTTTTTTTGCTTGTTATAATTTTAAGTATTCGTAAAAAAATTTAATCGAAACCACTAAAAGAAAAATTCCAAAAAACTTACTAATTTTATTCTTATCAATACTGTGTACTGTTTTAGCTCCTATCCGAGCCATGAAAGTTGTAATGGGTATAAATATTAAAAAGGCTGGTATATTTATAAAACCAATACTTAGTGGAAGACTAGAATTTAAATAATTTCCTGAAATTAAAAAACCTATTGCTCCAAATAAAGCAATTAAAAAACCTATAGCTGCTGCACTTCCAATGGCTTTATTTATTGAATAACCAAAAAACTTAAGTATAGGAACATTCATTACGGCACCTCCTATACCCATAGGAGCAGATATAAACCCAACAAAAAAACCAAGAACTACTTTTAGATGTAATTTCATTTTAACAATTATGTTTTGTTCCTTTTCTTTTATTAAAAGTAAGTAAATTCCTAAAAATAAGATCATTATAGAAAAAAATAAAACTAAAGATTTAGTTTTTAAAGAAGCTGCAAAAGCAGTACCAACAATAACTCCTATTACGACAAAAAGACCGTAATTCTTAACAATATCGAAATCAACAGCTTTAAATTTGTGATGTGTTAAAACTGAAACTGTAGAAGTTGGTATTATAATTGCAAAAGAAGTTCCAACAGCAAGGTGCATAACATATTGAGGATCAATTTCTAAAGAACCAAAAATAAAATATAAAAAAGGAACAGTAATTAAACCTCCACCAATACCAAATAATCCTGCAACAAAACCAACTGGTATTGCTGTTAAGGCCATTAATAAAATAATATAACTATATTCGTTTGTTAATATTGAATTAAGCAGACTGCCCTACTCTAGTATCTACATTATTGTATTTAATTTTATCCATAATGTGATCAATTTTTTTCACATCAGCATCTCTTACACACATGTTTTCACTTAAATATCTTTTCCAATAACTTGCACCTGTCTGGCCATGAAATAAACCAAGAGTATGTCTCATGATTTGATTTAATCTTGTTCCCTTTTTTAATTCTTCTTTAACATAAGGAATGAGTTGTTCAATTACATCTTGTCTACTTGGAACATCGTCATTATTAAATATTTCTCTTTCAATATCTGCTAATAAATAAGGGGTGTGATACGCAGCTCTTCCTATCATTACACCATCTGTTTTTTCTAAATGAGGTTTTATTTCATCTACTGAAGTTATTCCCCCATTGATAATAATCTCTTCATTTGGAAAATCTTTTTTTAATTTATAAACATATTCGTATTTTAAAGGAGGAATATTTAAATTTTGCTTAGGTGTAAATTTACCTAACATTGCTTTTCTTGCATGAATGATGAAAGTTTTAACTCCAGTTGCTTTTAGAGTAGAAATAAAATTATGTAAATTTTCATAATCTTCTACATCATCGTAACCAATTCTTGTTTTTATAGTTACTGGTAGTTTTGTAAATGATTGCATTTTACTTAAACAATCTGCCACTAAGTTTGGCTCTTTCATTAAACAAGCACCAAATCTATTTTTTTCAACTTTTTTACTAGGACAACCTAAGTTTAGATTAATTTCATCATAACCAAAATCTTCGCCTACTTTAGTGGCTTCAGCTAAAAGTTTTGGAGAAGAACCTCCTAATTGAAGTGCTACAGGTTTCTCATTAATATTAAACTCTAATAATTTTTTTTTATCTCCTCTATTTATAGCTTCATCCACTACCATCTCAGTATAAAGAAGAGTATTTTTGGATATTAATCTTAGAAAAAATCGTTCATGACGATCTGTACAATCCATCATAGGAGCAACTGATACTTTCCTATTCATGGTATAACTTTATATTATTTTTTTATGAGTTTGAAGCTTCAGTGTCGTCTGAAGATACGTCTGCTTCTTGATTTTCTGATTCTGATACTTCATCTAAAGAAACTTCTCCTTGCTCATTCATAGTTTCTTCTCCTACTGAATTATCAACGTCTGCTGTAGCTGTTTCAGATAGCTCAGCTAAATCTTCTTTTGTTACTTGAATTTTTTCTGGAGTTTTTCTTGCTCTTTTAGATGGTAAAATTGGAGTACCACTTTTTGAAATTTCACCTTTATATAGATTTTCAAAATCATCACCTATTTCTTCATCATCCTCTGCACTATCATCAACTTGTTCAACGTGTTTTCTAAGTTTGTAAACAGCACTATCAGTTAAATCTGAAACTTTAATTTTTTCTTCTGCAATTTCTCTTAATGAAATAACTGTATTTTTATCGTTATCTCTATCAATTGTTGGTTCTATTCCTGCATTTAATTGAGTGGCTCTTTCTTTAGCAACTAGTACTAATTCATAAGGGCTCTCTACTTTATCTATACAGTCTTCTACAGTTACTCTTGCCATGCGGAGTATCTACACAGTGAGTCTTTAAAAATCAAGGGCTATTTTATAAATAATTAGGATTTAGCTTATTTTTAACCAAATAAAGAAGAATAATTGAACCAAAGATATAAGTTCCTGAAACAACGGCTATCTGTTCAATTGAAAAGCCAATATCAATCAGAAAGCCAAATAGAGCCGTACCAAATGCTGTTGAAAATACCATCAATGCAGTTGTTAAGGCTTTTATAGACCCAATATATTTAACACCATAAATCTCAGCCCAAGTTGAGGAACCAAGTACGTTTGCCAAACCATTGGTGACGCCTACCAAACCAAAAAATACAAAAGATGAAAGTGGTGCATTAAAGTAATAAAGAACTACAGTACCAAAAAGAAGCGGGATATTCATATAGATTAATAATTTTCTACTAGAAAATTTATCAATTAAAAAACCAGATATAAAAAGAGTAATCACCGATAAAATTGAGTATACCATAAATGATTGGGCAATCACATAAGGTCCCCACTCTTTTGAAGAAGATATAAAAGATTGATAAACAAAAGATCCTGTTGCAATCCATGGCATTGCTAACATCGTCATACAAATAATGTAAAATCTATAATCTTTTAAAACTTCTATTCTTTTCCATTGTTTGATTTCTTTATTGTTCTCTTCTATTTTAGATTCTTCTCTCGTATCAAGCTTAACATCTTTAACTAAAAGAAAAGTTGCAACAGGTAGAACAAGTATAACTAAAATAGAAATTGAAACCCAAATATCTCTCCATTCTATAAAAGTTAATAAAAAAACAATTAAAACTGGCATTATAAATTCAGCCAATGACAATCCTAACCAACCTATACTTAAAGCCCTACCTCTATTTTTTTCAAAAAAACGAGATATGGTTGTTGTAGCTGTGTGACTTGATAATCCTTGTCCAGCTAAACGCATTAAAAAAATTCCTACAAATAAAAAAATAACTGATGAAATTTTTGAAAATATAAAACAGGATACTGATAAAAAAATTATTACATAAGATGCAAATTTTAATATGTTTACGTCATCGATTTTTTTTCCAATCCAAACTAAAACAATACTACTTAATAAAGTGGCTGATGCATAAATTGAGCCAAATTGTCCATGTGTAATTGATAAAGCATCTCTAATACTAGAATTAAATAGACCAAGAAAAAAACTCTGTCCAAAACTTGAAAAAAATGTAAAAATAAAACCAAATACAATTACTTTTAAACTTAAACTTTTAAACATAGAAAAAAATTATGACTTGTAATGTTGCTTTCATAGGTCTTGGGGTTATGGGCTACCCAATGGCTGGATATATATCAAAAGCCGGACACAATGTAACTGTTTTTAATAGAACTAAATCTAAAGCTGAAAAATGGATTGGTGAATATAAAGGTAAAATGGCGAATACACCTGCGGAGGCTGCAGATGGTGCTGATTTTATTTTCACCTGTGTGGGTAATGATAACGATCTTAGAGAAGTAGCAACAGGAGAAAATGGTCTATTTAATACTGCAAAAACAGGATCTATTTTTATTGATAACTCAACTGTATCTGCAGAAGTATCAAGAGAATTAAATAAAAAAGCAAATGATAAAGGCTTTAGTTTTTTAGATGCCCCTATTTCTGGTGGACAAGCTGGTGCTGAGGGCGGAATACTAACAGTAATGGTTGGTGGTGATGAAGAAGTGTTTAAAAAAGCTGAGCCTGTAATTGATTGTTACAGTAAAAAAGTAAAATTAATTGGTCCTTGTGGAAGTGGTCAGTTAACAAAGATGATGAACCAAATGTGTATTGCTGGAACAGTTCAAGGTTTATCAGAAGCTATAAATTTTGGAATTAACGCCGGTTTAGATATGGATAAAGTTATGGAAACAATATCTAAAGGTGCAGCACAATCTTGGCAGATGGAGAATAGATACCGAACTATGACTGATGATAAGTTTGATTATGGTTTTGCTATTGATTGGATGAGAAAAGATTTAAAAATTGCAATCGAGGAAGCAAAAAAAAATGGTTCACCTGTGCCTATAACAGAAATTATTGATGGCTATTATGCTGAAGTTCAAGAAATGGGTGGAAATCGTTGGGATAGCTCAGGTTTGATTGCTCGATTAAAAAAGAAAAAATAATATTTGTGACGGATACAGTTCCTTATTACGAGGACTTTGCAGAGATCAAAAAGAAAATTTGGTCGATGTTAGATAATGCTGTTAAAGACAGAGGTTCTCCTTTTCGAATACCAGTATTTATTTGTGGTAATCAATTAGACTTTGATGGAAGAATTGTAGTCTTAAGGAAATCTGATCAATCAAATAATTTAGTACAATTTCATAGCGATATTAGGTCAGATAAAATTGAAAAATTGAAAGCGAATAAAAACGCTGCAATGTTGTTTTATGATAAAGATGAAAAAATACAGGTAAGATTAAAAGTTGAATGCACGATTAATCACAATAATGATGTAACAAAAGAATCTTGGTCTAAAACCCAACATATTAGTAGAAAATGTTATTTAGTAGATAATGGTCCTGGAACTGTGTCAGATTTACCAACCTCTGGACTAAAACCAGAATTAGATAATTTTGATTACACTAAAGAACAAAGTGAGGAAGGTTACAAAAACTTTACTGTTATTCAGTGCAAGATTAAATCAATAGAATGGCTTTATTTAGCAGCTAAAGGACATCGAAGAGCTAAGTTTAATTTGGAAAATAATAAAGATACCTGGTTAGTTCCATAAATGGTTACTGGATATATATTTACAGCATTTCTTATAATTTTAGGATTAACTATAATGAGATTTGGGAGTATTCATTTTAAAAAATTTAAAGAGGGTAAAACCAAAATTAAGTCTAAGTTAAGTGGGCAATTATCTTTCTTAATTTTATTTATAGCAATAATTGGATTGATCATTTATTCGGTGAACGATCTATTATTTAAGTAAATAAATTATTATTTCAAATACCTTTGATAATTATATTTGTACCTTCGGAATTATCTAATCTTATTTGTTTTATTGGTTCGTATTCTTCAGAATTGTACCATTCTAATGCTTTTTCATATGTAGGGAATTTAAGAATAATAATTCTAGGAAAATTTGTTTCGCCATCAAAAATTTGAAATTCACCAGCTCTTACTAAAAATTCTCCACCAAATTTTTTTACGAGTGGCGTAACCTTTTCAACATATTCTTTATAATTTTCAGGATTAGTTACTTTTAATTGAGCTATTACGTAGCCTGCTGGCATTTATCTCCTTTAAAAAATTGATTTCGAATATTTTTTCCAATTATCTTGATAATGTTTTGTGTTTTCAAATACTGCTTTTTTTTCTTCCTCTGAAACTTCTCTAATAACTTTACCTGGAGAACCAACAACTAATGAATTATCTGGTATGACTTTATTTTCAGTTATTAAAGCTTTTGCACCTATGATACAATTTTTACCAATATTAGCTTTATTTAAGATAACAGCTCCAATTCCAATTAAACTGTTGTCTCCAATAGTGCATCCATGAAGCATAACTAAATGGCCAACAGTAACATTTTTTCCTACCTTTAAAGGACATCCAGGATCTGTGTGCAATACGCTTCCATCTTGTACATTAGATCCTTCACCAATATGAATATTTTCAATATCTCCTCTAAGCACTGCATTAAACCAAATACTTGTATTTTTTTCTAAAGTAACATCCCCTATTATTGTAGCATTTGGAGCTACCCAATTTTCGCCAGAGTTTTTTGGTTTTTTATCTTTTAAATCATAAAACATAATCTATATATTTTACATTATGCCCATTCAAACTCCAATATGTGATTTTGGTCAAAAAGCTATTCCATTTGAATTAAAATCTACTGATAATAAAATTCTATCCTTAAATGACATCAAAGGTGAAAATGGAACTTTGATAATGTTCATTTGTAATCACTGCCCATATGTAAAAGCTATTACAAAAGAATTAGTTGAAGATTGTAGTGAATTAAACAAAATTGGTATCAACTCTGTTGCTATCTGCTCCAACGACTTTGTTAATTATCCAGACGACTCATTTGATAACATGATTAAGTTTTCAAATGAAAATCACTTCAATTTTCCTTACTTACATGATGAAACTCAACAAATTGCTAAAGCATATGATGCTGTATGTACTCCAGATTTCTTTGGCTACAATAAAAATCTAGAACTTCAATACAGAGGAAGATTAAGAGAACTTAGAAAGTTTATTCCAGTTAAAGATGGAGAAAGTGATCTGCTAACAGCTATGAGACAAATAGCTGAAACTGGAAAAGGTCCTGAACATCAAATACCCAGTGCGGGCTGTGGTATTAAATGGAAGTATGATTGATGTATCTAATTGTAACTAGATCATTCCCACCTGAGCTTGGTGGCATGCAAAATCTAATGTGGGGCCTCTCGAGAGAACTATCTAAAAATTTTATGATAAAAGTTTTTGCAGATCATATTGAAGGTCATAAAGAATTTGATGAGCAAGCCTCTTTTTCTATCGAAAGAGTTGGTGGAATTAAACTACTTAGAAAGTACAGAAAGGCACAATTAATTAATGAATATATCAAAGAAAATAAAATTGATGGCGTTATTGCTGATCATTGGAAAAGTTTAGAGCTTATTAAAACTTCTAAGAAAAAATACTGTTTAATTCATAGTAAAGAAATCAACCATCCTAAAGGTTCTAGTCAAAATAAAAGAGTAGTTAGTGTTTTAAATAATGTTGAAAAAGTTATAGCAAATTCTCAGTTTACAAAAAATCTAGCAATAGAACTTGGTGTTAATGAAAATAAAGTAATTGTCATAAATCCAGGTGTGGATCCTGCTGAAGAATTAAATAAAAAAACTTTAGATAAAGTTGAAAGTATACTTAAAGTTAAAAATCCAAGACTTATTACAGTTTCAAGATTTGATAAACGTAAAAACCATGAAAAAATAGTGATGGCTTTAAGAAATTTAAAACAAATTTATCCTGATATTGTTTACATTTGTGTTGGATATGGAGAGGAAGAAGAAAATATTAAAAAACTAGTAAAAGAGCTAGATCTTGAGGCTCAAGTTATGTTTTTTAAAGATATTAGTAATGATTTAAAAAATGCTTTAGTTTCAAAATCAAATATCTTTGTAATGCCATCCATAATTCATAAAAAATCAGTTGAAGGTTTTGGTATTGCATATGTTGAAGCTGCACAATACGGTATTCCATCCATTGGTGGAAAAGATGGTGGTGCATCTGATGCAATTGATCATGAAAAAACTGGTTTAATATGTAATGGTAACAATCTAGATGATATTTATTCTTCTATTAATACAATATTAGAAAACAAAAAATATATAGATTATGGAAAAAACGCTAAAGAATTTGTTCATAAATTTCAATGGTCAAAAATTGTTGAAGAATATAAAAAAATCCTAAGCTAATTTATGTTTATTTTAAAATCCAAAGAGTCTATTGGAATACTTTTTGGTATTTTTGCTTATTTATCTTTTTCTATTTTAGACACAATACAAAAAACTCTAATTATTAATCATACAGTTTTTCAATTACTTTTCGTGAAGTATTTTTTTGTTTTTTTTTTAGCTTTTTTTGAGGCTAAGAGAAAAAAAAATAATTTATTTTATAAATCTAAAGATATTAAATTACAGATATTTAGAAGCTTATTATCCGTGTTAGAATCTGGGTGTTTTGTTTTATCATTTAAATATTTATCTTTAGCAAATGCTCATAGTATTGGTTCCTTGGCGCCAGTAATAGTAGTTGCTTTATCTGCAATAATCTTGAAAGAAAAAGTATCTGTTAAAACGTGGATAGCAATTTTTATTGGATTTCTCGGAGTTTTGATAATTCTAAGACCAACCTCATCAATTTTTGATCCCAAAGCTTTAATACCTCTATTTGCAGCATTTGTACTAGGACTTTATCAGGTGATCACTAAAAAAGTTTCAAAATATGACTCAAACGAAACATCTTTGTTTTTTACCTCAATAATTGGTTTATTAGTTATGTCGTTATTAGCTTTTAATTTTTGGAGACCAATAGATAACTCTTTATACCCAATGTTTTTAGGCATAGGTATATTTTTTTCATTAGGTCTTTACCTTCAAATCATTGCTTTAAGTAAAGCTAGAGCAAGTATAATCCAACCATTTCATTACACTTTAATTTTTTGGGCAATAATTTTTGGATATATATTTTATAATGATATTCCAGATATGTTCACAATTATTGGAGCAATAATAATTACTTGTTCTGGAATCTTTGTTTTAAACCAATCATCAAAAAATTAACTTAAACTATGATTGTTTATAGTTTAGTTTTACATATAGTCATTTATTGATGTCTAAGAATAAATTAGCAATTTTTTTAATTATAATCTCAGTTTTTTGTGGGACATTAATGTTAACCTTTTTAAAATTAGCACAAGAGGAAATTAATGTTTATGTTGCAGGTTTTTTTAGATTTTTATTTGGTTTCCTAATTATTTTTCCCTATATGCTAAAATCTAATTTTACAGTTTTTAAAACCAATCATCACAAGAAACATTTTCTTAGAGCGGTTTTAAATTTACCTTCAATGTTATTATATTTCTCAGCGTTAGTAATGATGCCAATTGAAAAAGCTACAGCAATATCTTTTGTTGTTCCTTTCATAGTAACTATTTTGGCAGTTTTATTTCTAGGAGAAAAAATTTACATTTACAGGAGTTTTGCACTGGTTTTAGGATTTATAGGAATGCTAATAATTTTAAGACCAGGAATAATTGAAATCTCTCTTGGAGTTTATATGGCACTGGCATCGTCTTTTATGTGGTCAATAGTGATTATAATTACAAAAACTATCGCAAAAGATGATAGTTCGATTACGATTTTATCTTATGGATACACGTATATGGCAATTTTTAGTTTCATTATTGCGTTGTTTTATTGGCAAACACCTAGTTTTCAAACTTTGATTTATTTATTTTTTGCAGGTTTATTTGGTACATTGTTACATCTTTGCATAAATCACGCATACAAATTAGTAGATGTTAGTATGACACAACCATACTCATTTCTAAGTTTAGTGTTTGCTTCTTTAATTGGATATTATGTTTTTAGTGAAACACCCGACCTCTTCACCTGGATTGGTGCAAGTGTGATATTTATAGGGGTTATCATTATGTCATATCGTGAAATGAAGCTTGATAAAGAAATTATTAGAAAGCGTCTAGATATAAAATCTTAATTTTTCTTCTTAAAGGTTTTGTAGATATGCCAAATTACAATTAAAATTGTAGTAGCTAAGATACATGCAGTTAAAGTTCTATCCCACAAAAATTCCCACGAACCATTACTTAATAATAAAGATCGTCTCAAGTTTTCCTCCATCAATCCACCTAGGACAAAGGCTAATATCAAAGGTGGCATCGGGAAATCATATAATCTTAAAAAAGTTGCTACTACGGCTATCCCAATCATTAAATAAATATCAAAGTTATTAAATGACATTACATAAATACCAGTTACAGAGAAAAATAAAATTAAAGGAATTAAGTAATTTTTAGGAACAGCAAGAATTCTAGCTATGTAAGGAATAAGTGGTAAGTTTAATATAAGCAAAATTACCATTCCAATGTACATGGACATAATTATTGACCAAAAAATTTCGGGGTTAGTCATATAAAGTCTTGGACCAGGCTGAACACCAAATCCTAAAAGTGCACCTAGCATTACCGCGGTTGTTCCACTTCCAGGAATTCCTAAAGTAAGCATAGGAACAAAAGATCCTGAGCAAGCTGCATTATTTGCAGTTTCTGGTGCAGATAAACCATTTACACTGCCTTTACCAAATTTTTCTTTCTCTTCGTCGCTAACAACATTTCGTTCCATTCCATAAGCTAAAAAGGATGCAATTGTTGCACCAGCACCCGGAAGAACACCAATCAAAAATCCAATTACTGACGATCTTGGAATTGTTTTATACATTTTAGTTCGTTCTTCTTTATTAATTCTAATCGAGCCTAATTCAGTTAATGAAACTTGTTTAGCAGCACTAGTTGGATCATTTCTTTTTAAAATAATTGTTAACGCTTCACTCATTGCAAATGTTGCCATCACAACAAGTACAAAACTAATACCATCAGTTAAGTTCATATTATTAAATGTAAACCTTGTAATATCAGACAAACTATCTTGACCAACTGAAGCTAACATCAAACCAAGGACCACCATCATCATTGCTTTTAAAAATTGTCCTTTAGATGAAAAAGCAGCAATCGCAGTTAAACCCAAAATCATTAAAGCAAAGTAATCTGGTGATCTAAAAGATAAACTTACTTTTGATAAACTTGGAGCCATAAATAATAAATAAATTGCAGATAATGTTCCACCTGCAAACGAACTCCATGCTGCAATCGCTAAAGCCTTACCCGCCTTACCTTGTTGTGCCATAGGATAACCATCAAATGAAGTTGCAACTGTTCCAGGAACACCGGGTGCATTTAATAATATAGAAGAAGTAGAACCACCAAATACTGCTCCATAATAAACACCAGCCATCAAAATTAATCCTGTTGCAGGATCAAAACCATAGGTAATTGGTATCATCAATGCGATAGCTGTCATTGGCCCAAGACCAGGGAGCATTCCAATTATTGTTCCAAAAAAACAACCAACCATAACCATTAATATGTTCTGAAAAGTAAGTGCTGTTGTTAATCCAATTAAAATTCCTTCAATCATCCCATAACTCCTATTGATTGTAAGAATGGATCCCTCAAATATATATCAAGAATACCGTGTAGGAGATACATAAAGGCTGCAACAAATGGAAAGGATAATAAAAACATTAAAATCCATCTTCGTTCTCCTAAAAAGTAATATGACGCAAATAAAAATAAAGATGTAGTTAAAAAATATCCAACTTTTAAAATTGTAGCTCCATAAATAATAGCAATAAGTATAAGTATTCCTGTTTTCTTATATTCTAAATTTTTATGATCAACTTTAATTGTATTTGGATCTGGTAAAATAAGTTTTAATCCAGAAAAAAATAATCCTGCATAACCTAAATAAATTGGAAATGTTCGTGCATTAAATGGTGCATTTTCATCAAATGCAAATACTTGAATTTGGTAAGCAGTATATAAATAAAATGCTGAAAAAATAAAAAAGAGCAGTGATATAATTTTTGTAGTATTTATATTCACTGCTCTAATTTCAAATAATCCTAAGGATTATATTACTCCTAATTTTTTCATAAGAGCTGTCATTTCTTGAGTTTGTTTTTCTAAGAAAGAAACAAACTTGCCTTCTGGATTATAAATATTAACCCAAGCATTTCTTGCTCTGACAGTTTCCCATTCAGGAGTTTTTTGTACATCGCCAAGCATTTTTGCAATAGCTGATCTATCAGCATTGCTCATGCCTGGAGGGCCAAAGAAACCTCTCCAGTTAACGAATTGTACATCATATCCTTGTTCTTTAAGAGTTGGTGCATCTGGTGCATCAGAAACTCTTGAAGGAGCAGTAATACCAATAATTCTCACTTGGTCTCTTGCACCCATCAATTCACCTAGACCAGTTGAAATGATTTGAGTTTCTCCAGATAAAAGTCCAGCTAAAGCTTTTCCACCAGCATCATAAGGAATGTATTGAACAGCATTCGGATCTGCACCTGCAGCTTGGAAAGCTAAAGCACCAATTAAATGGTCCATACTTCCTCTCACTGATCCACCAGCCATTTTAACTGAATTTGGATCTTTTTTATATGCATCAACTACATCTTTAAAATTTTTAAAAGATGAACTTTTTGCAACTGCGATAGCACCGTAGTCACCAATTACACCAGCGATTGGCACAACATCTTTATAAGATAAAGTTCCACTTCCTTTTACATAACCTTTGTGTCTAGTAATTGATCTTAATACTAATGGTGTTGATTGAACTAAAACTGTGTTAGCAGGTTTAGTGTTAATCATATAAGCAAGTGCTTTACCACCACCACCACCTGACATATTTTCAAATGATGCGCTATTTAACATTCCAGCTTTTGTTAAAGCTTCTCCAGTACCTCTAGCAGTTCCATCCCAACCACCTCCAGCACCACCACCAATTACAAAGTGCAATTTATCAATTGCTAATGAACTAGTAGTTGTCGCTGAGAATAATAGGATTGCTGAGAATAGTACTGAAAATAATTTTTTAATATTACTCATAATACCTCTCTTATTGTTTATTATTTTATTTGTATTAAATAGTTAATATAAACTAGAGTCAATCAGATAGATAAATGAAAATGAATTTATTAATCAAAAATTTTAAAGAAAATTTATCTCAGATATTAACAATTAAATTTATTTCTGTCTTAATAATTTCTTTTCCTAGCGCAATTATTGCTGAATATTTTAATATCCCTCTGGCTTGGTTTTTGGGACCTATGATTATCACCTCAATTGCTGCTTTATCAGGTCTAAAAATCATTATGCCTAAAATTGTATTAAGTTTTATCTTGATAATTTTAGGTTTACATATTGGAAATTACATAGACCAAAATCTATTTAATCAAATGTTTGATTGGATTTGGACTTCGTTAATTATGTTCATCTACATAATAATTTGTATTTTAATTGTCGCTAAATACCTTCAAAAATTTGCAAGTTATAGTGAAAAAGCCTCAATTTTTTCAGCAGCTCCTGGTGCGTTAGGCCCTTTAATGATTTTAGCTGAAAATGAAAAAACAGATTTATCTCAAGTAGCAACCTCTCACTTAATCAGATTAATCATCATAATAACTGTAATTCCATTTATTATAGTAAATAATACTAGTAACGATGTTTTATTAAATGACAATTTTAATTATTTAACTCAAAATCATTTAAATCTAATTTTACTTATTGTTGCATCATTATTTTTTATTTTTGTTTTTGATAAAATTAGAATTCCTGCAGCTTTATTATCTGGAACATTATTTGCCAGTGGTTTGTTGCAAATTACAGATATAGCCTCATATAAATTACCAGATGAAACAGTAAATTTTTGTCTGCTAATTCTTGGTTCTTCAGTTGGTTGTAGGTTTGCTGAAAAAACAGTTAAAGAGATAGCCAATAATTCTCTTCATAGTATTGTAGCTACTACTATTTTAGTAGTATTAGGTTTAGGTGCAGCCTATGTTGCAACATTTTTTGTTGAGACAAATATTTTAACTCTAATTTTATCTTTTAGCCCTGGTGGAATTTATGAAGTTGCGGTTATAGCAATTGCTTTTGATTTAGACCCAGATTTTGTTGCTTTTCACCATATAATAAGATTACTTTTCATACTTTTCACAGTTCCTATATTTTTAAGAGTAATTGAAAAAATTAAGAAATAATTTCAGAAAGTCTTTCAAAAACTTTTTCTACTGAAAGTTTAGACAATTCAGGGGCTTGGATTGCTTTAAAATTTTCCCTTTCGATACTTACTTTAAAAGGAGTTGTATGAGATCCAAATAAAGCGATTCCTTTTGAACCTAAATGTGCTGTCATATGTGCTGGTCCAGTATCATTTGCAATAACAAATGAACTATCTTTAATTAATGTTGCTAACTGAGAAATATCTAAAGCTTTACCATTATCTAAAACACAGAGTGCATTAATATTTGATGCTTCTTTAATTTCACTCGGTCCAGGTGCAATTACTACTTTAAATTTATTATCTGACTTTTCGTTAATCATAGCAATTAAGTCATTATAATAAGGCCATTTCTTTGAAGTTAAATGAGGAGAACAAAAAGGAAAAAGGAGAATATATTTATCTAATTGATGGTAATTTTTTATTTGAGATATGTCTGTTGTGCTCCAAGAAAAATCAGGATTCAAAGTATGGTTTGTATTTATGCCTGAACTTTTTAATTGATAATCAAATCTAGATAGAACAGAGTCTTTATCAAAATCTTCTTTTGTAGTTCCTTCAGGTAAAGTAGTTTCTGTAGAAGACCAAGTATCTTTTGTTGCTTTTGGAAATAAAATTTTTTTATAAAAAGCTGTTCTACTTGAGTTTTGAAGATCGTAAACTTTAGAGAAACTATATTTTTTTATGTTTTTCATTAAGGAATATAAATAAATCAGGTTTAGTCTTGATAATCGCTTATCTAAAATAACATCAGAAATATGTGGATTTTTTTTAAATAAATCAAAATATGGTTTAGTTGTTAGCAAATAAATTTCATCTCCTTTATGATTCTCAGAAATATCTTGAATTGCGCCACAAGCTTGAGCTATATCACCCAAAGATCCGTGTTTAATGATTAAAATATTAGACATATTTTTAACAATTTAACATAGTATAAAATTTAATGAATAAAATTATAGTAGAAGTATCAGTTGGTGAACTTTTAGACAAAATTTCAATCTTAGAAATTAAAAAAGAAAAAATAAAAGATCCTGAAAAACTAAAATTTATATCAAATGAACATTCGATTCTTAAAGATCAGTTAGAAAAAAATGTTAAATCTGATGATAAACTAAATAAATTATTCCAAGATTTAAAGGAAATTAATGCTAAACTTTGGGTTATTGAGGATGACAAAAGAGATTGTGAAAAAAATAAGGACTTTGGTGATAAATTTATAAAATTATCTAGAGATGTTCATTTCTTAAATGATGATCGAGCAAAAATTAAATTGGAAATGAATAATCACACTGGATCAAGTATTAAAGAAATTAAAGAATATACTAGCTACTAAAAACTATAGGAAACCAATCATCTCTCATCAAATCTCCAGTTTTTAAATTAATTCCATCAAATGGAGGTGAAGTTGGTCCTCCTCTATCAATATATTTTACATCATCTCCTATAAATCGCATCGAAAATGCTCTACGTGATTTAGAAGAATTGTTTCCTGTTGAACCATGTACAGTTTTAAAATTAAATAAAACAGCATCCCCTAAACTTAGTTCTGGAATTAAAATATTTTTTTCAAATTCTTTTGATGGTGGTAAATCCATAAAAGCATTATCATCATCATACCAAGATTGGTTATTGGACCATTTTGTGGGTCTAATTAACTTCGACCATTTGTGAGAACCTAAAATTAATTTAAGATTATTTTTATGATCAACTTCATCTAATGGTATCCAAAAACTTCCAGTATCATTTCCATCAACACAGTAATACGGCATATCTTGATGCCATGGTGTTTCCTTATCAGTGCCTGGATCCTTTATAAAAATATGTTCATGAAAAATTTGAGTAGATTTAGAATTGGTTGCTTCTGCAACTATTTGAGCTCCAGTTGAATTATATAAACAATCCTTAAATTCTTCTATCCTCTCCCAGTTACAATAATCCTCAAAAAATCTTCCATTATTATCAGTTACATTTTCTCTTCCGTGCTTACTTGGACTATCTAAAACTTTTTGAAATCCTTTTCTAAGTGGCTCAATCCAATCTTTAAATACATCCTTAATTATTATTACACCATCACTTTGATAATCATTAATTTGTTTCTCTGATAAAAACATTTTATTGTTGAAAGCTGTACTTTTTCTCTAAATATTTAATCACATTATGGATGATAAAAGTCATGAACAAATAAATTCCACCAGCAACAATAAATACTTCGATTGGTTTAAAAGTTGTTGAAATTATATATTTAGCAACACCAGTTAAATCCATCAAAGTTACTGTACTTGCTAAAGAAGTCCCTTTCATCATTAGTATTATTTCATTTCCATATGCTGGGAGTGATTGTCGAATAGCAATTGGAATTTGAATTTTGTAAAAAATTATTTTGTTTGATATTCCTAAACTTTTTCCAGCTTCAATAATACCTGGTTTTATTGTTTGAAAAGCTGATCTTAAAATTTCGGAAGTATATGCTCCAGTATTTAAAGTAAATGCTATAATTGCACACCAATAAGGTTCTTTTAAAATTACCCATAGAAAAGTTGTTCTTAAATATTCGATTTGTCCTAATCCAAAATAAATTATGAAAATCTGAACCAATAATGGTGTTCCTCTAAATATATATGAATAACCATAAGCAAATTTATTCATAAATATATTTTTATTTAATCTTAAAATTGCAAAGAAAAGACCTAGGAATAATCCAAAAAATAATGATGCAGATAATAATTTTAAGGTGACTACTGTTGCTACTAAAAGTTTGGGGAAACTAGTGATCATTAAATCTAAATCCATTAATACCCCCTGCTATACTTAACTTCTAGTTTGTTAATTAATTTCATACTCACGTAAGTAAGCAGCAGATATAAAACTGCTGCAAAAGAATAAAAGAACAGTGGATCTCGTGTTGAGCCAGCTGCAATATAAGATTGCCTCATTATTTCAACTAATCCTGTTACTGAAATAAGAGAAGTATCTTTCAAAGTTATTTGCCAAACATTGCTTAAATTTGGAATTGCTAGTCTTAACATCTGAGGAAGTATTATTTTATAAAATTGCCCAAACCTATTTATTCCAAGAACTTTTGCTGCTTCAAACTGCCCTTTGTCTATTGATTGAATTGCTCCCCGAAATACTTCAGTAGAATAAGCTCCAGAAATAATACCAATAGCCATTGAACCAGTTATAAAAGCGTTAATTTCTATGTATTCATAATAACCAAAAATAGAAGCTACATACATGATAGCTCCACTACCACCAAAAAAGAAAAGGTATATTACTAGTAGTTCAGGAACTCCACGAATAACTGTAGTGTAAAAATTACCAACTAAATTTAAAGTTTTATATTTTGAAAGCTTTAAAGGAGTGAAAATTAATGCAAAAAAGAAACCAACTAACATTGCTGTAATCGATACAGCAATTGTCATCAGGGTTGCGTAAAATAACTCATCCCCCCAACCTGTTTTACCAAATGCGAGAAGTTCCATATAGATTGGCGACTATATATTATAGTCGCCAGATCTGAAATGAATTACATAGAAGCGTCGAAACCAAAGTGCTTAATAGCAAGTTTACTAATAATTCCTTGTTTTCTAGCTTTATTAATTGCTTTGTTGAAGTCTTTTAAGATTTTGGCATCTCTTTTTCCAATAGCACTATCACTAGCTTGTCTAATACCAACACCTACACCATTACCAAATGCACCACCAGAAAAGGTTGGTCCAACTAATACAACTGGTTTACCTGATTTGTCTGCATAATCTGTAAATGCTACTGCTGCAGCTAAAGCAACATCACATCTTCCAGATGTTAAATCTAGGTTAACCTCATCTTGAGTTTTATAAGTTCTAACATTTACACTTCCAACATCACCAGACTCTAAAAAATTTTGGTGAATTGTACCTGTTTGAGTACAAACAGTTTTACCA
Organism: Candidatus Pelagibacter communis; assembly: GCF_001180025.1. Taxonomy (GTDB): domain Bacteria; phylum Pseudomonadota; class Alphaproteobacteria; order Pelagibacterales; family Pelagibacteraceae; genus Pelagibacter; species Pelagibacter ubique_A. The sequence continues at coordinate 187,109 of NZ_CVSK01000030.1, forward strand.
GCAAGTGCTCCGGTTAAAGTTTTAAGAGCTTTCTTAACATCAGATCCACCTAATGATAAATTAATTCCTTCTGGTGTATCCATACCTTCTAAACTTGAACCTTTCATTACTGCAAGAGAGGCTACTTCATCAGCATAACCTTGTGAAAATGTAATTGTTTTTTGTCTTTCAGCAGTAATTGACATTCCTGCCATTATTGCATCAAACTTTCTCATTACTAGAGCTGGAATCATACCGTCCCAATCTTGTTCAACAATTGTACACTCATATTTCATGATTGTGCAAAGTTCTTTAGCAAGCTCGACCTCAAAACCAATAAGATTACCTGATGCATCTTTTGAATTCCATGGAGGGTAAGCGCCTTCAGTTCCAATTTTTATTTTTTCAGCAGAAACATTTCCTATGATAAATAAAGAAGCAAGAACTGTTAAAATAGTTTTTTTGAATATATTCATTATTTTCTCCTTTAATTAAGAAGAATTATTTCACAAATTTAAATAAGAAAAAAGAAAAATTAGTGGTTAATTGATGAAGAAAAATTCCAAGAACAATCAAAACTAGGTATGTAAACTCTTGATAATTTTGCATTCCCAAAATTTTGATTAAAAACATTTAACCAATTTTCAACCTGCTGTGGTTTTTTATCCTGACTACCTACTTGAGTAGTGATCACACCTTTTGGTTTTAATATTCTAACTAGTGAATCCATGTTTTTTGCAGCTAAGTCTATACAAAATTGATCATCATTAAGATCTACAAATATGTGGTCATAAGTATCATCACTTACTGATTTAATACTTTCGAAAGCATCACCCCAAACACATTTTACAGAATTTTTTTCAGTTGCTTTTTTTCCAATATCTCCAAGATGTTTGTTGCAAACATCGACTACTTCAGGATCTAGTTCGTACCAATCGATAAAGTTAAAATTTTTTGAAACACATTCTCTTGCAACTCCTCCATCTCCTCCACCAATAATTGCTGCTCTTTCATTGTCTTTATTTAAATCTAAACCAGAACCTACAAAGGTTGAGCTATATAAATGCTCATCAGTTGACGCGACTTGTATTTCACCATCAATAAATAAAGATTTACCAAATTGTTCCAAGTCTAAAATTTCTATATGTTGACCAACTTTTGATTTAAAATCTTCTAAAACATCGTTCACTACATATGATTTTTGTAAGCCTGGTGAACTATAGATGTCATGATAAAGAGATTTGGTGTCTCTATTAAATTCTTTTTTTACTATTCTTTTGTGTTCAAATTCTTTTTTTATTATATCAATTGCAACTGATGGACTTACTTTGCCACAAGTAAAGAAATCAAAACTTATAATTCCTTTTTCAGGAAATGTATGAAAACTTATGTGACTTTCAGCCAATAATGCTAAAATTGTAAATCCTTGTGGTTCAAACTTATATTTAGAAATATTTAAAATTGAAACTTTTGCAGCTTTTGCAATTTCGTTAATTACTTTTTCAAAAACAGATGGATCATACTCTTTAGTGGTTCCAATGATATCTAGAGTTATATGTTCTCCAACTTTAGTCAATTTATTATCCTTTTTTATAACCCTTAACTTTTTCTAATATTTTTTGCATTTCTGCAAAAGATAGATTCTTTGGTTGTCCAAGTTTTAGTGCAAGAAAGTATTGATGGCAAATATTTTCTACTTCTTGTGCAAGTTCAAATGCTTTGTTTAAAGAATCTCCAAATGCAATCTGGCCGTGATTTGCCATTAAACACGCCTTCCTATTTTTTAGAGCTTTAATAATATTGTGAGATAATTCTTTTGTACCAAAGGTTGCATATTCTGCACACTTGATATCATCACCACCAATTAACGCTATCATGTAATGAAAAGGTGGTATTGATTTTCTATGGGTAGAAATAGCTGTAGCATGGGTTGAATGGGAGTGAACTATGGCCTTTGCCTCTCTTTTGTTTTTATAAATGTCTTGATGAAACCTCCACTCAGAAGATGGGTTTAGTCCAGAATTAAAAATTTTAAGAAAATCATATTCTTTTTCATTTGATAAAAAAACTATGTCTTCTTCTTTTAAGTTTTCATATTTAATTCCCGATGGAGTAATGTAAAATCCATCTTCACCATCAATTTGGGTTCTAACAGAAATGTTGCCCGATCTTAGAGGGGATAAATTGGTACTATTTAGCCTTTTTGAAAACTCAATAACCTCTTGCTTTTTGTTATTCATATAAAAAATACTTGATTTTAGAGATGATAAATAACAAACTATATAAAAAATAAAACATGTCGGATACAATTAAATACTTTTTAGAAGAAAGCAAAATGCCAAAAACTTGGTACAATATTGCTGCAGATCTTCCAAAACCTCTAGATCCAGTTTTACATCCAGGAACTCTTAAACCTATAGGTCCAGACGATTTAGCTCCATTATTTCCAATGGCACTAATTGGACAAGAAGTTTCTCAAGATAGAGAAATAGAAATACCTGAACCGGTAAGAGAGATTTATAAACAATGGAGACCTTCTCCACTTTATAGAGCAAGAAAATTAGAAAAATTTTTAGATACACCTGCAAAAATTTATTACAAATACGAGGGAGTAAGTCCTTCAGGTAGTCACAAGCCTAATACAGCAGTTGCACAAGCATTTTATAATAAAGAAGAAGGGACTAAAAAAATAACTACTGAAACTGGCGCTGGTCAATGGGGAACATCGCTTGCTTTTGCATGTAAATTATTTGGAATAGAATTAGATGTTTATATGGTTAAAGTTAGTTTTGAGCAAAAGCCATATAGAAAGCTGGTAATGCAGACCTATGGAGCAAGATGTGTTGCAAGTCCATCAGATGAAACAGATAGTGGAAAAGCTATATTAGCTAAAGATCCAAACAATACAGGTAGCTTAGGTATAGCTATTTCTGAAGCTGTTGAGATGGCAGCAAAAAACCCTGACACAAAATATGCACTTGGTAGTGTGTTAAACCATGTGCTTATGCATCAAACTATTGTTGGTAATGAGGCTTTGCTTCAAATGGAGATGGCTGATGATTATCCAGATATTTTGGTTGGTTGTACTGGTGGTGGAAGCAACTTTTCAGGATTAGTTTTTCCATTTATAGGTAAAAATTTTAGAGAAGGAAAAAATACTAGAGTAATAGCTTGTGAGCCAAAATCTTGTCCTTCACTAACAAAAGGTAAATTTGTTTATGATTTCGGTGATACAGGAAGATTAACGCCATTAATGAAAACACATACTTTAGGCTCTCAATTTATTCCACCAGCAACACACTCAGGTGGATTGAGATATCATGCTATGGCTCCAATGGTTAGTCATCTAAAGGAGATTGGTGCAATAGAAGCAAAAGCTTATGGTCAAAAAGAATGTTTTGAGGCAGGAGTAAGTTTTGCAAGAACCGAAGGTATAGTTCCTGCTCCTGAGGCAACTCATGCTGTAAAAGGTGCTATTGATGCTGCTTTAGAATGTAAAAAGAACAGTGAGTCTAAATCAATTCTATTTAATCTTTGTGGTCATGGTCACTTTGATATGAAAGCTTATGGTGATTTCTTTGAAGGAAATTTAGCTGAAGATAAATTTGATCAAGCAAGTGTTGATAAAGCTTTAGAAGAATTACCAAAAATTGCTTAATTTAAAAATTGAGTTTGATAAAACCATTTTGCGGAACAAGACCTAAAAAAAAGTTTGCAAAACAAGTCACTTCTCCAAATGTTAGTTATATTGATAATTACAAACCAAATAAAAAATTAAATTTTCTTAATTTATTAAATACTTCCAAAATTAATAAATCAAAAAAAATACTTAAAAGACTTAAAGACAAAGGTGTTCTTCAAGAGGATAAATCTAATCATTTTTATTTATATAGAATTACTCACAACAATAAAAAATTACTCGGTTTAGTTGGAAAAATAAATTTAGATAACTATGATGATAAAAAAATATTAGGTCATGAAGAAACTTTCAAAGAAAGGATTAAAAAAAGAAAAGAACAATTATTAAAATTTAATAGTCAAATAAGCCCAATTTATACTACATATAAAAGCACGCCAAAATCTTTAAAAAAATTAAAGAGTTTTTTTAAATTTAAGCCAGACTATAATTTTAAATCTACTGACAAGTGTAGGCATGAACTTTGGGTTGTTAAAGAAACAAATACTGAAAAACTATTAAAAAAATATCTAACAAATATTAGAAAAATATATATCTGTGATGGACATCATAGAATTCAGGCTATGCTAAAAAGTAAAAAAAAAATTGCTCCTATGATAATTGCTTTTCCTAACAACCAGGTAAATATACTAGATTATAATAGAGTTATAAAAACGAGCTTTAAATTTGATAAAATTAAGAAAATAATTTCAAAAAACTTCAATTTAAGTATTTCTAAAAATAATAAGAAACTCAAACAAAACCAAATTGAAATGTACGCAAACAAAAAGTGGTATACAATTAAACTTTTTAAAAAATCAAAAGAATTAGACGTTACAATCCTTAGAAAATTAATATTAAATAAAATTCTCACAAATAAAAAAAATATTAAATTCGTATCGGGTTTTAAAGGTAAAAAAACTTTGGAAAATTTTGTAAATTCTAAGGAGTATAATTTAGCATTTAGATTATATCCCACAAATATTTCACAAGTTTTAACTTTTGCAGAAAAGAAAAAATATATGCCTCAAAAATCTACATGGTTTCACCCTAAACCACTCGATGGATTAATATCCTCTAAAATTATTTCTTAAATAATTGTTTTAAACCATTAGATGAGGCTTCAGAAATTCCTCTTTCTGTAATCAAACCTGTTACATATTTTGCAGGTGTTACATCAAAAGCTAAATTCATAGCTTTACTTTTAGTTGGGTATATCAAAACTTTCTTAATTTCATTATTCTCATCTATACCCTCAACATGAGATAATTCCTCTGAATTTCTTTCTTCAATGGGAATATCTTTTGCATCTTTGATGTCCCAATCAATTGTTGAGCTTGGAAGAGCCACATAAAAAGGAACGTTATTATCATAAGCAGCTAATGCTTTAAGATAAGTTCCAATTTTATTACAAACATCTCCATTAGATAAAGTCCTGTCAGTACCTACAATACACATATCAACTTCACCCCTCTGCATTAAAATACCCCCTGTATTATCAGCAATAATTGTGTTTGGAATTTCCTCTTCGTTTAATTCGTATGATGTTAAGTTTGCACCTTGATTTCTTGGTCTTGTTTCATCTACCCATACATGAACTGGTATTCCTTTTTTATGAGCATGGTAAATTGGCGATGTTGCTGTGCCCCAATTAATAGTTGCTAACCAACCTGCATTACAATGTGTTAGTATGTTTACTGTGTCTTTCTTTTTATTATAAATTTCTTCAATTACTTTTAATCCATTAACACCAATATTTTCACAAAACTTTTCATCTTCATCACATATTTCTTTTGCTTCATTTAAAGCAACATTTAATAGTTGATTACTATTAATACCTGTTAATTTTTTTATCATTCGGTCTACAGCCCACTTTAAATTAATAGCAGTAGGTCTTGATTGAATTAATTCTTTTGCACTTTTTTTTATAAATTCTGAATCATTATTTTCTTGAACTGCCAAAGCTAGACCATAAGCAGCTGTTCCACCAATTAGAGGTGCACCTCTTACCTCCATTACTTTAATTGCATTAATTGCATCTTTAACTGTCTTTAATTCTTTGATTACAAATTGGTGAGGAAGTTTTGTTTGATCAATAATCTTAACAACATTATTTTCAAACCAAATAGTTCGATACTCTTTTCCCTCTATTCTCATTTATTTAAAACTCTGCCTGCTACAGTTTTTAATTTATCTATAGTCTTTTTTGTTCTTTTTTCTGGAGCAGTAATAATTGCTACATCTAAACAATTGTTTGTTGGGTCATTTGGGTCAATATTATCTTCAAAATTATCAATTAAATTTTTGATCATAACTTTTGCTTTTTCAGCGTTACCTAGTAAAACTTTAATTACTTGTTTAACATCAACATTTTCATGATCTGGATGCCAGCAATCAAAATCAGTGACCATAGAAACAGATGCATATCTAATTTCAGCTTCTCTTGCTAATTTTGCTTCAGGCATATTGGTCATACCAATCACATCTGCATTCCATGATCTATATAAATTAGATTCTGCTAATGTAGAAAATTGTGGTCCTTCCATAACAACATATATTCCATTTCTTTGATATTCTATATTTGATTTTTTAATTGATTCTTCACATGCATTCATTAATCCATTAGAGGTTGGATGAGCCATTGATACATGTGCAACAATTTCATCATCAAAAAAAGTTTTATTTCTTGCAAAAGTTCTATCAATAAATTGATCAATGATTACAAATTTTCCAGGGGGTAAATTTTCTTTAAGAGAACCTACAGCTGATACTGAAACAATATCTGTAACACCTAATTGCTTAAGTGCATCTATATTTGCTCTAAAATTTATTTTTGAAGGAGAAACAAAGTGTCCTCTACCGTGTCTAGGTAAAAAATAAACTTCCTTACTATTATATTTGGTTTTTAAAATCTGATCAGAAGGTTTCCCCCAGGGTGTTTGTAAATCAAGTAATTCTCTATCTTTGAATTCCTCAACATCATAAAGACCGCTACCACCAATTATTGCTAATTTATTTGTTGTCATAATTAAAAATATATTTATTTATACTTTTATATTTAACTATTATGAATTTGAAAGATTATATTAGATCTATTCCTGATTATCCGAAAAAAGGTATTTTATTTAGAGATATAACAACACTAATTAAAGATGAAAATGCATTTGAGGAAACGATAAATCAAATCATTGATAGGTCCAAAAAATATAATTTTACAAAAATAGCTGCTATTGAGTCTAGAGGTTTTGTTTTTGCTTCTGCCGTATCCTATATTCTTAAAAAACCTTTTATAATGTTAAGAAAAAAAAATAAGCTACCAGCAGATGTTCATTCTGTAGATTTTGAACTTGAGTATGGAACAGCAACAATCGAAGTACATAAAGACTCTATCAGTGAAAAAGATGAAGTCTTAATAATAGATGATCTTGTTGCAACAGGAGGAACTGCTGAAGCAGCTGCAAAATTGGTTGAGATTTCGAAAGGTAAAGTTTCAGCATTTGTATTTGTAATTAACCTATTTGATCTAGGTGGATCAGATAATTTGGTTAAAAATAATTATAAAGTTGAGAATTTAATTGAATTTCCAGGGCATTAGAAAAACAAAAAACTTATCCACAGGCTATATAATGTTTGAAATAAATTATTATGATTATAACTTAATAATCAATGAGAATTGAAGAAGAGCTTAAGTTAGATTATTCAGATGTGCTTTTTAGGCCTAAAAGAAGTACCTTAAAAAGTCGTAAAGATGTAAATCTTCTAAGAACATACAGATTCAAATACAGCAAAAATGAATGGTCAGGTATTCCCATAATGGCAGCAAATATGGATGGTGTTGGAGAGCTAAGTGTTGCTGAAAAATTAAATGAATATGGAATGATCACATCATTAACCAAACAACACGACGTTAAAAAAATTAAACTAAATAAAAATATAAAAAAAATATATCCTAATATTGCACTAAGTGTTGGTATTAAAAAAGAAGATTTTCAAAATTTAGACAAGGTATTAAAAGAATTTAATTTTTTTAAATTTATTTGCATTGATGTTGCGAATGGATACACAGAACATTTCACCAATTTTATTAAATCAGTAAGAGACAAATACCCAACTAAAACAATAATTGCTGGTAATGTAGTAACAGCAGATATGACTCAAGAATTAGTTCTAAGTGGAGCAGACATTGTTAAAGTTGGAATTGGACCTGGAAGTGTTTGTACTACAAGAATCCAAACTGGAGTTGGTTACCCTCAATTAAGTGCAGTAATCGAATGTGCTGATGCAGCT
>NZ_CVSK01000031.1 GCF_001180025.1 Candidatus Pelagibacter communis
CTTGCAATGACTTATGAGGTTCTTGCTAGAAAATTATTTCATTCCCCAACAATTTGGGCTTATGACATAAGTCGCTTTTTATATGGTGCACTTTTTATGTTGGGTGCTGGTTATGCACTTTCTAAAGGTGTTCATATAAGAGCTGATTTTTTATACAGAAATTTTAAAACCAAGAATCAAGGAACAATTGATTTTTGGTTATATATTTTATTTTATTTTCCAGGCTTAATAGTATTTCTTTACATGACTATTGGATATGTAGGGGAGTCTATTCAAAGAGGTGAAAGAGGAATGGATACAACCTGGATGCCCTATATGTGGCCAATTAAAAGTTGTCTACTAATTGGTATAATATTTTTACTGATCCAAGGTATTTCAGAATTATTTAAAAGTTATTGGGCTGCCACAAGAGGAAAATGGCCAGGAGAAGATGAATGATAGCAGAATTAATTGATCCAGCCATTTTAGGTTTTATTTTAGTTGGAGTAATGCTTTTTGCAATCTTTGTCGGATTTCCAATTTCATTTACATTAATTTTCTTAGGTTTTGTATTTGGGTATCTAGGATTTGGAAAATTAGTCTTTTATTTAATGACCCTCCAGTTCTCGATGGTCATGACCGAACAAACTCTCGCCGCCGTCCCGCTCTTTGTCTTTATGGGTATTATGATGGAG
>NZ_CVSK01000032.1 GCF_001180025.1 Candidatus Pelagibacter communis
AAAAATGAAATCTATTCATGACTATGAAAAGTTGTTAAGTTCAAAACTTATATGAATTTCGATTATTTAATCATTGGCGCTGGAAGTGCAGGCTGTGTACTTGCAAATCGATTAACAGAAAATGATCAAAACAATGTAGCCATATTTGAAGCTGGGAAACCCAGTGATATCTGGAAAGTCAACATGCCACTTGCGATTTTATACACAATGCATGATCCAAAGTATAACTACAAATATTATTCAGAACCAGAACCTCACTTGCATAACAGAAGATTATTCTGCCCTAGAGGAAAAATGATTGGTGGATGTTCTGCACATAATGGAATGGTATTTGTCAGAGGAAATCCAAATGATTATCAAAGATGGGCATCATTTGGATTGGAAGATTGGTCTTATGAAAAAGTTCTTCCCTATTTTAAAAAAATTGAAACATGGTCTGAAGGAGAAAATGAATATCGGGGTGGCAATGGAATACTTCCAGTGAACCAGTCTAAAAATAAAAATCCTTTATTCAAAGCCTTTGTGGACTCTGCTGGTGAGGCTGGTTACAAAATAAACAATGATATGAACGGTAAAGAACAAGAAGGTTTTGGAATGTACGATGTTACTATTCATAAGGGAGAAAGAGCAAGTGTATCTAAGTATTATTTAAATCCTGCTAAAAAAAGAAAAAACCTTAAAGTATTTACAGAAGCTTTTGTTGAAAGAATTATTTTTGATGGAAAAAAAGCAATTGGGATTGAAGTAAAAATAAAGAATAAAGTCGAAAAGATTTATGCCAATAAAGAAGTAATTTTAAGTGGAGGTGCAATTAATTCACCGCAATTACTAATGCTTTCTGGAATTGGTCCAAGCCAACACTTAAAAGATAAAGGAATTAGTGTTGTTCACAACTTAGATGGTGTTGGAAAAAACTTACAGGATCACTTGGAAACTTATGTTCAGCAAGAATGCAAAACTAAAGACACCTTATACTCATACGTTAATAAGTTAAATATGGTTAGAATTGGAATTCAATGGTTTTTGAATAGAAGTGGTCCTTGTTCTACTTCTTTCTTGGAAGCTGGAGGATTTTGTAAATCATCTCCAGAAAGAGAGTATCCAAATATTCAATTTCATTTTTTTCCTGCCTTTGTAATCGATCATGGATTAGTTGATCCAGATAGGCATGGTTACCAGTTACATGCAAGTCCAAACCATCCAAAAAGTAGAGGTCATATAACTTTAAACAGCTCAAACCCTTATGATTATCCAAAAATTCAATTTAATTATCTTGAACATGAGGATGATTTAAAACAAACAATAGAATGTATTCATGTAGCTAGAAAAATTTTAGGACAAGACTCTTTGAAGCCTTTTGCAGGAAAAGAAATTGGACCAGGAGAATATGCCCAAACTAATGAGGTATTCGAAGAATACATCAGATCTAAAGCTGAGACTGCTTACCACCCATCTTGTACTTTAAAAATGGGAGTAGACAATATGGCTGTTGTAGATCAAAAACTAAAAGTTCATGGTGTTGAAAATCTAAGAGTAGTTGATGCGTCTGTAATGCCTGAAATTACAAGTGGAAACCTTAACGCTCCAACTTTAATGATTGCTGAAAGAGCATCCGAATTTATTTTAAATTAAAATTACTTGTTACGATAAACTGAAATTAAACAAATAATTTCAAACATTATAGAAGCTGCAACCATTGCTGTAATTTGATTTGGACTATCTTTTGTTGGCATTAAACAAGCAACATCTCCACCAATTACATTTTTTCCTTTTAAACATTGAATAAGTTTTCGTGCTTCATCCATATTAAATCCTTTATACGCGGGTTCTATGTTTGCTACTCCTGGAGCTACTGTTGGATCTAAACAATCTAAATCGAAAGTAACATAAATTGGATTGTCACCTAGTCTATCTAAAATCATTTTCACACATTTTTCATAACCCCATTCTCTATATTCATCCATTGTAATTACTTGATAACCAATATCGTAACTCGCCTGTAACCAATCTAATGTTCTTGGATTTCCTCTTATACCTATCTGCGTACTTGTATGTGGATCAACATTTCCTTGTTTAACTAAATAAGAAGCCCAATGTGCTGCTGATTTTTTTGCACCCAAAAAATGATCTAATTTTTCAAAACAATCTGTATGGGCATCAAAATGTAGGAATGTTATTTTTTTTCCTTTAGTTAATTTTGAATTCTTTTTTGCTAAACTTTGAACAATTCCTCCAGTTACTGAGTGATCTCCACCTATTGAAACAACAGGTTTTTCCGCTTGTTCTATATGATCATAAAAAGCTGAAATTCTCTCAATACATTTTTCATTATCATTAGCTTCTGGAAAAGGAACATCTCCCAAATCATGAATTTTATTTTCTTTCCATGGATCAATTTTATAATCAAAGTGTGAACGTCTCAGCATTGCAGAAATATTTCTAACTGCTCTTGGACCTAAATGTTGATCTCTTTCTGTAGTTCCATTTCCTGTACTATGAGGAACACCTACTAATGCAATATCACAATTCTTTGGATCTGGATCATTTTTGCATCTAAATAAAGTTGGAATACCCCACCAATAGAGAGTTTCCATCATTATTTTATCTTCTTCTGAAATCATAATTAAATATGACACAAATTTAATAAATTTAAAAACATATTCTTTTTTGATATAGAGCGTAAATGAGTGTTCAAAACAATAATCCTAAAGGAATAGTCTTCATATTAATTGCAATGATAGTTTTTTCTGTCCAGGACGGAATTATGAAGCATATTTATAATTTTGTTTCACTTTATGAAATTTACCTAATAAGAACTGTGGTAAGTTTTTTGCTTATTTTATTTTTTTTAATAATTACAAAAAAACCAATAGTATTTAAAACCCAATATCCTCTTTTAACATTTACACGCGTAATACTTTTTTTCTTTGGTTTCAGCTCTTTTTATGTTTCTTTGACCGTGTTACCACTTGGTACAGCTACAGCTTTATTTTTTGTTACTCCATTTTTAATTACAATATTCGCTCATTTTTTTTTAAAAGAAGAAATAGGATTGAGAAGATGGTCTGCTGTAGTTGTGGGATTTATTGGAGTTTATGTAACATTAAATCCTGATTTTAGTAATTTTAACTATTTAAGCTTATTACCTATTTTATGTGCGCTTTGTTATTCATTATCTATGATAATAATAAAAAAAACATCTGATAAAGATAGTGTTTATACGCAAACATTTACATTTTATATTGGCGCAATAATTATTAGTATAATTTTCTATTTTATAATTGGTGATGGTCAGTATAACGTCTCGGATCATCCAGCTTCTCAATTTATATTCAGGGAATGGTTTGTTGATTTTAACTCTAACATTTTATTAATGACTGCAACTGGAGTAACGGCAACTGCTGCATTTCTTTTTTTATTTAAAGCTTATAGTATAGCTTCTCCAGCTGTTGTTTCGCCTTTCGAATATTCAATATTATTTTGGTCACCGCTTGTAGGATGGTTATATTTTGATGAAATACCTTCATTAAATACAGTGTTTGGAATTTTAATAATAGTATGCAGTGGTGTTTATATTTTTATGCGTGAAAAGGCACAAAATCAATCTATTGCTACGGAAAAACCTCTTAGATAAATGACAAAAGATAATAATTCTAAAGGTATTATTTTAATAATCATTGCAATGACATTATTTGCGATGCAGGACTCTTTAATTAAATATATTTTTGAGAAAGCCTCTCTTTATGAAATCTTTTTTGGAAGATATTTTGTTGCAGCTATTTTACTTTTTAGTTACATAAAATTTAGAAAACAAAAAGTTTCACTAAAAACTTACTATCCTGTTTGGACAATTATTAGAGTGGTTATTCACTTTTTAGCGTTTTCAGCTTTCTTTATTTCTCTTACTTACATGCCACTAGCAACTGCAAATGCCTTATTTTTTTCTTGTCCTTTTTTTGTATCTATTTTTGCTAAATTTTTTTTGAAAGAATTTATTGGAATTAGAAGGTGGTCAGCAATTGTCTTTGGTTTTATAGGAGTTTTTATTGTACTAGACCCAAACTTTTCTGATTTTGAATACAAAAGTTTACTCCCAGTAGTATGTGCATTCTTTTATGCTGCATCCATGACTATAACAAAATACACATCTGACAAAGATGATGTAAATACTCAATTATTTTATTTTTATTTAATAGCCCTAATTTTATGTGGTCTAATTTATTTGTTTATGGGAAATGGACAATTTAATAACCCCGACTTTGATCCGACTACACAGTTTATTTTTAGAGAGTGGTTTTCAAATATTGAATATACATGGAAATTTATCTTATTTTTTGGTTTTGTGGCCTCAATTGCTTTCCTCTGCATATTTTCAGCTTACATTGTTGCTTCACCTTCTGTGGTTTCTTTGTTTGAATATTCTCTAATTATAATGTCTATGATACCTGGTTATTTTTTATTTAATGAAATTCCTTCAGGTAGAACATTTTTTGGAGTTGCATGTATAATAGCTGCTGGAATTTATATTTACTTTAGAGAAAAGGCTAGAGATCAATATATTGCAACAGAAACTCCAGTTAGAAGATGACCAAAAACTATATACCAACAATCAATATATCTTCACTAGTCAAAAACAATTTTGAAACTCTAAGTGCATTTAAAACAATTAAAGAAATTGAAAAAGCTTCTGTTAAAGTAGGTTTTTTTCAAATAACAGGACATGGGCTTGACTTAAAAGAAATTAAAAAAATATGTAATGTAGGAAATAAATTCTTCCATTTGCCAGACAGCAAAAAAAGGAAATTATCACCAAAAAAATGGAATAAGAAAAACAAAAATCTTTACAGAGGATACTTTCCCAATGATGTAAATGGCAAAGAAGGTTTAGATATAGGGGATTTAAAAGTAACTAAAAGATATTCTTCAAAATTAAATAATCAATATATTGAATATTTAAATCTGGGCATATGTTTTAATAAGACTTCAATTAAATCCTTGAGCCAATATTTTGATAAAATTTATAGTTTAAGTGAAACTTTATTTAAAAGTTTAATTAAACTAAACAAAATGAATCCCAATAAATCAAGGGAGGCTTTTTCAAGATTAAAAACACTTAGCACTTTAAGGTTTAATTATTATCCAAATCAAACAAAACCAGTAGAGATTTCAAAACAAGATGGTGTTGCTCTTGGATGTGAAACACATGTTGATAGTGGGATATTCACAATTCTTTACCAAGATAGGAAAGGTGGTCTTCAAGTACAAAACAGGAAGACAAAGAATTGGCATGATGTACCATTTAATAAAAATGCTTTAGTAGTAAATACTGGTAGAGCTCTAGAATTTCTAAGCAAAGGTAAGTTTAAAGCAACCAATCACAGAGTTCTTTGGAATAAAAGCAAGAGACTCTCTGTTCCATTCTTTTTTGAACCCTCGTATGACTTTAGAATGAATAAATCATTCCTAAACTCTAAAAAACATACAAGTTCAGGTCAAATTTACGAAAAATTTCTAAACCGATCTTTAAAAAAATTTGTTGAATATCAACGGTAAAGCACTTTAAGTCATTGAAAATTTATAATTACATTTTATAAACAATTCATAATTTAAATGTCTAAAGTATTTGATTTATTCATAATAGGTGGTGGTATCAACGGTGCAGGTATTGCAAGAGATGCTGCTGGAAGAGGTTTGTCTGTTTGTCTAGCTGACAAAGGTGAGATTGGAGGAGCAACATCATCTTGGTCTACAAAATTAATACATGGTGGTCTTCGTTATTTAGAAAATTATGAATTCAAATTAGTTAGAGAATCCTTAAAGGAAAGAGAAATTGTTTACAAGATTGCTAGACATATTTCAAAACCTATTCCATTTATTATTCCTCATACTGATAAAATTAGACCAGCATGGTTAATTAAATTTGGTTTGTTTTTGTATGACAATTTAGGGGGAAAAACCAATATTCCAAAATCCAAAACATATGATCTTGCAAAAAAATTTCCGAATATTCTTAAAGAAAAATATAAAACTGGTTTTCAATATTTTGACATTCAAATAGATGATAAAAAATTAACAAAATTAAATGCTAAAGATGCAAAAAGAAATAAAGCCAAAATAATAGAATATAACAAAGTTAAAAAAGCTGAAATTATTGATAATAAGTGGGTTATCAGTCTTCAAAAAGGAAAAAAAATAAAATCAAAAGTTTTAATCAATGCATCTGGGCCATGGATAAATGAGACTTTACATAAAAATATCAAAATCAAATCTAAGAAAAAAATAAGACTAGTTAAAGGAAGTCATATCATTACAAAAAAATTGTATAAAGCTGATGTAGCGTTCACATTTCAAAACACAGACAAGAGAATAATATTTGTCATTCCTTATAAAGGAAAATTTTCACTAATTGGGACTACCGAAATAGAAGTAAAATCTCCTGAAAACAAAGGGATATCTAAAAAAGAAATTAGATATTTAATTAATTCAGTAAATAATTACTTAAAAAAAAAAATCAGTACGAAAGACATTTTAGATACTTATTCAGGAATACGACCTTTAATTGAAGATTTTAATACAGCTTCAAAAGTTACAAGAGATTATGTTTTTGATTTAAAGATTGTAAAAAAAATGCCTCTATTAAATATTTATGGAGGAAAACTTACTACCTACAGAAAGTTGTCCGAAAAAGTCCTAATTGATCTAAAAAAGTTTTTACCTAAGACAAAAAAAGGACCATGGACTGACAAAAAGAGGCTTTTTTAGATTTCCTCTGCTTTAAAAAAGTGATAACGTTACTTAATAAAGCGATACATAACTCGTCGTTAAATTCAAAAATTTACGAAAGTGGGATCGGTCGTCTTTAAATTAATTTTTAAAGGAGGCTTTATGAACTTTGGATATTTTTGTAATACTACTAATTGGGATAAAAAACCTTATACCCAACTTTTAGACGAAGCTAGAGAAATCACTGAATATTGTGATCAAAATAATTGGAATTCTATTTGGTATACCGAACATCATTTTAATCATGAAGGAATGGAGTCTTGCACCAATCCACTAATGATGTGTACTGATGCTGCTGCAAGAACTAAAAATATTCGTTTAGGACAAGCTTGCAACGTAATAACATTTCACAATCCTATAAGACTTGCAGAAGATATTGCTACCCTTGACCAAATGTCAAAAGGAAGAGTGGAAGTTGGTATTGGAAGAGGAGTTTATGGAAGAGAAGCCATTAACATGAACAAAGAATCTGACTTAAAAGATCAAGCAAAAAATTTTAGACTATTTTCTGAAACATTGGACGTAATGAAAAAAGCTTGGTCTGAAGACTTCTTCTCTCACCAAGGCGAATTCTATACTTATCCATCCCCTAATTTCATTTGGCAACACGATATGAGTCCTCCAAAAGAAAATGTTGTAGATTTAAAAACAAATGAATTAAAGCAAATATCTGTATTACCAAAACCTTATCAAAAACCTTTCCCGCCAATTTCTCAAGTAGTTGATGGAGAAAGATCAATTCAGTGGGCAGCAGAAAATGGACTTAATACAATTATGTGGATCCCAACTGTAAAAGCTTTGAAAAAAAGATTTGAAATTTATAAAGAGGCAAAGTCTAAAGCTGAAAATAGAGATGTACCACTAGGTGAGGGTATAAGTTTGGTTAGAGATATGTTTGTTGCAGAAACTATGGAAGAGGCTGAAAAAATGGCTGGAGAACATATTGTAAATTATATGAGATGGGTTTGTCATTGGAGAGGATTGGGAAATCATATGGATCCAGATGAAAAATTACCAGAGACAAAAAATAAGCTGGATTTATTAAATTATGAATTTCTTCATAAAAGAAATCTTTTGTTTGGAACACCTGAGTTTGTAATAGAAAAAATAAAAGAACTTCAACAAGAATTAAATCTTCAAAATTTACAAGTCTGGTCTAACTTTCCAGGAATTAAACACGAAGACTGCATGAGAAGCATCAAATTATTTACAGAAGAAGTAATTCCAAATATAAAACCAATAGATACGAACATACAAAGAGCTAGCTAGTAAATGAATTTAAAACTTAGAAAATTTGCAAAATTTGTAGATAAAACTTTTATTGAAGGTGGAAAAAAAGCAAAAGAGCCTATTCTGTTAGTTTCGGTTGCAGCTGTAATAGAAAATCCTTGGGCTAAAAAAGGTTTTGTAGAAGATTTAAAACCAGAAATATTAGATCTTGCACCTCAATTAGGAGATCTATTGGTGCCAGAGTTAATAAAAGAAATTGGATCAGGTGAAAAAATTTTAGCTTATGGGAAAGCTGCTATGGTTGGATTGAATGGTGAAATAGAACATGCATCTGCATTTATTCATACTTTAAGATTTGGAAATAAATTTAGAGATGCCGTTGGCGGAACTTCTTATTTAAGTTTTACTAACACTAGAGGTCCTGCAGGTGCAAAAATTTCAATTCCAATGATGCATAAAACTGATGCTGGATTAAGACCTTTTTATCTAACGCATGAATTTACAATTCATGATGCCCCTAATGAAGATGAAATAGTTGTTGCTATTGGAGGTGCCCCAACTGGACGAGCTCATGCAAGAACAGGTGATAGATATCAAGACATGAAAGAGATGGGCATCGATATCTAACTGATGTCTTACAATTTTGATAACAATCAAAATCATTATTATTTTAATAATAAAAATTCTTTACCAATAATCTTTATTCATGGTGTTAGTTTAAATCAACAAATGTGGAAACTACAAATCGAATTTTTTAAGCATAAATCATTAATTAGATTTTCTTAAAAAAGAAATAAAAATAAATCCTGTAATATATATATTCAGCGCATAAGCAACTAATAGCTTCAGACTTAGAATATGTTAAAAATTTCGATAAAAATTAGTTTTTAATTTTTTTTCCCAATTGATCGCACTTTTAATTATTTTATTAATATCGTTGTGTTTTGGTTTCCATTTTAATAATTTTTTAAATTCTTTAGTGTTCGAATAGACCTGAGCGATATCACCTGGTCTTCTCTTCATAAAATTAATTTGAGTATTTTTTTTTATTTTTTTAAATTTATTTGCTATTTGTAAAACTGAGTATCCTTTTCCATAACCACAATTTAAAGTAAATGATTTTTTATTTTCTTTGAGATAGTCTATTCCTTTTATATGTATATCAGCTAAATCTGATACATGAATATAATCTCTGACACATGTTCCATCTTTTGTATTATAATTATTTCCATAGATGTTTAATTTAGGTTTTTCTTTCATTGATTGAATAGCAAAGTTTTTTATTAAATGTCCGTGAGAGGTTTCTATCTCACCAATTTTCCCTGATGGGCTTGCTCCAGCCACATTAAAGTATCTTAATATTCCAAAATTATAATTGAATTTAGAAGCATATTTTTTGATTAATTGTTCACCTTTGTATTTAGTATATGCATAATAACCTTGTGGATTTGGTTTTTTTCTTTCATTTACAGAACCTTTTATATTTCCATAAATTGAGCAAGATGAAGAAAAAATAATATTTTCAACAGTTGTATTTCTACATGACATAAGTAAGATTTTTGTTCCTGTAATATTGTTTTTATAATATTTTTTTTTATTTGTTTGAGCCTCACTTACATTTAAAGAGGCAGCCAGATGTATAATTGTATCTATATTGAATTTATTAATTAATCTGTTAATTATTTTTTTATTATTTATATCACCTTTAAAAAACTTAGATTTTTGATTAATTAAAATTTTGTTACCAGTTGATAAATTATCTAAAACAATAACTTTGTTAGTTTTTTTTTTAACCAGTAATTCAATTATATGGCTACCTATGTATCCTGCACCACCAGTGACTAAAATATTCATATAAAATTAAATTTTTAAACTATATTTATATATGTCAAAAAACTTACCTAAAAGCACTAAAGTTGTTGTTGTTGGAGGTGAGTTTATAGGTTGTTCTGTTGTTTATCACTTAACAAAATTTGGTTATAAAAACGTTGTTCTTTTAGAAAGAGATAGTTATGGTCTCTGCTATAATAACATATTTAATAATTTTAATGAAAAAAAGAAAATATCTATTAAATTCTGCAGGAAAATTTCATAATTTTGAACTTGGTAGAGAATTATTAAAAAAAAATCAATTATCGAAAATTATTTCTGGATATCCTTGGTTTAAATTAAAAAAAGAAGGGATTCCAAAAAAATTTGTAGAAGCGAATGGTTTAATAAGAATTTTAAGAGAACCTTTGATTAAGTTAAGATCATTTAAACAAATTGATCATTTATTAAATATTTATGGCCTACAAAAAATTGATAAAATAACCTCAAAGATAATTGATAAAGACGATGAAATAGATGTTTTAATTGCCCAATCTTCGTGTGGACTTGAATCAGGAAAAAATACTAAAAACAAAGGTAAGCTTTATGTCTGTGACAGAACTTCAACTCATATAGATTTTCAGAATAATATTTTACAAGAAGAGTATAAAACTCTTAATTTAGATTATATACCAATGAACAATTGGTATTTAGATAGAGAAAGAAAAGAGTACGAAGAAGCAGATATGATTTTAGTTCCATCCAATTTTAATAAATCAACCTTTGGAGACAACTTAAATGATAAAGTTAAAGTTTTAGAATTTGGTGTTAACAATAAAATTTTTTTTAGAAATGAAAATATAAAAAAAAGTAATACATACTTTGATATATTATTTTTAGCTTCTAAATCTGTTAGAAAAGGTTTGCATTATCTTATTGAAGCTTTTAAAAAATTTAAGCATCCTAACAAAAGATTGCATGTTATTGGCTCAAAGACTTCAGATAATCATTTTTATGAAAAAAAGTTACAGCAGGAAAATATTATTATTTACGGGCACGTAGATCATTTAAAATTAAATGATTTAATCAATACTTGTCATGTATATGTCCTGCCAAGTATAGAGGAAGGATTTGCTTTAACAATATTGCAAGTAGCAGCTGCTGGATGTCCTGTTATAATTACTGAAAATACTGGAGCAGGTGATTTTGTTAGAAAATCTAATTGTGGATTTGTTATTCCTATTAGGAGTATTAATTCAATTGTTGATAAATTAACTCTATTAGCAGATAACAAAATTTTGCTAAAAGAGCTTTCCTTAAATGCAGAAAATTATTCGAAATTCATATAAGTTTTGAACTTAACAACTTTTCATAGTCATGAATAGATTTCATTTTTA
>NZ_CVSK01000033.1 GCF_001180025.1 Candidatus Pelagibacter communis
TAGAAGGTTACTTGTGGGATGAAGGAGGGCCAAAAAAAAGCATTTAATAAAGCTATAAATAATGCGAATAAAGTTGCTATGTCTTTATCTGATTTATTCTGTGTTGATAGACATAAAGATCAATTTTTAAATTTAGTAAAAGATAAATTAGATATTGTATTTGCTAACGAACAAGAAATACTATCATTAATAAATACTAAGTCATTTAATGATGTTTTGTCTTTTGCAAAAGAACTAAAAAAAAATATTGTAATTACAAGAGGAGCAAAAGGTGCTGTAGCAATCAAAAATAATTTAATTTATGAATGTTCAGCAAAAGAAAATCTTAAAATTAAAGATTTAACTGGAGCTGGTGATCTATTCGCAGCGGGTTATTTGCATGGTATAATAAATGAAATGAGTATAGAAAAAAGTTTAGATAAAGGTACTGAAATGTCATCAAAAATAATACAAAAAATTGGAGCAAGAATTTAACTTAAAATGAAAAACTTAGAAACATTAAAACTTTTCTCAGAACCAGTATTTAAATATAAACTTAATGATCATGAAAAATTAAATAAAGAATTATCTG
>NZ_CVSK01000034.1 GCF_001180025.1 Candidatus Pelagibacter communis
AGCTTAGACTTAAAATCTTCAAAAAAAACTACACAAACAGTCGTTAAAAATTGGATTTCAAATAACAATAAATTTCAAAAAAAAAGTTGGGAATTTGATTTAACAGCAAAAAGAATTATTTCATGGTTATCAAATCATCAACTCACTTATGAAGATGGTGATCAAGAATACAGATCTACTTTTGATCATATGATTCAAAAACAAACTAATCATTTGTTAAATGAAATCAAAAATTCAACAGAAGTAGAAAATAAGATGATTGGGTGCGCTGCAATCATTTTAACTGGATTAGCTTATAAAAATGAAAAACAATATATAGTAAATGGATTAAATTTATTAAAAAATATCATTAAATCCTCAATTGATAATCAAGGCTTTCCAAAATCAAGAAATATCAGGCAATTAATATTTTATTTAAAATACTTTATAATTATTAGAGAGTGGTTTAAAGAATCTCAGAGTTTAATTCCTGAATATATTGATGAGACCATTTATTATTTAGGATCAAGTTATGCTTTCATTTGGCAAAATATACAGCAAGATATTTTTTTTAATGGTAATTTTTCTTCTGAAAATAAAGAATTTGATCAATACTTGAAAAGGTTTGGTTACACTTTTAAAAGTCAAATTAATGAACTAGGGGGTTATGCAATACTTAAGAATAAAAAGATAATTCTAGCTGCTGATATAGGTTCTAGTCCTAATAAAAAATTTTCCAATGACTATCAAGCAGGTGCCTTATCATTTGAAATATTTTCAAATGATAAAAAATTAATATCAAATACTGGTTATTACTCAGATAAAAATAATAAATTTAATAAATTATCAAAAAGCACCTCTCTTCATTGCGCTTTAACTATTGAGGATTATTCTTCTTGTAATTTTACTAGGCATCAAAAAAATTTGATTATTGATAGAGGTCT
>NZ_CVSK01000035.1 GCF_001180025.1 Candidatus Pelagibacter communis
TAGATCTACTAACAACATCTCTTGATGCTAAATCTTTTGCATTTGGAGCATATCTTTCCATAAATCTTTCACCCTTAGAATTTGTAAGATAACCCCCTTCTCCTCGCGCACCTTCTGTTATTAATGTGCCGTGGCCATAAATTCCTGTTGGGTGAAATTGAACAAACTCCATATCCTGAAGCGGTAATCCAGCTCTTAAAATCATTGCATTACCATCACCAGTGCAAGTATGTGCTGATGTTGCTGAATAATAAACTTTTCCATAACCACCCGTAGCAATAATTACTGTGTGCGCTCTAAATCTGTGAATTGTGCCATCATTCAAATTCCAAGCAATTAGACCTTTACATTCTCCATTCTTCATCAACAAATCTAATGCAAAATATTCTATAAAAAATTCTGTATTATGCTTTAACGCTTGTCCATATAATGTGTGTAAAATAGCATGTCCTGTTCTATCAGCTGCTGCACAAGTTCTTTGAACTATTCCATTTCCATAATTTTTTGTCATTCCACCAAATGGTCTTTGATAAATTTTTCCTTCTTCAGTTCTGCTAAATGGAACTCCATATTTCTCTAACTCTAAAACTGCTTTAGGTGCTTCTTTACAAAGATATTCAATACTATCTTGATCACCTAACCAATCTGCACCTTTTACAGTGTCATACATGTGCCATCTCCAATCATCTTCTCCCATGTTTCCTAGTGCTGCTGATATTCCACCTTGTGCAGCTGATGTATGACTTCTGGTAGGAAATACTTTTGAGATACAAGCTGTTTTTAAGCCAGCTTCGCTGAGCCCTACTGCCTT
>NZ_CVSK01000036.1 GCF_001180025.1 Candidatus Pelagibacter communis
ATATCTATATTATTCTGATCGAATTTATCTAAATCATTAACAATTCCACCTGCCTCCTCTACTAACAAGGCGCCTGCTGCTACGTCCCAAATATTAATTCTATTATGAAAAAAACCATCTAATCTACCTGAAGCTACATAAGCCAAGTCTAAAGCTGCACATCCGCTATATCTCATATTTAAATTGCTGAATTTGACTCCTTCATGATTACTAGAAAACAAACATTCATCTATTAAGTTTTTATTTGATACTCTTAATCTTTGATTATTTAAGTAAGCTCCTTTGTTTTTTTCTGCATAAAACATTTCATCTTTAATAGGATCATAAATTAAACCACTAATTATCTCTTTTTTAGATTCAAGAGCCAAACAAATTGCAAAATGAGGAATGCCATGTAAAAAATTTGTAGTACCATCTATAGGATCGATAATCCAAATATTATCTTTATCTTTGTTTTCAATTGAACCAACTTCTTCTGATAAAAAAGAGTAATTTTTTTTTGTTTTAGAAAGTTCTTCAATTAGAATTTTTTCTACATATTTGTCAGTTTTTGTAACAAAATCTCTGGGTCCTTTTTTAGATACTTGTAATTTCTCAACTTCTCCGAAATCTCTTATCACAGACTTTGAGGCTTTTTCAGCTGCCTTTATCATAATATTTAAATTTGAAGATATAGAGATCATTTTAGATTTTTTTAATGTATTCTAAATTTCTAGTATCAACTACGACTTCATCACCTGCTTCAATAAACGGAGGAACTTGAATATTTAAACCATTATCAAGAGTTGCTGGTTTGTATGATGATGAAACTGTTTGTCCTTTAAGGGCTGCAT
>NZ_CVSK01000037.1 GCF_001180025.1 Candidatus Pelagibacter communis
TCTAGTTAAAGATCCTCTTGCATCTTCATAAACTTTTCCATGTTCTGAAACTATTAACTTAGTTAATTCATCAGAATTTTTTTCAATTAATTCTTTAAATTTAAATATTATTCTAGCTCTTTGTAGAGCAGGTTTTAAAGACCAACTTTCAAATGCTTTTTTTGCTACCTCAACAGCACTGTCTAGATCAGATTTTGAAGCAAGTCTTACCTCTGACTCTTGTTCGCCAGTTGCTGGATTAAAAACTTTTCCTTTTTTATCTGAAGATCCCGGAATTATTTTACCGTTTACGAAGTGTTCTATTAATTTCATGAATACGGTGTTTTAGATCAAAAATATCGAATAGTCTATTTAAACATTAGCTGTTGCTAACATTTTTTTTATTTCAGCTATAGCTTTTGCTGGATTCAAGCCCTTAGGACATGCATTTGTACAATTTAATATTGTATGGCATCTATATAATTTTAATTCATCTGAAACTTTTTTTAATCTAGCTTTTCTCTCTTCATCTCTACTATCAATAATCCATCTATAAGCCTGTAGCAGAACTGCTGGACCTAAATATTTATCTCCATTCCACCAATAACTTGGGCAAGATGTAGAACAGCAAGCACACATAATGCATTCGTAAGCACCATCAAGTTTTGCTCTATCTTCTTTAGACTGATAAATTTCTGTTGTCTGTTTTGTTGAGTTATTTTTTAACCAAGGTTCAATAGATTGATATTGTTTATATAAGCCATTTAAATCACCAATCAAATCTCTTTTAACTTTTAAATGAGGTAGAGGATAAATATCGATGTCACCGTCTATCTCTGCATGAGGAGTTGTACAAGCAAGTCCGTTTTTTCCTCCCATATTCATAGCACAAGAACCACAAACACCATGAGCACAAGATCTTCTATAGGCCAATGTAGGATCAATTTCATTTTTAATTTTATTTAGAATATCCAGCACCTTAGATGGACAATTATCCATATCAACTTCGTATGTATCAATTCTAGGATTTTCTTCTGTCGATGGATCCCATCTATAAATATTTACTTTTTTTAAATTTTTAGATCCAGTTTTGTCTTTAAAATATTTGCCTTTTTTAACCTCTGAATTTTTAGGTAAACTTAGCTGAACCATTAATATACTCGCTCTTGTGGTGGAAAATATTGAACTTCATTTGTTAAAGTTGATTTGTGTACTGCTCTGTAACTAATCTTTGTATTTTTTCCATCACACCAAGCAAGAGTATGTTGCATAAATTTTTCGTCATCTCTTTTTGGATAGTCATCTCTCGCGTGAGCACCTCTGCTCTCTTTTCTATGATATGCAGACTCTACAGTAGTTACTGCTTGTCTTATTAAATTATCAAATTCTAATGTTTCAACTAAATCAGTATTAAATACTAAAGACCTATCTTTAACTGAAATTGAGTCCATACCATCATAAGTTTTTTTAATCTCATCAACACCTTCTTTAAGATTTTTTTCTGTTCTAAAGACTGCACATTTTGATTGCATAGTTTTTTGCATTGAAAGTCTAAGTTCTGCAGTACTATTATTTCCTTGTGCATTTCTAAGTTTATCAAATCTATCTAAACATTTTTGTGTTTCTGACTCAGGAATTTCTTCATGAGGTGTTCCTGGCTTAACTAATTCAGCTGCTCTTTTTGCTGCTGCTCTTCCAAATACTACTAAATCAATTAAAGAATTAGAACCAAGTCTATTTGCTCCGTGAACAGAGACACAT
>NZ_CVSK01000038.1 GCF_001180025.1 Candidatus Pelagibacter communis
AGTGCCGCTTACACAATGGGTGGTATGACTTTATCAGTTGCAATTGCTGAAGAGGAAAACAGAGGTGGATCGACTGCTGCGGCAAACGATGTAGAAGGTTACGCAGTTAACCTTGCTTTTGCGTTCTAATTTAGTTTAAAAATTAAATTATAAAAGGGCCCCTTTTTAGGGGCCTTTTTTTTATTCAAAAAAAGATATTCCAGCAAAATCTTGTCGCTTTAAAAGATTAAGTTTCTTTAAATTATTTTTAGAAATTCCTCCTAGAGCAACCATATTAATTTTGCTTAAGCTTGTAAGTATTTTATATTTATTAATTCCTAAAAAATTTTTATTTTTCTTAAATAAAGAGGATAAGAAAATTTCATTCACTTTCTGTCTTTCTTTTATTCTTATTTCTTTAAGGTTATGTGCAGACCCAATTATATTAAAATTTTTTTTATAGGAGTAGGACAAATGTTCATTTTTTTTATTAAAAGAAGGAATATATACCCCATCTAAATCAAGTTTGATTGCAAGTTTTATATCATTTGATAAATAAAATTTTATGTTTCTCTTTTTGCAATACCCTTTGATTTTTAAAATGAGTTTTTCGTTTTTAATTTTTGAAGAATAATTTCTGTAAATAATAACAGTTTGTCTATCTTGTTTATTAATATTATTTGTTTCCAATTTGTTTATAAAGTAATATTTTCTCATAACATATGCATCATACTATAAGAAATTTATTAAATATTCAGGATAATATTAAAATACAACTTAATAAATTAAATATAAATAATATTCCAAAAATTGTAGCTGTCTCAAAAACTTTTAAAGTTGATAAAATTTTACCTCTTATAGAACAAGGTCATATTGATTACGGTGAAAATAAAGTCCAGGAGGCTGTTGAAAAGTGGACTGAAATAAAAAAAAAATACCCAAGAGTAAAATTACATATGATCGGTAAATTACAAACCAATAAAGTAAAATTTGCTGTTCAAATATTTGATTATATACATTCAGTAGATAGTGAAAAACTTGCAAAAAAAATTTTTGATGAACAAAATAAAATAAATAAAAAAATTAAATTATTTTTACAAGTAAATATTGGTGACGAAAATCAAAAATCAGGTATCAATAAGAATAATTTAGTTCATTTAATTTCGTCATGTAAAGAGATGGGTTTAGATGTAATAGGCCTGATGTGCATTCCTCCAGCTAATATTGACCCAGAGGTCTACTTTAAAGAAATGAATAAACTAAACAAAATTTTTGGTTTCTCCGAGTTAAGCATGGGAATGTCTTCGGATTTTATTTTGGCTGTTAAGCATATGTCAACATATGTTAGAATTGGATCTAGTATTTTTGGAGAAAGATCTTAAAGAATTTTTATTTTTGAATTCTTTTTAATTAATTTAAGCATAATTAAAAAATCCTTTTCTTTCAATGCAATACATCCAGCTGTAGGTCTATAATTTTTAGTTAGATGTATAAAAATACAACTTCCTTTTTCAACAATTGGTTTTTTAAAGTTATATTTAATCGGTATTAGTAAATTATATTTATAATCTCTTCTTTTTAATTTTTCGTGTTTAATATTATTTTTTATCTTAAAAAGTTTATTATATTTTTTCGGAAAATGAATATCGTCACACCATCCCATA
The DNA here is from genome assembly GCF_001180025.1 of Candidatus Pelagibacter communis. GTDB lineage: Bacteria > Pseudomonadota > Alphaproteobacteria > Pelagibacterales > Pelagibacteraceae > Pelagibacter > Pelagibacter ubique_A. Next base: position 1,644 of record NZ_CVSK01000038.1, read on the forward strand.
TATTTTTTGATTTCAATACATTTTAATGAAGTAGCAGGTTTTTGTTTGCGATCCCCCCTAAAATAAAGATTTTCTATTTCGAAAGTTCCCTTTGGGGTTTTTTTATCTCCTTCTTTCTTATTTTTTGTTGATCCATTTTTTCCAATACAGCACCTAAATTTAAATTCATCTATTTGAAGTGTATGTTTATTTTTAACTAAAATTGTCATATTCTATTTTTTAAGAATGCAAAATTTAATAATTTACAAGTTTACCTCATTATTTCATATTCTTGAAGAACTTGGTTCAAATTTTAACTTCAGCATCAGCCTCGTAGATAGTGAAAGTTCTTTAAATGAAAAAATTAAAAATCTTAATAATTATGTGATTGTATCAGACAAAAAATATTCAAACATTAGAAATACTTTAGTCCTAAGTAATATGCCAATAAAATTTTTGAAGCTGGTAGAAAAGATAAACATAGAATTTTTAAAACTACAATTTAATAATCAGTCTGAAATCAATGTGAACAACTATACGATTGATCTTAATTCTAGAGAAATATTATTAAATAGAAAAAAGCTTAAGCTTACTGAAAAAGAAATTAATACAATTATTTATTTATCTAAGTCACTTAATTCAGTTAGTATTGATGAATTACAAGAAAAAGTGTGGAGCTACCAATCTGATATAGAAACTCATACTGTCGAGACTCATATTTATAGACTAAGAAAAAAAATTCTAAACACTTTTAATGATAATGAATTTATAATTAGTAAAAAAAATGGTTATCAGATCAAATAAGAAAAATCCAATGGCCAAAGACTTATTTACAAAAAAATATAGATCAAAAATAGTAAAACCCAAAAAGGGTAAGGGTAGTTATAAAAGAAAAAAATGAAATCTAATTTTATTTAATATCTACATTAAAACTTATTACAATACGATCTTCACCTGACTCATTTTTTCCAACTTTGTGAGGTAAATAACTTGGAAATATAAGAAGATCTCCCTCATTTATATCAATAGATGCTACCTCTAAATTTAATTCATTTTGTGATGCAATCTCAGGGAAAAAATGTCTTTTAGCAATGTTTGGGTTTTCAATTTCAAACTTTCCACAATTTTTTCTAGCTTTGACATAATAGGCTGAACTTAAATAGCTGTTAGGGTGTGTATGTAAAACATTAAAATCGTCCCTTTCATTAATTATTGCCCACATTTCTGATATTCTAATATTTTTATTTTTTACCTTCCAACCAAAGTTTTGAAAGGCATTTATTATATATTCTTGTAATTTTACTCCAAATTTGTGTTGAATTGAATTTGGGTCAGTTAAT
>NZ_CVSK01000039.1 GCF_001180025.1 Candidatus Pelagibacter communis
CATTTGAAGATGATAGTGATGATATTTTAAATTCTCTTAAGAATAGAGGGCCAGATTTTCAAAATTTTTATCAAATTAACAATTTAGTTTTTTTCCATTCATTACTTAAAATAATGGATCTCTCAGAAAACTCTGTACAACCAATGATAGACCAGAAAACAGGAAATGTAATAATTTTCAACGGTGAGATATACAATTATAATGAAATAAGAAAAAAATACTTCCCAGATAGTATCTTTAAAAGTGATACAGATACTGAAGTAATTCTTAAAACTTACGAATTATTTGGAAACAAAGTCATTGAACATTTAAAAGGTATGTTTGTTTTTGCCATATATGATAATAAAACGAAAAAAGTTATTATTTTCAGAGATACATATGGAATTAAACCATTGTATTATTCAAGTCTAAAAAATAATTTTTTTTTTTCTTCTGATATAAAAACACTTTTAAAGTTTAAAAAAGTAAAAGAGGAAATAGAATTAAATGAAAAAATTGTTGTATCTTTTATAGGAAATAGGCAACTATTTAAAAACAATGAAACATTATTTAAAAATATAAAAATCTTACCCAAATCGAGTATTATAGAAATTGATACCAGTACCAAGAAGTTCAGTATATCAAAATATAAAAGTAATTTTAAACAATTTGATAATAAAAATTATCAAAATTTTGAAAGTCTATTTCTAAAAAATTTAGATGATCACATTTTAACAAAACACGATAAAATTGCATGTTTTTTATCAGGAGGTTTGGACTCAAGTTTATTAGCGAGTTCATTGTCAAAAATAAAAACAAATAAAAAAATTTATACATTTACCGCACTGCAAAAAGATTTATTTGAAAGTGATAATGCAAAAAAAATTAATGAAATTCAAAAATTCAATCCAACATATATAAATACTGAAGATATTAATTTTTTTGATGAGTTGGAAAAAGTTAATAAAATTAATTTTCAACCTTCTGTTGATTTGTCAGTTATTGTGCATAAGAAATTGTGTGAGGAAGTCAGAAAAAAAAATATAAAAATTATTTTTTCTGGAAATGGAGCAGATGAAATTTTTTGTGGTTATCCATCACATATTTATAGTTACTTTGCATATAATTTTAAAAAAAATTACAATATATTTAAACTTATTAACAAGATTCTTTCATTTAAAAAAACAAATGCTAAATCATTTTTAGATATTCTTAAAGGTACTTTTGTTCAAATTTTGCCGTTAAAATTAATTAATTATATTAAAAAAATACAACTAAAAAAAAAAGTTTCTCACTTGAATATCTCTAAAGTAAATATTCAAAATTTAAATTTTTATGATGAACATGATTTAGAAAAATTTAAAAATGTTAAGAAAAATTATATGGACTCATGGGCCTTGCAAAATTATTTGGATTATGAGGATAAAAATTCAATGTATTATGGTATTGAAATAAGAGTGCCTTATTTAGACATTGAATTAGAAAAAATTATAAACAATTATTCATTAGAATCTTTTTTTAGTGAGGGAAGCAAATCTCATTTGAGAAAAATAAGTTTTCTCCCTGACATAATTGCAAAAGAAAAAAGAAAAAGCGGTTTTGCTGGAGATTTAAACTTATTTTATGAAAAATACTATAAGCAAATTCTTTATAAAATTGAGAATGATTTTAATGATATCCCTTTAATAAATAATAAAAAACTCAGAGATATGTTTAAAAATTTAAAATTAGAAAATTCAGAAATTTTTTTTAGAACATTTTCTTACGGCATTTGGTATTTAAATTGTTTTAAGGAAGATGAATGAGAATATTGATTTCATTAGTAGGGCGTTTTCACTCAGAAGAAATTGCAACGGGATTTAAAAATTTTAATTATAATGTAGGAAAAATCAACACAAATGAAATTTTTAATTATGTCAAAAATAATTTTTCCACAGAAAGCTACAGTCAAAGATATTTAAATTTTATAAAAAAAATTAAACCATGATTCAAAAAAAATTAAAAATATATCATTCAATATCTACCATGAATAGCCTTGATGGAGGATTATCAAAAGCAGTTTTAGGCATGCTAGATAACCCAAAAAAATACATGTCTATTATTTCGAAAAAAAAAAATACTGATTTTTCTTATTTATCAAAAAAATTTAAGGGTGAGAAAATTTTACAAAACGAAATCTCATTTTTTTTTTCAAAAAAATTAATGAAAAGTATTAATTATAACAATAAAAACGAGATTATAATCCATAGTCATGGAATATGGCGTCCTTATAATAATTTAATTTGTAATTTTGCTTATAAAAATAATATACCTTATATTATTCAACCACATGGGATGCTTGAACCATGGTCATTAAATCAGAAAAGTTTTAAAAAAAAAATTGCTCTTAAATTATTTCAACTTAGAAATTTAAGTAATGCAGAAGCATTTGTTGCCACTTCAAAAATGGAGTATAAAAATTTAAGAAAGCTTAAAATTAAGAAGCCTATTGCAATTATACCAAATGGTATATTTAATCCTCCTAAAATAAAAAAAAAAAAGAATAATAAAGTTATTCAGATTTTGTTTTTATCTAGGATACATCCAAAGAAAGGTATTTTGAATCTTTTAAATGTTTTAAGTAAAATAAAATTAAATAATTGGCACTTAAGAATAGTTGGGACAGGAGAAAAAAAATATTTAAACTTCATATTAAAAAAAATAAGAAATTTAAAAATTGAAAAAAAAGTAACCTACGTTGGTCCTTTAGATGATAAGAAAAAATATAATGAATATTTCAAATCAGATATATTTGTTTTACCGTCATTTTCTGAAAATTTTGGTTTAGTAGTTCCAGAGGCCCTATCTTGTGGATTACCTGTAATAACTTCAAATAAAACTCCATGGAAGGATTTAGATAAATTTAAGTGTGGATGGTGTATACCAAACAATGATGAAAGTTTAAAAAAAGTTTTAATTAAGTTTTTAAATTTAAAAAAAGATAAACGTCAAAAACTTTCTAAAAACGCAAAATCCTTTTCAAAGAACTTTTTTTGGAAAAAAATTCATAAAAAATTTGATGTACTTTATTACTGGTTATTAACAAAAAGAAAAAAACCAAATTTTGTGTATTTAAAATAAAAATGAAAATAACTATAATTACCCCAACCCGAAATTCTGAAAATACAATTAAACAAAATTTACAAAGCATTAATTTTCAAAATTATAGAAATATTGAGCATATAATTATTGATGGAAAATCAAAAGATAAGACTTTAGAAATAATAAATCATTTTAAAAAAAAAAAAATAACTAAAGTTTTTTCTTCAAAGGATAAAGGAATATATTATGCTTTAAATAAAGGTTTGAGATTAGCGACAGGAAAAGTGATATGTTTTTTAAATTCCGATGATTACTATCCGGATAAAAAAATAATAAGCTCAGTGATAAAAATATTTAAAAATTCAAAATCAGATATTGTTTATGGTAATTTAAATTATGTGAAAAAAAACCATGAAATATTTAGAAAATGGAGAAGTCAGAATTTCGAAACAAAATTATTAAATAAAGGATGGATGCCTCCTCATCCAGCTACATTTATTAAAAAAAAAATAATTAAAAAAAAGAATTATTTTAATATAAATTTTGAAATATCTTCAGACTATGATTTTTTGATAAATCTATTTAATAAGAAAAAAAATAAAACAAAATACTATAATAAAGTATTAGTCCATATGTTGATTGGTGGAAAAAGTAATAAAAATTTAAGTAGTATTTTCAAAAAATCATATGAAGATTATTTAATAATCAAAAAAAATAATATTGGCGGTTTATATACACTCATATTAAAAAATTTTTCAAAACTAAATCAACTTTTTTAATTTGGCAAACTTTCATTTTATAATTATAAAATAGTAATAAATGATTGAAAGAATTAAATATAAAAAAGAAGAAATAGCTATAATTATAAGAAATTCATATAATAAAAATGGATGTGAATTTTTTACACCAAATTTTTATTCTCAACAATTAGGGTATATGTGTCATGATGCTGGTCATAAAATTGAACCCCATTATCATATCGAAACATCAAGAGATGTAAAAAAAACTCAAGAAGTCTTATTTATAAAATCAGGAAAAGTTAAAGTTAATTTTTTCACAACTGAAGAGGTTTTTATACAAAGTATAATTTTAGAAAAGGGAGACGTAATTTTATTAGCTTCCCAAGGTCATGGATTTGAAATGTTGGAAAAAAGTGAAATGATAGAGGTTAAGCAAGGTCCTTATCAAGGAGATAAAGATAAAAAAAGATTTAAAACGAAATAAGTAACAATATAAAAATGAAGAATAATTTTATACCTGTAAATGTTCCTCTAATTAAAGGTAATGAGCTTAAGTATCTAAAAAAATGTATTTATACTGGATGGATTTCCTCAGAGGGAGGTTATGTCAAAGAATTTGAAAAAAAATTTTGCAGATCTGTGAATAGAAAATATGGAATTTCTGTTTCTAGCGGCACTGCAGCTTTAGATATAGCTATAGATTCTATCGGAATAAGTAAAGGAGATGAGGTGATATTACCTGCAAGTGTAATTATTTCTTGTGTTAATCAAATAGTTAGGTTGGGTGCTAAACCTGTGTTAGTTGATCTAAAAAAAGATACACTCAACATGGACCCAGACGAAGTTTTATCAAAAGTAAATAAGAGAACTAAAGCAATAATGATAACTCATTTGTATGGATTACCAGTTGACCTTGATCCTATTTTAAAAATTGCCAAAAAAAATAAAATTATAATTATAGAAGATGCTGCTGAAATGTATGGACAAACTTATAAATCTATACCTTGTGGAAGTTTTGGCTTAGTAAGCACTTTTAGTTTTTATGCAAATAAACAAATCACAACCGGTGAAGGTGGAATGATTGTTACCAATAGTAAAAAAATTGCAGAAAAATGTTCTGAATTACGAAACCTTTGTTTTAAAAAAAATAGAAGATTTGTCCACTATAAAATTGGATGGAATTATAGAATGTCAAATATTCAAGCGGCCTTAGGTGTTGCTCAGCTTGAAAGAAAAAATGAAATTGTAAAATTAAAAAGAAGAATTGGCAGTTTTTATAACAAAAAATTAAAAAAAATTAAAAAAATTAGTTTACCAATCAGAAAAGTAAATTATGCAGATAATATTTATTGGGTCTATACAATAATATTAAAAAAAAAATATAAAGTTACAGCTGATTATGTGTGTAAAAGGTTACTACAAAAGGGCATTCAAACAAGAAGGTTATTTTATCCATTAAATAAACAGCCAGTATTAAAAAAATATAATTTTTTTAAGAATAAAAAATTTCCAAATGCAGAATACCTGTATAAATATGGGTTTTATATTCCATCTGGGCTTGGAATTAATAAAAAAGATCAAGAAAAAGTGTGTAAAAATTTGATTGAAATTTTGAAAACTAAAAAATGAAAAAATATCTAAGTCTAAATTTGGTAAACGCACACTTGTTTGGGTTCCTAGCATATTTTTTTTTATTTGGATTTTTTAATATCGCTTTTGGAAAACTTGAATTGAGTCAAATATCTACTTTAACTATCCTCATAATTCTTGGAGTTTTAATTTTCATTAGTAAACTTTATAAGTTTGATTTTTTGATAAAGTCAAATACAAATTTTGAAATATTTAATAATTTTATTAATAAATTTGATTTTAAATCATATTTAGTTCTTCTATTAATTGTTGCAACGATTATTTCGTATTTCTATATTAATATGGAAAATTTATTTGCATTTACAGCTGGACATTTACCTTATGAGGAAAATTTAATGATAAAAAAATTTGCAAAGTTTAAGCATTATATAGTATTACCAATTTTATTTTTACTTTCTTCAATTTCAATTATTAAAGTTTTAAATAAAAAATATCTTTTTTTAAATTTTTTTCTATTAATTTTAATTACTATTTTTATTTTTATGTTAGGTAGAAGATTTTCAGCAATTTATTTAATATTTGTATTCTTAAATATTACAAATTTTTACATAGAAAAAATAAATCCTAATAGATTATTTAAGTTAGGTGTAATCGTTCTTTCTCTATCATTAATCCTATGGACTATACATAGTAATGTTTACCAGCAGCTTAGGATAAATAATCCATTACAAAAGGACATCTCTATTATATTTAAAATAAAAGGGACATTAGATAATCTAGGTAGCAGGCCATCACCATTTTATGAATTAAATAGTACAGTTAAATCATTTGAAGATGATAAAATATTTTTTAGTAATGGTATTTTAATAAGTCAATCTTTAAAAAATGCTATTCCAAGCATACTTTATAAAGATAAAAAATTTATGTCTGAGGATACTATTGTTGCATCACATTTGAGTTCTGATAGGCAAATAGATTTTTCAAGTAATGCTCTAAGATTATTTTTTTTAGAATTTGGTTTACCAGGAGTCATATATTACTTAATTTCTTTAACAATATTATTTCTTTTAATTAATATTATTTTAAATAGTTTAAGATCAAATTATATTCTTTATTCTTTATATTATGTTTCAACTTTTATAGTTTTGTTACAAGTTGAAACAATAACATCAAACTATTTTGTATTAATTTTCTTAGGAATTATATTTTTTATATTTAATTATATAATTAATACTTTATTTAATAATACAATTTTTAGAAAAAAATTAAATTTTTTGTTTGAAGTTGAAAGTTAAAAAAATTGAAAAAAATATTCAAATTAGCAAAAATTTATGAGGCAATTTATAAAGATAAAAATTATAAATTAGAAACATCTTCAGTTAATAAAATTTTAAGTAAAAATAAAAAAATAAAAAATATCCTAGAACTTGGTTCTGGAACAGGTCAACATGCAAAGTTTTTATGCAATAGGGGGTATAGTGTTCAAGGTATAGATAGTAGTAAAGAAATGATTGCAAATTCATTAAAAATTAAAAATTTTAAAAACAATTTAGGTGATATTAGATACTTTAATTTAAATAAAAAGTTTGATGCAGCCATTTCATTATTTCATGTTTTTAGCTATTTAAATTCAAACAAAGATGTCATTTCTACTCTGATAAATGTAAATAAGCATCTAAAAAAAAATTCTTATTTTATATTTGAAAATCTGGCCCTCTATTCTTAAGAGAATTTAAAATATCATCACTATCATCTTCAAATG
>NZ_CVSK01000040.1 GCF_001180025.1 Candidatus Pelagibacter communis
GTCTGAAGCAAGTGGTTTAACAGAAGAAGAAATGTTAAATGCAGTTAAATTTGGACATGAAGGATTTGTTCCAGTAATTGAAATGATTGAGGAACTTGCAAAAGAATGCAGAAAACCTGAGTGGATAGTTGAGAAAAAAGATTTATCTGAAGTTAAGAAAAAACTTGAGGAAACTTTTACGGAAGATCTTAAGAAAGCTTTTGCAACAAGAGATAAACAGGATAGATCAAATCAGATTTCAGAGATTACTGATAAAGCTAAAAAGCTTTATGAGGAAGATGAAAACTACACAGATCTTGATGTTAACAGTCAGTTAAAAAATCTTGAAAAATCAATTGTTAGAACTGATATTCTAAAAAATAAAAATAGAATTGATGGTCGAGGATTGTCAGATGTAAGACCTATTGAATGTGAAGTGGGTGTTTTACCAAGAGCACATGGTTCTGCTTTATTTACTAGAGGAGAAACCCAAGCAATTGTTGTAGCAACGTTAGGAACATCTGATGACGAG
>NZ_CVSK01000041.1 GCF_001180025.1 Candidatus Pelagibacter communis
ATACATTTACCTCATTCGCAATCGCAAAAGTTGATAAGAATAAAGATGTAATTAACGCCAAAATTGATAATTTTCTCATTAAACTCCTTAAATTATTACGTTATTGTTGAGAATGAGAACTATTCTCAATGCGAATGATTATCAATCGCAATAATGTCGCAGATTAAGGTTTATTAATAATTTATGGGGTTTTTGACTATTATCTATTTCCAGTCGCCAATTTTACTGAATAAGAAATTTCTGAAAGCTTGAACTCTAGCTGTGTTTTTTAATGATTGCGGATACACAAAGTGAGCTTCTGTTATTGGTCCTTCTACTTTTGGAAGTACTTTAATAACGTTATTAGAATTTGATACTAGATATTCTGGAAGTGCAGCCAATCCTACACCCGACTCAACAGCTAACAATAATCCCATAACACTATTTACTCTCATAATTGTTTTTCTTTTCTTTCCATCATGCATTCCAATTTTTAATGCCCAATCAGGGTTATAAACTGGTGAAGGAGCGCCTTTTCCAAAAGAAATAAATTTATGTTTATTTAAATCACCTATTGTTTTTGGCATTCCATTTTTTTCTAAGTACTTATTTGATCCATATATATAATACTTGATATCAACTAATTTTTTCTGAATATAATTTAGCTGTTTTGGTCTTCTCATGAAAATTCCAATATCAGCTTGTCTAGTGCTCAAATCTAGTTCCTTATCATCAAAAACTAATTCAA
>NZ_CVSK01000042.1 GCF_001180025.1 Candidatus Pelagibacter communis
TTGCTGCAGTTGCCATTAAAACAATTGATAAAACTAACCCAAAAACAAGAAGTCCATAATGTTCACCAGCTGCACCTGCTACACCCAGGACATTATCTAAACTCATTGTAAAATCAGCTAATAGAACAGTCCAAATAGCCTTTAAAAAACTAGAGCTATCTACTTTAATGTCCTCTTCGGTCTCTGAGCCTTTTATTACATCCACATAAAGTTTGTAGACAATATAAAGGAGCAGCAATCCTCCTATTAACCTCAAACCTGTAATTTGTAAAAGATATGCGGTAAGCAATGTTAAAATAATTCTTAAAATAACTGCACCACCAATTCCCCAGAAAATAACTTTTTTTCTTTGTTCTGGAGGAAATTTAGATGCAACCATTCCAATTATAATTGCATTGTCTCCAGCTAAAACTAAATCAATAAGAATAATTTGAGTTAATATCGCTATTTGATCAGGTGTAAAAAATTCTGCAAACATTATTGTTGTAGTATCATGTCTGCACCTTTTTCTGCAATCATTATTGTTGGGGCATTTGTATTACCTGAAGTGATGTTTGGCATTATTGATGCATCTATAACTCTCAAATTATTAATACCCCTAACCTTAAGTTTTTCATCTACTACAGACATTTCATCTTGACCCATTTTACAAGTTCCAACTGGGTGAAAAATAGTTTGAGCATAATTAGAGGCTTCTTTAACTAATTCCTCATCTTCATTTAAATGAATGCCAGGTCTGTATTCTTCTGGAGTGTATTTTTTGAAAGTTTTCGACTCCATTATAATTTTTCTAGTTAATTTAAGTCCTTTAGCTGCAATCATTCTATCGTGATCAGTTGATAGATAGTTTTGTTTTATTTTTGCATAAGTTCTTGAGTCTTTATCAACAATGCTAACATGCCCTCTACTTGTTGGTCTGATATTTGAAACAGTAGGGGTGAATGCATGAAAATCATGATTTTTTGTTGCTCCCAAAGTATCCATACTCATAGGCTGAACATGCCACTGTAAGTCTGGTAGTTCTAAAGATGGATCGCTTTTAGCAAACATGCAAAGTTGACTAGCACCCATAGTCATTGGGCCGCTTCTTTTAAAAATGTATTCTAATCCAATCATTAAATTTCCAAATAAACTATTTATTTTTTTATTTAAGGATTTTAATCCATTAATTTTATAAATTGGTCTAAGCATTAAATGATCATGTAAGTTTTCTCCAACTCCATTTAAATTTTGCACCATATCAATCCCAAGATTTTTTAATTTTTCAGGATTTCCTATTCCGGAAACTTGTAAAATTTGAGGAGAGCCGATAGCCCCAGATGAAATTATAATTTCTTTATTTGCTTGTACTTTTTTTAATTCATTTCCTTCCCAATACTCAATTTCTTTAGCAGTTTTGTTTTCAAAATTTATTTTTTTGACATGAGAATGAGTTAAAATTTTTAAATTTTTCCTGCTCTTGATTGGGTTTAAATATCCGACAGCTGTACTACATCTAAAGCCATCTTTTTCAGTTACTTGGAAATATCCACAACCATGATTATCACCAGTATTAAAATCTTTTGTTTTTGGAATACCAAATTCCTCTGCAGCATTTTGAAATTCATCTAGAAGAGGCAGATGTATTCTTTGATCTGAAACAGATAAAGGGCCTCCAACTCCATGGAACTCATCTTTTCCTCTTTCTTGGTTTTCTGCTTTGATAAAATAAGGCAGAACATCATCCCATCCCCAGCCAGTATTACCTAATTGTCTCCAAATATCATAATCTCTGTGTTGACCTCTAATATAAAGCAGACCATTGATAGAAGAACTGCCTCCTAAAGTTTTTCCCCTAGGATACCTAATGGAAATATTATTCATGCTCTCATCTGGCTCTGTTTTGTAGCACCAATCAGTCTTTGGATTGTGCATTGTTTTGAAATAACCAACAGGAATATGTATCCAAGGATAATTATCCTTGCCTCCAGCCTCAATTAAAAGTACTTTATTTGAAGGATTTTCAGACAACCTATTAGCAAGTACACATCCTGCAGATCCTGCACCAAGAATTATAAAATCAAAATTATTCACATTAGAACTCTTATAAATTAAATTTTTTTATTTGTAATATTTATGTACACAAAAAAATTCAAATAAT
>NZ_CVSK01000043.1 GCF_001180025.1 Candidatus Pelagibacter communis
AAGTAATAACATTTCTTGGATCTCTAACTATATAAATAGCTCCTAGCGTTTCATTCTCTGTTGTAAATTCATTGCTTTTAAATGGATAAAGACAATTATGAGTTTTAACAAGATTTAAATCTAAATTTTTAAAAAACGAATTTTGATTAAATATCCAATTTTTACTTGCTTCTTCTTTATTATTAGATCGCAACTTAGAAAATTTCATATTTGGAAACTGATGAATTTTCAGTAATTGATCAAAACTAAATTTTCCATCATCTGAAAAATAATAACTTGCAAGAAATGATCTTAAATAAGTATTTCCACTTTTAGGATAAGATGCAATCCAAATTATCACGATAAATTTCCTTAATTGGAGCGGGCAAAGGGGGTCGAACCCTCGACCTTCTCGTTGGCAACGAGACGCTCTACCACTGAGCTATGCCCGCAAACATAATTCAATTATATGTTCATGATATTAAAAATCAAGAAATAAAGATTTTTTTTATAAATATATCTATAGTAGGTTAAAATTAATTTCTGATGAACAAATTTCAAAATTCAAAAGAATTCAATGAAATAGTTAAAAATCTTAATGATAAAAATTTTTCAAAAGCTTTAAAAAAAATAGACTTAATCTCAAAAAAATATTTAAATGAAAATATTATTTTAAAACTATATGCAATAACTTATTTCAATTTAATGGAATGGGAAAAAGCTATTGAATATTTCAAAAAAAGTTTAAATTTTGAGCAAGCTAAGTATAAAATTTATACAAACATTGGTGTTTCTTATTTTAAATTGGGTAAAATAAATCAGTCAATACAAGCTTTTAAAAATTCAATTGAAGATAATCCAAGTTTTGGATTAGCATATAATAACTTAGGAGTTTCATATCTTGAATTAGGTATGTTTGATAAAGCAGTAGATCAATTTATATCTGCATTAAAATTAAATGATTCTGATGATGTTGCAAAAACTAAATTAATTAATACTTTCAATTTAATTAGGCCTAAAGCTAATGATAAGCACCAGCTTATAAAAATAAATAATAAAATAAATAACTTGGTTAAAGATAATGATATTAATTCTGGATACCATAACAATTATATTAAAATTCTTTTAAAAGAAAGTAATCAATTAATAAATAGATACATGAAAAATCTGAGTTTAAACGAAACACAAATATTTAGAAAAAATTCAGAAAATTTAAATTGTGGAAGACATTTTAAAGTCTTTAATGAATTTAATGTAATACCAAAATATTGCTTTGGTTGTTATAAAATACAAATTAATTTAAAGACAGTAGTTGATCTTATAAAACTATTTTTAATTTTTAATAAGATAAAATTAAAAAGAAATAATATTAGAAAATGTATAATTGAAAACAGAAATAAAATTCAAGGAAATTATAAAGGTTATATTTATTGCAAAGAAATAACAGAAGCCGAAACAATTAAAAAAATGATTAATGAAATAATTGCCCAAGAAGATATTGAAGTAGATAATATTAGTTTAAAACATGGCTGTAGTGAATTTTATGAATCTTATCCAGAATTTAAAAAAATAAATCCTAATAGTGAAAAACAAATGAAATATGATAATGAATGGAAATCATTTGAGGAAATAATAGACTCGAGAGAACCAAAAAGAATCGAGGAAGATAAAAAAATTTTCAGTAAATCTATAGAGGGTATAAATTTGTCAGACATATTAATTATAAATAATTGGATTAGTTATGCTCAAATTATAGGTGATGAAAGCTACAAAAAAGTTTATGATAAAAAAATTGAAAATGTCTTTGTTAATAAATTTTTAGAAGATCAACTAGAATTTAGAAAAAAAGAGCTTAAAATTTAATTATTTACTTAAATCCAACCACTGATATTTGTCTTTATAGTCGTTCAATATATTAAAATATGATTGATATTTTTTATCATTATATTTTAAAACTTTAGATCTTATTTGAGTAAAACTTAAAGTTTTACTATATAAATCTTTCCTCTTATAAAAGTTATGAATGTTTTCATTCCATGTTAATCCACAAAATTTAAACATTTTTTTAGTTAACCCTTCGCTTTTTTCGGTAAATTCCTCGAGATTGATATCCATAATTATTTCTGAATACTTTGATTTAAAATATTTTAAAACTTTATGATAATGATCCATATAAAGAAGAATATCCTCAATGTTATGAGTCCATGATAAATCTGGTAACATTGATTGATATATAGAAATAGCTGAATCTAAAGGATTCCTAAAGGTATGTATAAATTTTGCATTTGGATAAATATTTTTTATAAGCTCAATATTAAAAAAATTTTCTAAAGATTTATCTATAAACTTTTCAAGTTTAATTTCACTGTATTGTGAATATTTTTCTTTAATACTTTTATTTAAAACTTCTTTGTTAATAGTAAATTCAAATTTTTTACTATCAAATTTATCGGAATAAATTTTAGGACCTATTTGATCAATTATCGATGTATTAAACACATTACACTCTCCGACGGAAATTATATTTTCCTCACTAGAGGTCAAGATTGATTCTATCAATGTAGAACCAGACCTTGGTAACCCTATAATAAATATTGGATTAACTAATTCATTATCAATTTCGTTATTATTTTTCTCTTTTACCTCAATATTTAATTTATCAAAAAATTTACTTATGACTTTATTATAATAAAATTGTGCTGATAAATTATAAGCTTTATTTGAATTATAAAAATTTTTGTGAGATTTTTTCAAATGTTCTATTTCTTTTAAATTTTCGATATCTTTTTTAGCTTTTTTGGAAAATAAAAAATCAATAATACCTTTTTGATACAAATTTAATTTATTATCTTTGAATATTTCATATAAACGTTTAAATAAATCATCATTTAGAAAATTAATATCTAACAAATATAAGCCATAATAAGCTCTAACATTAAGTTGGTTAATATTTATTATTTCTAAATATAACTCTTTCGCTGATACTAATTCGCCAATGGCTTGCTTTGCTATAGCTAAATTAAGAAGCCCAGCTTCTGATTTGGGTTCTTTTTTTAAAAATTTATTATAGTAAAATATACTTTTAGTGAATTTATTAAATTCAAAATAAATTAAACCTAGATAAAAGTTAATACTTGTATTTTTTATATTTTTTTTTTTTAAATTTAAAAAATAAGTTAAGGCTTTTGCATACTCTTTATTTTTAATAAGTTTTTGGCCTTCTAAAATATTCATGAATATTTTGACATATTGTTATTTTTTAATTTATTACTATCTTAATAGACATGAAAAATGAAGAATTACCAAAAATCATACCTATTTTCCCATTAAGTAATTTTATAATTTTTCCCAAAACAACAGTGCCGTTAAATATTTTTGAGCCCAGATATATTGATATGATTAATGATAGTATGAAGTCAAATAAGTTTATAGGAATGATACAGCCCAAAACTTCTATTGATGATAAAAATAGACCAGAATTGCATGAAGTTGGCTGTTTAGGAAAAATCACAAGCTTTAGAGAAACGGATGATGGGCGATATTTAATTGAATTAAAAGGAGTTTTGAGATTTAAAAAAAACAAAGAAATAGATACAAAAAATAAATATAGATCATTGGAAGTTATTTATAACGAATTTCTTCATGACTTAGAAAATCATGAGGAAAATTTGAAATTTAGCGACCTGGAATTAATTTTTAAAGATCTTAAATCCTTATTCGAAAAAAAAGGTTTTATCATTAATTGGAAAGCACTTGAAAAACAAAGCTTAAATGAAACTATTAATGCATTAGCAATGGCATCTCCTTTTTCATTAGAAGAAAAACAGATATTATTGGCATCAAAAACACTCGATGAAAGAAAAAATAAAATTTCAGAAATATTAAAAACTTATACACATGATATTTTTGATAATAACACGTTACAATAAATTAAATATTAATTCCTTTATCTGCTAAATTTGTAAAAACTTTATTAATCGAAGGTTGTTTTCCTAAAAACTGAATTGACTTACTTAAAGTATTATTGTGTATTTTTCTTTCAAAATTAAAAAATTCATGAATGAAATCAATGCCATTAGCAAAAATAAAATTTTTATGTTTTGTTTTATTTTCAAATTCAGAATTAATAGAATAATCTAAAGAAAGACCTAGGTTATTTCTATTTTCTATAATTTCTAAAAATGTTTTAATATCACGTATAGTCATATTAAATCCTTGCCCTGCTAGGGGGTGAATTCTGTGCAGTAAATCTCCAAAAGCTAAAAACTTATGATTATAATACGATCGTAAGCTGAAAGATTTTAATTCAAAAGACTCTAGGTTATTTATTTTTTTTATTTTATATTTAAAATTATAATCATGAATTAAATCTTTAATTTTTTCATTTTTACAATTTTTGGAATTCAATATTGAATATACAATTGATGTTTTGTTGTTTGAAATAGGTAAAAAAGCCAAAGGACCTTTTTTAGTGAAAATTTGAGTTGCTGTATCATTTATAATTTTTTTATGCTCGATAATTGTAGTGTGAGCAAAGCTATCATATTTTTTAAGAATTTGTTTAGTAAAGTATTTTTTTGTAATTGGATTCGAATAATCAGTAGAAATGACAATATCATAACTTTCAAAGAAATTTTCTTTTTCATTTATATTTATCATTTTAAAATATTTATTTTTTTTTAAACTTTTATCTAAAATATTATAAAGTTCAGAATTTTTTAAAATTGAGAAAAGTTGATCTTTTTTATTCTTAAAATTAAGTAATTTTTCGTTTTTTAAATTATCAGAAAAAATATCTATCTTTTTTAATTTCCAAATTATTTTTTCAATATTAGTTATTTGATTATTAAAAAATTCTAAATTACTTTTTGAAATACCAAGTGTCCTAGATTTATTTAATTGAAGAGATTTTTTTGCAGGCATAACATCAACAAAAATTTTTAAATTAACTAAAGCTTTTGCTAAAGTTAAGCCTGATAAACCATTACCTAGAATGCAAACTCTCATATTATTTTTAATTTTAACAATAAAAATTAGATGATACAAAGTGGTATAATTGATTCATTTATATGGATATTAAAAAAACAGCTAATTTAGTAATTAATTTTGTTATTAGAAGATTGGCAGAAATCTTTGGAATAATACTTTTTTTTTCAGGAACACTAATATTTATAGCATTATTTACATATTCTCCTGACGATCCAAACTTTATTTTTCCAAACAATACGGAAATACAAAATATTTTGGGATTTCAAGGAAGCTTTATTTCAGATTTATTTTTCCAATCAATTGGACTTATTGCATATCTTCTTGCCTTAACTATTGCTATTACAGGGATAAGTATATTTAGATTAAAAGAATTTTTTTTATTCATTGAAAATTTATTTTTTGCTGTTCTTTATTCAATATTTGGAACTCTTTTTTTAACTTATTTTTATTCAGATGCATTTACACTTTATATCAATGGAAATGGCGGCTTTGTTGGAAATTATTTTAATCATACTTTTTTAAATGGTTTAATTCAAATTAATGAAACTATATTTTTCTATTTTTTAATATTGTTGACTATAATTTTATTTTTAATAAGTATAAATTTTCATCCAATAAATTTTTTTCTAACAATTAAAAAATTAATCAAATCATTTAAAAATAAAGAAAACACAAATTATACTGATAAAAGTGAGATTATAAGTGAGATTATCCCTCAAGAAGAAATTAAAAATTTAATTCAAGAAGATTTGCCTTTTATAAAAGCAGAAAAAAAAGACAGTGCTAAAGTAAAATTTAATTTACCAAATTTAGATTTATTAAAACTTCCAAATAAAAGCGAAAGAGACAACCATAATAAAAGGGAAACTCATGATCCAGAGTTTTTAGAAAAAATACTTTTAGATTTTGGGGTTAGTGGTAATATTAAAAAAGTAAGTCACGGCCCAGTTGTTACTTTAAATGAATTTGAACCAGCTCCAGGTGTTAAAGTTTCAAAAATAATAAATTTATCTGATGACATTGCTAGGAATACAAGCTCAGAATCTGCTAGAATTGCAACAATACCTGGCAGTAATACGGTTGGCATAGAGCTTCCTAACAATTATAGAGAAAATGTTTATTTAAGTGAAATTTTATCTAATAAAGATTTTAAAAAAAGGGAAATTAAATTACCTATCGCGTTAGGTAAAAATATTTCTGGCAATCCTATAGTAGGAGATTTATCCTCAATGCCCCATTTGCTAATTGCTGGAACTACTGGATCAGGTAAATCTGTTTGTATTAATACAATTATTTTATCCCTACTATATCGTCATACACCTGATAAATGTAAATTTATTCTGATTGATCCTAAAATGCTTGAGCTATCAACCTACGAAGGTATTCCACACTTACTGTGCCCTGTAATAACAGAAGCAAAAAAAGCCGCTTCTGTTCTTGGTTGGGTAGTAAAGGAAATGGAAAGTCGATACAGATTAATGACTAAAGAAGGAGTCAGAAATATTGATGGCTATAATACTAAACATAAACTTCCAATGCCTTACATAGTTGTTGTGGTAGATGAAATGTCTGACTTGATGCTCGTTGCGGGAAAAGAAATAGAGAATTATATCCAAAAACTCTCTCAAATGGCAAGAGCAGCTGGTATTCATATCATTATGGCAACCCAAAGACCAAGTGTTGACGTAATTACTGGGACAATTAAAGCAAATTTTCCAACTCGTATATCTTTCCAAGTAACGTCTAAAATAGATAGTAGAACAATTCTTGGGGAACAAGGAGCAGAGCAATTGTTAGGTAAAGGAGATATGCTATATATGTCTTCGGCTAATAGAATAGTTAGAATTCATGCACCATTTGTATCTGATGGTGAAATTGAAAAGATAAATAACTCTCTAAGATCACAAGCAGAACCAGATTATGTTGATGAAATTTTAAATTTTGCAGATGAAAAAGAAATTGGTGATAGTCTGATTAGTGGTGAGAAAGATGAACTTTATGCACAAGCTTTAGAAATAATTAGATCTGAGGGTAAAGCATCTACATCGTTTCTACAAAGAAAACTTCAGATCGGGTACAATAGAGCGGCAAGAATTATTGACATGATGGAAGCAGATGGAATTGTTAGTAAAGCAAATCATGTTGGAAAAAGAGATGTGCTTTAATGCTAAGATATTTTTTTATATTTTTTTTTTTAATGTTTAACTCTTTCTCAAATGCTGAGGTAAGAGACAAAATAATCAAAAATCTAAAAGATACTAAAAATCTAGATTTTAATTTTGAGCAAAATATAAATGGAAAAATAGAAAATGGAAACTGTACCATTGAATACCCAAAAAAAATATTTTGTGAATACGCAAGGAGTAATAATAAAATTTTAGTTTCAAATGGAAAATCTTTAGTGGTAAAATCAAGATCGAGTTACTATAGATATCCACTGGAAAAAACTCCTTTAAATTTAATTTTAGATAAAAAATATTTAATTAATAAAATTTCTGATCTTGAGGCAAGAATTGTAAATAAAAGTTTAATAAATTTTACAATTTTTGATGAGAACAACGAAATTAATATATTTTTTGATAATCAGACTTATGATTTAAGAGGTTGGCAGAATACAGATATTTATCAAAATTTTAATATCACTTTTCTCTCTTCAATAAGAAAAAATAGAGTTCTTTCAAAAAATCTTTTTAAAATCCCAATTCAGAATTAAATATTCAAAATTTCAGTTTTAAATACTTTCATCCCTCTTGAAATATAATTACTCAACGCATTTTTATGATCTAACGAACAAGTATGGACCCAAACACGGTTAACTTTATTTTCAAAAGATTTTTTAATTGCCTCGGATAATAAATAGGAACCTAATTTTTTATTTTGATATTCTTCTAATATCCCAAAATAAGCAATTTCAGTCTCATTTTTTTCTGGGTGAAAAATTAATTCAAAAAAACCAACTAAATCATCATTAAATTTATATACGTATGATCTAACACTCTCATTAGATACATAATTAATCCATTTTTCTTCAGACCAAGTGAGTCTGTCTACCCATTTATGGTTTTTACCAATATTTTTGTAGAAAAATTTATTTAATTGAAAATTTATTGGATCAATTAAACTTAAAGAATAATCTTCTGATGGTTTGTTTCCCTCTTTAAGATCCTTGAGTGAATTTATTTCTAAATAATTTCTTTTAACTTCCTCGGTCACTCAACCATTTTTCCTACTCGTTCACCTCCAAACAGATGAAAGTGTAAATGTGGTACTTCTTGTCCACCATGATCACTGATATTTGCTAAAGCTCTGTAGCCCTTACCTACTTCTGTTGAAATACCAAGCTTTTTAGCAACTATATTAATTCCTTTTAATAATCCAACCATCTCCTCTGAAGAGGCGTTTAAACTAAAATCATCTAAATCAATATATTTCCCTTTAGGAATAACTAAAGCATGAATTTTTTTTTGTGGATTGATGTCATGAAATGATAAAACAAAATCATCCTCATAAATTTTGTTACACGGTATTTCTCCACGTAAAATTTTTGCAAAAATATTATTATCGTCGTAGGCCATTAACAGTTTTAAATTAATTATATCTTATTTTTTATTTTTTATTGTAAACCCATGAGCTTCTAATTGTCTAATTAAATTTTTTAACATCTCATCCCTTGATGTCTTTTGATCACCTATTTTTTCAAAGAATATTGGCTTTAAGCCTCTATCCCTTTTTGATTTAAAATAGTTTTTTATTGATTGTATTGTTAGTTTCATATGACTCCTTTAGCGTTATATTTATAGTCCTAGCAAGTAAAGTTTATTTTCTAAATCAGGACTATTTTATAATATCATTAAATATTATCTTTTCCACCTTTACCAGAAGCTATTTGCCATGTTTTACAATTTGCAATTACAGTAAAGCGTCTTCCTGTAATTTTTTCCTTATCTATATATCTAATATTAAGGGTAGCAGTATCTAGAAATATAGTTCTGTAAGGAAATTTTTTACTTTGATTTAAAGGTGTTATTTCACTTAATAAATAAGAATTATTGCTATCTCCCTCGTGTTCTAGGTGATGTAATATTTCAGCATTTGCTAGGTTTTTTTTAAATATTTTGTAATCCATTAATCGTTTTTCACTTTTCCACTCGACTTTTGGATATATAAAAGCAGAGTAATCATCTATTACCAATATAAAATCTTGGGGGATATTATTATTTAAATTTTTTTTATATATAATTTCATCATGTGCAAATGTTGTTTGACAAATTAAAATCTTAAGAGCATTTTCCTTTTCATAATAACTATATCCAAAAAACAGAACTACGATAAATGCAATAATAAAATGAATTTTTTCTAATTTAATTATCATCAATTTTTCATTGTGAAATTACTTTTTTCGACTATTTAGTTCTTCCATTACTTCCTCGATTTTAATACCACTTTTTTCGAGATACATAATTAGGTGATATAAAACATCTGCAGCCTCATGAATTTTATTAGAGTCTTGTTCTACAGCTTCTATTAATTCATTAATCTCTTCTAAAACCTTTTCTTTTGCTAAAGATTTATCATCTAATAGTTTATTCGTATATGAGCCTTCGATAGGATTACTTTTTCGCTCTCTTGCAAGTGTTACCAAATCTTCTAAAATTTTTAACATATTAAATCCTAACAGGTATATCTTTTGAGGCCAAATATTGCTTAGCTTCATTAACAGAATAAGTTCCATAGTGAAATATAGATGCAGCTAAAACAGCACTGGCACCTGATTTTATTCCTTCTACTAAGTGATCTAATGTCCCAACCCCACCAGATGCAATCACTGGAATATTTACACTTGATGATATTTTTTTCATCAGCTCAATATCATATCCTGACTGAGTTCCGTCTTTATCCATAGACGTAACTAATAGCTCACCAGCTCCACACTTCTCCATTTTAGAAGCAAATTCCAAAGCATTTATACCTGTAGGATTTCTTCCCCCATGAGTAAAAATTTCCCATCCATCTTTGTTTCTCTTTGCATCAATTGCTACCACAATACATTGTGAGCCAAATTTTTTAGAACTTTCTACTACTACTTCCGGATTTTGAACTGCAGCAGTATTGATTGATACTTTGTCTGCACCACAATTTAATAATTTATTGATATCATCAACACTTCTAACACCACCTCCAACTGTCAGGGGAACAAAACAGTTCTTGGAAGTTCTTTCAACCACATCATAAATGGTATCTCTATTTTCATTTGATGCAGTAATATCTAAAAAACAAATTTCATCTGCTCCACCGTCAGAATAAATTTTTGCCTGTTCAACAGGATCACCTGCATCCTGCAGATCAACAAAGTTAATTCCCTTTACTACACGACCGTTTTTCACGTCTAAACAAGGTATTATTCTATTTTTAAGCATCTAATTCCTTCACCAATTCTTCTAATTTAATATCACCATCGTATATAGCTTTTCCAACTATGATACCTTCAATGTTTTTATTATTTAATTCCTTTGCCTTTTTAATATCATCTATTGATGAAACTCCACCCGATATAATTACTGGACAATTAGAAGTGTCAGCAACCTTAACTGTTTCATCAAAATTGGGGCTTTGCTTCATTCCATCTCTATTGATATCTGTATAAATCAATCTACTTACTCCAAAATCATTTACATCTTTTAAATAGTCTAGAGTTAATTCATTAGAAATTTCTTTCCAACCAGAGACAGATAAATATCCATCCTTTGCATCTAAACCTAAAGCAATTTTATTTGGAAATTTTTTACAAGCATCCTTTAAAAAATTTTTATCTTTTATAGCAGCACTTCCTAAAATAACTTTTTCGACACCAGCATCAGTATATTTCTGAATACTTTCAAAATTTCTTACTCCTCCACCAATTTCAATTTTAAGATCAAATTTATTTACTATTTCACGAATAATATCCAAATTAACCGTTTCTCCTGTTAAAGCTCCATCTAAATCAACTATGTGTAAGTTTTTAAAACCATGATCTTTATATTTACCAGCTTGTTCAACTGGGGACATTTCGTATTCAGTTTTGTTATCAAAATCTCCTTTAACTAACCTCACACATTTTTTATCTTGAATATCTATAGCTGGGAATATTTTCATTTGTTTTGGCTTATTTCATAAAGAGTCTTACCTTTATACATCCAAAACTGAGGTCCTGCGATTTTATTCCATTTATAACCCATTTCTTGAACAATTATTAATGCTGACTGTGATAATGAAGTTCTAGTTCCTCTAAAATCTATTTGTCCGTTATCTAACACTTTTGCGGTAATGGATGGATCTTTCTTAAATTCTAAAATTTCACCAGCATCTATCCCTGCTTCATCAAAATTAAATCTGTTTCTATTTCTTTCTTTATTTAGC
>NZ_CVSK01000044.1 GCF_001180025.1 Candidatus Pelagibacter communis
CATTTGATAAATTATTTAAAGAAAAAAGAACAATAAAAAATAAGAAAAAATTTTTCATAAATTAACTTAAAAAAAAAATTTGAATTATCTTTGTTTAGATTATGGCTTAATTTAAACTATCAACAAACGATTTAAGAGCTAATACAAGTTTATCATCATATTCCATCATATGATCGTCATATTTTGTAAAATATGAATATTTAGGTTCACTTGCTAAATTAAAAATTTTTTTACCCATCCAAAATGGAACTATTTGGTCAGCCTCACCATGCATTATTAATACTGGAATATTAATATTTTTAATTTTTTCATTATTTTCATACTTATCTTTTAAAATTAAACCTACTGGAATATATGGATAAAAATTTTTCGCAGCCTCAATCATTGATGTGAAGGGTGTTTCTAAGATTAATCCTGCAAAATTTTTATTCTGAGTAATTTCAGTAGCAATGCCAGTTCCTAATGACTCTCCATAAATAATTATATCTTCTTCATTAAGACCTTTTTCTTTAAGCCAGTTTATTGCACTAGCACCATCTTTATAAAGTCCCTCCTCACTTGGTTTTCCTTTGTTGCCGCTAAACCCTCTCCATGCAATAATTAAAAAATTAACATCCA
>NZ_CVSK01000045.1 GCF_001180025.1 Candidatus Pelagibacter communis
TTTATTTTAAGTTCAATTTTTTTATCAGTTACACAGCCAGCTGTGGGCCTTTCTTTTTCAGGTTATTCTGCTGGTAAAGCACTAACCTCATTCAATTTATTAATATTTGCAGGAACATTCATAATGCAATGGCTAATGGGCCTAGTGATAGATATTGTTAAAGGGATGGGTCACACAGAAATATTTGCTTTTAAATCAGCTTTTTCAGTTTTCTTAATCTTAAGTATTATTTCTTATATTTTTTTTTTAATATTAAATAGAAAAAAATATGAAAATAAAACGTAGGAATTTTTTTTTGGAATTATTTATTGGTATTGTTGCTATTTACTTAATCGTTTTAATTTTCTTATTCTTTTTTCAAAGAAATTTAATGTATCATCCTGATGAGAATAATTATTCTGGAGATAATTTAGAAGTTAACATTGAAAAAGTTACTATCAAAACAATAGATAATATTAATCTTTTAGGCTGGTTTCATAATAAAAATTTAAATAGTTATAAAACAATTGTTTATTTTCACGGAAATGCAGGGACACTTGAAAAC
>NZ_CVSK01000046.1 GCF_001180025.1 Candidatus Pelagibacter communis
AAAATTAAAATAAATTAATTGAAATTGTATAATTTATAATTACCTTTTTTATAGAAGGAGGTTTATGTTAATACTTTCACCACCTGATACTTAGCTGAACAGCTCATATTTCAAAAATATAACAAAAAATAAATTCCTCTCGGAATTATAATGCCAAAGAGGCGATACAAGGGAGCTCTTTAGGTATACACTTAAAGAGCGAACCCTTTAAAAACTAATTTACAGATTTTAATATTTCTAGTGGAAGTGGAGCTTCTGGGTATTTTTTTTGACACAATTTTTCATAGTTTTCACAAAAACTCATGATAGTTTTTTTAACTTCTTTTTTATTTTTATTTGAAAGATTAAGGTCTTTAATTAATTCACTGCAATTATTTTCTAATTCTTTTATTTGCTCTCCTGAAAAAAATTCTCCTGTTTCTATTTCCCAATAAGTGTCTTCAAGCTCATCATCAGTTAAATCATTTAATTTTTTCTGTAATAATTTAATAGTTTCGTCCTCTGTTGCTTTATCTCTCATAGGAGAATCTTTAAGTTTTCCAAGGCATTTATCTCTTAATCCATCAATAAAATGAAAATAAGGTTTACCCTCTGAAAAATCTCTAAAATGATTTGTGTTAAAATATTTATCAATGGCTGTTTCTGTTGAAACCTTTTCCTTACCCTTAATTATGGCTATTTGAACGTACACTTCTTGGCTAATATATTCTTCAATATGCTCTTTAACTT
>NZ_CVSK01000047.1 GCF_001180025.1 Candidatus Pelagibacter communis
AAAACTAATATAGCAATGGGATATGTTCCGTTTGATGGAACTTTAAACCCTAATGGATTTCCAAAAGGTAAGGTTGGAACTAAGTTTAAAGTTCATCTTCCTGAAAAATATTCGGACACTCCAGGAACACCTGTGGATGCTGTAGTTGTAGATATTCCATTCAAAGAGTCTTTCAACGCAAATACGAGAGAAGTTGTAAAAGGGTAAAATTTACTAAGGGGGAGCTAATTTCAGTTCCCCCTTTTCAATTCTAATGACCAAAAGTTTTCTAATAGCAGTTTGCATTATCATTGCTATTGCTTTAATAATATTCCCATTAATTGTTTCTTATAAGGCTCAAAAAAATAAAAATAAAAAAAATTAATGTTTGCTGAATTTTTAAATATAATCTTTAAGTCAATTAAATTAGACAAAACTCTTTATTCGGATAATAAAAATTTTGGGGAAGCATCAATATACTTTGCTGGGATTATAATGATCCTAGATGGTATCGCTGGAGCAGTAGCAGCTAATACTATTATTAAAACAGCTATTGCAATGTCTGGTCTAACTGCAATAGTTACTTGGCTAATATGGGCAATTTTTATTTTTGTAATTGGAGTTAAATTATTTCCTGACAAACAAACCAAAGTATCGTTCAAAAAAGTTTTAACAGCTGTTGGATTTGCGCATGCTCCTGGTTTATTAAGATTTTTTGCTGTCACACCAGATTTAATGATACCAATAATTTTTCTTACACAGTTTTGGATTTTTGCAGGTTTAATAATTTCAACTAAACAGATATTGAGTTTAAAATCTAATTTTAAATCTTTTGGGATTGTACTTTTATCCTTTTTAATTATTGCATTTTTATCTATCTCATTTGTGATGAGTAGAATGAATATGCTTCCAGTAAGTCAAATCAGTTAAAGTGGAAAAATAGTCTTAGATACTCTACAAGATTTACATAATTTAAACCCAGTAAGAATTAAATTTTGAGTGACACTTTCGTCTTCCTCTTTGCATTCGTCACAAATATTATTTAATTCTTCAGTATCTACCTTTGGATTTTTTTCATCAATTTTATCAATCATTATCTGTCAAACCAGCACCTGCCGCACCCTCTTTTAAACTGTCACTCTCTTCAACAAAAGTTTCTTCGGATAACTTGTATAAATTATTCCATTCATCGTTTGTAAAGTTATCTTCATTTTCAAGTAGATTGACCTCAATTGTATTCGCTATCTTTGGAAATTCTTGATCAATAAAATTTGAAAAAATATTTACATTTAGATTTAGTAACATTTTTTTTTCATCTATTTTTACATTAATTTTTTTTCCAATAATTTCTGATGAACGACTTATGAAGGAAATAAAAATTATTGGATAAGCAACATTTTTAAACTCAATTTTTTTTAAATTTTCTAAAACATTTATTTGATCTAAAAAACTAACGCCTAAAGTAATTGGACAGTAAGGATTATTCAATGAAGAGTTATTTTCACTAATTAAATTTAAACTTTCAAATTTACTTTTATTTTTTTGATTTAAATATTCATTAAGGTGCTTAATACCCGGTAAACTAAATAGCTCTAACAATCTTATACTTTTTCCTGTTTCCTCAGAAACTCCCCAAGAATATCCTGCCGCCTTTGAAGCTCTTTTAACAGTAGTTTCAATTTCACTCAGTGATTTCATTATTAAATATTGGTTTTATATACCCATTGCTCGTCATAACTTTTTAACTCATTTGGAAGTGGAGCTCCTTGGAACATGCAAATTCTTAACCATTTGTCAGATCGTGGATCAAATTTTAATGCCCCAAAAAAAGACAATTTTAGTCTAAGCATATCAATAGGCATTAAATCTTTACCAATTGTATTATCTTGTATCTCTGAATAAGGAAATTTTTCTACAATGAATGCTCTCCTCACGACATGTCTTAATTCAGAATTTGATGTTAAAAATTCAGCAATAGTTAAACTATTTTTTGAGACTAATAATTTGTCATAAAGTTTTTTTATATCTCTTGCTATTGCTAAAGGCTGTTCTAATTCTGATCCATGCTCTTCAAAACGATCCGCTAATCTAGGTTCCTCTTTATTTTTTGAAATAAACCAAAAGTTTTTATTATTTTCTTTTTCTTCAAAATTAATATCTAAAATGTTTGGATACTTTGCTTCAATGATATTTCGCAATTCTTCAACTTTTCTATAAGTTGGAATATTAAAATATTTCTCTTCATCTGAGCTCATTTCTTTTACCAAAGGATTTACAATATTATTATAAGGTTCCATCATTATTGAAACAATGTATTCAATACATTCCTCGCAAGTATTATCCTCCAACCATTGATATATTTTGTTAAAAGGATATTCGATCTCAAAATCAAAATCTTTGTTTATAAAGTTTAAAAATCTTTCAACATCTTTTAGTAATGATGTGATTTTTATTTGCTGATATTCGCTATCAGTATTCCAGCTTGTAATATTTTTTAATGATTTTGTTACACAATCTATAAACAAATCACTATCTTGACTTTCTACATCTTTGATTTCTCTAATTTTTTTAAGTGCTTTTTCTCTACTTAAAATCCAATTATTTAATAGAGTTGGGTGATTGACTATAAATGGAGCCATGCCCAAGCCTGTTGAATTACCTATTCCCAAGTTTTTACAAATATTATCATCTAACTTAACGGCTGTTTTTGGATTTTTATAATAAGCAACATGATTAACTTGATCAAAAGTAAATTGTCTTACCAAATATACCAACATCATTTCTAATCTGAATGGGCCATTAATTTCTTCACGATTTTTAATTCTAAATCGATCTGCTAGACCAAACTTACCAGAGCCATATACTGCTGTAGTCCTATATAAATAGCCTACTTTTGATAATAAGTTTAAATCTGGCTGTTGACCTTTGCTCAAACTTTCAACTACGTGATTATAAATTCTTACTGATTTGTTTGCTCTAGATAAAGTTAATTCTTTATAAGAAAGTCTACCAACTTCTTGTTTTGGAACTTCATTTTTTAATCTTTCAATATCTTTTTTTGTAGGAACTCCATCATGTAATGTAAAGGCAGCATCCCATTTTGTTGCAATAACTCTATCTGATCTTTCTTCATCTTTGATTTCATTTGCAAAACAAACTAAAGAATAAACTCTTTTATTTTTTTTAAATGAATAAACAGCTTCTCCAAAACCATTTTCGTTTAAATTAAATAAATCTCTTTTATACTCCCACTCTTTAAATTCATTAAGAAAACTTCTTAAAAAAGATAATTTTGATTGATGAAAAGATCCTAGCCTTGATAATTTCATTATCTTGTTTGGGTCTCTTAATTCAACTTTCATAATTAAATAGATTTATAAAAATTGTACCAGTTATTTCCAAGTATTCCATGTGTCTCGGTATCTGAAAAACCTGCTTTTTTTAGACCTTTTTCAATATTTGAGAACCCTCTTGCATCAAGAAACCAGTCAGGTTGTTTTGGAAAACCTGGTTTATTTTTTGAACCTTCACCATAATTTTTACTTTTAGACCAAGAACCATTTCTCATCCATTCAACAACAGTATCTGGATGATCTAAACAAAGATCTGATCCTATTCCTATTTTTTTTACATCCATTATTTCAGCTGTTTTTGCCACCATTTCACAAAAACTATCTAGACTACAATTTGTATTATCTTTTAAGTGATGAGGGTATAATGATAAACCCAACATACCACCACTATCGCTCAAAATTTTTAATAAATCTGAAGATTTGTTTCTTTTAGCTGGATGCCAAAAAGAAGGGTTAGCATGAGTAATTGCAATTGGTTTTTCACTAAACTCAATTGCATCTATAGTACTTTTTTCTGCAGAATGTGACATGTCAACTACAAGGCCAACTCTATTCATTTCTCTTATAACCTCACGTCCAAAATTTGTAACTCCACTATCTACTTTCTCATAACAACCTGTTGCAAGTAAAGATTGATTGTTATAGGTCAACTGCATAAATCGACATCCTAATTCATGAACCTTTTCAACAAGATTTATGTCGTCTTCAATTGGTGAACAGTTTTGAAAACCAAAAAATATTGCAGTTTTATTTTCTTTATTAGCTTTATCAATATCTTGAAAATTTTTACCAAGGAAAATTAAATCAGAATTTTCATGAAATAATTTTTCCCATTTTTTTATTTCGATTTGTAATTCATCAAAATCTTCATGGTAGACAATAGTAACATGGACAGCATCTAATCCAGCGGATCTGTTTATCTCAAAGATTTTTCTAGACCAGTTGCAATATTGAAGATTGTCGATTTTATAATTCATAGTATGCTTAACTCTAATCAATATGTATTTTAAATACTATTAATTTTATTGAAATTTTTAGTTAATTTTGAAATAAACAGATTGATCAATTTTCATGAAAAAAAATAATAAATTAAAAGTTTCAATCATAATGGGAAGTCAATCAGACTATAAAGTAATGAAACTGGCCGAAAAAACCTTAAAAAAAATTGGAGTTTCGTTTGAAACAAAAATTATATCTGCTCACAGAACACCACAAAGAATGTATGAATATGCTGCAAAAGTTGAGCAAAATCATATAGGAGTAATAATTGCAGGTGCTGGAGGATCTGCTCATCTTCCAGGTATGATATCAGCACTTACACATCTGCCGGTACTTGGTGTTCCTGTTGAAAGTAAAAAGCTTAAAGGTTTGGATAGTTTGTTATCAATTGTACAAATGCCTAAAGGAATTCCTGTAGGAACGCTTGCTATAGGAGAGGACGGCGCTATTAATGCTGCTTTACTAGCAGCAGCAATAATTGCTAATAATAATTCGAATGTTCGAAAAAAACTTAAAAATTTTAGAACATCACATACTAAATCTGTAAAGAAATCTCCAAAATAAAATGTCAGAAATTACTCTTGGTATCATTGGGGGTGGTCAACTTGGAAGCATGCTTGCAATAGCAGCTAAAAAAATAAATGTGAAAACTGTTATTTTTTGTGATGATATAGATGCACCAGCACAAAATTTTTGCAATCAATTTATTAATGGAAGTTATGATAATAAAGAAAAAATATCAGAATTTTTAAATCAGGTTGATTTAGTCACTTATGAATTTGAAAATATTCCATATGAAACATTAAATGAAATTAATAAATTTAAACCAGTTTTACCAAAGCCTTCTGTTAACAGATTAATCCAACATCGATTGGCTGAAAAAGATTTTGTTAATAAATTAAATATTAGAACAACTAGATATGTATCGATTGAAAAAAAATCTGACATAGATGCATTGGAAGATTTTCTGCCAGGAATTTTAAAAACAACAACACTCGGTTATGATGGAAAAGGTCAATATCCAATTAAATCAGGCGATGATCTTAGTGTTTTGAATATTGATTTTTCAAAAGGATATATTCTTGAAAAACTTGTAAAATTAAAAAAAGAGATTTCAATTATAATTACAAGGTTTGGTAATAATAAATATGAAATTTACGAACCAATAGAAAACACCCACGAAGATCAAATTTTAAAATATTCAAAAATACCAGCTGAGATTGATGAAAAGATTTTTAATCAATCTAAAGATTGGGCAATGCTAATTGCAGAAGAACTTAAATATGTTGGAACTTTATGTGTAGAATTTTTTATTGACAGAAATAATAATCTTTATGTTAATGAGATTGCACCTAGAGTACATAACTCAGGACATCTAACAATAAATGCTTTTAATGTGAGTCAATTTGAAAATCATGTAAGAGCTGTGTGTGGTTTAGAACAAATTCCTTTAAAAAAAATATCTAATGCTAAAATGATGAATTTGCTTGGCCATCAAATTACTCATTACAGAAACATACAAAAGTTTAATGATAACGAATTTTTCTTTGATTATTTAAAAAAAGATATAAAAGAAAAAAGAAAAATGGGTCATATCACAACTTTAGTATAAATGTTAAAATCAATAGAAGGTAATTTTGATAATACAGAAGTTAATGAGCTTCTAACTAAGCATTTTGTTGAACTTAGAGCTGCCTCTCCAGAAGGTAGTGCTCACGTCCTGGATATTCCTGGTTTAAAAGTTCCATCAATTAAATTTTGGAGCTTATGGGATGATGAAAAACTGATCGGTTGTGGTGCTTTAAAGTTTTTAGATAATGAACATGGGGAATTTAAATCGATAAGAATTCATGACAATTTCAGAAATCAAGGTCAAGGGATTAAGGTAATCAATCATTTAATTAGTGAAGCTAAAAAACTTAAAATAAAAAGATTAAGTATCGAAACAGGAGCGGGTGATTTTTTTATACCGGCAAGAAAACTTTTCAAAAAAACTGGTTTCGCAGTATGCGAGCCTTTTGCGCACTACAAAGAAGACATCAATTCTGTTTATTTAACTAAGATAATCGATGATAATTAATAAATTATTTTTAATTATTGATCTATTTTGTTGACAAAACTCAATAAAATCTAAAGAAAGCCATTATTACTTAATTATAAGTAATAATTAAACATAACAAAAAGTAAGAAGAAAAATATGAGTCTACAAGGTAAAGTAAAGTGGTTCAATCCAACCAAAGGTTTTGGTTTTATTGAAAGAGAAGATAAAGAAAAAGATGTGTTTGTACATGTTTCAGCAGTAAGAGACGCTGGTATGAACGGTTTAGATGAGGGTCAAGCTTTGACTTTCGATGTTGAAGATGGTCCTAAAGGTCCTTCAGCAGTTAACTTAAAAACTGCATAATTTCACACTTCCTATTGGCTGAAAAATTTATTTTACTTTAGTAAATTTATTATTCAGCCAATACCTTATTTAATAACAATCTTTAAACACAATTATTAATTATAGATTTAAATTAAAATATTAATAAATTAATCAAGATTATGATTGGAATTTTAGGTGGAATGGGAACTCAAGCTGGTCTTGATTTTTGTAACAAACTTGCGGTTTTAAATAGAGGAAAAATTGATCAAGAGTATCCATTATTTATACTTTATAATAAATCAAATATTCCTGGCAGACCTGAATCTATAGGATCTCAAACTAAAAATCTTTCGAACAAATCTACAAACAAAACAAGTAGAGCAAAATATAACAAAGTTTTAAAGAGCTTACTCAAAGGTTGTAAGCTTCTAGAAAAGAATAAATGTAAATTTATAGTTATACCTTGCAATACAGCTCATTATTGGTTCGATGATTTACAAAATAAAATCAATATTCCAATAATCAATATGCCAAAAGAAGTTTTCAAATTTACAAAAAAAAAATGTATAAAAAACTCCAAAGTTGGTCTCTTGGCAACTGAGGGTACTCTTAAAACTGGAGTTTATAAAAAATTTTTTGAAAAAGATTATCAATTAATAGAGCCATCTCAAAAAATACAAAAATTGTCAGTCAATAAAGCAATTAAATTAGTTAAAATGGGTAATGTAAAAGCAGCTGCAAAAGCAATTAAACCTGCAATTGACTACTTAATTAAAATCAAGTGCAAAAAAATTATTTTAGGTTGTACAGAGCTACCTATTGCAATTTTTGCATTTAAATCATTTGAAAATGTTAAATCCTCAAAAGTTTTCTTAGATCCTAACTTAATTTTGGCTCATTCAGCTATGGTTATGCATAAAAATTAGCTTATGTCTAATGAGAATGAAAAGCCATATGTTTTAAGAGCTGCAGAATTTGTTTATTCAAACATAATTGAAATTAAAAAACAAAATCCTGAAATCAATAATATACAGGCATTTGAAATTTTTATGACTACTAAAGAATATGAAATTTTAAGTTCAGGAGAATTTCACAATAAATGGTTTTTAGAACTTAAGAATAATAAATTTATTGATAAGATAACTAAGAAAAAAATTAATGAAGAAACTTTAAAAATTTTAGAGCTTCAAAAAGATTCTATGGTTAAATTTTTAATGAAAATACCTAAACTTTATTATACCAAAAGTCATTTTCCATTAGAAATATCACAAAGAGCTTTCAATCATTTATGGAGAGTTTGTGAAAGCTATGAAATGTGGTGTAAAGAAACTAAGCAAGAAAACTTGATATATCTAAATATTATTGAGTAATATTATTTAAATCAAGTATTGATCTAGTAACCTCTATTCTTTTTTTTAGTAATTTTTGTAAATTTTGATTATCTAGTTTTTGTCTAGTCATTTTAATTCTTGTTTCAACTAATTGTCTTAAATCTTCGTCAAAAGAATTTTTTTTTATTTTTTTATCTATTTGTTCGTTGACTAAAGTTTCTTTAATTAAAACATAGGAATTTTTTCCAGTTTCTTTCTCTATATGTTGATTGACTATGAATTGTGCACTAGCTTTATAAATATTACCCGAAGTAATTGCTGTTACGCTTGGACCTACTAGTGAAAGAATAGGTACAAAACCTGTCAAAAAGAAAAAAGACAGTATAATTGTTAAAATTCTAAATAATCTAAACTTCATAATTAAACTTTAAGTGATTTGATTCTCTGTTGCTACATTTAATTTGTTCATTATAGGTACTGATTTGTTTGATTTTATTTGATTTATTTGTTTATTAAAGATGATGATAAGAATATTTCCTTTCATATTTATACTTCTGTGGTCTTCAGCCTTCATAACTACAAAACCTATCATAGATAATAGTGATCCATTTGCTGCTCTTGCATTTAGATTTGCCTTGGTTGCTTTTGGTTTTTTTTTATTTTCTATTTTTTCAAAACAAAAAATTTTAGTAAGCAAAAGAAACTTTATTGAATCTTTTTTTAGTGGTGTCTTATTTCATGGTTTTTATCTTGGTGGTGTCTTTTACTCAATTTCAATAGGCATGCCTACAGCAATTGCAGCATTAATTGTAACTCTTCAACCAGTTCTAACAAACGTATTAAGTGGTCCAGTCTTAAATGAAAAAGTATCCACAAAACAATGGATAGGTGTTTTATTAGGATTTGCTGGTGCAGGACTTGTATTGGGTTTTGATGTTGGTTCTAAAATACCATCAACAGGATTGATCGCTACAATAATTGCTTTATTAGCAATCACATTTTCAACTTTGTGGCAAAAAAAATTAAGTAACAACTTACCTTTATCTGTAAGCAATATGAATCAAGCTATTGGTGGATGTATATTTCATTTATCAATAATTATTTTGTTTGTTGATCCATATATTGATTTCTCACAAACATTTATTATTGCTATGAGCCATCAAATATTTTTGGTATCATTTGGAGCATTTACAATATTAATGTTTTTAATTAAAAATAATTCAGCAAGCAAAACTGTTTCTATATTTTTTTTAATTCCAGCAACGTCTGCTTTTATGGCATGGCTTTTCTTAAATGAAAGTTTAACTAGTTTAGATTTAATTGGATTTATAATTACTTCTATAGGTGTTTATATTGCAACAAGAGATTGAAAATTTAAGCTTATAAAGAATGAAAGCCAAACTCTAGAGATGCATCTGTGATAGAATGATATAAAGATTCGCCAAAACTTCTTAGAGCAAATAACCTTACTTTATTTGGATTTTCACCCAACTTATCTACAGTAAAAGCTATTCCATTATAAGTTGAGTTAATTGAATTATTTTTCTCCAATGTATTAAAATTAAAAGGACATCCTTTTTTCAAAACTTCAATCGAATCATTTCCTTCGATTTCAATAATAGCTCTAGAATGAGATAAATCTGTTATAGCAAAATCTGTATCTTTAAAATTATCTGATACATTTTTAATTAAATTTTTTTTTGTCGAAACTAAAAGCCAGTTTTTTGGTCCATTCCACATAATCCTTGTAGTTTCGTTAAACACTACATTTAAAGGTTCATTTTTTAATTTTAAACCATCAATATCAATACCCTCAAATGAAACTGAAGAATTTTTGTACTGAACTATTTGAACTATTAGTAAATTTTTAATTTCGGATATTTTAAGTATATCATTTTCATTTTTACCTTCATAATCTCCAAATTGCCCTTTTGTATGAACATTTGATAAAGCTGAAATTAATGTCATGATCTAACCCTTTCACCTTTTGGGTCTACGTAATGTGATGAAACTATCTCAACTGGTATTACTTTATTTTTAAGTGGCGACATTGCAAAAAGCTTTTGACCTATCATATTTTTTCCATCTTTCAAAATTGCTAAAGAAAAAGGATTATCATATTCAACACTCCAACATGATGCAGAGATATGACCTAACTTTGGATTTGGCAATGGTGCTTTATCATCTTTAACTAAGTGAGAGCCTTCTGGTATACTTGTTTGTTTGTCTAATGGAACTACCCCCACTATTCTCTGTCTATCTTCAGCTGTAAATGCAGATCGTTGTAATGATCTTTTTCCAATAAAATCTTTCTTTTTACTAACAAGACCTTCTAAGGCGTTATCGAATGGAATTGTTCTACCATCAAGTTCTGATCCAGCAACATGTCCCATTTCAATTCTAAGAGTTGATAATGCTTCTGTTCCATATGGTTGAATATTAAATTCTTCACCAGCTTCAATTATTTTTTCCCACATGAAATTTCCATAATCAGACTCAACATTTACTTCATAAGCAAGCTCGCCTGAAAACGAAATTCTAAATATTCTTGCTTTAACACCAAATAAATCTCCCTCCATATAGCCCATAAAAGGTAAGCCTTCATTTGATACATCAGAATTTGGAAATAATTTTTTTAATAAATCCCGAGATTTAGGTCCAGCGATAGCTGCTCCAGCCCATTGTTCTGTGGTTGAAACCACATTCACATTTAATTCAGGCCAAACTAATTGCAAATAATATTCTAAATGAGAGAGAACGTTTGCAGCTTGAGCTGTAGTAGTAGTCATGTGATAATGATTTTCTGAAATTCTTGTGGTTGTTCCGTCGTCCATAACAATTCCATCTTCTCTTAACATTACACCGTATCTTGCTTTACCAACTGGTAGCTTAAGCCACGCATTAGTATAAACTCTGTTTAATAACTCTGCTGCATCAGGACCTTTGACATCAATTTTTCCTAAAGTCGTTACGTCACAAACTCCAACATTTGCTCTTACATTTTTAGCCTCTCTTTTAGATGCCTCAAATAAATTTTCATTTCCTTTTTTATAATATCTTGGTCTTAACCAAACACCCGCATCAACAAAAACTGCATTATTTTTTTCATGCCATTCATGCATTGGTGATTTTCTGGTTGGTTTTGAATGTTTTCCAACTTCCCTTCCAACAATTGCTCCAATAGAAACTGGAGTATATGGAGGTCTAAAAGTTGTATGACCTACCGCAGGAACAACTTTATTTTCTATTTCAGATACTAATTGCAATCCATTTAAATTGCTTGTTTTTCCTTGGTCTGTTGCCATTCCTAGAGTTGTATATCTTTTAACGTGTTCAATTGATCGATACCCTTCTCTTAAAGCTATTTCTACATCAGATACTGCTACATCATTTTGAAAATCTAAAAATCTTTTATAATTTTTACCTTTTGGCAATGGAACACACCAAAACTTATCATGTTGAGAAGATTTCTTTTCAACAACATTTGGAATAGCTATCTCATTATCCTTTTCAGTAATTTTTTTTGATAATTCACTTCCTGCTTTAAATGAAGTTTTTAATGTTTCATCAAGCGAAAATATTCCATTAGCTGCACCTAAAGTGATTTCATTTTGTTTTGATTGTCCTGGAACAAATGCATCAATTTCTTCTTTAAACTTTGTTTTATTTCCTGATTGTGAAGCTAAATGAATGGTTGGTGTCCAAAAACCTGAAACGCAAATACAATCACATTGTATATTTTCTATTTTACCAAGTTGTTTTTTATCTTCAGAAATACTTGCTATATCTGCAGATTTTACTTTTTTGTACCCTTGTGCAGCAACCACAACATAAGAATTCTTTATATTAATTCCTAAATTTTTTGCTTCATCAATTATTTCTGATTCAGCGTTTTTTCTTGAGTCTAAAACAACTGGATCTACTCCATGTTTTTTAAATTCAATTGCTGTTTCGTATCCACTATCATTATTTGTAAATACCAATGGTTTTCTTCCAACTAAAACACCATATACTTTTAAATATTCTTTAGCAGCTGAAGAAAGCATTACTCCTGGTGTATCATTATTTCCAAAAACTATTGGTCTTTCAATTGATCCAGAGGAAATCAAAACCTCTTTTGCACGAATGTACCATAGTCTTTTATTAGGATGGTATTTTTTAGTTGATGGTAAATGATCACTAACTTTTTCCGACATCACAAGCATGTTGTGATCATAGTATCCAAAAATTTGAGATCTATTTTTTACAACAACATTTGGCATTGTTTTGAGCTCTGCAATTATCCCCTCAGCCCAATCTTTTCCTGATTGATTGCCAATATTGACATCACTTGTTAGTAAAGATCCGCCAAATCTTGGTTTATCTTCAGCTAAAATTACTTTAGCTCCATTTTTTGCAGCAGCATATGCTCCTGCCAATCCTGATGGTCCTGAACCTGCAATTAATAAATCGCAATATTCGTATTTATGTTCATACCTTTCTTTATCATGCTTGGTTGAAGCTACTCCTAAACCAGCTGCTTTTCTTATGAAAGGCTCATAAATTCGATACCAAAAACTTTTTGGCCACATGAAAGTTTTGTAATAAAAACCTGCTGGTAAAAAAATTTTTAAAAAATTATTGATTGCACCTATGTCAAAATTAACATTTGGCCAACAATTAACACTTTTTGCTTCTAAACCTTCAAATAATTCCTGTTCTGTTGCTTTAATATTAGGTTCTGTTTCACCATTTCTATAAAGTTGAACTACCGCATAGGGTTCGTCTACACCTGCTCCAAAAAAACCTCTTGGTCTGTGATATTTAAAGCTTCTTCCTACTAAATGAACCCCATTAGCTAATAAAGCTGAAGCTAATGTGTCACCTTCATAACCAAAGTAAGTTTTCCCATTAAATTTAAAAGATAATTTTTTATCTCTATTTATTAACCCACCATTTTCAATTCTAAAAGCTTGGGTCATTAAGCAACT
The DNA here is from genome assembly GCF_001180025.1 of Candidatus Pelagibacter communis. Lineage (GTDB taxonomy): Bacteria > Pseudomonadota > Alphaproteobacteria > Pelagibacterales > Pelagibacteraceae > Pelagibacter > Pelagibacter ubique_A. The sequence goes on from NZ_CVSK01000047.1 coordinate 12,998, forward strand.
TCCTCATCAGCTTTAAAAGTTCTAAAAATTTCATGAGTTGCAGTATCTCTCTCAACCTTTATCCATTGTCTACATCCAGAAATATGTTGCCATAGCTCTAAATGCTTTCCTCTTATACTTTTTCTATTGTAAACAAAATTATCCCATTCTTGATCAGTAACTTCTTTATTAAGTTCCGGTCTTTTAACGCTTGCATCGCCACCATATGAAAATTCATTTTGAGATCTCATTCCACAGTGTGGACAATTTATGTAAAGCATTTACGATATCCAGGTTTTTGTTCCAAGTCCCTTTTCATCAATAAGGTGACCAGTACTAAATCTATTTAAACTATAACCAGCGTTTAATTCATGAACTCTATCTTGTGCAATAGTGTGTGCAAATGTCCATCCTGATGCAGGTGTCGCTTTAAATCCTCCGTAGCACCATCCACAATTTAAATACAATCCTTCAATATGTGTTTTATCAATAATTGGTGAACCATCCATTGACATATCCATTATACCACCCCAAGTTCTAAGCATTTTTAATTTACTTAAAAACGGCATCATCGCTATTCCCTCAGTTAAAACGTGTTGTAATGTCGGTAAATTTCCTCTTTGAGCATAACTATTATACCCATCAAGATCGCCTCCCATCACCATCTCACCTTTATCTGATTGACTTACATAAAAATGACCAGCACCAAATGTAACTACTTTATCTAAAACTGGTTTAACTGGTTCAGAAACACAAGCTTGAAGTAAATGTGTTTCAATTGGTAAAGTCATATTTAATTTTTCAGCTAATATATTTGTGCTTCCAGCAACACACAGACCAACTTTTTTCGCTTTAATATTTCCTCTTGAAGTTCTTATTCCTTTTATTTTGCCGGCTGAAACATCAAACCCAATCACTTCACAATTTTGAATTATATCTACACCCATAGAGTCAGCTTGTCTTGCATAGCCCCATGCAACAGCATCGTGTCTTGCTGTACCTGCACTTGGTTGCATCAAACCACCAAAAATTGGAAATCTTACATTTTCAGAAAAGTCAGCCATTGGAATAATTTCTTTAACTTGTTCTCTATTTAAAAGAACTGCATCAATTCCATTTAACCTCATCGAATTTCCTCTTCTCGCGTATGCATTCATTTGAGCATCAGAGTGCGCAAGGTTAATTATTCCTCTTGGAGAAAACATTACATTGTAGTTCAAATCCTGACTCATCTTTCTCCATAAATCCATTCCAAACTCACTGAACAATCCATTTTCATCGTGCATATAATTGGATCTAATAATTGTAGTGTTACGTCCTACATTTCCCCCTCCAATCCATCCTTTCTCAATAATTGCAACTTTTGTAATGTTGTGCTCTTTAGCAAGGTAATATGCAGTAGCCAAGCCATGACCGCCTCCACCTATGATAACGACATCATATTCTTCTTTAGGTGTTGGGTCTTTCCAAGCTAAATCCCAATTTTGATGGTTTGAAAAAGCGTTTTTAACAAGGTTAAATAAAGAATATTTTTGCATTTAATAATTTTATAACAATCAATTTAAATAGTGCTTATTTTTTTTATATATATTTTTTAGAAGTTTCCAAAAATGGCAAAAAAGGATAAGAAGTCACAGGTAAATATTTTTTAATTTAAGGGATTATTCATGAGTGATGTGAAATCTGACATTCAAATAGCTCGAGAAGCTAAGATGCAACCAATAAAGGATATTCTTTCTAAGGTTGGAGTGCCAGATGAAAATTTTGCTTTTAGTCCAATGGGAAGACACATAGCCAAAATAAATCTTGAATATTTAAATACTCTTAAAAAAGAAAACGGTAAATTAATTTTAGTTACAGCAATCACTCCAACTCCAGCTGGTGAAGGTAAAACTACAACTTCTGTTGGTTTAAATGACGGTTTAAATAAAATTGGAAAAAAATCTATTGTTTGTTTAAGGGAACCAAGTCTTGGTCCATCATTTGGAATGAAGGGTGGAGCTGCTGGAGGTGGTTATGCCCAAGTAGTACCAATGGAACAAATCAATCTTCATTTTACAGGTGACTTTCATGCTATTACATCTGCTCATAACTTACTATCTGCATTAATTGATAATCATATTTATTGGGGCAACAAACTTAACATTGATGTTAGAAGAGTTGTTTGGAGAAGAGTAATGGATATGAATGATAGATCATTAAGATCAATCATTGTAGATCTAGGAGGAGTAGCTAATGGTTACCCAAGACAAGATAGTTTTGATATCACAGTTGCATCTGAGCTAATGGCTATTTTTTGTTTAGCAACAGATTTAAAAGATTTAGAAAACAGAATTGGAAATATTACAATTGGTTATACTAGAGATAAGCAGGCAATTTATGCAAAAGATTTAAATGCACAAGGTCCAATGACTGTTTTGCTTAAAGAAGCAATAAGACCGAACGTAACTCAAACTTTAGAAAACAATCCAGCAATAATTCATGGTGGGCCTTTTGCAAATATTGCTCATGGATGTAATTCAGTTATTGCAACTAAAGCAGGACTAAAATTAGCTGACTATGTTGTTACAGAGGCAGGTTTTGGAGCTGATTTGGGAGCTGAAAAATTTTTGGATATTAAATGTAGAAAATCTGGTCTCAAACCAGATTGTGTTGTTATTGTAGCAACAATAAGAGCTTTAAAAATGCATGGGGGAGTTGCTAAAGAAGATTTAAAAAAAGAAAATGTATCAGCTCTAAAAGAGGGAATGGTAAATTTACGAAGACATATAAACAATATTAGAAAATTTGGGTTACCTGTTACTGTTGCTGTTAATCATTTTATTACAGATACAGAAGATGAAATGAAAACTTTGTTAGATTTTTGTGAAACGCAAGGAGTAAAAGCTTCTAAATGTACTCATTGGTCAAATGGAAGCGAAGGAACTGTTGAACTTGCTAAAAACGTTACAGAAATTTGTGAAGATAAAAAAGATACATTTAAGTTTTTATATGAGGATGACCTTCCGTTATTCAAAAAAATAGAAAAAATTGCACAAGAAATTTATAGCGCCTCTGAAGTGGTAGCAGATACAAAAGTAAGACAACAATTAAAAGATTTTGAAGAAAAAGGTTATGGTAAGTTACCTGTTTGTATTGCAAAAACTCAATACAGTTTTTCAACAGATCCAAATTTAAAAGGTGCTCCCACAGGGCATGTTTTGCCTGTAAGAGAGGTAAGACTTTCTTCTGGTGCTGAATTTATAGTTGTTGTGTGTGGAGAAATTATGACAATGCCAGGGCTTCCAAGAGTTCCAGCAGCCGACTCTATAAAATTAAATGACAAAGGTGAAATAGAAGGTTTATTCTAAATTTAAATAGCCTAACCAGTTCTCTAATTCTCTCATTCTAGAAACTTTATCTAATTTATTATTCTCAGTTTCTATATGTTTAATATGATTATCGACTTCAATCTCATCTTTAAAAGCACCTTTTTCTAAAAGTCTCTTTTTTCTAAAAATAATCAAATTAATCATTTTATTATAAGTAATCTCGGGGTGGTATTGAAGGCCCCATATATTACAGTTGCCAACTTCAAAATTTAATCCTTGCACATCATTAATTGAGTTTGAGGCTAATAAAGTTGAATTTACTGGCATTGTTACCACTTCATCAAAATTAAATGCAGGGGTATTAAATTTTTTATCTTTATTTTTATAAAGTGGATGATTTAATCCATTTTCATTAATTTCTATATTTGAAGCAATACCTCTATGAGATCCTTTTGTAGCTTTTTTAACCTCCCCTCCTGCTGCTGTTACTGCTACTTGCATGCCCCAACATATTGCTAAAATTTTTTTGATTTTTTTCTGACATTCTTTCATAAATTCAATTTGTCTTTTTATTTCTGGAGTATTGTTATAGATGTTTAAACTACTTCCTCCCCAAATAAGACCGTCGTAGCTTTCAAGTGCATCAATATTTTTATTAATATTTTCATCCGAAGAAGGATTGACCACGTGGGTTACTAATTTATCTGTGAAAAACCCCAAACTATCTTTAAGGCTTTCTGTATGTGTTTGAATTCCAGCCTCAGAAAAACTTTGATTTTCTTCTTGTAAATTTCCTTCTACTATCAATATTTTTTTCATTAAAATAATTCTCCAGAAATACTTTTTATATACATTTCTTTTAGATCATTTTGACTTAATTTTTTGGGATTCCCTCCTGTTGATGGATCTTCAAATGCCATTAAGGAAAGTTCATCTAAATCAATATTATTACAATCCATTATATCTGACAATTTGTGTGGAATATTTAAATTATTTCTTAATTCTAAAATCCAATCTAAAAAACTATCAAAATTTTTATTTAAGCTAAGATAATCACAAATCGATATTATTTTATTTTCAATTGATGGTTTATTAAATGTTAAAACATAAGGCATAAATATTGCATTGGATAAACCATGATGAACATTAAATTTACCATTTACAGGATGACTCAACGAATGAATTGCTCCTAGTCCTTTCTGAAATGCAGTCGAACCCATTGAAGCTGCGGATAGCAAATCCATTCTTGCATTAACATCTTTTCCATTTTTAAAGGCTTTAATTAATGAATTTTTAATTAGTTTTATTCCCTCTATTGCCATACCATCAGCCATTGGATGATAACCTGGTGCACAAAAAGCTTCTAAATTATGTGCTAAAGCATCCATTCCAGTTGCTGCTGTTAATCTTGGAGATAAATCTATAGTAAGCAAAGGATCTAAAATCACAATTGAAGGTAGCATTTTAGGATGAAAAATAATTTTTTTTGCACCAGTATCTTTGTTGATAATTGCAGATGCTCTTCCAGTTTCAGATCCAGTTCCAGCAGTAGTAGGAACTGCTATGATTTTTGAAATTTTAGAACTATCTGCTCTAGTCCAGTAATCACCAATATCCTCAAAATCCCAAATAGGTCTAGATTGATTACACATAAATGCTATTGCCTTTCCAACATCTAAACCACTACCACCTCCTAAAGCTATTACGCCATCACAGCCCGAAGTATTATAAACTTTAACACCTTCCTCTACGTTTTGACAAATTGGATTTCCCGTAAAATTAGAAAAGGTAATTAGATTTTTAAAACTTTTTTTTAAACTCAATATTATATTTTTTATAATATCTAAATTAATTAAATCTTTGTCAGTTACAAATAATGGGTTTGAAATACCTAGCTCTTTACATGCCAAAGATAAGTCTTCAATTCTTTTTTCTCCTATCCACATAGTGGTGGGATAATTCCAATTAATACCCATAAACAAAATATAATTTTATTTTTTTTAAAATTGTTAGTAAGATATATTTATAAATTTATTAATGATAGGAAAAATTCTATGTCAAAAGTAGCAATCATAGGCGCTGGTCCATGTGGACTTTCAATTTTAAGAGCATTTGAACATTTAGAAAAAAAAGGAGAAAAAATTCCTGAAATAATTTGCTTTGAAAAACAAGAGAGTTGGGGTGGTTTATGGAATTACAATTGGAGAACAGGTTCTGATCAATATGGAGATCCTGTGCCTAATAGTATGTATAGATACTTATGGTCAAATGGACCTAAGGAGTGTTTAGAATTTGCTGATTACTCTTTTGATGAACATTTTGGAAAGCCAATTCCCTCTTTCCCTCCAAGAGAAGTCCTGCAAGATTATATTTTAGGAAGAGTAAGCAAAGGAAATATAAAAAGTAAGATTAAATTTAATACTAGAGTTACAAATGCTGTTTATAAAAATGATAAGTTTGAAATTGGCTACCATGACAAAGTAAATAATAAAGTTTTAAATGATACATTTGATTATGTGGTTGTCTCTACAGGTCATTTTTCTGTGCCTTTTATTCCTGAATACGAAGGAATGAATTCTTTCCCAGGAAGAATAATGCACTCACATGATTTTAGAGATGCTGAGGAATTCAGAGGAAAAGATGTAATTGTTTTAGGTAGCAGTTATTCTGCTGAAGATGTGGCTCTACAATGTAATAAGTATGGCGCTAAAAGTGTAACAATCGGTTACAGACATAACCCAATGGGTTTCAAATGGCCAAAAGGCATGAAAGAAGTTCATTATTTAGATAGGTTAGAAGGGAAAAAAGCCATATTTAAAGATGGAACAGAACAAAATGCTGATGTAATTATTTTATGTACAGGATATTTGCATCATTTCCCATTTTTAGATGAAAGTTTAAAATTAAAAACACATAACAGATTGTATCCACCAAAACTTTATAAAGGTATTGTGTGGCAAGATAATCATAAGCTTTTATACTTAGGTATGCAGGACCAATTTCATACATTTAACATGTTTGACTGTCAGGGATGGTATGCAAGAGATGTGATAATGGGGAAAATCAAAATGCCTAGTGATGAAGAGATAGATAAAGACATTAATAAGTGGGTCGCTATGGAAGAAAAATTAGAAAACCCTGACCAAATGATTGATTTTCAAACAGAATATACCAAAGAACTTCATGATATGTCAGATTACCCTAAAATTGATTTTGAATTAATTAGAAAACATTTCAAAGAATGGGAGCATCATAAAGTAGAGGATATTCTTACTTATAGAAATAAATCATTCTCGTCTCCTGTAACTGGATCAGTTGCACCTGTGCACCATACACCATGGGAAATAGCGATGGATGATTCAATGAAAACCTTCTTAAATAAATAATAAATTAATAATTTATTTTTAATTTTTTATTTTTGGTAATTGCATTTAGCAAAGTGGTCATTAATGGAATTTTTTTTTTATTAATTTTATTTAAAATATATGGTGCAATTTCATAAGCTAAATCAGCTCCTTCAACAGTATCATTTGTCATAAATTTATTTTTAGCATTTTTAAAAGAAAACCCTTTACCCAAGTATTCACCCATTTTACTATTTCTTCCTCCTACAGCACTAACATACAAATCACCTAAACCTGCTAAGCCTCTTACAGTTTCTTTTTTACCTTTAAAATGTTGAATTAAATATTCCATTTCATCAAACGATTTTCTAAATAATGCTGAGGAGGTATTATTCCCTTCACCTGATCCTATAACCATAGAATAAATATTTTTTATAGCGGAGGAAAATTCTATTCCTCGAACATCTGAAGAGTATTCGGTTTTATAATATTTTGCTGAAACTAGTTTTCCTATTTGTCTTGCTATCCTTATATTTTTATTTGCAATAACTGTATAGCTCTTTATTTTTCTTGCCAATTCTTTTGCCAAACAAGGTCCTTTTAACACAGAGATATTTAATTTTTTATTTCTTAAATCTAATTGTTCTGACATTGTAATTATTTTTTTTGTTTTACGATCAAATTTAAGTCCTTTTGTTAAAATCAATAAATAAGTTTGTTTATTTAAGTTCTTTAAATATTTTTTTACCAATTCTATTCCAACAGAACTTACGGCTACTACAATTAAATCCCATTTTTCAATTAGTAATTGAGATGAAAATCTTCTAATTAATAATTTTTTTGGCAAAGTAATTTTTAAACTAGGATGAAATTTCTTTTTATTAAGAAGTTTATTTAAAAGTTTTGCATTATATGGCTCTGTTAAAGTTACTTTATTGTTATTGTCTAACAATGGAAAAGAGAATGCTGCCCCCATTGCTCCAGCTCCAATAATTAAAACTTTCTTCATAACCAAAACTATGCCAAAGTTTTTTTAATTGCTAGTTTCCATCCTTGTAAAAGTTGATTTCTCAATGAATTTTTGATTTTTGGAGAAAAAGCTCTGTCTTTTTGCCAAATATTTTTGATTTCATTTAAAGATTTAAACTCACCAACCTGATATCCAGCAAAGAGAGCAACACCTAAAGCAGTAGTTTCCAATACTTTTGGTCTAATTACTTTTAGATTTATTGTATCTGACAAGAATTGAGAAAACCAATTGTTTGCAACCATACCACCATCAATTTTTACTATTCTAGGTTTCAAACCGTCTTTATTCATAGCGTTAAAAAGGTCATAACTTTGATAAGCAACGGACTCTACTGTTGCTCTTACTAAACTTTGCCAATTACTATCTCTGGTTAAACCTGTAATTAAACCTCTTGCATCTGGTCTCCAATACGGTGCACCCATGCCGCTAAAAGCGGGAACGATATAGATGCCATCATTTATATTTGATGATCTTGCTATTTTTTCTGTTTCTGGTGCTTTTTTTATTAATTTCATTTTATCTCTTAACCATTGTATGCCAGCGCCAGCTATGAAAATTGATCCCTCTAAAGCATAAGTAGTCTTATTATTCAATCGATAACATATTGTTGTTAACAATTTATTTTTGGAATTTATTTTCTTAGAGCCTGTATTCATAATTACAAAAGCCCCTGTTCCATAAGTGCTTTTGATTGAACCTTTATCAAAACAAGTTTGACCAACCGCAGCAGCCTGTTGATCACCTAAAACAGCAGATATTGGTATCTCTTTTCCAATAATTTTTTTATCAGTTTTGCCAAAGTCATCAGCTGAATTTTTTACTTTGGGTAGAATACTCTTTGGAATATTTAATTTTTTTAAAATCTCATGATCCCATTTATTGTTATTAATATTAAACAGCATTGTCCTACTTGCGTTTGTAGCTTCGGTTAAATGTTGTTTTCCTTTAGTTAATTTCCAAATTAAAAAAGTATCAACTGTCCCAAATAATAAATTGTTTGACTTTATTAATTTTTTAGACTGCTTAACATTATCTAAAATCCACCTTACTTTTGTTGCTGAAAAATAAGGATCAATAAATAATCCTGTTTTCTTTCTAAAATCTTTTTCATATTTTTTGTTTTTAAGTTTTTTACAATATTCTTGAGTTCTTCGATCTTGCCAAACTATTGCATTATAGATTGGCTTTCCTGTTTTCTTATTCCATAAAATTGTTGTTTCCCTTTGATTGGTAATTCCAATACTAATAATATGGCCTCTGGTTTTATTGGCCTTATTAACAACATTCTTAAGTGCTTTAAGGGTTGTTGACCAAATCTCATTTGGATTATGTTCTACCCACCCATTTTTCGGAAAATATTGTTTAAATTCATATTGTGAAACAAATTCAATTTTCCCTTTAGTGTTAAAAAGTATTACTCTTGAAGAAGTGGTACCTTGATCAATAGAAATTATAAATTTTTTCAACGGACTACGCTATGCCTAAGTGTTTTTTTCTTTTTCCAACCCAAGTTCTAATCAAATTATCAAAGATCAATCCTATAAACGCAACACAGATACCTAAAGTTAAACCAATTCCAGCTCCATTTTTATCTGAAAGTGCTTTTAAAATGTATTGACCAAGATCTTCCGTTCCAATGAAGGCTCCAATTATCACCATAAATAAAGCAAAAACTATTGTTTGATTTAAACCAAGCATCATATGAGGAAATGCTAATGGAAACTCAATTTTAGTTAATCTTTGAAATTTATTAACACCAGACATTGTTGCAGCTTCATGCAAGCCAACAGGAACACTTCTTAAACCTTCAATTGTATATCTTGTTGCAGGAATTGTGGCATAAACAATCACTGCAATTAATACAGAAGTATCTGTAATTCCAAAAAGCATCATTACAGGAATTAGATAAACAAATGATGGGAATGTTTGAAATATATCACAAACACCTAACATAAACGCTGCCGATTTTTTATTTTGAAAACATAATGTGCCAACTGTAAATCCAATTAAACAAGAAATAACTACTCCAAAAGTTGCCATATATAATGTAACTAGCGCTCTATCCCACCATGGACTTAATGCTATAAATAAAGTCAAAGCAGCAACAACTAATGCTGATCGAACTCCTCCAATTAAATATCCTGCACCAACTGCTAGTACCAATGTAGCAACTGCAGGCATTCTTAAATACAAAGCTCTCATCGGCTGAAGCACATCTTGAATTAACCATGTATTAAATGCTTTAATATAAACGAAGAAAGTATCAAAAATCCAATCAACTCCTTTATTCCAAAAATCTGCTGTTGATATTCCTTTGTTATGAGGAATTTCAAACAAGTAATTAAAACTACCTTTGAAAATAAAAGTCCCAACATATGCAAGAATTATTCCAATTACGAATGAAGCTGCAAAAAATATTACGTTTTTATTTCTTTGGAAAAATGTCAGATTACCAAAATAATCTGTTTGTTTATTTGCCCAAGCTAAAGACATTTTATCAAGAAGAATTGCAATTAGACTAATACACAATCCTGCTTCCAATGCTAATCCAATATTAAGTTGGTTCAAAGCTAATAATAAATTAAATCCTAAACCTTTGGCACCAATGAAAGCAGATATAACTGCCATTGAAAAACAAACCATAATAACTTGGTTAACTCCAATTAAAATATCTCTTCTTGCTGTTGGAATTAGTACCTTGAACATTAATTGCCAATTGGTACAACCACTCATTCTTCCTGCTTCAATAACTTCTGGGGGTATGGCTCTTAAACCTAATATTGTTAATAATATCATTGGTGGAACCGCAACAACCATAGTAATAATTACAGCAGCGTGATCACCTACTCCAAATAAAACAAGTGCAGGAACTAATACAGCGTATTGTGGCATAGTCTGCATTACTAGAAGAATTGGGTACAATGCTTTTTCAACACGTTTACTTTTGTAAGCTGCAATACCTAGGCCTAAACCAAAAATAAATGAAAGTGGAGCTGCAACAAGTATAAAAGAAAGCGTTTGCATTGATGGTTTCCATTGACCAAATATAGAAATATAGATCATTGTTAAACCTGCAAATAAAGCCAATCCTTTTCCACTTAATTTATAAGATAGTATAGCTGCTCCAGCTGCAACAATGGTCCAAGGTAAACCTGGTAACTCTAACCAAGGATAAGCATCAATAAAATCCCAACTTGTAAATGCAACAATAGTTTCTAAACCTCCAAGTAAAATCTCTCTAATTAATTCAATTAAAAAAGTCATAAATGAAGTTAAATTTCTACTTATCTCTAATAGTAATGGTCGAGTTTTAAATTCTTGAGTATCTTCGTTCCAAAATTCCATTGGCATCCATTCATTCATTAAGAAAAATAAAGAGTCATTTATCCAAATAGGCAGCCATCCTAGAAGTGGAGGCAATCTCCAAAAAACATCAAAGGCATAATACCTAACCTCTTTACCTAGAAAAAAGTAAACACTTTGGTTTGGATCTTTAACAAATTCGGCCTGGCCTCTTATAAATTTATAGGTTTCAGGAACATCAATTGCAAAACATAAAGCAAAAAATACAATTAATAAAAATAACCACTGAAATAATTTTGGATATTTTTTTAAATACTCCATATTTTAACTACCGTTTTTTCTTCCTCCAAAAACTGTATCTATTATTTTTGAAGGTTTAATTGATCCTACAATATTATTATTTGAGTCAATTACTCCTACTAATTTTTCTTGAGTAAGTATTTTTTCTGCAACATTTTCTATAATTTCATCTTTTGATACTTTTAAATCTCCTAAATTATCTTTACTTGAAGCATCCATTACATCCTCAATAATCAAAACCTTCTCTCTCGGTACTTCTTCAGTAAACTTTCTTACATATTCAGTTGCTGGATTAAGTACGATATTTGCAGGTGTATCTAATTGTTCAATTATACCATCTTTCATGATTGCTATTCGATCAGCTAACTTTAATGCCTCATCAAAATCATGAGTGATGAACATGATGGTTTTCTGTAATTTTTCCTGAAGTCTTAAAAACTCATCTTGCATTTCTTTTCTAATCAATGGATCTAATGCAGAAAAAGGTTCATCTAAAAACCATATATCAGGCTCTACTGCTAATGACCTTGCGATTCCTACCCTTTGTTGTTGTCCACCTGAAAGTTCTCTTGGAAAATAATTCTCTCTTCCATCTAGTCCAACTAGTTTTACCATTTCCATTGCTCTACTAATACTCTCTTCAGTATTAGTGCCTTTTATCTGAAGCGGAAAAGCAATATTTTCAACAACTGTTTTATGAGGTAACAAAGCAAAGCTTTGAAAAACCATTCCCATTTTATTTCTTCTAAGCTCAATAAGCTCTTTATTATTTAATTCTAATAAATCTTGACCTTCAATAAAAATCTTTCCACCGGTAGCATCCGTTAATCTTGAAATACATCTAAGAAGTGTTGATTTACCTGAACCAGATAAACCCATTACTACTAACATTTCCCCTTTTGCAACTTCAAAAGAAGCATTATTTACTCCAACAATACATCCTCTTTCCTGAAAGGTTTTTGCGTCTACATTGCCATTAGACTCTTCAAGCATCTTTTTGGCATTTTCTCCAAAAATTTTATAAACCGATTCGCATTTGATTACAGTCTCAGACATAAATTGTTTTAAAGTTATATTAAATTCTATAAAAATAAAATGTTAATAATTGTTGCCTTTCCTAATTAAAAATTTTTAATAAAATAAACTCTGGTATCAATTCCAGTACTTAAAAAACTTAAAGCTTCTCCACTTATAGTAATACTTTCATCAACACCTACATTATTTCCACTAACTGTAAAACCCGCAAAACATTTGTTTTTTTCTTCATCCCATTTAACAAAAGTCTCATCAATTTTATTTCCATTAATTGTATATAGCTCATGTGCTCTAAAATTTAAAAAATTAGCTCCCATTATTGCTCTTTGAGGAATTAGCTTTGTAGCTTTACATACTTGCTCATATACTTCATCTGTTAATTTGTAGTGATCAGTTCCATCAAATGAGACCAATATACCAGAAGGTAATTTAGATATTAATTCGCTAAGTTTTTTTTCTTCAGCAATTCTTTCTTCTTCTAACTTCATTCTTTTTACTAAATCATCACCTTGTCCAAAAATTCCATTTAAAATACTAAAAGATAAAATTACTATTAGAGTAATAAATATAAGACCAATAAATTGTCTCAAAGACTCAGGTAAATCTTTTATTTTATTAATATAATTTTCTTTAGACATTATTCTTGTAACTTACCGTTCTTCCAAATACCTGTTTTTTGTTTTCCATCAGACCAAGTAAATGTTCCTTGACCATTCATAAAACCATTCGCCCACTCTCCTTCGTAAGTAGAACCATCAGGAAATGTTAATGTACCTATTCCACTCCAGACACTATTTTTGAATTCTCCTTTATAAATATATCCATTTGGCCAAGTCTCTACACCTTGTCCTTGTTTTTTTGTTGAAACCCATTCTCCTTCATAAGTTGTTTTATCGGTATAAACCCACTTACCATATCCATTATCACAATTACCTTCTTTACAGCCTGTACTTCGTGCAAAGACTGATGTGCAAACTAGAAAGCTTAAAAGAAAAACAAGAATAGATCTTTTCATAAACATATTTTACACAAAATTATTTAAAAAAAAATCCCCCCCAACAATGTTGGGGGAGATTCAAAATTTTAACTTTTATCCTTATTTAGTAAAAGCTTGCCAAACTGACTTGTTATCAGCTAACCATTTTTTAGCTGCATCTTCGTGAGTCATTTTGTCAACGTCAACTAAAGCTGCCATTGCACCAATTTGACTTGTAGAGAATGACATTTTCTTAAACGTTGCTGCTGCCTTAGGATGAGTTTTTGGGAAATCCTCATGAACTGCTTTTTTCAAGTATCCATCAGGAGAACCACATTTACCATCTCCGCCATCTTCTGGTCTGCAACCAGCTGTGTATGGAGGGAAGTCAATAAATGTAAAACCAGCACCATCTGTAAAGTTAGGCGTCCAGTTGAAGATAATTGTTCCTCTTCCTTCTTTTTCAGCTGCAGCTAACTCTGCCCAAAGTGCATCAGCACTTCCGGCAAATTTAACCCACCATAAATCACCTAAACCTAGTGCATCAACCCTTTGTGGAATTAAGTCACCATGCCAAGTTTGTGGACCTTCCAACATTCTTCCTTTTCCATCTGGAGAGTCAGGTGTTGTAAAGTTTTTTGCACAATCTGGATTTTTTAAAGCTGTCCAATCTGGTAGACCTGGGCATAATCCTTTTTCAGTAACCCAGTTTGGATATCCCATATCCTCAAGAGTTCTTGCTTCATGGTCACCCCAATCCAATAAACCACCTTTATCTAAAGCAGTAGTAAATGATTTACCGAATGCAGATTCCCATACCTCGTGAGATAAAGTTACATCTCCAATTCTAATTGACTCATAAACTGCTTGTGAGTCTGCGTTAACGTATTTAACGTTATTGCCCATACTTTCGAAAATTCCACCAATAACGTAGGCCATTACAATTTGACTTGACCAGTTATGAGTTGGGATAACGATAGGCTTCTTGCTATCAGCGTTAGAAATTCCTGCAAAACTTACTACAGAAATAACTAGAGCAGATAGTAATGATATTATTTTTTTCATGTATACCCCTCTATTAATATTAATATCCAATAGTCTATGACAAAACGAATAGGTAGGTAAAGAATTATTAGTTCTAAAAAATATATATATATTTAAACAATAAAAATGATGATAAAAAATATAACAATATTTAAAAAATTAAAATGATAGGAACAAGTAAAGATATTAAATATCCTGGTTTAAATATTTTACCACCTGGAGTTGAAAGACACGTTGTCAATGGTGGTGGTCTTACTGGTTTTCAAATTTTTCCTGATGATGAAATAGAAATAATCAATAATGAAGGTAATCAAATATGTGAGATTATTTCTTTTGATAAAGATGGAAATTCAGATGTTGGAATATTAAATCTTAAATCAAATAATGAAAAAAACTTCATAAGAAATATTCTTAGTGGGAATGATGAAACAATTTTAGCTACCAACTATCAATTACAAAAAAGAAATTTAAAAATTTCTAATTCAAAATCTTCAATTATATTTGATCTAGACACAGAGCCTGGTGAAAAAATTAAATTAAAGTCAAAAGATAAATGTTATGTAATATTTTCAGCTCCTGGTAAAGATATGGATGTTACAGAACAAAATCCACCAACTGATTTAACCATATTCGTTAAAAGAGCTAAAATTGTTAATGATAAGGAATTGAATGTAATTCCCGATCCTGTTTTCGAACCTGTTTATGAAGAAAATATAAAGAAAGAAAGTTGTATATCTTATGAGGTTAAGGAAGGAGATTATATTCAAGTGATAAGTCCAACTGGTAGACAATGTTCTGACTTTGTGGCATTCGATACAAGAAAATTAGAAAAAGGGATTGAAAAAGGATTAGACTGGCAAACCACGAGAACATTCATGGGTAATACTTTCCCGGGACCAGGTTTGTTCTCTAAATTTTATGACACAGATCATGAGCCACTTGTTGAAGTAATAAGAGATACTGTTGGAAAACATGATACTTTTAATCTTGCATGTACTTCAAAGTATTATGAAGACTCAGGATATTTTGGTCATCCAAACTGTTCGGATAATTTAACTGAAAGTATGTCTAAATACGGTGTTCAGAAACAAAAAGGTTGGCATGCAATTAATTTGTTTTTTAACACTTCTGCTGGAGGATTGAACTCTGTTATTTCTGATGAATCATATTCTAGACCTGGTGATTATGTAATGTTTAAGGCTTTGAAAGATTTAACAATAGGAACAACTGCATGTCCAAGCGATATAGATCCTTGTAATTCATGGAATCCTACAAATATATTTGTTAGAACTTACGACAAAAACAAAGAATTTAAAAAGTCATTTGGTTTTAGAATGAAAACAGACTCTGAAAATAAACTTACTAGAAATTCTGGTTTTTATGAAAGAACTTCAAAATTAACTAGAAACTTTGTTGATGCTAGAGGCTTTTGGCTTCCAAACGATTACACCAAACATGGGTTAGTTAATGAGTACAATGCTTGCAGAAATGATGCTGTGTTAATTGATCTATCATCACTAAGAAAGTTTGAAATAATTGGTCCTGATGCTGAGGAGTTAATGAACTACACTCTTACAAGAAATATAAAAAAACTTTCTGTTGGACAGGTTGTATATTCAGCAATGTGTTACGAAAATGGAATGATGTTCGATGACGGAACTCTTTTAAGATTAAGCGAAACAGGTTTTAGATGGATATGTGGAGATGAGTATGGTGGAGAATGGCTAAAAGAAATTGCAAAAAAAAAGAATTTTAATGCTATTGTTAAAAACTCAACTGACCAAATAAGTAATGTATCTTTGCAAGGTCCAAAAAGTAGAGAAATTTTAAAAAAAATTATCTTTACACCACCAACACAGCCTTCGATAGATGAGTTGGGCTGGTTTAGATTTACAATTTGTAGAATAGAAGAGCTTCAAGGTATTCCGTTAATTGTTTCTAGAACAGGTTATACTGGTGAATTAGGTTATGAAGTTTGGTGTCATCCAAAACATGCTCCTGAAGTTTGGGATAAATTAATGGAAGCAGGTAAAGATGATGGGTTGATACCAGCTGGGTTTGCTGCATTAGATAAACTAAGAATTGAGGCGGGTTTAATTTTATTTGGCGCTGAATTTGATGGAGAGCAAGACCCTTTTGAAGCCGGTATAGGTTTTGCTGTTCCATTGAAAACAAAGGAAGAAGATTTTATTGGTAAAGAGGAATTAATTAAAAGAAAAGCTAACCCTCAAAAGAAATTAGTAGGACTAGAACTTAATGGAAAAGAAATAGCAGGCCACGGTGACTGTGTCCATATTGGAAGGTCACAGGTTGGTATAGTTACGAGTGGATGCTTGTCCTCTACGTTGAATAAAAATATTGCTCTGTGCAGAATTGATGTCCAATACTCTGAAATCGGTACTGAAGTTGAAATAGGTAAAATCGATGGTCATCAAAAAAGGATTGGTGCTAAAGTTGTTGGTTTTCCATTCTACGATCCAACCAAATCAAGAGTCAAAGCTTAAAAATAATGCCAAAAGAAAAAAAGACGTTATTAGATTTTTGGGAAGATCAAATGAGACAATCTCATACTGCTAGTAACTATTTTTTTAGAAAATCTCCTTCTCACTATCATATGATGTTATTAGTAATGTCTGCACATAAAGAAAATAAAAAACTATCTGTTGAAGAACTTAAAACTAAATTATTTAAAACATCTAGACCTAAATCTGCATTAATTATTACTGAAGCTTGTGAAAAAGGATTCTTTCGTCTTGAAAAAACATCAACAGACCAAAGGATAAAAAATATAATACCTAGTGATTCATTTATTAAAGAATTTAATGAATACCTGGATACCTTAAAAAATATAAGTTATTAGCGATAAATTTCACAAAAATCGAAATATCTAAATTATATATATAATTTTTAGTTCTATAAAAAATTATATTAATTACTATTTGCAAAAAATAATGTTTTTTTATGACGACATTACCTTCGAAAGCAAAAGTAGTTATAATCGGTGGTGGAATTCACGGTCTAAGTACTGCTTGGAAACTTTCTGAAACTTACAAAAATCCTGGTGACATCGTTGTCTTAGAAAAAAAAGATACTGCAGCTGGTGCAAGCGGAATTGCTTGTGGTGTTGTAAGAAATAATTATTTCCAACCAGCAATGAGAGAGCTTATGGCTCACTCAGTTTCAGTTTGGGAGAGTGATCCTAAAGCATTTAAATATAACCCTGTTGGCTACTTACAAATTTCACCTGAAGTAATGCATGAAGATGTTGCAAGTATTTATGAGCAACAAAAAGCAATCGGATATGAGTCAGTATTTATTGAAGGTGAAAAAGATTGTTCGAATTATATGAAAAATATTTTTGATGATTGGCAAGCACAAGGCATCACTTCAATACTTCATGAAAAAAAAGGTGGATACGCATTTAACAAAGATTCAATTAAAGCACTTGAAAGCAAATCTACATCAAACGGTGTTCAGGTTATGAAAGGTGTAAAAGTAACAGGTTTTAAAAGAGGAAGTAACAGTCAAGCTGTTACAGGGGTGGAGACAGACAAAGGTACAATTGAGTGCGAACAGGTTGTTATCGGTGCAGGTCCATGGGCGAGAGATTTTTGGAATATGTTAGAGTTACCTAAAACGGCTAACATTAAAGGCAAAGACGGTAAAATGCATGTAACAGATATGTGGACATACTGGATGCTACAAGAAGGTGTTATTGGTGTTGAGCCAGATTTTCTAAAAACTAATGATGGTAAACAACCTCCTGTGGTTCATGTAGACTCGACTGCTCCGTTATATTCAGACAAAACAAAAAAATTATTAACAGATAAAATATGGGGAATTTATTACAAACCTGACATTGAAGGATTAGGTGTACAAGGGGGAACTTCTCCTTACATAGTTAAAAAACATTTTGATCAAGTTAATGTTGATCCTTATGGAATTGAGTCACCTGAGTATCAAACAACAGACGCATTTAGTGAAATGTGGTGTTCAGCGTTAGCGCATTGTCAAAAAAGATTTGAGGGTAAATCTGATTTATATAGAAAAGGACCATCGGGCGGACTTGGATGTATGACACCAGACTCGTTTCCAATCTTTGATAGATTTTTTGAAAACGTTTACATGATTGCAGATGCCAATCATGGTTATAAAATGATTGGGGTTGGAGAACTTGTTGCAAAAGAAATTCTTGGTACTGAAAGTGATTTATTAAAACCATTTAGATTCAACCGTTACGAGAAGGGTGAACTTCACCCTACTTCGAACAGTCCGTTTCCTTGGAGCTAGACTCTAAGCCTAGACACAAATAAATTTTTCAGCTACGTTTGAATAAATTAAATTCATTGAGGGGTGAAAATGACAGATCTAGAGAAACACGTTAACCAACCAGGTAGAGCAAAATTAGTTAAAAAAGTTAGAGAAAAAATTAATGAACTTGGCATCACTTATATTTATTATCAATTCATTTCTGTAACAGGTAGAGTTGTTGGTAAAGGCATACCTGCAGATCACTGGGAAAGAACAGCTGAAAAAGGATTTCAATTAGTTTACGGTGCTACAGCAAACTTGTTCTTAGATCGTCATAATAATTACATTGGATACGGACCAGAAGCTATGGAGCTTGTTGGAATACCTGATCCTGAAACTTTTGTTCAATTACCATGGGATAAAAGAGTTGGAAGAGTATTTGTAACTTGTTTTAGAAACAGAGAAGAAAGAAAAAATCCAGGCGGTCATTTAACTTCAGACTGCAGAGGAAATTTAAGAATTTTCATGGATGAATTTAAGAAAAAACATGGTCTAGAATTAAGAGTTGGTACTGAGCCTGAAATGATGTGGTTAACAAAAAATGAGGATGGAACACCTACAGGAAAAGGTTTTTCTAAACCATTCTGTTATCACATTGATCAATTTGAGTCATTAAGACCAGTATTTATGAAGGTTATTGAGTACGCAAAAGCAATGGGTCTTGATATGATTCAAGGAGATCACGAAGATGCTCCAGGCCAATTAGAATTAAACTGGACTTACGATAACGTTTTAAGAAATGCAGATAGATTGTCAACCTACAGACAAATTTGTGCTCAAGTGGCTAGAGAACATAATTTAATTGCTTGCTTTATGACAAAACCATTTATGGGTGTTTCTGCTAGTGGTTGTCACACAAATATGTCTTTATGGAAAGGTGGAAAAATAAAACTTAACAAACTTGGAAACAAAACTCTTCCAGGTGTAGAAGAAGTATTTAGTTATGTTGAAGGTGGAACTAATACTTTTATGCCAGATACAAAAGATATGCAATTACCAGGTAAAATTGGTTTGCAATCAATTGCAGGTATCATGAAGCATTTACCAGCATTAACAGCTCTTGGATCTTCAACTGTAAATTCTTATAGAAGATTATGGGACCAAGGTTTTTGGGCTCCTGTTTACGCAGACTGGGGATATCAAAACAGAACTTGTGGTTTAAGAGTTTCTGCTCCAGGAAGATTTGAGTATAGATCAGTAGACTCGATGCACAATCCTTACTTATTAGGTGCTGCTTTATTAAAAGCTTGTGATGAAGGTATAACTAAAAAAATGAAACCAGCAGCTCCAGAGTCTAGAAATATTTATGAAGCTCAGAAAGCTGGTAAAGATGTTAAAAAACTTCCATTAAGTTTAGGTGAAGCTTTGGATAGACTGGCAGAGGATGAAGTAATCAAATCTGCAATGCCAGATGAAATGTATAAAGTTTTCCATTGGTACAAAAACGATGAGTGGGAAAGATTCCTTGGTGCAACAACACAATGGGATCTGGATACTTATCTTGATTGTCTACCGTAGGTCACAGAAATAGATAGAAAGGGTATAAATATATGTGTGGAATAGCAGGTTTAATTCATAGAGGGAAATCTTCAAATGTTGGAAGTGAATTGCAAGGTATGCTTCAAGCATTAAAACATAGAGGAGAAGATTCAACAGGTTACGCTTTATATGGCGATACGGATGGAAAAAACTTCATCATGCGTTTTAAAGTTGGAGAAAACGTTGGAGAAGGAAGTTCATCAGTTATGGAAGATGTATCTGTTTACGATGAAAGAAAAAAAATTGTAGATGAAACTCTGGCTGAAATGGGAGCGAAAATAGTTAAAGAAGAAAGAACTCTTCCCTACTCTTTAAGATATGAAATTGACTACAATGTTAAAGACCTTTTGGAATTTTCACAACGTATAGAAAGTATTCCAGGTGTTGAAATTCTTTCGATGGGCAAATCTTTAGAAGTGATTAAAGATCTTGGAAACGCTAAAATGGTTTGTGATAGATATAGCTTAGATAAAGTTGTTGGAACACATGCTATAGGTCATGCTAGAATGGCTACCGAGTCTGGTGTAGATATCAAATCTGCCCACCCTTTTTGGGGATATCCATTTAGTGATGTATCTGTAGTTCATAATGGACAATTAACAAACTACTGGAATAACAGAAGAGTTTTAGAAAACAAAGGTATGAGATTTATGTCTGAGTGTGACTCGGAATTAATTGCAGTTTACCTTGCTGAAAAAATGAGAGATGGAGCAACTTTAGAAGAAGGAATGAAAGCATCTTTAACAGGTTTAGATGGTGTTTTTACCTACTTTGTTGCAACAAAAGACTCTTTGGGAATGGCAAAAGATACAATGGCTGCAAAACCATTGGTATTATATGAGTCTGATGATTTGGTTGCTATGGGATCTGAGGAAATTGCAATTAGATCTGTATTACCACAAGAAATTGATACATATGATCCATTTGATGGGGAGGTGAAAGTATGGCAAATCTAAAAACAGTATCGAAAAAATCAAAAGCCCAATCAATGGGTATGCATACAGAGGTATTAACAGGAAGAACTCAACAAAAATTCTTTAATCCTGATGAAGCAGAAAACTTTTACTACTTTGGTACATACGATGTAGATTTTAATAAAAGAACTGATCTTGATGTTAAAGACATGACAGCTCCTGAGGCTAATAAAGAGATCGATAACTTAATGAGCCAAGGATATGGAACAATAGTAATAAAAAACCCACAAGGTAAACACAGTCTTGGAGTTGGTATTTTAAATAAACTGAATTTAATTTTTGAAGGAAGTTTAGGATACTTTGGAATGGGTTCTTGTGATGGTCCAATAGTTAGAATTAATGGAAGAGTTGGATGGTCATGTGCAGAAAATTTAATGGCTGGTAAAGTAGTGATTGAAAAGAATGCTGGATCTTGTTTTGGTGCGGCAATTAGAGGTGGAGATTTAATTTGTAAAGGTAGTGTTGGTGCCAGAACTGGTATTGATATGAAAGGTGGAACTATAATAATTGGTGGTGACGCTGGTGCATTTACTGGATTTATGATGCAAAGAGGAAGAATAATTATTCTTGGAGACGTAGGAATAAATTTAGGTGACTCAATGTATGATGGGACAATTTTCGTAGGTGGAGAAATTGGATCATATGGTAGTGATGCTGTAGATGCTGAATTAACTAAAAGTGATCAAGATTGGCTAAAAAGAAAATTAAAAGTAGCTGAGATTGGTGAAAATTTTGAC
Source organism: Candidatus Pelagibacter communis (assembly GCF_001180025.1). Lineage (GTDB taxonomy): Bacteria > Pseudomonadota > Alphaproteobacteria > Pelagibacterales > Pelagibacteraceae > Pelagibacter > Pelagibacter ubique_A. The sequence goes on from NZ_CVSK01000047.1 coordinate 34,881, forward strand.
GTTAGTAAAATGAAAAAAATTGTAGCTGGTAAAAAACTTTGGAATTATGACAATTTGGAACCTACAGAGAAGAAGGGAGCAATATAATGCCTAAGAAAAAATCTAAAAAAATTAAAAAAAATGGAAAAGGTGTCGGTGGAAAAGCTGATGTTCATGCACATGAAGAAGGCAAAAGAAATAAAAGTTTATTAGGTCATAACGCTATCTTCACACCTGAAGTAATAGACGATATTCATATTAAATCTCAATTAGGAAGATACAGAATGCGAGGAATGGCATTGATGAAAAAAATTCCTACTTTTGATGATTTAGTTTTCTTACCTGGAACACTAACTAGATTTGTAATCGAAGGTTACAGAGAAAAATGTGAAACAAAAACTGTTATTGGACCAAGATGTGAAAATCCAATTGAGTTAGATATCCCAGTTTATATTACAGGAATGAGTTTCGGTGCGCTTTCTTATGAAGCTAAAACAGCTTTAGCAAGAGGAGCAACTATGGCTGGTAGTGCTACATGTTCTGGTGAAGGTGGTATGATACCTGACGAAAGAAGATATTCTGAAAAATGGTACTACCAATGTATTCAATCAAGATATGGTTTTAATCCTCATCATGCACAATTAGCAGATGGTATTGAGGTATTTATTGGACAGGGTCAAAAAGTTGGAATGGGCGGACACTTAATGGGTCAAAAAGTTACTGACCAAGTTGCGGAGATGAGATCGTTACCATCTGGTATTGATCAAAGATCTCCGGCAAGACACCCTGACTGGCTAGGACCAGATGATTTAGCTTTAAAAGTAGAAGAGCTAAGACAATTAACGAAAAATAAAGTGCCAATTCAATTAAAGTTAGGCGCATCTAAAGTTTATGATGATGTGCGTATGGCTGCAAAATGTGATCCTGACTCTATTTACTTAGATGGAATGGAAGGTTCTACTGGAGCTGGCCCACATATAGCTGCTGCAAACACTGGAATTCCTGGTATTGCTGCAATTCGAGAAGCCAGAAGAGCAATCGACGATGTTGGAAAAACTGGAAAAGTAACTTTAATTTATGCTGGTGGAGTAAGAGATGGTGCTGACATGGCTAAAGCTTTAGCTCTTGGAGCTGATGCAATAGCTATTGGTACAGGGTCTATGATTGCATTAAATTGTAACAAAGACATTCCAGAAGCAAACTTTGAAAAAGAAATGGGAGTAAAAGCAGGTGAATGTTATCACTGCCATACTGGACGTTGCCCAGTTGGTGTTGCTACTCAAGATCCTAAATTAAGAGCAAGATTAAACCCTGATGATGCTGCATTAAGAGTTTATAATTATCTTCACTCAATGACTTTAGAAGCTCAGTTGTTAGCAAGAGCTTGTGGAAAAACAAATATCCACTCTCTAGAGCCTGAAGATTTAGCTGCTTTAACATCAGAAGCATCGGCTTTAGCAAAAGTTCCATTAGCTGGAACTAATTACACAGTTGGTGTTGATAACTACCACAAAATATAGAGGTAACTATGCCAAAGAAAAAAAGTAAAAAAGTAGCAAAAACAAAAGAGATTAAAGGTCAGTTAGGTAAAAAGAAAGAGACTGCCAGAGAAAAAATGATTGGTCAGTCTATTGGTTACAGATACGACGTTAATCTTTTACCGGACTATTCTAAGCTAACTCCATTTCTTAAGAAATATATAGAAGCGATGGGATGGGATGATTTAAATTGGTTGGAAGATGTACATATGGGTTATGAAGAAGATAGACCTGCTGTATTCTGTAGAAATGCAAATGGTTGGGTTACAATTCCAAAGTCAATTAAACTCCCAAACAATCAACAAGATAGAGATATGATAGCAAGAGAACTTTTGGTTAAGTTTCAAATGTCTCCAAAACACCCACTTGTTGATTTGAAAAAAGCATATTTAAAATTTTAATATTTCAATTAAAAGTTGATTTTTTTTAAAAACCTAGTGCACAAGCTAGGTTTTTAAACGTTTTTATATTTGTATCGAATCACAAAATTTAATAGGCTCCCATAAACTAATATGGAGAGTGAATATGACTGATCAGTTAGGTGCTCTTACAACCATATTTACAGAATTTTACTACTGGGTAACAGTGGTACTGATGTTCTTAATTCACGTCGGTTTCTGTATGTATGAAGTTGGAGCTTCTCGATACAAACACCATCAACATACTCTTATGAAAAACACGATGCTGATACCACTGGTAACAGTAACATGGTTTTTATTTGGTTGGTGGATTTACTGGGCTTTTCCAACAGGACCTGGATTAGCACCATCAATAATGAATGAAAGCACTGCGCTCATCACGGACGAGTCAGCATTTAGTGCAACATGGTATACGGCTACAAGCGATTTAATGGCTGTCAATTTAGGGGACCATATTTCTGGTGTCTTCTGGGCTGCCTTTTTACTTTTCTCTTGGACGGCTGCTTCCATCGTTTCTGGAGCAATTATTGAAAGAATTACGACTTTTGCATTTGGTATTTTAGCAATTGCAATTGGTTCTGTATTTTGGACAATTGATGCTGCATGGGGATGGCACTTCGATGGTTGGATGTTGAAACTTCTAGGATATCACGATGCTTACGCATCAGGAGTAATTCACGCGATTGCGGGTGGATTTGCTTTAGGTGTTCTAATGGTTTTAGGACCAAGAATTGGTAAGTTTTCGTCTAGCGGTGAACCAAGAAACATTGGACCAAGAAATCCTTGGTTAGTAACAGTGGGATTATTTTTAATTTATACTGGTTTCTGGGGATTTTACGCAGCATGTAACATACCTATTTTCGACCTTGGACCTGAGTACGGTATGGAGGGTATATCTTACTGGACAGCAACTAATATCTACGTAACGCCTACTACACTTAGTGGTATTACATTTAACTTCTTGATGTCATTATCAGGAGGATTATTAGCTGGATACTGGATTGCTAAAGGAGATCCTTTCTGGACTTACTCAAGTGGTCTAGCAGGTGTGATCTGTGCTTCGGCTGGAAATGATTTATATCACCCAATTCAAGCAATGATCATTGGTATGATCGGTGTTGTTATTGCATACAAACTACATTACTGGGTTGAACGTAAGTTCAAAATTGATGATGCAGTTGGTGCCGTAGCGGTACATGGTTATGCTGGATTTGTAGGTCTTGTTATTTGTGGTTTTGTCTTAAATGGTTATCCATCATCTGGTTACAGTGTTGGTGCTATGTGGGACGGAACAACTTATGCAACAATTAATCCATTAGGACAGTTCATCGGAGCATTAATAATGTTCGTTGTTCTTGGACTAATACCAGGCTATATCATAGCTAAAGTTCTTAACGGTATGGGCAAATTAAGAATCCCGCGTGAAGTTGAGATAGCTGGATTAGACTATGAAATGATGGAGTCTGCTAAAGAAGATGAAAAAGCAGTTTCATCTGCAACCAGGTAAAGGAGGAAAATATGGCTACAGTTACAAACTGGATAGATCACCTTAATAAGCCGGCAGAAGAAGTTGCTGGTGCAATTTACCCTGGTGCTGGATCTGTTGAAGGCATACTGGTAATCATTGCATTGATCTTATGGGTTGGTTGGCACGTTTTGACTGCAAGAGCTGAAAGTGACGAACTTTCAAGACTTGCTAGAAAAAGACATAGTGCTAACGATCACAAAAGCAATATTACCGATTGGTAATTCAAATTAAAATTTGGGCGCTACTTAAATGTAGCGCCCTTTTTTATGTTCTATATTTATGGAAGATGATAAAGAAGAATTAAGACCCTCAAAAATGAGAGGTGTAGCATTTCCTAAAGCCAAGTATGGTGTGATACTAGCTATAATTGTAATTATTGTTGTAAATTTAATTTATTATAAAGAAACAATTTTATCTTTTTTTAAATTATTGTGATAACTTAAATTGTGTCTAAAAATTTATTTCAAATTGCTAAGCAAAAAAAAATTAAATATTTTTTAATCAGTTTTGTAGATTTATTTGGTGTATTAAGATCAAAATTAGTACCTGCTCATGCAATAAAAGAAATGCAAAATGCAGGAGCTGGTTTTGCTGGATTTGCAGCATGGTTAGATATGACACCTGCTGACTCAGACATGTTTGGGATTCCCGACCCAGATAGTTTAATTCAACTTCCATGGAATAAAGAAGTTGGATGGTTAGCATCTGATCTATGGATGAATGGTAAACCAGTAGATGCATCGCCCAGGGTAATGTTAAAAAATCAGATAAAAAAACTTAAAAAACAAAATCTAACAATGAAATCAGGTGTTGAGTGTGAATATTTTTTAATTTCACCTGATGGAAACTCAATTGCAGATCCAAGAGATACTCAGTCCAAACCTTGTTATGATCAATCTGCATTAATGAGAAGGTATGATTTAATTAAGGAAATTTGTGACTGTATGATTGAAATGGGATGGGGCCCTTATCAAAATGATCACGAGGATGCTAACGGTCAATTTGAAATGAATTGGGATTATTCAGATTGCCTAAAAACTGCTGACAGACATACCTTTTTTAAGTTTATGGTAAAAACAATTGCTGAAAAGCACGGACTGAGAGCAACATTCATGCCTAAACCGTTTGGAAATTTAACCGGTAATGGTTGCCACGCTCACGTATCAGTTTGGCAAGGTAGTAAAAATAAATTCTTAGATAATAAAGATAAACTTGGTTTAAGTAAAATGGCCTATAATTTTTTAGGTGGTGTAATTAAAAATGCTTCATCTTTATCTGCATTTTTTAACCCAACAATAAATAGTTACAGAAGAATAAATGCACCACCTACAAAATCTGGAGCATCATGGTCACCGAGCAGTATTTCTTACACAGGTAATAATCGAACACACATGATAAGAATCCCCGATCCTGGAAGATTTGAATTAAGATTAATGGATGGTTCTGCTAATCCTTACTTATTGCAAGCAAGTGTTTTAGCAGCTGGTCTATATGGTTTAAAAAATAACGTTAATCCAGGCAAACCTTTGGATTGCAATATGTATGAAGATCATCATAAATATCCCAACTTACCTAAACTGCCTGATGAACTTGCACAATCATTAAATTTATTAAAAAATAATAAAGATATGAATGATGCTTTTGGCAAAGATGTTATTGAAAGTTATATAAAGTTAAGAAGTTCAGAAATCAATGAATTCAAATCAAAAGATAGTTTTGATAAAACAAAAGATGTTACAAAGTGGGAAAAAGATAATACTTTAGATTGTTAGTACATGACTATATTATCTAACGGTCATCAATGGAAATATACAGAATTTACAGACAATAAAAATTACTCATTTAACAAAAAAGAAATTCTTAATTCTTTACCCTCAGAAGAAATTGATGATGCTTATAAGAGTATTTCTGAGTGGAAAGGTTATTCTCCTACTCCCCTGCTTTCTTTAAATAAACTTTCAAAAGAATTAAATTTAAACAAAATTTTTTATAAAGATGAAAATAAAAGATTTGATTTAAAATCTTTTAAAGCTTTAGGCGGAGCTTATGCAGTAGAAAAAGTAACCAAAGGAAATAAAGATATAGTGGTGGCAACAGCTACTGCTGGCAATCATGGAAGATCAGTTGCCTGGGGTGCTAAAAGATTAGGTCTAAGCTGTAAAATATTCATTAGTGAATTTGTAAGTGATGCAAGAGGAAAAGCTATGGCCGCACTTGGAGCAGATGTAGTAAAAGTAAAAGGTAATTATGAAAAATCTTTGATGGAATGCATAAAACAGTCTACTAAAAATAATTGGCAAATAGTTCAGGATGTTGCTTGGAAAGATTATATGGTCGTCCCCAAGTATACAATGGCAGGTTATACGGTAATGATGAAGGAGATAACTAATCAAATCCAGGAAGAGAAAATAACTCACATCATTTTACAGGCTGGTGTTGGTGGCATGGCTGCTGCCATGGTTGCAGGTATTGCAAGATATTTGAACTATGTTCCAACAATTATAGTTGTTGAACCGGATAGTGCCGCGTGTGTAATGGAAAGCATTAAAACTGGAAAAATAGAAAAAATAGATATTAAAAGAGAAAGCTTAATGGGTGGTATGTCGTGTGGTGAAGTATCATTGGTCCCATGGGAAATACTCAAAAATTCAGTTAAATATTGTATTAGTTTACCAGATGATGATATTGCAAAAACTATGAAACTACTTGGAAATTCAAGCTTTAGTGATGATAAAATAATTGCAGGAGAAAACTCAGCACCTGGTGTAATCAGTCTAATTACAAGTTGTGAAGATCAAGCAATTAAAGAAAAATTAGATCTAAATGAAAAATCTAATGTTTTGGTTTTTGGCTGTGAAGGAGATACTGATCAAGAAATGTATCAAAAGTTAATTAACCAAAATTAAATCAATGAGTAGCACAGGTATTTTTTGGATAAGAGAGGATTTTAGAATTGAAAATAATCCTGCTTTATCTTTTGCAACACAAAGTCATGATAATGTAATTGCATTATATATTTATAATAATAATGATTTTGATAACAAAAGAGAAGCTCAAAAATGGTGGGTTTATAAATCTCTAGAAACCTTAAAAAAAGAATTGTCGGATTATAAAATTAATCTTGAAATAGTAAAAGGCGATGAATTAGAAATTTTTTCTAAATTTAATAAAAAGGATAAGCTTTCAGTTTATTGGAATAAAATTTATGAGCCAGATGTTATAGCTAAAGGAAAAAAAATACGTGACCTATTTATTAAAAATGAAATCAATTATAAATATTTCAAAGGAAATATTTTAAATGAATTTCAAGAGATAACAAAAAATGATGGAACTCCCTTTAAAGTGTTTACCCCTTTCTGGAGAAATGCGGAGCAAGTTTATTTAAATCAACCACCAAGCAAAAACTATATTGTTAAAAAGAAAATAAAAAAGATTACAATTTTTAAAAAATGTATTGAACCAATAGATATTTTACCAAAAAAAAATTGGTATAAAAAATTTGAAAAATATTGGAAAGTTTCAGAAAATGACTCAAAAAAAATATTAAAAAATTTAATTGAAAATAAAATTAAGGATTATGGAACTTCTCGAGATATACCATCTATCGAAGGGACCTCTAAATTATCTCCTTACATCAAACATGGCCAAATTCATGTAGGCAGTATTTGGAAAAAATGTTCTAAAATTAAATCAAAAGGAATTGGTTATAGAAAATATATTAATGAACTTGGTTGGAGAGAGTTTTCACATAGTTTAATTAATTATTTCCCAGAATTCTTAAAAGGGAATTTTAGAAAGGAATTTGATAAATTCCCTTGGGCAAAAAATGAGAAATTCTTAAAAGCATGGAAAAGAGGAATGACCGGTTATCCTATTGTCGATGCAGGTATGAGAGAATTATATGAGACTGGATGGATGCATAATAGAATAAGAATGGTTGTTGGTTCATTTTTAGTCAAACATTTGAGAATTAATTGGACTGAAGGTGAGAAGCATTTTAGAAATTGTCTACTAGATTTTAACAAAGCTAATAATGTTGCTCAATGGCAATGGGTTGCTGGCTGTGGTGCAGATGCAGCACCTTATTTTAGAATATTTAATCCAATACTTCAGGGTGAAAAATTTGATAAAGAAGGCAATTATGTAAAAAAATGGGTTCCTGAACTTAAAAATGTTCCAAATAAATTTATTCATAAACCATGGGAAATGGAATTAAAGTATCAAGAAGCTATAAAAACAATTATTGGCAAAGATTACCCAGTGCCCATTGTTGTTCATGAAAAAGCTAGAGCAGCAGCTCTTGAAGCGTTTCAATCTTTGAAGAAAAAATAAATTTAATTTTATTCTCCAATAAAATGATGAATTATAGTTCTTTTTTGAGCCTCTAATCTGTGTTCAAATAAATATATACCCTGCCAAGTTCCAAGCAACAATTCACTATCTTTCACACTTAAAGAAATTTGATTATTTGTTAATGCGGATTTAATATGTGCAGGCATATCATCTTTTCCCTCCGTAGTATGAACATATAGTTTGTTATCCATAGGAGCTAATTTATCAAAATAATTTATTAAGTCTGTTTGTACATCTGGATCTACATTTTCTTGAACAATTAATGAGGCACTTGTGTGCTGGATACTTAAATTAAGAATACCATTTTTAAAGTTATTTTGACCAATCCAATGAATTGTATCATTAGTAAACTCATATAACTTTTGACCATTAGTCTTAATTTGAAGATTATAAAATTCTTGTTTCATTATATATACTCCTTCGATGTAAGCTCATACAATCGACTAATGGTTCGTTTAAATGGTTTTTCTAATAATCTTGAAGAGGTAAATTGATTTAAATTTAGATCAGCTGTCACTGCTAATGAAATATTTTTATCATAAATTATATCTAATAAAGTGATAAAACGTTGTTGTTGATTTGAATTTATATCATTAAATCGAGGTATTTGATCTATTACCATAAATTTACAGTTTTTAACTATTTCTAAATAATCTTCCGATCCTAAATTTTGATCACAAAGTTGATTGAAATCACATCTAACAATTCCCTCATAAAAGTTTTCTATTTTAAATTCTCTTCCCTTTACATTAATTTTTATTGAAGATTTTTTTTTATCCTTTGTTATTGTTCGAAAAAATTTGTTAATCTTAAAATTAGTTTCTTGATTAAGTGGAAAAAAATATCTTTGTTTTTGATTATCATTAGATTTTCTATAATCATCCTCAATTTTTAATTCATGCTCGATTGATTGATCTTCCATTATTTTTATAAAAGGTATAAATTGTTCACGTTGAAGACCTTCTTTATAAAGTTCCGAAATTTTAGTATTTGAAGTAAGAATAATTTTAATATCTTCTTTAAATATTTGTTCAAATAGTTTTCCTAAAATCATTGCATCAACAATGTTTGTTACTTGGAACTCATCGAAATAAACTAATGAAGCTTTTGATTTTAAATTTTTGACAAATTGATTGATTACATTTTCTTCATTTTTTTCTTTTTGCTCATGGACAAAATCATGAAAACCTAACATAAATTCATTAAAATGCTTTTTTAATTTTTTTTCTTCAAGATGATCATAAAAGAAGTTTAAAATCATTGTTTTACCAACCCCTACACCACCATATAAATAAAATCCTTTTTTAGTTTTTTGTTTGGAAAATAATTTTGAAAAAAATGATTTGTAATTACTATTATGGTAATCTTCTAATTTTTTAATAACTTTGATTTGATTAGGATTAACTTCTAAATTTTGAATTTCACAATAAGATATGAATTCTTTTTCAAATTTTTTTGGCATCAATTTTTTTTAGTTTTAAAGTCAATACCATACTCTGATCTTGGTCCTTTCCTAAGCCCGAATGGACCTGAGATAAATAAAGTTAATGGTTTAGTTCCCGGTTCCAAATCTACTCTATGCAAATTATTTGCTGATCTAAAACCAATATACCCAGGTGGACGCCAAAACTTGCCGGTGCTTAATGTTTCCCAATAACCGCCTCTTAAAATTATAGTGATATAAGGAAATGTGTGATTATGAACTCCTTCTCCATGGTCATCTGCTAGCATCTCATGAATTAATATATTGAATGGAAACCATTTAGGTCGATACCTCATCAAAACATAGTAACGGTTCATCCAAGGCTTTGCCTCTTTAAAATTTGGATGTGAAGGTCCTCTATCTAATACAACTTTTTTTCTACCAATTTTTTCTAAAAATTTTAAGAACATGTTTAGTTATATTGTACAATTGATCCATTTCTTACTACATATAAATTGTTATTAAATATAAATGGTTCAGATACTAATCCACCAGAAACTTTTTCAATTTTTATTATTTTTCCATCCTCAATCCCAGCTATGATCATTTTACCATCTGAGCTAGTCAAAAATACGTTTTTATGTCCAATTACAAAACCAATTGGATAAATATTTTTTCTTTTTTTATCTTTGTAATTCATAAATAGATCTGTAATTCGAACTATATTGCCTTTATTTTTGTCAATTAAATATAAATAACCTTCATTAGAGATTGTAAAAATTAGATTTCCAACCAAAATAGGTTTTACATTAGAATTAACTTCATTTATCCAGTTTGTTGTTCCTGTTTTTAAATCAATTGAATAAAACTGATTTTTATTATTTGAAAAAAATACTGAGTTTCCATCTGATACTAGTTTAGAACTCTTAAAGTTATAAGTTTCATTTATTATCGAGCTACTCTGTGTAGGTAGTTGCCATGTAATTAAACCTGTTTCAATATCTACCGCTGTAATATCTCCTATAGAATTATTGAAAATAACATTGTCGTTTAAAATAATTAAAGAATATTTAATATTTGAAATTGTAAATGAGTCCTCTGTTTGCAAATTCCAACATTCAGAACCATCTTTAATTTTAAAACATCTCAACGTATTTTTATAATCAATAACAAATATTTTATCCTTATGCTTTTTAATATTTGAGTTAAACGGATAATCATTATTATTTGACCAATTTAATTCTCCAGTACTAATATTCATAGAATAATATTTTGCTATGCTATCAGTTACTAAAAGATTTTGACCATCTACTAAAAAATTAAGTTTTGGTTTTAATTTTTTTTCAGATTTTGAATAATGATTTTTTTTCCAAATAACTTTCTGATTATTATCATACCTAATAATTGAACCTTTTTTATCAAAAAATATTATTCCATTTTTCAAAAAAATCGGTTCGAAATCTAATTGATTAATTTCCTCTAACTTTGAAAATTTAAAATTGCCAATCTTTGCTAATTCACCTTTGTAATTTTGCAAACCAAGATTATTTTGATTTTCATTTTTTTTATTATTTATTTTTATTGAGGATAAATCTAATTTTAAATCTCTATTAAATTCTGAAACACTTATATTTTCTTCTGCAAAAACTTTTGTTATTTTTTTATCTGTTTCTAATTTATTTTCTTTATCTTTCCAAATTCTGGAGTTTTCATTAAATGAACAGTTATTAAGAAAAAATAATGCAATGAAAGTAAAAATTAATTTATTCACTCAAGTCTCTGTTCAATCTTTTCTCTGCTTGAAGTCTTATGTCTGGATTTGAATTTTCTAAAGCTATTATTTGATTGAAAAATTCTTTAGCTTTTTGTTTTTGATTATTTGCATAAAAATATTCTGCTATTAAATATAAAGAATGTGATTTCCAGACACTTTTTGAATTAATCAGTGGATTTAGCATGTTTAGAAGGTCATTCTCCTGAGCGTTATCTGCATTGTAGAGTGCCTTCTTGTATATAATCAAATTGTTAATCTCACTGTCTAACGAAGTATCGTTTATCAATATATCAAATAGTGAATTAATTCTAGACTGATCACTTACAAGATTATTATCAATGATGAAATAAAGGGATAAAGGTGAATAAGTTGGATCTTTCTTGTTTACAATTTCAATCAGGCTACTAGCTGTTTTTTCTTTTGTTTTTTCTGAATAATCAATGATTATTGAATTATAACTATCTGAGATATCTTTTTTTTTATTAATTAAATATTTATCGTAACTAAAAACACCAACTATAATAATTATTAAGATAATTATACCTGAAATTATTTTATTTTTATTATTTACAAAAAAATTCTTAATTTTTTCATTTCTAGTATTGGTATTTATAATTGATAAATCTTCATCCATAACTAAATCATATTCCTTAAAACGTACTGCAGAATACCTCCATTTTTATAATACTCTAATTCATTTTTTGTATCAATTCTGCATAAAGTTTTAATTTTCTTTATTTCGCCTGAAGCATATTTAATTTCAACTGTCACTTCATCTGAGGGATTAACACCCTTTTCTATATTTAGAATACTAATTAATTCAGAACCAATTAATTTTAAATTTTTTCTATTTACATCTTCAATAAATTGTAACGGTAATATTCCCATTCCAATCAAATTAGATCGGTGGATTCTTTCAAAACTCTCTGCGATTACTGCTTTTATCCCAAGTAATTTTGTTCCTTTAGCTGCCCAATCTCTAGATGATCCAGTTCCATACTCTTTTCCACCAATAACAACCAAATCTGTTCCTCTTTTTTTATATTCAACAACTGCATCATAGACAGGAAGAACTTTTTCTTCTGGGTATAACTTAGTAAAACCACCTTCTGTACCTGGAGCCATTTCGTTTCTAATTCTTATATTTGCAAAAGTTCCTCGCATCATAACTTCATGGTTACCTCTTCTTGAACCGTATGAATTATAATCTTTAGGTAAAATTTGGTGTTCCATGAAATATTCACCAGTTGGACTATCTTTTTGAATACTACCAGCTGGCGATATATGATCAGTTGTAACCATATCACCTAAAATTAATAATGGTCTTGCGTCCTTAATTTCTTTAAATCCTTCTGGTTTATCTGGTAACGAGTCAAAAAACGGAGGTTTTTTTACATATGTTGATCCCTCATCCCAATTATAGATGCTGCTTTTATCAGTTTTAATTTTTTGCCATTGAGTTGGGCCCTCTGAAACATTTGAGTATCGTTGTATAAACATGTCAGCATTAAGTGAATCTTTTAAAGTTTCTTCTATCTCTTTATTTGAAGGCCAAATATCTTTTAAAAATACATCTTTTCCTTCTTTATCTTTTCCCAATGGATCTTTGTACAAATCAACTTCCATATGCCCAGCTATTGCGTATGCAACAACAAGTGGAGGTGAAGCCAAATAGTTAGCTTTTATATGTGGAGAAATTCTTCCCTCAAAATTTCTATTCCCAGATAAAACTGAAACAGCATAAATATTTTCTTTTTGGATAGCTTCTACAATATTTTCTGGAAGTGGTCCTGAATTTCCAATGCAAGTAGTACAGCCATACCCAACTAAATTAAAGCCAAGCTGATCTAAATAAGTGTTTAATCCAGCTTTTGCCAAATAGTCTGTAACTACTTGAGATCCAGGTGCTAAAGAAGTTTTTACCCAGGGTTTAACCTGCAAACCTTTTTCAATAGCTTTTTTAGCTAATAGTCCAGCCCCGATTAAAACATTTGGATTAGAAGTGTTAGTACATGAAGTTATTGCAGCAATTAATATTGAGCCATCTTTAATTTCGTAATCTGTATTTGATACTTTCGAAATTGACTTTTCATTTTTATTTGTAGCTTCCTGCAATACTTTTTGAAACGAACTAGGTGCATCTGTTAACAGAACTTTGTCTTGAGGTCTTTTAGGTCCTGAAATAGTTGGTACGACTGTGGACATATCTAAAGATATAATGTCAGTAAATTCTATTTCGTTACTCGCCCATAAACCTTGTTCCTTGGCATAATTTTCTACGATATCAACAGTTTGTTGATCTCTTCCAGAAAATTTCAAATACTTTAATGTTTCTTCATCGATAGGAAAAAAACCACAAGTAGCACCATATTCTGGTGCCATGTTTGCAATTGTTGCTCTGTCCGCTAGTGTTAAATTTTTTAAACCCTCTCCATAAAACTCAACAAACTTACCAACCACTCCTTTATCTCTTAACATTTTAACAACAGTTAATACTAAATCAGTTGCAGTAGTTCCTTCTGGCATTTTGTTCTTCATTTCAAAACCGATGACTTCTGGTATTAACATGGAAATTGGTTGACCTAACATTCCTGCTTCAGCTTCAATTCCTCCAACACCCCATCCTAAAACAGATAAACCATTTACCATTGTTGTATGACTATCCGTTCCAACTAAAGTATCTGGAAAAAGATATTTTTCACCTTTAAATTCTTCTGACCAAACAACTTTTGACAAATATTCAAGATTTACTTGGTGACAAATTCCTGTTCCTGGTGGAACTATTCTAAAATTATCAAATGCCTGCTGTCCCCATTTTAAAAAAGAATATCTCTCACCATTTCTTTCAAATTCTATATCGACATTTTTTTCAAAAGAATTTGCTTTTGCAGATTGGTCGACTTGCACAGAGTGATCAATTACAAGATCAACTGCAGACAGTGGATTTATTGTATTTGGATCTTTATTTTTTTCTTTAACTGCTTCTCTCATTGCAGCTAAATCTGCAACTGCAGGTATTCCTGTATAATCTTGAAGCAAAACTCTTGCTGGTCTATATGCAATTTCAGTTTTAGATTTTTTTGTCTTTAGCCAGTTTTTAATCGCCTCTATTTGAGATTTTGTTACACTCAAGTCGTCTTCGTATCTTAATAAATTTTCTAGTAAAACTTTAAGAGATTTTGGAAGTTTATCTATTCCTTCAAGTCCATTTTTTTCTGCTTCATTTAATGAATAATAATTGTACTCCTTGTCATTGACTGTGATTTTTTTTAGTGATTTATAAGAATTTTTATTTCCTGGGGTCATATTATAAATAAAAAGTTATTATGCTTGTTAAAAGAAGCAGTGACATAGCATAATTAAAGTAATTAATAAATTTCTGATTTGTCGCAAATTTCCTGAAAAATTTACCTAAGAAGGTCCACAGAGTTATACTGGTCACTGAAACAATTAAGGCCATAATGATAATTTGAGTCGTATAACTTACAAAGGTTTCTCCTGGATTAATATAAGTTGAAACAAGAATAATTGATGCAATAACGCCTTTAGGATTTAAGAATTGAAAAATAAAAGTTTCATGAAACTTAATTGGATTTTTGTTTTTATTTTCCTGATCAGAAGGTCCTGAAAAAGAAATTTTGTATGCTAAATAAATTAAAAATAGAGTTCCTAAATATTTCAATACCTCTTGAATTAAAGGATAAAGTTTAAAAATATTTATCAACCCTAGAGCTAAACATAATAACAAAAATGGAAATCCTAAAGTTACACCAATTATATGTGGCAGTGTTCTAAGAATACCAAAATTGAAACCAGAATAGAAAGCAACGAAATTATTTGGTCCAGGTGTAAATGCTGCAACAATTCCAAATAAAGTTATAGAAAGAATTTCAGGATGCATTATTAAGCAATCGGTAATCCGTTTTCTGCTTTTTGAGAAGGATGAACAAGTATAACTTTGCCATCGGCATCAATTGCTCCTAAAACCAATACTTGAGAAACTATTCCGGCAATATTTTTTTCAGGAAAATTACAAACAGCAATAACCTGTTTTCCTTTTAAATTCTCCTCATTATAATAATGGGTAATTTGAGCCGAAGATTGTTTAATGCCAATTTCGCTTCCAAAATCAACTTCAACCACTAAAGATGGCTTTCTCGCTTTTTCATTTTTTTTTACAGAAATTACAGTACCAATTCTAATATCTACTTTATCAAAATCATTATAGGTAATTTGCTCTTTAATCATAATATAATATAGTGTTTTAAGTTTATGAGTATAGATAACAATTTATATGAAAAATCAATCAAGATTTTAACTGACTTAATCGCATTTAAAACTATCTCAGGTCAAGATAACAGTAATTTAATTGATTATTGTGAAAAAATTTTAAATAACATCGGAATAGATACTTTCAAAGTTTATGATGATGATAAAAAAAGAGTAAATCTTTTTGGAACTCTAAAAGCAAAAAATCAAAGCATAAAAAAACCAATTATATTATCTGGTCACACTGATGTGGTTCCCGTATCTAAAGGTTGGAGCAGTGATCCATTCGTTGCAACTATTAAAAATGATAAATTATATGGAAGAGGCTCATGTGATATGAAAGGTTTTATTGCATGTACACTTGCTTATGCACCTATCTTCAAAGAAAGTAATTTAGATAGAGACTTACATTTCTGTTACACATTTGATGAAGAGACCGCATGTATTGGAGCCCCTTTATTAATAGAGGAATTAAAAAAAAGAGAAATCAAAAATGGAATTTGTATAATTGGTGAACCAACTAAAATGAAAATTATTGACGCCCACAAAGGTATGAATGAATACACAGTTCACTTTGGAGGACTTGCGGGACATAGTTCTAAACCACATTTAGGAGTAAATGCAGCTGAATATGCTACTAGATATGTTGGAAAACTTTTAGAAATTAGAGAAGAATTAAAAAAAAGAGTTCAAAAAGATAGTATTTTTGATCCTCCACATTCAACTTTATCAATTGGTGGAATTAAAGGTGGTATTGCTCATAATGTCATTGCAGATAAATGTAGTGTTGAATGGGAAACAAGACCAGTTGTTAAAGAAGATGGAGAATTTGTTACGAAAGAAATTGATAAATATGCAAATGAAGTACTTCTACCAGAGATGAAAAAAGTTTTTCCAGATTCATATATTAAAAAAGAAGTGATAGGTGAAGTTGTTGGTTTTAACAGATTAGATGAGTCTGAAGCATGTGAATTTGTATCAAATATAACTGGTGATAATTCTAGAGAAGTAGTTTCTTTTGGAACAGAAGCTGGTTTATTTCAAGAATTAGGTATCAGTACAGTTGTTTGTGGACCTGGATCCATAGAACAAGCTCACAAAATTGACGAGTTCATAGAATTAAATGAAATGAAAAAATGCCTTAAGTTTTTAGAGGGTGTAAAAGATAAGTCAGTAAATTAACTCCAACCACCTACGGCTTTTACTTCTAAAAACTCTTCTAATCCGTGTTCGCCTGCTTCACGACCTATTCCGGAATGTTTAAAACCACCGAAAGGTGCATCAACAGCAATTCCAGCTCCATTAACATCTACCATTCCAGATCTTAATTTTCTTGCAACTCTTTGTACCTTTTTAGAGTCTTGGGTTTGGATATAGTTTGTTAATCCATAAGCAGTGTCATTTGCGATTTTTATTGCTTCTTCCTCTGTTTCAAATGGAATAACTGACAAAACTGGTCCAAAAATTTCTGTTCTTGCAACATCCATATTATTATTTACGTCCGCAAAAACAGTTGGTTTAACAAAGTAACCTTTGTCTAATCCATCAGGTTTACCTGTTCCTCCAGCAACTAATTTTGCACCTTCATCTATTCCTTTTTGAATTAAAGTTTGTATTTTATTGTATTGATTTTCTGAAATAACTGGACCTATATGTTCTCCTTCTTTTTTAGGGTCACCAACCTCAAAACTTTCAGTATATTTTTTTAATCTCTCAATAGCTTCTTCATACATTGATTTTTCAACTAACATTCTTGTTGGCGCATTACAAGATTGTCCAGAATTTCTAAAACATCTTAAAGCACCTCTTTCAATAGCCTCTGGATCAGCATCTTTAAAAATTATATTTGCTCCTTTACCACCTAATTCTAAGCTTACTCTTTTAAAATCTTTAGCAGCATTTTGTGAAATCAAAGCTCCTGCTCTTGTTGATCCCGTAAAAGAGATCATATTTATATCTGGATGACTTGTAAGAGCATCACCTGTTGTTTCTCCATCACCATTAACTAAATTGAACACACCTTTTGGAAATTTTACATCATCAATAATTTCAGCAAGTATCATTGAAGAGAGTGGTGCTAATTCTGATGGCTTTAAAACCATTGTACAACCTGCAGCTATTGCTGGCATTACTTTTAAACAAACTTGGTTCATCGGCCAATTCCATGGTGTTATTAATGCACAAACACCTTTTGGTTCATAAATTAATCTTTGGTTAGGAGCATGATCTCCTAACGGTTTTTCAAATTCAAAATTTTTTAAATATCTAATAAATGATTTGATATGACTTGCTCCTGTACCTGCTTGTAATTTTGTTGCAAAATCTTTTGGAGCACCCATCTCAAGAGTTATAGCTTCTGCAATGTCTGCCCATCTTTTCTTATAATTTTCATAAAGTTTTTCTAATAATCCAATTCTTTCTTCTTTAGAAGAAAAAGCCCAAGACTCATAGGCGTCATTAGCTGCATTAACAGCAATATCAACATCAGCCTTATTTCCCAAAGTAATTACAGCACAATTTTCTTCAGTAGCAGGATCAATTACTTTAATTTCCTCTGAGCTATTTGGTTTTACCCAAGCTCCATTAATGTAAAAATTTTTTTTGTCTAACATGTTTTGACGTTATCCTTTCTTTATGTTTTTGCAAATAAATTAGTTAATTCATAAACAATAGTTGCTGCTGCTAAAGAAGTTACTTCTGCATGATCATATGCTGGAGAAACCTCAACGACGTCTGCTGAAACTAAATTTAATCCAGACAAACCTCTTAAAACGTTTACCATTTCTCTTGTAGTCATCCCTGCAATTTCTGGTGTACCAGTACCTGGAGCAAATGCAGGGTCTAAAACATCAATATCAATTGATAAGTATAAAGGATTATCTCCCACTCTTTTTCTTATTCTTTCTGCTATTTTATCCGTTCCTTCTGTTTGAAACTCATCACAATGAATTATTTTAAATCCAAAACTTTCATCATTTTTAATATCATCTCTACTATAAAGTGGGCCTCGAATTCCAACATGCATAGAAGCATCATCTAAAAATAATCCTTCTTCTCTTGCTCTTCTGAATGGAGTTCCGTGAGTATAAGGTGCACCAAAATATGTGTCCCAAGTATCTAAGTGAGCATCAAAATGAACTAAAGATACAGGGCCTTTATTTTTTTTATTGATTGCTCTTAACAGTGGTACTGCAATAGTATGATCTCCACCTAAACTTATAATTCCCCCAACCTTATTTAGTAAATCTGTTGCACCTACTTCTATTTGTTTAATTGCTTCATCAATACTAAATGGGTTACAAGCGATATCGCCAGCATCTGCAACTTGTTGGATTTTAAAAGGCTCAACATCATAGCTTGGATGATAATTGGTTCTTAAATGTCTTGATGCTTGCCTGATGCTTTGTGGACCAAATCTTGCTCCTGGTCTATAACTAGTTCCAGCATCAAACGGAACACCAACAATTGCAACATCACAACTTTCTACATCTCTAAGTTCAGGAAGTCTTGCAAAAGTGCTTGGGCCAGCAAATCTTGGAACTTTAGTTCCACTAACTGGTTGAATTGGATTTTTGTTTCTTTCTTTTTTCATTTTTTAATAATCTAAGATAATATTATCTCATCTAATTCGTCTATAATAATTTAATGAAAATTTTATTTTTATTTATTCTTATTTTTCATATTTCGCATGTAAATGCTGATGAAATTTATAATCTGATAAAAATTCCAAATTTAGAAATTTATAAATTAAAAAATGATAATAATATTCGTTATTTAAGCGCTAAAGGTAATTTTAAAATTGGTGTAAATAACAACATTTCTTGCGATAAAGTTAATATAAATAATTTAAATTCAAAATTTCCTCTAATTGAAAAAAATCTTAATCGATATAATTCTAATTTTCTTAATAAGATAAAATTAAAATACATAGTATTTTGTGAAAATTTATTCATCTCTGAAATTAATACTGGTGGAATACCTGATAATAAAAACAGGACATTAATTTTAGATATTAATTTTAATAAAAAATATTTTGAAAGAATGATTCATCATGAAATTTTTCATATGATGCAAAACACTCACATTGAATTTTTCGATGAGGATAAATTTTCTTCTTTTAATTTAACATCATTTAATTATGCTGAATGTTCAACTTGTTCTGATAGATTGAATTTAGATCTATATGAAAAAACCGATGGCTTTTTAACAGAATATTCTAAATCTATCCCATCTGAAGATATGGCGGAAATTTTTTCATTTTTAATGACTGATAAAGAAACAATTGAAGATAAAATTAATAGTGACAAAATCCTAAATAATAAAGTGAATTTTATAAAATTAAATTTAGCTAAAATAGATAAAAATATTTTATGATTAAAACTATTAAAGCCTCAAAATCAGAAAAAATTTTATTTATATTTTTAATTTGTCTTTCAATTTTTGCTTTTACATCTTTTTTTTTATTAAAAAATAAATGTCTATTTGTAGAAAAAAATAATTTAAGTAAACTTAAATTTAATTATCCAGATAATATTGCAGTAATGAATGTTGAGTGTGGAAATGTAATAATTGAACTTTATCCAGATATTTCTCCTAAAGCGGTGGAAAGATTTAAAATATTAATTGAACAAAAAATGTATGATGGTTCTGCTTTTTATAAAGTTTCAGAAAATACTTTTGTACAAGCTGGAGATATTGAGTATGGAAATATAAATAATTTAGATTATTCCAAAATTGGTAGCGGAAAGTCTGGACTGGGATTGTTAAAATCAGAACTAAGCAACGATTTTAAATTTACAAAGGGAAGTGTTGGTTTTGCTAGAGCAACAGAATTTGATACAGAAGATAGTGAATTCTTTATTACATTAAAAGAAATTCCAATTTATCAAGGTGAATATACTCCAATTGGTAAAGTAGTTTATGGTTTAGATATATTAACTAAAATTAAAACAGGTAATAAGGCAATTTATGTTTTAAGACCTGATTATATTAAAACCTTTAGAATGTTTAATTCTAATTAATTAAAGGTTTACCTGTCGATAATGTATGTTTAATTCTTTCTTGAGTTTGTTTTGTTTCTATCAGTCTCATAAAAGAATCTAGTTCTAGTTTATACAGGTCATCCTCTGACAATACTTTTTCAATAGTAGTGTCTCCACCACTTAAAACGTTTGCAAGCTCAGTTCCAACATGCATACCATGATCTAAAATTACCTTTTCGTTGTATAATTTCTCTAAAACCTTAATCATTTTATCTTTCAACGGCTTTCCAGAAAGTTTGAAATTGCACTCTTCTGGAGGAACAAAATCATTATTTTGATCAATTAAATTTTTTGACTCCTCAAAAAGACTGTTTCTGTTCATTATTTTTTTGTCTTCTGGTCTTAAATACTTTAATGGCTCAGCCTCGATTGGAGATGTAGCTGTTTTAGCATAACCAATAATATCAAAAACTTTTAGTGGTGCATAATCTGGGTCTGATTTTGCTTCTTCTGTTTGTGACCATCTCCACAACATTTCCTTACATCCCCCGCCTGCTGGAACTAATCCAACAATAGTTTCAACCAATCCAATAACTAAATTTGTATGTGATGCAACAAAATTACTTTGAACTAAAACCTCGAAGCCTCCTCCAAGCGTAAGTCCAGAGGGAGCTGATACAACAGGGTACTTAGAGTATTTTAAAGTTTTGCATGTATCTTGAAAATACTTAATGAATTTTTCAATTGATTTAAAATCTCCTTTGTCAGCAAAATTCATAGTATAACTTAAATTTACACCTGCTGAAAATTGCATGCTTTCATTAATTATTATTAAGGGTTTGTCAGTTGCATTTTTCAGTGCATCCATTGAGTCATAATCTAATGCACAAGCTTTTGTTGTAAATTCAACAATATTAAAATCTTTAAATCGATGAATTTCAGCTGAATTATTTTTATCTAGTTTAATTGATGATGGTCTTATTTTTCCTAAAGTTTGAATGTCTGTATAAATTTGTCTTTCTCCATAAAAATTTTCATCTTTTGTTTTTGATAAATTTTCTAAAAATTTATTATTTTTAAAGTTATCAATTCTTTCAAAGAAATTTGTAACACCTATCGATTTCAACATTTCAAAAGGACCCATTGCCCAATTAAAACCAAGTCTCATAGCTTCATCAATATCGTTAAACTTATCAGTAATCCCCGGAACAAGTGAAGATGCATATTTAATTATTTTTGAAATTACAATCCAGGCATACTCACCAAACTTATCTTTTCGATTAATTAAATTACTAATATCAACAGTCTCAATTCCTAAATCTATTTTTTTTGTTGCAGAATACTTTCCTGTTTCTAAATTTATTGCTTCTAAAATTTTTTGATCCCCACTTTTATTCATTCTATAAAAGCCGCCTTTTCCTTTGCGCCCTGTATAGCCTGTCTCAATTAATTTTTTGACTAATGGAATTTCTTTTGCA
Organism: Candidatus Pelagibacter communis; assembly: GCF_001180025.1. GTDB lineage: Bacteria > Pseudomonadota > Alphaproteobacteria > Pelagibacterales > Pelagibacteraceae > Pelagibacter > Pelagibacter ubique_A. Next base: position 56,624 of record NZ_CVSK01000047.1, read on the forward strand.
ACAATTTGAAATTCGTCTTTTTTTGAAAGTTCTTTTATAAAGCTCTTTAATACATCAGCCATCAAATCAATTCCAATTAGATCGTATAATCCAAATACTCCTGTTTTGGGTATTCCCATCGGTCTACCAAAAACTGCGTCGGCTTCTTCTATTGAAAGTTTCATTTTGAATGCTTCTGTCATAGCAACTTGCATTGCATAAACACCAATTCTATTACCTAGAAAACCTGGGGTATCGTTGCAAACTATAGCGCCCTTACCGAGCTCTACTTCACAAAATTTCTTTAAAGAATTGATTTTATTTAAATCGTTATTTTCGTTTTTAACAATTTCTAACAATCCCATGTATCTAACTGGATTAAAAAAGTGAGTGATACAAAAATCTTTTTTTTCTTCGTCATTTAATTTTTCTGATAAAACTTTAATTGGAATTGATGATGTGTTTGATGAAACTATTGCACCTTTTTTTCTGTTCTTAAATATCTTCTCATAAATATTATGTTTAATATCAATTCTTTCTACTACTGCCTCTACCACCCAATCTGCATCTTTTACTGCGTCAAAATTTTCTTCAATATTTCCAACATTAATATTGTTAATTTTACTTTTATCTATTAGCAAAGGAGGTCTAGATTTGTGTATTCTTTCTCTAGCTTTTTCACTGATTTCAGTAGTTAAATCTAAAAGAGTAACTGGTATACCTGCATTACATAAATGGGCAGCTATTCCACTACCCATTGTGCCAGAGCCAATAACTACAACTTTTTTAATTTCCATACCAACTTCTATATATGATTAAGTTATTTGGGTAAATTATCTATTTATTCCTCTTAATCTTTCAGATCTTCTTCTTAACAATTCAGCACTAATTAAGATTAATGTAGATAGAATAATTAAACATGTAGCTACAGCAAGAATTGTTGGACTTAATTGCTCTCTTAATCCAGTCCACATCTGTATAGGAATAGTTGTATTTTCTAAACCTGCCAAAAATAACACAACTACAACTTCATCAAATGAAGTTACGAACGCAAATAATCCTCCTGAGATCACACCTGGTAAAATTAAAGGAAGAGTAATTTTCATAAATGTATTAACTGGATTACTTCCTAAACTTGCTGCCGCTCTTGTAACACTGTGATCAAATCCAGAAAGTGTTGCTGTTACAGTAATCACAACAAATGGAGTTCCTAATATTATGTGAGCTAAAACTATTCCTGTATGTGTTGCGGCAAGACCAACTTTTGCCATAAAAAAGAAAATTGCAACCCCAGAAATAATCAAAGGTACAATCATAGGCGAAATTAAAGTAGCCATTATAATTCCTTTGTATGGCATATGCCTGCTGCTTAATCCTAAAGCAGCCAAAGTTCCTAAAATTATTGATCCAATAGTTGCAAATATAGCAATTATAAAACTATTCTTTGCAGCTAATCCCCACGGGTTTTTAGTTCCATAAATCATATCTTTATACCATCTTAAAGAAAATGCATCTGGGTCAAGATTTTTCATTCCTTCAGAAAAAACTAAAAACTCCTCTGCATTGAATGATAGTGGGAAAATTACAAACAAAGGTGCAATCAAAAAGAAAAATACAAAAGTACAAATCGCAATATAAATGTAATGCCAAATTCTATATCGAGTTTCTGTATAACTTGGTAAAGCCATAATTATCCTAATTTAATATTATCAACTCCAACCAATTTATTATAAATCCAATAAATAACTAAAACACCACTTAGCAGCATTAATCCCATTGCGGATGCAAAACTCCAATCTAAAGTTTGCTTCATATGGAATGCAATTTGATTACTTATCAAAGTTCCTGATGCGCCCCCAACCAATGCTGGTGTAATATAATAACCAATAGCTAAAATAAACACTAATAAGCAGCCAGCTCCGATTCCTGGTATAGTTAATGGAAAGTAAACTTTCCAAAAAGCAACAAAAGGAGTTCCTCCTAATGATTTTCCAGCCCTCATTAAGCTAGGAGAGATAGTTTTCATAACACTATAAAGTGGAAGAACCATAAAAGGCAGCAATATTTGCGTCATAGCAACATAAGTCCCTACTTTATTATACATCATCTCAGGCCTATTATCGTCTGCAACAAGACCTATCATAACAAAGAAATCGTTAACAACTCCTTGTTGTTGTAATAGAATCATCCAACTAGCAGTTCTAACTAATAATGATGTCCAAAAAGGTAAAAGTACACATATCATTAAAAGATTTGAGTATTTCATTGGCAATGTTGCAAGCAAATGAGCAATAGGATAACCCATTAAAAAACAAAAAAGCGTAACAAAAAAAGCAATTTCAAGGGTTCTCAACCATAGAATTCTATGAATTCTTCTATCCTCCTCTACTTGGGCAATACTCCCATCTGCAGCATAGTACATATCCATTCCTTTTAAATACTTAGACATTGTATAAGGTGGAGCAGTTCTTTTAATTGCTTGCCAATACTCCACATTTCTCCAACGTTTGTGAACTTTCATAATCTGTTTTTTAATACTTGTGCTCTCATCAATTTTTTTTCTTTTTACTTGTCTGAAGAGTTTTTTAGTTATGGAATTAAAACCATTTTTTTCTTTATTTAGTCTTTGACCAAGTTTTCCGTGCTCTTGTTTTTCAACAAGAACTTTAAAATCATAATAAAAAGCAGTAAAAACTTCTTCTGACGGTAATTCTTGTCCATCCCATTTTTCCATTTCTTTAAAAGTTTTAGGAAGCATATTTGTTATCATTTTGTCGTCTATGCTTCTGCTAAACATCTCTCCTATTGGAAAAACATAAGTAATTATTAAAAACAAAAGTAATGGAGCCACAAGAAGAAAGGCTTTAATTTTATTTTTCTTCTCAGCTTTTTTTAAACTGACCTCTAATGGAATACCATCAGTTGTTAATATTTGTTTTGTTTCAGAGCTCATAAAAAAATAGGGCGGTTGGTTATAACCGCCCTAAATATATTATATAAATTCAGTGTTTAAAACTGAAATTATAGGCCTGCTTTCATTGCTTCCCACTTTTCACCAATCTCTGTTCCGTTATCTGCCCAGTAGAAAGGATCAACTAAGAAATAATTCTTAGTGTTAGCAGGAGCTGTTGGCATTTGAGGCATCATCTCTGTTTTACCATCTTTATACCATGGCTCACCAGCTTTGATTACATCAAGAGAAGATTTTCTCCATGGAGCATATGCAATGTACTTAGCGCTACCTGCTAACATTTCAGTGTTAGTCATCATAGCTAAAGCTTTTTTAGCATTTGCTTCATCTGGACCACCTTTAACAAGTGCAAAATATTCATAGTCTAAACCTTGACCATCCCATACTTGTTTAATTGGTGCACCTTCACCTATTTCAGCGTTAAAGAATCTTCCGTTCCAACCTGTTGCCATTACAACCTCACCTGCAACTAATAGTTCAGGCGGTTGAGCACCAGCAGACCAGAATACACATCCACCATTAGGATCTGTGCAAAGTTTCTTAATTTTATTCATTGCTCTGTCAAGACCACCTTCGGCTTCAAGTTTTCTGTAAATTAATTCTCCACCTTTACCCATTTTTACACCGTCAGCAGCTAAAGCAATTTCTAAATTAGTTAAAGCACTTTTGTAGATTGCTCTTTTTCCAGGGAATTTTTTAGTGTTAAAGAAATCCTTAATTGTTTTAGGCTCTTTGCCACCAAATGCTCTTGTATCAAAAGCATAGTTCCAAGAATATAGAATGTTACCTACAGCACATTCACTTGGCATTCCTGTGAAGAAGTCTTCACTTGCAGGAGTTCCATCTGGTGCAGCTGGGAAGTCTTTGTCAAAATCAAATTTAACAAATAAACCTTCATCACATCCGTTAATAGTATCGAATGCAAATAAGTCTATAATATCCCAAGTTATAGCACCCGCTTCTTTTTGTGCTTTGATTTCTGATAAACCACCAGAATAGTCAACCCAGTTGATTTCTATTCCAAGTGCTTTAGCAGTAGGATCACCGTACCCTAGCTTTTGAGACTCTGTGTAAGCTCCACCCCATGATGCTACTGTAACAGCAAAGGCTGAAGAAGTTAGAGATACAACAAAAGAAAGAGCTAGTAATAATTTACTTATTTTTCTCATTATTCCTCCGTTTAAACGTTGATATAAATTAATTTATATAACTAAAAGTACAACAAATAGCTAAAGTGAAGTCAACAGCTGATTTTGTCATTAAAATGTATATTTGATATATGTATTTTATAATGTAATTATTTTGGGTCTAATGCTCTAGCATCAGTGCTATCCCATCCAATATTAATATCTTGACTAACTTTTAATTCTAAATTGGACGTGCTGTTAGGGACTTTAAGAATAAACTCAGAGCTTCCTAATAAATTTAATCTAACCCTTGTATGATCTCCATGATAGATCACTTCTTCAATCTTTCCAGTAAACATATTATCCATTTTATCAGTTGGATTTATTAATGCTCGTTCAGGTCTTAATGATACTGTAGTTTTCTCACCTTTAGACTTGACTGAAATTGGATTAGCTAGAATTTCTGAATTTGCTAGTTTAACTTTACATTTATCATTAGCGATATCAACTACCTCTCCATTAAAAGTGTTATTTTCTCCAATGAACTCAGCAACAAATGAATTAACTGGCTTCTCATAAAGTTCGGCAGGATCAGAAAGTTGTTGAACTTTTCCATCGTTAAATACTGCAATTCTATTTGACATAGTTAATGCCTCACTTTGATCATGAGTTACATAAACTACTGTTACACCGATACTTTCATGAATATGTTTTATTTCGTATTGCATGCTCTCTCTTAAATTTTTATCTAGTGCTCCAAGTGGTTCATCCATTAATACTACTGCTGGATCAAATACTAAAGCTCTTGCAACTGCCACTCTTTGTTGCTGACCACCAGAAAGTTGAGCAGGCATTCTAGTTTCAAAACCACTTAATGAAACCATCGATAATGCTTTATCAACTTTTTTATCTATTTCATTTTTTTCAACTTTTCTCACTCTTAATGGAAAAGCTAAATTTTCATAAACTGTCATATGTGGAAATAATGCATAGTTTTGGAAAACCATTCCTATCCCTCTTTTATGAGGAGGAATATTCGAAATTATATTTCCATCTAATAATATTTCACCGTGAGTTGGCGTTTCAAAACCAGCCAACATCATTAAACAAGTTGTCTTACCTGAGCCAGATGGACCAAGCATTGTTATGAATTCACCTTCTGCAATATCTAATTGTAGATCTTTGACGACAAGAACCTTACCGTCATAACTTTTATCTACTTTATCGAATTTAACAAACTCTGGATTTTTAGACATAAAGATGAATATAAAACATTTGTGTAAATAGATTTCAATAGCTAATTAACTCTTAATATGAAGCTCTTTTGGAAAATTACAGAACAATTCTGATCCATTCTCTGTAACTCTTATAGCCTCAGATGCTTCAACACCCCAATCACCGAACTGCATCACTGCTATCATATGAAAACAAACATTAGGCTCAAGCACTGTCATATCTCCTTTATAAATATTAAGTGTATGCTCACCCCAATCAGGTGGATAACCAATTCCAATGGAGTAACCTGTTCTAGATTTTTTTTCTATTCCATACTTGTCTAGAATTTTCCAAAAAGCTTGGGCAACATCATCTGCTGTATTTCCAGGTTTGATTGCACTAATTCCTGCATTCAGTGCTTCGATAGTTTTATTCATTGTATCAATCTTTAATTGATTAGGTTTTCCTAGCAGAACTGTTCTCGCCATTGGAGCATGATATCTTTTATAAACCCCTGATAATTCAATAATTGTAGCCTCTCCCTCTACAAATTTGTCTTGAGTTGCTGTTAAATGTGAAGCTGAGGTTCCTTTTCCTGTTGGGAGTAAAGTTGCAATACTAGAATATTCACCTCCAAATTCCTCTGTACCATAAAATAATGTTTTTTGAATTTCTCCAACCGCATCACACTGTCTGACACCTGGTTTAATAACTTCCATTGCAGTTTTCATTCCTTTTTCTGATATTTTTGCAGCAGATTTCATAAAACCAATTTCAGCGTCAGATTTAACCAACCTTGCCCAATTAACTAAACGATCACTATCCATTATTTTTGCGTTTGGTAATCCCTGTTTAATTTTTTCATAACAGAATGCAGTAAAATAATGGGCATCCATTTCAACACCTATATTTAGCTTGTCCCACTTTCTCTCTTTAATTATTTCAACTAAATAATCGTAAGGATGTTTCGGCCATTTATGAATATAATTTTCATCGTAAACGATAACACTTTCGTCTTTTAAGTAAGTTGTTATATACGCACCACCAGCATCCTGTGCTCTTACAAAACATAAGGGTTCATCAGCATTCACATGAACAATAGCACATTGAGCATAATAGAAAGACCACGCATCATAGCCTGTTAAATAATTCATATTATTTGTATCATGTGAAATTAAAAGTTCGATACCTTTTTCATGCATCATTTTTTGAACTTTTTTTAATCTTTGCCTATATTCTTCTTTATCAAATGACATTAATTTACTTGGAATAATTTTCCAAACCCTTCTACTGAATTATTCTTTTTTATTTTTACAAGGGTATCCCAAATTAATGCCTGATTACTGGATAAAACTATAGTGTTTAATTTTTTTTCTAATTTATCAATAATTTCTAAAACTGGTAGAGCTGTGCAAGAAACAAATAAAGCATCAGCCCCATTTAAATCTATTTTTGATAATACTTCATATAAATAATCTTGATCAACTTTTCCAATGTCATAGTCATCTTGAATATCAAAGTATGAATTAGAAGTAACTTCAAAACCTTCGCTTTTAAAATAGTCTAGTACATCATCATTTAATTTTTTACTGTAGGGTGTAAAGATTGAAACTTTCTTAATATTTAATTTCTTTAATGCTTTAATTGCAGCAGTACTTGGTGTCGATACATCTGCCATTGGTTTAGCTACTTTAACTTTTTCTTCAATTGAATCATGACCAGCAGCAATAGTTCCTGATGTACATCCATAAACTACGCAATCCAAGTCTTGATCAGGTAAAATATCTTTTGTAACATCAGTGATTTTATTAGACATTTTAATCAAGTTTTCTTTCGTGAGAGGGTTGTAACACTCAATACGATTGACAAAGAAATCAATTTTCTTATTTTTGATCACATTTATAAAATCTTTTTCAATCATAAAATCACTAGCAAGAGCAATTAAACCAACTCTAGGATTAGCTTGGCTGATAAATTTAGGATCTATTTTTGTTGAATTCATAAATTAAAAAGTGAATATATCATAAGTTCTTTAATAATCATTAATATTAAAATAGGCATGAATATAAAAGATACTTTTGTAGCCTCCTTGGTGCCTATTTTTTTAGGCTTCGGTTTTGTAATTGCAAAACCTGCTTTTGAATCTTTTCCTCCTATACTTTTAATGGGTATAAGATTTACATTTGCTGCATCATTACTAGTTTGGTGGTTTCCAATACCAAAAGGATATTTAAAAAGAATATTTGCTGCATCATTAGTGGCAAATACGTTGCAATATAGTATTACATATACTGGTTTAGATTTAATTGATGCATCTTCAGCAGTTCTCTTGGTTCAGATGGAAGTTCCGTTTGGAGTTATTTTTGCTTACTTCATGCTTAAAGAAAAACCAACTATTAGAGCTTTGATTGGTATAGCTATCGCTTTTGTTGGTGTTTATATTTTAACTGGATCTCCTAACTTAGATGGAAAGTTTATTGGAATTGGCCTTACAATTTTAGGGTCTGCTATATGGGCTCTTGGACAAGTTATGGTTAAACCTTTAAGTAAAGAAATAAATCCTTTGGCTCTAGTTGCTTGGTTAGCATTTTTCTCTGGGCCAATTTTAATAATGCTTTCTTCAATAATTGATGGAAATACAATTAATTATTTGACAAATGCCAAGATTGATCACTGGATCATTGCAATTTATATTGGTTTCATCATGCAACCAATTACTTATGGTTGTTTCTATTATGTTTTAAAAAATAACCCGCTTTATAAAGTGCTTCCTATCGTTACCATGGGTATACCCCCAACAGGTTTACTAGCTGCTATATTTCTTTTAGGTGAAAAACCAACACAAGAATTATTTATAGGTGGTGCAATAATAATATTAGGTGTGATTTTAATTGTGTTTACAAAAAATAAAAAAGAAGAGGAAATAAAATGAAAATAGGTTTTATTGGTTTAGGAAACGTAGGTGGTAAACTAGCTGGAAGCTTAATAAGAAATAATTTTGATGTTACTGTTAGAGAAATAGATGAAAGTTTAACAAATGAATTTAAAAAGCAAGGTGCAAAAGTTGCAAAGTCTCCTAAAGAATTGGCAGAACAAACTGATCTAATTATTACCTCACTTCCTTCACCTGAAGTTTCCGCGCAGGTTATGGAAAGTGAAGATGGAGTTTTAAATGGTTTATCAGAAAATAAAATTTGGTTAGAAATGAGTACAACAGATGAGGATGAAGTTAAAAGACTTGGAAATAAGGTGATATCAAAAAAAGCTATCCCACTAGATGGACCTGTTAGTGGAGGATGTCATAGAGCGGCCACAGGTAATATTGCTATATTTGTAGGAGGAGAAAGAAAAGCTTTTGAACAAATATTACCTGCCTTAACTGTAATGGGTAGAAAAGTTTTACATACTGGAGAATTAGGTAGTGCGTCAGTTCTTAAAGTTATAACAAATTATTTGGCATCAGTTCATTTGGTAGCATTAGGTGAGGCATGGACTGTTGCAAAAAAATCAAATTTAGATTTAGCTAAAACATTTAAGGGTATTGCAGTTTCATCTGGAAACTCATTTGTTCATGAAACAGAAAGCCAGGTTATTCTGAATGGTTCTTATAATATTAATTTTACAATGGATCTTGTTTTGAAAGATACGGGTTTATTCGATAATCTAGCTAAGAAATTAAATGTTCCTTTAGAGATTTCGCCAAAGATAGTTGAGATATTTAAAGATGGTCAAAAAAAATATGGTTCAAGAGCATGGTCATCAATGATTGTAAAAAGAATGGAAGATTTTAATAAAATTGATTTTAGAGCTGAAGGTTTTCCTGATGAGCTTGTGGATTATGAACCAGAAGAAAAAGGCTATGAAATTTAATAAATATGCTAAGATTATTAAATGTTAGATAAAAGAAAATTTTACATAAACGGTAAATGGGTAGATCCAATTGAAAAAAATGACTTTGAGGTAATAAACCCTTGCAATGAAGATCCTTGTGCAATTATTTCATTAGGTTCAAAAAAAGACACAGATAATGCCGTTAAGGCTGCAAAAACTGCTTTTGAAACCTGGAAAGAAACTAGCAAAAAAGAAAGGTTAGAATTGCTCGAAAAATTACTAGTAGTTTATAAAAAAAGATTTGGAGAAATGGCTGAGGCTATTTCACTCGAAATGGGTGCGCCGATGGATTGGGCAACAGATGTTCAAACTGGATCTGGCCAAACACACTTAGAAGATTTTATTTTAAGACTCAAAGACTTTGAATTTGATGAACATTTCGATCAAAAATCTAATAACCACATTTATTATGAACCAATCGGAATTTGTGGATTAATTACCCCTTGGAATTGGCCAATAAACCAAATAGCTCTCAAGGTAGTTCCAGCGTTTGCAACTGGATGCACAATGATACTCAAGCCATCAGAAATAGCGCCACTTTCAGGAATGTTATTTGCAGAAATGATTGATGAAGTTGGTTTTCCAAAAGGGGTATTTAATCTGGTTAATGGAGATGGTGAAGGAGTTGGAACTCAAATATCAAGTCATCCTGATATTGATATGGTTTCTTTTACAGGTTCAACACGTGCAGGAAGATTAATTTCAAAAAATGCAGCTGAAACTATAAAAAGGGTTTGTTTAGAACTTGGTGGCAAAGGTGGAAATATAGTTTTTGCAGATAGTTATGAAAATGCAGTTAGAGATGGCATAAGAAATGTAATGAGTAATTCGGGGCAATCATGTGATGCTCCAACAAGAATGTTGGTTGAGAAATCTATTTATGAAAGAGCAGTAAATGAAGCAGTTGATGAGGCAAATAAAATAAAAGTAGATCAAGCATCGAAAAAAGGAGATCATATTGGTCCTGTAATTTCGAAAACTCAATACAATAAGATTATAAATTTAATTGAAAGTGGAATATCTGAGGGTGCAACATTGGCAGCAGGAGGACCTGAATTACCTAATGGATTAAATAAAGGTTATTTTATTAAACCAACTATTTTCACAAATGTCACAAATGAAATGAGAATTGCAAAAGAAGAAATTTTTGGTCCAGTGCTTTCCATAATACCTTTTGAAAGTGAAGATGAAGCAGTAAAAATTGTAAATGATACGTCTTATGGTTTGGGAAATTATTTACAAACAGAAGACAGAGAAAAAGCTCATAGAGTTGCAAAAAAATTAAGATCAGGATGTGTTTATATCAATGGAAATGCAGCTGATGCGGGCACGCCTTTTGGAGGATACAGACAATCAGGAAATGGAAGAGAAGGTGGAGTTTGGGGGCTTGAAGAATATTTAGAAGTAAAAACTGTTACCGGCTGGAAGGATTAATACTCTTAAACTCTAGCATATCTTTAAAAGTACACATTTCAGGTTTTGTGAAAGTAATTTTTGAAAATTTTTTACTAAAGTCCACAGATAGTTTTTTATTAAATTCAATTAAATTATTTATTTCAATTTGATTAAGTTCTCTCAAGATATATGCTAAAGTAATATGAAAAGTATATCTTTGATGATTTTCAAATTTAATTTTTAATAAACTACTTAGTTCATCTCTACAATTTCTTAATATTTTTTCGTCCTTTTCAGAAAATGGTTCTAAAATAATACTGTAACCACCAAAAAACGTTTTTAATTTAAGATTCAATTCTTCTGGAAAATTATAGTTTTCAATTCTTTTATTTAATTCAACAGCTATATCTTTGTAATCCATATCAAGATCTATATTTGACGGCCAATAATTAGTGTTTTTTGTATTCAAATTACAGCAATCAAATAATGTCATATGGAAACTAGATGGGGGTAAATAGAAGTAAGTATTTTCAGGGTTAAAATTTTCTATACTTTTTTGAAAACTAATAATTTGCTCAGATAAATGAGTATCTAAAGGAATATTACAAATTATTGTGCAGCCTGGAAATGGTAAAGGATTTCCTTTGTCATCAAATTTATTTTCAGCACCTTTTAAAGTATAACCTTCAAGTTTTCCTGCTAAAAATTTTTCCTCATTATTGACTATGTTTAAATCCATTAAAATAAACTAGAACCAGTTTATATTTTCTTTTTCACAAAGTTCCTTCAACCTTAGTGGGTAGTCTGTCATGATGCCATCTACACCGTACTCAATCATTTTTAACATTTCGTACTCTTTATTTACTGTCCAAACATTTACTGGCAAATCTTCTTGATGAGAAATATCTACTAGTTCTTTTGTAATATCTTTTCTGTATGGATGCCAAGCTTTTCCACCTTGTGACTTTATAATTTTTGGCAATTCATGATCTTCATAATAAGGCAAAAAACTCAACCATGGAGATCTGTTGTAAATAGTTTGATTAATATTAATTCCTGTCAAATGTTGAGTTAAGTAAGCTCTTGGAATTTCAGGATAGTGATTTTTAATTACTGATAAAGTTCTCCAATCAAATGATGAAACGATTATTTTATCTTTTAAAGATGATTCATTTATATCGTTCATAATTAATTTTACTGTATCTTCTGGTTCTGGTGTCAAATTTTCTTCCTCTGGTGTAGATTTAATTTCTAAATTTATTAATAATTTTTCAGATTTATTTTTTGAAGACATTTCTAATAATTCAGAAAGTTTTGGTATTCTTTGGTTTTCTAATTTTTTTTGATTAATAAATCTTCTTCCGTATCTGGATAATTTATTTACTGAACCTACATCAAACTTTGAAAGTTCTTCATAAGTTAAATCAAATATTTTTAAATTTTCATCCTCTATCCAATTCCCCTCATTATCTTTTGTTCTACTTGGATCTAATTTAAAATCATGAGCAACAACTGGTATAAGATCCTTAGAAATTAATATATCTGTTTCGTATGCATTAATATTGTTTTCAAATAAATATTTGAAACTTTCTAAAGTATTTTCAGGAAGATCTCCCCTGGCTCCTCGGTGTCCGTAAATTTTTATATGATTTGGTTTGCTTAAAATCAAATTTAATTAACTCTTTTACCGGTGCTTTTATCAAAAATATAATATTTATTGTTATCAATATTAAGACTTAAATTTGAACCTTTTTCAATAGTTTGATTTCCTGGACACCTATAACAAAAGTCTTTTTTATTTTTCAATTGACCATAAACAAGATTATCTGAACCAAGTTGTTCCACTAATTCTACTCTTAAACTAATTAAGCCATTTTCACTTTGACTTAAATGTTCAGGTCTTATTCCTAATGTAACTTCTCCCTCAAAGTCACTATTAATATCTTTAATTTCAAAACCTTCTGCAGATAATGTTTTATTTTTTAAATTACCATCTAAAAAATTCATTTGCGGTGAGCCAATAAAACCAGCAACAAATAAGGATTTTGGATTATCATATATCTCAATAGGAGTTCCAAGCTGTTCAATAATTCCATTATTAATTACTGCCAATCTATCAGCAAGTGTCATGGCCTCAACTTGATCATGCGTAACAAATATACTTGTTACTCCAACTTTCTGCTGAAGTTTTTTAATTTCAAGTCTCATCTGAATTCTTAATTTTGCATCTAAGTTTGATAGAGGTTCGTCAAACAAGAATATTTTTGGATTTCTTACAATTGCTCTACCCATAGCAACTCTTTGTCTTTGACCCCCAGATAACATTGAAGGTTTTCTCTGTAAATAATCTGAAATTTGTAGCAACTTAGCTGCATCATTTACTTTTTGCTCAATTGTCTCTTTATCAATTCCTCTATTTTTTAGACCATAGGCTAAATTATTATAAACATTCATGTGTGGGTATAATGCATAGTTCTGAAACACCATTGCTACATCTCTTTCAGATGGATCAACTTCATTCATTAATTTTCCATCAAGATTAATATCACCCTCTGTAATATCCTCTAAACCTGCGACCATTCTTAATAAAGTTGATTTTCCACATCCACTAGGACCTACAAAAACCATAAACTCTCCTTCATTAATACTTAATGAGGTCTCATGAACAGCCTTAGTTCCGTTTGGGTAAATCTTAGTAACATTTTTTAAATCTAAAAAACTCATTTATTTCTCCGTTTGAATTAATCCTTTTATGAACCATTTTTGTAAAAATACTACCACTAAAACAGGTGGGATCATTGACAAAATGATATATGCAAATCTTTCTGCTGTTCTTGGCAGAGCAACTCCTTCATAGCTTTCCGTGTAAATAATTTTCATTCCCATTACAACAGTCCAATATTCTTCTGCAGTTGTCATTATTAGCGGCCATAAATATTGGCTATATCCATATACAAACATGAATATAAACATTGCTGCTATCATAGTTTTTGATAATGGAACCAAGAAATCTATGAAAAAACTCCAACCATTTGCTCCATCTAATTTTGCCGACTCCAAGAGTTCATCTGGAATTGTTTTGTAAAATTGTCTGAAGAAAAAAGTTGCTGTTGCTGAGGCAACTAATGGAAGAATAAGGCCTGTATATGAATTTGTTAAACCTAAGTCAGATACAATTTTATAGCTTGGAAAAATTCTTACCTCCAAAGGAACAAGTAGAGTAATGAAGATTAGCCAAAAAATTGGTACAGCTAATTTAAATCTATAATAAACTAATGCGTAAGCTGACATAGCAGAAATAGCAACTTTAAGTGTTGCAATTCCTAATGCCATTATAAAACTATTAATAAACATTTTTGCAGCAGTCACTTCTTCTGACCAACCACCTTTTTCATTTAAAACTTCGTTATAGTTTCTTGCTAGCTGATCACCTATATGAAACTTCATACCTTCCGTCAGTATAGTTACAGAATCATGCGAAGAACTTGCAAAAGATATCCAAATAGGAACTACCATTAACAAGACTCCTAATATTAAAATAATATGAGCTATTATTTGAAGTGGTTTAATTTTCATTTATCTTGAAAAACCCCCTTAATAAAATGTTTCTGTAACACAATTATAATTAAAATTGGTGGAACCATAGACATAATCACGAAAGCAAAACGATGAACAATAGATCCTGACATCATTTTTAGTCCCATAACCACTGTCCAATATTGTTCTGAAGTTGTTACCAATAGCGGCCATAAGTACTGATTATAACCAAAAACAAACATAAATATTAACATTGCTACTATCATTGTTTTTGACAAAGGAATTAAAAAATCAACAAAAAATCTCCAAGTATTCGCCCCATCAAGTTTTGCGGATTCAAGTAATTCATCTGGTACAGTTTTATAAAATTGTCGAAAGAATAATGTTGCTATAGCTGAGGCTGATATAGGAACTATTAATCCAAAGTAAGAATTTACTAGATTAAGCTCAGCCATTACTGAATATGTAGGAAAAATTCTTAACTCTAGTGGTACTAAAATTGTAATAAATATTATCCAAAACAATAACGTTGCATGTTTTATTCTATAATAAACCAAAGCATACGCAGCCATTAAAGATGTAACAACAGATAATATTGCAACTCCGGTTGCCATTATAAAACTATTAAAAAACATTTTTAATGCTGTTATCTCCTTAAAAAAACCACCCTGATATAATAAAACCCTTAAGTAGTTTTCGTAAAAGCTATCTCCTAAAAACATTTGAAGACCATTCATATTAATCATTGAACTTGTGTGCGTTGAGCTAGCAAAAATCATCCATACAGGAACTACCATGATAAGTATTCCAATAAGTAAAATTAAATGTGAAAAACTTGATGTGATAAATCTAGTCATTAATTATAATGTATTTTCCCTTCGATATATCTAAATTGAAAAATTGTAATTACTAATACAATCAACATCATCATTATTGATTGAGCCCCTGCACTTCCTAAATCTAGTCCTCTAAATCCATCCATGTAGGCTTTATAAACTAGAGTTCTTGTTTCACCTGAAGGAGCACCTATTGTTGTGGTATCAATAATTCCAAATGTATCAAAGAAAGCATATGTTATATTAATAATTATTAAAAAAAATGTAGTTGGCATTAATAATGGAAATGTAATTGTCCAAAATCTTCTAAAACTGTTTTTACAGTCAATCATGGATGCTTCAATTACAGATTTTTGTATAGCTTGAAGTCCTGCCAAAAAGAAAATGAAATTAGCACTGATTTGCTTCCAAGAACCAGCTATTATTACATAAATATAAGAGTCAAAAACACTTTCATACCAATTAAATCCCCAAAGCTCGTGAAATAAATGATAAAGAAGTCCAAATCTTTCACTAAAAAAATAATTTGCCATTACACCCACAACCGCAGGCGCAATTGCATAAGGCCAAATTAAAAGTGTTTTATAAGTGCTTTTACCATGCATTACATTATTTGCCTGAACGGCAAGCAATAATCCAATTGAGCCTGTAATTAATGTAATTACAAAACTATAAATAATAGTAAATTTGAAAGCTATGAAATAAGCTGGATCATCAAAAATAAATAAAAAATTATCAAACCATACAAACGTCGCTCCAAATCCAAAAGCATCTTGCATTGTAAATGCATCTTTAAAAGTTTGTATGATTGGCCAATATAAAAAAATTAATAAAATTCCTAACTGAGGCGCTAAGAATAAATATTGTGAATAGCTAGATTTAAATTGGACTTTTTTCATATAAGTAAAATAAAAAATAAGGAGGGTAAATCAATACCCTCCTTATTTAAATTATTAATTATAAAGTTTTAGCAAATTGTTTTAACAATTTAGCTGCACCTTTGTCCATGTTCTGCAATCCTTTTTCGATTGATATTTTGCCGTTTAACATTGGCTCAACATTTTCGTAAATTACTTCACGAATTTGTGGCCAGTTACCAGCTCTATATCCACCAGGAATAGTCGAACCTTCTAAGCTTAATTGTTCACCAACTGCTTTATGATATGGAGAAGCTCTATAGAAGTTTATAGTTTCAGCTAACGCTATACCACCTTTAGTAACTGCAGAGTAACCAGTCATATTATGATAATACAGATCCATTTCTGGAGAACCCATAAATTCTATAAATTTAGCAAGTCCTTTATACTCTTCTTCTGTATGACCATTTAATATCCAGTTAGCAGCACCACCGATAAACGTTGGATACTCTTTACCACCTGTTACAGAATCCCAGTAAGGAATATGATTTACTGTAAAGTTAGGCACAACACCTTTCATTCCACCAAAAGATGCAGCTGAACCAAACCAAAACGCAGCTTCACCAGCTATAAATGGAGCTTGGTTATCTCCCCATGCTCTTCCTTTATAACCATAAAAGCCTTTTTCATACCATTCCTTAACTTTTTTCCAATGCATTACAAATGCATCTGTTTCAGCAAATAAAGTTTTTGTTGGAACAGCATCGTAACCATTGTTTCCATCAGTCATAAGTAGATTATGTCTTGAAAAGAAATTTTCTGTCCAGATCCAAGGAAAGTGACTTTGAACTAAAGGTATGTATCCAGCAGCTTTAATCTTTGGAGCCATAGCTTCAAATTCTTCGTAAGTTTTTGGAACTGATTCAATTCCTACTTTTTTCAAGATGTCCATGTTTGCATACATTAAACAAGTTGAACTATTAAAAGGAACACCAATCATTTTCCCATCAGAGTCAGCATAGAAATTTTTAATTCCTGGAATATAATTGTCTGCGTCGACTTTAATTCCATATTTCTCTGCCATATCTTCAAAACCGATTACAACACCATTTTTAACTTGCGCTACCATTATCGCAGCACCAGCATCATAAACCTGTGAATAGTGTGGTTGGTCTCCTGCTCTAAATGCAGCAATAGTTGCTGCCATGTTATCTTCATAACTTCCTTTACCTGTAGGAATGACCGTATATTGATCTTGTGAAGCATTAAATCTATTTGCAATTTCAATAATTACATCACCAAGAAAACCACTGTTTCCGTACCACCAATGAATTTCTGTCTTTGAATAACTGTGTGATGTAAAAGAGAATGTAAATAGAATAGTTAAAATACTAAGTATTTTTTTCATTTTTTCCCTCTCTTTTTAATTTATGTATTTACAATTAAGTAAAATATAAGTGTTAAGATAACGTTAAATTAAAATTACTTAAATATTAAAATATATTATTTTTCTAAATCAGGTTGTATCTGTTAATAACTTTTAAGATATTTTAATCTTCCAATTATTTCATCTCTATCCATGTAATATCCTTGGAGATGTCTATGACCAGAATTAGGATCAAACTCAGTTCTTCCATGAAGCAATCTTCTATTGTTAAATGAAAAAATATCACCTGGCTCTAGTCTAAAATTGATTTGAAATTTAGCATCATGCAATAAATTTCCAAATCGATGATGAGCTTTATAAACTGAGTCCATTATATCTGGATGACAATCAAGAGCATCTAGTGTTGCAATACTATAACGAATATCATTGTAATCTCCGTCTTTAGTAAGTGATATTGCAGTGCCATAGACACTTCTAACTGCTTCTTGAGTGTAGTCTTTATCTCTAAATTTAAGCGGAGTATTTACCAATATATCAAAAGTATCTTTTTCATTATTTTTTAAATAATCTGCCACAGCAAATGCATCAACAGCAGATGAGTCGCCACCCTTCGCTGAATTTATCAAACAGTGTAAAAATTGATAACCAGGCGGATTTTCAAACCAAGGTAAATCCATATGATTTCTTAAAGCATGCGCTGTATACGCAGAATTATTTGGCTTTGGAATATTAATTACTTCAAAAGGTGTTTTAAAAAAAGTTTCTCGAGTATGACTTATACGATTTAGAACTTTTAATGCAGAGTTTTTTTCTACTGGAGCTTTTTTAACAATAGCTATTCCAGTATAATGTAAAAGCTCTAACCATTTAATCAAACCATCGTCCGAATTTACAATTTCATCATGATCAATTTGAATAGATTTTAAGTTCTTTTCTAAAGAGCTATCCCAAAGTTTATAAGGTGAGACATACTTTTGCTTATTTTTTAAAGTATAACAATTTTCTCTTAACCATTTTGGATCATAATAGCTTGTATGGTCTCCTTCGCTCCATTCAATTTCTAATTTTCCATCAGAACTTATAGAATATTTTGTGGGATTAATGTTTTGTGAGACTTCCAGAATATTAAACATTCTATGTCTCGAATCTTTATCATGAGCAGTTGGACAATTATCTCTTAGCCAAAGGTAATTAAACTTACTCTCTTGACCATCATTCCAAATAACTTTTAAATACGTTGAATTTTTTTCTAGTTTAGAAATTGAGCTCACACTTAATTTTTATATAAAAGAGTAATCAAATCAACTCAATTAATAGTTGTATTAATAATTCAAAGCTTGTTTTTTATCTACATTCATTATTAAATCTCGGTATTAAAACTTAACCTTAAGGAGATAATTTAATGAAGTTTTTAAAGAGATTAACAATCTCAATTTTCCTTCTTTCATCTTTGATTGTAAGTAATGCAAATGCTGGTGATTGTAAGGCAAGATTGGGAGATTTTGACTGGAGCAGTGCTAACATCCACACAGCTATCACTACTTTCATACTTGAAAAAGGATACGGTTGTGAAGTGTCTGTAACTAAGGGAAGTACTACACCTATTATGGCCGCTCATTACGATGGTCAATTAGATGTTATTACTGAAGTTTGGTACGATAATATCATTGGTAATTATAAGCCTCATGAAGAAGCGGGTACAATTATCCATATGGGAACAAACACGCCAGACTCTCAGCAAGCATTCTATGTAGATAAAACTACTGCTGATAAATACAATTTAAAATCTGTTGAAGATATGAAAGATCCAAAAATAGCTGCGCTATTTAAAGATCCAGAAGATCCTTCAAAAGGTAGAATGACTAGCTGTATATCTGGTTGGACTTGCTACACTGTTAACTTGGTTAAACAAAAAGAGTATGGTTTAGATAAATACTATACAAACTTTGATCCAGGTTCAGGAGGGGCATTAGATGCTGCTATAGCAGGTGCATTTGCTAAGAAAAAACCAATCTTCACTTACTACTGGGCACCAACTGGTTTAATGGGTAAAGTTGATCTAGTAAGATTAACTGAACCAAAATTTGATCAAACTTGCTGGGATAATATGTCTGCAGTTGTTGAAGATATCAAAGCTAACGGACCAGATGCTTATAAACCTTCATGTGCATGTGAATATAGAGATATGGCTTTAACTAAGTCTGTACTTGCAACATGGGCAAAAGCTCATCCAAAAGAAAATGAGTTTATTGGAAAATATACAGTTCCAACAGCTACTGTTAACAAAATGTTAGCATTCTATGAAGATGAGTCAGGTGGTGATATGGAAGCTACTGCAATAGAGTTCTTGAAAACAGAAACTATGTGGAAAGACTGGGTACCAGCTGATGTTGCTAAAAAAGTTTCAGCAGCATTATAATCACTAAATTAAATTTATAAGATAGAGCCCTTCGGGGCTCTTTCTTTAAGTAAAAAACAAATATGGAAGCATTAAAGAAAAATAAAAAAATATTTTTTAATATTGGTTTGTTGGTTGTTTTTGTATGGTTATTAATAACTAGCTATTCTCAATCAAAAAGAAAACCTGACAATATTGGAGAATTATTAAATGATTTTTCTTGGCTAGGAGGTAAATGGCCAAAATGGTTGGATTTACCGTTAATGAATTGGATTAATTCTGGTTTCAAAACACTTAACGAAAAATATGGGTACATATTTGAAGCTATTAATAATGTTCTTTTATATATGTTAATGCTTGTAAAAAACTTTTTAATTCAAGCTCCATGGCCACTGGTTATACTTGGTGTGGTGGTTCTAACTTACTTTGCAAGTGGAAGAAAAATTGGAACAACAGTATTTGTAGGATTTTGCACTTTTTTTATAGGTTTTCTTCACCCAATATTTTGGCAAAAAGCAATTGAAACAACTGCAATAATGTTAATTGGAATATTTCTTTGTGTTGTTGCAGGCATTCCATTGGGAATAGCTATGGCACGAAGTGCAAGAACAAGAAATGTAATTTTGCCAGTTTTAGATTTAATGCAAACTATTCCAAGTTTCTGTTACCTAATTCCAGGTATTATGTTATTTGGCTTAGGTGCGGTTCCAGCAATTATAGCTACATTTATTTATGCGGTTCCTCCTCTAGTTAGACTAACAGATTTAGGAATTAGACTTGTTGATACTGAGGTTATTGAAGCTGCAGATGCATTTGGTGCAAGTAAAAAACAAAAGCTTTGGGGTGTACAAATGCCATTAGCTTTGCCAAATATTATGCAAGGCATCAACCAGTGTACAATGATGGCATTGGCGATGGTTGTTATTGCATCGATGATAGGTACTAGAGGTTTAGGAGATGAAGTTTTACTTGGACTTCAACAATTAAATGTAGGAAGAGCTGCTGAAGCAGGGATCGCAATTGTGCTTCTAGCAATAGTTCTTGATAGGATAACTCAATCTTATGGAGAAACACTACAAGAGAGAACAGCACCAAATACAAAGAAAGGTAAATAATGTCTAAAATTGAGATTAATAATGTTTATAAAATCTTTGGGAACAATCCTCAATCTGTAATGCCTATGGTAAAAGATGGAGCGAACAAAGAAGAAGTTTTAGAACAAACTGGTCATACAGTTGGTCTTGATAATGTGTCATTAAAAATAGAAGAAGGAGAAACTTTTGTTTGTATGGGTTTGTCAGGATCTGGAAAATCAACTCTAATTAGGCATTTAAATAGATTAATCGATCCGACAGATGGAGAAATTTTAGTGGAAGGAACAAATGTAATGTCGTTAAATAAAGAACAACTAATTGACTTTAGAAGACATAAAATGAGTATGGTATTTCAGAGATTTGGTTTGTTCCCACATAAAACTGTTTTACAAAACGTAGGCTATGGATTGGAAATGCAAGGCAAAGCAGAAGAGGAAAGACATAGTGTTGCGATGGAAAAAATTGATGCTGTTGGTTTAACAGGATTTGAAAATCAATTTCCAAATCAATTATCTGGGGGAATGCAACAAAGGGTTGGTTTAGCAAGAGCACTTGCAACTGATAGTGATATCATGTTAATGGATGAAGCTTTTAGTGCTTTAGATCCTTTAATTAGAAGTGATATGCAAAAACAACTACTAGATCTCCAATCAGAATTAAAAAAAACAATTGTATTTATTACTCATGATTTAGATGAGTCTTTAAGACTTGGTGATCACATTGGAATATTAAATGCTGGTAAACTTGTTCAAGTTGGAACACCAGTAGATATTATAATGAATCCAGCTGATGATTATGTCAAGGCATTTGTTAAAGACGTTAATAGAGCAAAAGTAATTAAAGCTAAAATTATAATGAAGAGTGTTAATGAATCTAACGATATAGATAAATCTAACTTAATAAAAGTTAATGAAGATCAATTTATTGAGGAGTTTTTACCTCAAATTGTATGCTCTAATTCTAATTGTGAAGTGGTTGACAAAAGTGGAAATGTTAAAGGTTATATATCTAATAAAGAATTACAGACATCATTAACAAAATCTTAATTAATGGTTAACAAATCATTAAAAAATAAAAAAATTATAATTTCTGCAGGTGCATCTGGAATAGGTTTGGCAACAACTAAGGTTTGTCTTTCTCGTGGAGCATACGTTTACCTTTGCGATATTGATAATAAATCCCTAAATAAATTAAACAAACATCCTCTTATAAATAAGAGGCTATTTAAATATAATTGTGATGCATCTGACGAAAGCCAAGTATTGGATTTATTTAAAAAAATAAGTAAAAAAACTAAAAAAATTGATGCTTTAATAAATAATGTTGGAGTCGCTGGACCAACTGGATCACTAGAAAAACTAAAGTCTAAAGATTGGGAAAGAACTATTCAGATAGATGTTAATAGTCATTTTTATTTTACTAAGAGGGCTATACCTTTAATTAAAAAGTCTGAAAATGGATCAATAATAAATATTTCATCAACTGCTGGAATACTTGGTTTTCCTTTAAGATCACCTTACGCAGCAAGCAAATGGGCAATTATTGGAATTACCAAAACTCTCGCAATGGAACTTGGAAAATACAATATAAGAGTTAATGCAGTATGCCCTGGTTCAATTAAAGGTGAAAGAATGAAAAGAGTGATCAGAGATAAAGCAAAATTTACAAAAGTTTCATCGAAAAAAATTGAAAAAGATTTTATTTCAATGAGTTCTATGAAAAAGTGGATTCTTGAGGAAGATATAGGAAAGATGTGTGCATTTTTAATTTCAGACGATTCAAGTAAGGTTTCAGGACAAGTAATTTCTGTAGATGGTCACACAGAAAGAAATGATTAATTTACCTAAGTTTTTTTTCGTATTTCTTTCTTAACTTTTGAATATCAACCAAATACTGGTCTCTTATATTAGATATCATTGCAACTGATTTACCTTTAGCCTGTTTTGCAGTTCCTGAAATAAGTCTTGAAGATAATTTTTTTGATAGCTTAGGGGCCTTTAATTTAGTCCATGGTAATTTTAAAGCAGGTCCAAACTGTTCCAACATATGTTTCATTCCCGTTTTTCCTCCAGCAAGATGAAAGGTTAAAAATGTACCCATCAAAGACCATCTTAATCCTGGGCCATCTTCAATTGCTCTATCTAATTCTTCAGTAGTTGCATATCCCTCATTAATAATATGTAGCCCTTCTCTCCATAAAGCTTCTTGTAATCTATCAGACAAATATCCAGGTAATTCATTTTTAACCATAATTGGATTCATAGAAATTGATTTGTAAAATTTTTTAGCTAAATTTAAATTTTTTTTTGAAGTTCTCTTACCTGGAACAATTTCTACAGCTGGCAATAAATATACAGGATTGAATGGATGTCCAATTATTCCCCTCTCTGGATTTTTACATTTTGAATAAATTCTAGTTGGTAACAAACCCGATGAGCTTGAAGCAATTATTGAATTAGATTTTGCATATTTTCCAATAGTGCTAATCAATTTAGTTTTTAAAGAATAATTTTCAGTTGCACACTCCTGAATAAAATCTGCGTCTTTTAATGTTTGTTCTATTGAGGTAAAAAAATGAAAATTTTTTAGATTTAATTTTTTTTTATTAAATAGTTTTTTTACAAACGGCCAAGTTCTTTTTATTTCAGATAATAAATTTTTTTTTAACTTAATATCTTTATCAAATGCATAAACAATTTTGTTGTGAGCCAAACAACGTACGATCCACCCTGCCCCAATCACCCCGGTTCCAATTATTGCAACTTTTTTAATATTTTGCATTACTTGTGTTTAACAAGTTTTAACTTCTCTCTTGTTTCTGCAGGTGTCATTGTTGATACACCTAGATCTTCAACAATTCTAATTGCCTTTTCAACTAATTGGGCATTTGTTGCCAGTTTTCCTTTAGATAAATACAAATTATCTTCTAAACCTACTCTAGGATTACCACCCATAATTACTGTTTGTGCCACAAATGGCATCTCATTTTTTGAAATTGCAAAGCCTGACCACACACCTTCTTTTGGCATAATATCTTTCATAGCTTGCATTGCTAATGGAGTAGCTGGTGCTCCCCAAGGAATTCCTAAACACATTTGAAACATAGGCGGATCATCCAGCAATCCTTCTTTATATAGCTGTGCACCAAACCACATATTTCCTAAATCAAAAGCCTCGATTTCGGGTTTTACTTTAATTTCTTTTAATCTTTTTGCAGCTTTTCTTAAATCGTTTGGAGTATTAACTGTTATAACTGAACTATCACCAAAGTTTAAAGTTCCACAATCTAAAGTGCAAATCTCTGGTAAAAATTGCTCAGCATTTGCAATTCTTTCCATAACATTTGCCATATCAGTCATTGGTCCAAACTCTAACGGGTCTTTGCCTTGACCAATATCTAAATCTCCACCCATACCAGTTGTTAGATTCAAAATCACATCTGTGTCACTTGAACGAACTCTATCTACAACCTCTTTATATAACTCCAATCTTCTACTTGGAGTTCCGTCTTCCTCCCTCACATGAATATGAGCAATAGCAGCTCCTGCTTTTGCAGCTTCAATTGATGCTTTAGCAATTTGTTCTGGTGTTTTTGGTAAATCTGGATGCTTGCTTGCGGTATCTCCTGACCCCGTAACAGCACATGATATGAATACCTTGTTGTTCATTTTAAGTAAGATTTATACTATTATAAAAAGGACGAGGGAATAAAAAAATGTCTTTTCACATAACAAACCAAACAATCAAAAAAGAATGGACTGATTATAATAATCATATGAACATGGCTTACTATGTCTTAGTTTTTGATCAAACTTGGGAGATCATTCTAGAAAAATTTAAGATGGGTGAAAAATCAGCAAAGGATACCCAAAGAAGTACCATGGTTGTTGAAACTCGCACTACATATGATGGTGAAGTTAAAGAGGGAGATGAAGTAGAAATTGTTTTAACCTTCTTTGATCATGATAAAAAGAGATTACATTTCAAGATGGAAATGATTGAAAAATCATCAAAAAAATTATCAGCAACTATTGAAATGTTAGCGCTTTATATTGATCTTAGTAAAAGAAAAGTTACAGAATTTGAAGATGAAAAAATTAAAATTATGGATGACTTTATAAATGAAAATAAAAATGAATTTAATTCTGACAATTTATCCATTATTGGAAAACTTAAAAAATGATTGATGTAAAATTATTATCAGGAGCATTAGGTGCTGAAATAAGTGGAATTGACTTGACTGACGTTTCAGATGAAAATTTTAAAACAATAAATAACCTATTATTAGAACACAAAGTTATATTTTTTCGAAACCAACCTTTGACTTCAGAGCAACATGTTGCTTTAGCTTCAAAATTTGGACCATTAGAAACACATGCTTATGTAAGAGGTTTAAGTGAATTCCCTGAAATAATAAGAATAATAAAAAAACCTGAAGAAAAAACACAATGGGGTGAGGGTTGGCATTCAGATGTTAGCTATAACGAAAAACCAACTAAAGCTGTAATTTTAAAATCAATTAAAATTCCACCAGTTGGAGGAGATACTGTTTTCTCAAACATGGAACTTGCATGGGAGACCCTAGAGGAAGAGGTAAAAAATAAAATCAAAAATAAAAAAGCAGTTCATTCTTCACTAGGAGGTGGGTTTTTCCTTGATAAATATAAAGCAATGCAAAGTAATGGAAATATGGACGAATACTCAAACACTCATCCAATTTTAAGAACTCATCCAGAAACAGGTAAAAAAATTCTTTTTGTAAATTGGACTTACACAAAAGAAATTGTTGGTATGGATAAAGAAGAAAGTAAAGAGATATTAAATTATTTATTTGAACATCAGGCAAGATTAGATCTTACTTGTAGATTTAAATGGACCGAAAATGCGATAGCTATTTGGGATAATAGAAGTGTTCAGCATTATGCTATTGCTGATTTTTATCCAAATAAAGGGCTCGGTTTTGAAAGAGTAATGGATCGTATAGCTGTTGAAGGGGATCATCCGCAATAATAAATGAAGATAATTTATAAAATCATTTCAAATTTTATAAATAATAAATCTTTATACATTGGAGAGAAAGTAACTATGTCAGAGCATATGATTCAGTCTGCCATGCTAGCTGAAAAAGCTAAATGTAATGATGATTTAATTTGCGCATGTTTGCTTCATGACTATGGTCATTTTCTTTTAGAAGATCCTGAAGAATTAGTTAAAAATAAATTAGACGGAGAGCATGAAAATATTGGTTATCTGTATCTAAAAAAATTTTTTGGACAAAAAATTGTTGAGCCAATTAAATACCATGTTTTGGCTAAACGTTATTTAGCTCGAGACAAAAAATATTTTGATTTTTTATCAGATGCGTCAAAAATAAGCCTCAAATTACAAGGCGGAGTTTTAAATGACAAAGAGAGTAAAAAGTTTGAGAATAAATCTTACTTTAAGCCATCAATTCTACTCCGAAAGTTTGACGAAGCCGCTAAAAGAACTGACATAAAAATGAAATCTATTCATGACTATGAAAAGTTGTTAAGTTCAAAACTTATATGAATTTCG
>NZ_CVSK01000048.1 GCF_001180025.1 Candidatus Pelagibacter communis
CTCTAGTCTTTGCTGCATTAGGAAGTATATTGTTTGGTTTTGCAACACCTACAGAAGCAGCAGGTTGTGGTGCAATGGGTGCATTATTACTTTCATTAGCATATAAAAAATTAACTCTATCTAAACTCCAAGAAGCACTTGTTAAAACTTTAGAGATTACTGCTTTAATAATGGTTTTAGTTGCTGCATCAAATTTTTTTGGTGCTGTATTTGCAAGACTTGGTACTCCAACATTGTTAACTGAATTTTTGTTAGGATTAGAAATGAATAAATATTTAATCCTAGGAATTGTTATGGTTGCAATATTTTTATTAGGTTGGCCATTAGAATGGGTACCAATTGTTATGATTATTGTCCCAATTCTTTTACCGTTAATTGAGGCTTTAGGCTTTAATTTAACTTGGTTCGCAATATTGGTTGCTGTCAATCTCCAGACCGCCTGGCTATCTCCACCTGTAGCTTTGTCTGCATATTTCTTAAAAGGCGTAGTTCCTGAATGGGATTTAAAAGATATTTATTATGGAATGATGCAATTTATGGTTCTACAAGTTATAGGCTTAATTTTAATAATCATATTTCCTAAAATTGCCTTATGGCTACCAACTCTCTTATATGGACAGTAGAATTTATTAGTTTAAAATAAATT
The DNA here is from genome assembly GCF_001180025.1 of Candidatus Pelagibacter communis. GTDB lineage: Bacteria > Pseudomonadota > Alphaproteobacteria > Pelagibacterales > Pelagibacteraceae > Pelagibacter > Pelagibacter ubique_A. Next base: position 647 of record NZ_CVSK01000048.1, read on the forward strand.
AAGTGAATCAACCTAAAGTAAAATACTCTCTATCTAATTGGGACTTAGTCACAGTTAATCCAAATTATAAAACTTGGAATTGGAAAGATCTATTTTGTTTTTGGGGAGCAAATGTACAGAGTGTAATTGGATTCTCATTAATATCCTCTTTATACTTAATGTATAGTTTAAATATATTTGTAGTTTTTTTTGGAATAATATTAGGATCTTTTTTCGTTTATTTATTTTCAAATATTATTGGAAAACCTTCCCAAAAATTCGGTTTACCATTTGCAGTATTGCTTAGATCCTCACTAGGATTTAATGGCGCTAAATTTTTTGGGTTAATCAGAAGTTTAGTTGGAATATTTTTATTTGGAATTCAAACTTATTTTTTGTCTAAAATTTTAGTTTACTTAATTAGAATTGTAATTTTTTCTATAGACAGTTCTTTATTGCAGCAGGAAATATTTATTTTTTATTATTTTGGTATGAATATTATTGATTGGTCTGCAATAATAATCACAATTATTCTACAGACTTTGTTTTTTACTGTTGGGATGCAGTACAACAAGAAAATAATTAATTTTTCAGCAATGACAGTCTATGCTGGTTTGTTAATTTTTTTCTTTGTTGTTTTATTAAGTGATGTGAAAATAACTACTGAAGCTTTTTCAAATATTTTTAATTTAAATAATTTTTTAGATGTTAATAATTTAGCACCTTTATTGACTGTTGCTGGAACAATATTTGCCTATTTTTCAATTTTGATAATTAGTTTTGGTGATTTTTCTAGATATGTAAAAAATGAGCAAGAATTAAAAAAAGGAAACTTAAGTTTAATTTTGAATTTAATTATTTTTTCATTTTTATCTGTTTTCATTGTTATAGGGTCCGATGTTTTTCTTAATCAAAAATTTTCAGATATAGATAGAATTTTTACCAATCCAACAGATATAGTAGGAAAATTTGATAATATACAAATAACAATAGTCGTTCTATTTTTTATTATAATTGCTTCAGCCTCTACTAATCTAGTTGCCAATTTCATTCCATCTCAATACTCTCTAATAAATTTTGCTCCTTCAATATTAAGTTTAAAAAGCGCTAGTTATTTAATTGCTTTTTTTGGTTTGTTGATCGCAATCTTCTGGTTGACTATATTGAGCCAAATAGGAATTTTATCATTTGTTGATACTTTTGGTGCTTTCTTTGGTCCTTTATTTGGGGTGATGGCAGCTGATTATTATTTAATTAAAAATCAAGAGTTAAGTAATAAAGACCTATATTCTATAGACAAAGATAGTACTTATTATTATTCAGGTGGTTGGCATATAAAAGGCGTTTATTCTTTAATTTTAGGATTTGTTTTTTCAGCGTCAACAATTTGGAATACTAATTTAATGTTTTTACAATCTTATGCTTGGATAATAGGTGCATTTGTTGCTTGGATAACATATTACTTGTTGGCAAAAAAATAATTTTAATGCACACATTTGATTTTAAAAATAGAACAGCTGTAGTTACTGGTGGAGCCCAAGGGTTTGGTTTAGATGTTGCAAAAAGATTTTTAGAGTCTGGTGCTAAAGTATTTATATGGGATATCGATGAAAAGCTTCTTAAATCAGCAGTTGATGAAGTAAAAAACCCTAACTTATTTTATAGTGTCGTTGATATATCAAATTATCAAGATGTAGAGAAAAACGTTGCAGACATAACCTCAAAATCAAATATAGATATTTTAATCAATAATGCCGGGATAACAGGTCCTACTGGTCCTTTGTGGGAGTATGATGTCGATATGTGGTATAAAATAGTACAGATAAATTTAATGGGCACTTTTAACTGCTGTCGAGCAATTGTACCAAATATGATTAAAAACAACTATGGAAGAATTGTTAATGTTGCTTCCGTTGCAGGCAAAGATGGTAATGCAAATGCAAGCGCGTATAGCTCAGGAAAAGCTGGTGCAATTGGGTTAACAAAAGCTTTGGGTAAAGAACTAGCTGACAAAGATATAGCTGTAAACGCTGTCACCCCAGCAGGTGCTAAAACTAGAATTTTAGATCAAATGAGTAAAGAGCATGTACAAAGAATGCTTTCAAAGGTGCCAAGAGGAAGATTTCTTGAAATACATGAGTTTACCTCACTAGTTTGCTGGCTTTCTTCACAAGAAAATACTTTTTCTACAGCTGCGGTATTTGATATCAGTGGTGGTAGATCCACATATTAGTCTCAAAAATTTGAAACTATTTGTCGATCATTATTTTGATTTTTAATAGAATTTTTACCCATAATTGGTGCTGTGATCATTATTGACCAATATATAAGAAGCACAAACACAGAAATTATTTTCATTTATCCCACTTAACAATCAAATTTGAATTTAGAATGTTGAAATTGTGACTGAATATTGAATTTACAAATAATCTATCTATAAGAAGAACATGTTAAAAATTTTTTATATTTTTATTACATCATTAATCTTTCTTAGCTCCACAAATGCAGAAACTATAAAAGTTTTTGAATTTACTGAAAAAGAATTATCAGCACTTGAGATCCGTAAAGTAAGAGGAGCAGATAACAAGACTTCTTATACTGTTGGATCAAATGAAAATGGTAATTATTTAAAAGCCGTAGCAGATAATGCTGCTTCAGGCCTAGGAAAAGAGATCAAAATTGACCTAAATAAAACACCTTTTATCAATATTACATGGAAAATTGAGAAAGACCTTCGTGGAATTAAAGAGAATACGAAAAAAGGTCATGATTATGCCGCCCGTGTTTTTGCGATTAAAAAAACTGGAGCTACACCTTTATCAAATAGAGCAATTAATTATGTTTTTTCAAGTAATAGTGCAGTTGGTGAAAATAGACCAAGTCCATATACAAAAAAATCAATAGACAATGTATTAGCAACTACTAAAGACAACTTAAATGAATGGGTAACAGTGAAAGCTAATGTTCAAGAGGATTTTAAAAAATTTCATGATCTAGATGTGAATGAACTAGATGGTCTGGCTATAATGGCTGATACTGATAATTCTAAAATGAAATCAATTTCTTATTTTCAGAACATTTATTTTTCAGCAGATTAATTATCATTTTATATACTTTTTTAATCCAATACTTAAAAACGATAATAAAATAGCTGCGATAACATCAGCAATTGGAATTGCATTTGGAAATCCAAAGTTCCATATAATTACTCCGATTAACCAAATTATATAAATTTTCATCTTAGATATTGTATCTTAGTTTCTATTAAATTTTTATTAATTTGATATTATTAATTTATGCATAAAAACTTTACTCATAATGTTAAAGTGTATTATGAGGACACAGACGCTGGTGGAGTCGTGTACTATGCTAACTATTTAAAATATTTAGAAAGAGCCAGAACTGAAGCTTTATCAACTATTGGATTAAGCAATACAAAAATAAAAAATGATTTTGGTGCTCTTATAATTGTTAAATCGTGCAATATTGAATATAAAAAATCTGCATATTTAGAGGATGATTTACAAATTAAATCTTTTGTAGACTCTACTTCAAAAACTTCTTTTTTAATGAATCAATCAATATTTAAAGATGAGGAATTGATCGTAGAAGCTAAAATTCATCTAGTATTCATAAATGAAAAATTTAAGCCAGTTAAAATTCCAAAAAAAATCTTATCAGACTTTCAACCCTATACTTCTAGTTAATAGATATTTTTCTAACTTTTTTAAATAAGTCTACAATCATTCTTTCAGATATAAGTTTAGTATTTACATTTCTTGGGCTAGGGTGATAACAGGCAATTAATTTAATATTTCCTGGTAGTAAATAGGATTTTCCGTGAATAAATTTTATCTTTTCTTTTAAATTGTATTTTTTTTTATAAAATTTAATACAATTATCAAATGCCACTTTTCCTAATGCAATAATCGTTTTTAATTTTTTTAAATTATAAATCTCGCTATCAAAGTATTTTGAACAATTATTAAGCTCTTCTATTTTAGGTTTGTCTCCTGGAGGAACACATTTTAAAATATTTGTTATGTATGTTGATTTTAATTTAAGACCATCATTTAGATTTTCTGAATTTGGTTGGTTCGAAATTTTGGCTTTAAATAAACATTTAAATAAAAAGTCTCCAGATTTATCTCCTGTGAAAGCTCTTCCTGTTCGTGTGCCACCATGGGCTGCTGGAGCTAATCCAATTATTAAAATTTTTGCATCAATTTCGCCAAAACCTGTAACTGGTTTTCCCCAGTAAATTTCATTTATATTTTGTTTTCTTTTTTCTGTTGAAATTTTTTTTACAAAATTAACAAGCCTTGGACATTTTTTACATTTAAGAATTGTTTTATTTAAACTATCTATTTTAATATTCATAAATGAAAATTTTAAATTATTTAGCTATAATATTTATATGCATTAATCCCTCAGTTAAAGCAGATTCAAAAAAAATTTTAATAGATGAATTGCAAAAGGGTGGAAAATTAATTTTCATAAGACATGCTTATGCCCCTGGTGGTGGCGATCCAGATAATTTCGATATTAACGATTGTACAACTCAAAGAAATTTAAGTGATAGTGGTAGAGTTCAATCACAAAAAATTGGTAATTTTTTTAAGAAAAATAAAATTTCAATTGGAATGGTTTATTCTAGTGAATGGTGTCGATGTAAAGAAACAGCATCTATTGCCTTTAATGAATATGAAACTAAAAATTTTCTAAATTCTTTTTTTAGTGCAAAATTTGCTAATAATAGAAAAAAGCAGATTATTGATTTCGATAAATTTATAAGCACTTGGGATAAAGAACAAAACTTAGTTTTTGTTACTCACTATGTGGTGATTTCTGAAATTTTAAATTACGCACCCGCGTCTGGAGAGATTGTTATATCAGATAAGAGCTTAAAAGTTATTGATACTTTAGAAATTGGATATTAAATTAAATTATTATGTCATCTAAAAGAGCTATGAGACAAGCGCAAAAGCAAGCATACGCAAAGCATCGTTCAAATATTACAAATAGCAGATTTGAACTTAAGAAAAAATTTATTATCAAAAACAAAGAAGAAAAAAAAAATAAAAACTAACTTTCTTGATCAAATTTCTCTATTTTTTTACAATTAGAGATTTTAGATAAACTTTCGACATCATTCAAAACAGCCTTAACAAATATTTCTGGTTTATCTTTTTCAAATAAAATTTGAGTATAAAACTGAGGATACCCATGTTTTAATGTAAGTATTTTTCCATCTTCTTCATAAATATTTCTCACATAGGAGTTTTTCTTTTTAACGCTTAAATCGGTGACCTTATATTTTTGATAAGTTTTTTCATTATAAACGTAATTACGTGTCATAATATATTCATTAAGATTTAGAATGTATTCATTTTTTAAAAAACCGTCCTCTTTATGATCACATTTGCTCAATACAATTATTTCTGAGTGAGAACTAAAGGAAATAAAAAAAAATGATAAAAAAAATATTAAAAACTTATTTTCTCTCATTCTTATCTACAAAATATAAAGCTATAATAAATATTACAGTCCAAGCAAATACAGATAATGTTTTTAAAGGAGTGGTATCTGCTCCCCAAACATCAAAGAATAAAGCACCTATAATAATCCCTATAGCATAGACAATACTTACAATTTTAACTTTACTCATATTTAATATTACTCTTTGATTAAGTTTTTCTTGAATAGAGACATACCATTCTTGATTTTATAGGAGTAAGATTCTTTAAAACTCTCAAGCTGCCAACCAGTAAGCCTTTTTTCAATTTCAATTATATTTTTTTTTTTCCAATCATCAGTTGTTTCTTCAAGCTTCCAAAGTCGTTTTTCCTCATTACTTCTTCCACAACCATAACAGTAGCCTGTTGATGGATCAGTTTTACAAATGCTTATGCAAGGTGAAATAATCATTTTTTATAAATTAGTATAAATATTATTAGATAAATAGATAATTTTTTAACAATTGTCATTGGACAAATAGTTTCAATAATATATAAAACCTCGTAATTTGTGGGGCGATGGCGGAATTGGTAGACGCGTTGGTCTTAGGAACCAATATGGCAACATGTGAAGGTTCGAGTCCTTTTCGCCCTACCATTAAGATATTATGAAAGTTACAGTAGAAAATAAAAAGGGATTAAATAAAGACCTTAAAATTTTTATCGATAAAGAGACAATGAACTCTTATATGGATGAAAAATATGAGGAGATAAAAGGTAGTGTAAATCTTAAAGGATTTAGACCAGGCAAAGTTCCAAAAGAAATTTTAAAGAGACAATTTGGTAAAGCAGTTTTTGGAGAAGTTTTAGATAAAGTTTTAAAAGAAACATCTACAAAAGCACTTGAAGAAAAAAAAATTAAACCAGCTGGTCAACCAAAGCTTGACTTAAAGACATACGGTGAAGATAAAGATCTTGAGTATGTTTTATCAGTCACGGAGTTACCAAAAGTAGAAATTAAATCTTTAGAAAATATTAAATTTGACGAATACACTGTTAAAATTGATGAGAGTGAAACTGATAAAAGAATAAAAGAAATAGCAAAAAACCAACCAAATTTTAAGGAAGTAAGCCCTGATACAAAAGCTAAAAAAGGTGATTTAGTTTCTTTGGATTATAAAGCAACAGTTGATGGCAAGGACTTTAAAGGAAGCGAAGGAAAGAACACTCAGCTTACTTTAGGTAAAGATTTATTTTTAAAAGGTTTCGACGATCAATTGATTGGAGTTAAAAAAGATGATGAAAAAATTGTAGAAGCAACTTTGCCAGAAAATTTTCCTGAAAAAGAATTAGTAAATAAAAAAGCTAAATTTAATTGTAAAATTTTAAGCGTTAAACAATCAGAGGAAGTAAAAATTGATGATGATTTTGCAAAAAATTTAGGAGCAAAAGATTTAAAAGATTTAAAGATATTAATTTCAAAACAAATTAATGATGAGTATAAAAATTCTCTAAATCAGTTATCTAAAAATCAAATTTTAAAAGAAATAGAAAAAATTAAAATAGACGAAGTTCCAGAAAATTTAGTTGAAGAAGAGGTTAAAATTTTATCTCAAGGTATGTCAGAAGAAGAAGTAAAGAAAAATAAAAAAAACTTTGAAGAAAAAGCTAAAACAAGAATTAAAACTGGTTTAATTTTAAACGAGTTTGGTGAAAAAAATCAAATTAAAGTAACAGAACAAGAGGTTCAGGCTGAAGTGCAAAAACAACTAAGAATGATGCCGGGACAAGAAAAAATGGTTATGGATTTTTACCAAAAAAACCCATCTGCATTAGCAAGTTTAAGAGGAACCGTATATGAAGAAAAAATTTTAAATTTAATTAAAGAAAAAGGTAAAGCAAATAAGAAAGAAATTTTAAAAGATGAAGCTGAAAAGATTTTAAAAGAAGCCCATAAGCACGATCATGATCATGACCATAGCCCTGGAGAAGAAAAAAAAGTAACTAAGAAAAAAACAGGCACAACATCTGAGAAAGAAAAAAAACCTTCAACTAAAAAGGCAAAATCAAAGCCAGCAGCGAAAAAGACAAAAAAAGTTAGCAAAAAGTAATCTCAAGTTGTATAAGTAGAACGAATCAACTTATGACAACAAAATTATCAGAACATATGAACAATCTTGTACCAATGGTTGTTGAACAATCAAGCAAAGGTGAAAGAGCTTACGATATTTATTCGAGACTATTAAAAGAAAGAATTATTTTTTTAACAGGTCAAATCAATGACAACGTTGCTTCCTTGGTTACAGCTCAATTATTGTTTTTAGAAGCCGAAGATCCAAAAAAAGAAATTTATTTATATATTAATAGCCCAGGAGGTCTGGTAACGGCAGGGCTTGGTATTTATGATACAATGCAATATGTAAAACCAGATATTTCTACTTTATGTATTGGTCAAGCAGCTTCTATGGGTTCTTTTTTGCTTGCTGCAGGAACTAAAGGAAAAAGATTTTCATTACCAAATTCAAGAATTATGGTTCACCAACCATCCGCAGGTTTTCAAGGTCAGGCAACTGATATTGAAATTCATGCTAATGAAGTTTTGTCTTTAAAGAAAAGACTTAATGAAATTTATTCAAAACATACTGGAAAAAGCGTTGAAGAAATAAAGTCTGCTCTTGAAAGAGATAATTTCATGACAGCAGATGTCGCACAATCTTTTGGTCTTGTTGACGAAGTAGTAGAAAAAAGATCTTAATACACAATATATTGAGTCATCATTAATCGAAACTTGATTAGTGTGAGTCTTCTATAATAAAGTAATTAAATTGATTCGTTATAAAAAAATAAAATGACAACAAATAATAAAAATATTCTTTACTGTTCTTTCTGTGGCAAGAGCCAACATGAAGTAAGAAAGTTGATTGCTGGTCCAACTGTTTTCATCTGCGATGAATGTGTTGAGCTATGTATGGACATTATAAAAGAGGAGAGCAAAGATACTTTTGTAAAACATCAAGATGGCCTTCCTTCTCCGAAGGAAATTTGTTCAGTATTAGATGATTATGTAATTGGTCAAGCTCACGCAAAAAAAGTCTTATCGGTTGCAGTTCATAATCACTACAAAAGATTAAATTATGAGAGCAAAACAAGTAAAAATGTTGAGCTATCGAAATCAAATATACTTTTAGTGGGTCCCACAGGTTGTGGAAAAACATTGCTTGCTCAAACTCTTGCTAGAATTCTAGACGTTCCATTTACAATGGCAGACGCAACCACTCTAACAGAAGCAGGTTATGTTGGAGAGGATGTTGAAAATATTATTTTAAAATTATTACAAGCATCTGACTATAATGTTGAAAAAGCTCAAAGAGGAATAGTTTATATTGATGAGGTTGATAAAATAAGCAGAAAATCAGAAAACCCATCGATTACAAGAGATGTTTCTGGTGAAGGTGTTCAACAAGCACTTCTTAAAATAATGGAAGGTACAGTTGCAAGTGTTCCGCCTCAAGGAGGTAGAAAACATCCTCAACAAGAATTTTTACAAGTAGATACTACAAATATTTTGTTTATTTGTGGTGGTGCTTTTGCAGGTCTAGATAAAATTATTTCTCAAAGAGACAAGGGAACTTCAATTGGTTTTGGTGCAGATGTAAAAAATACTCAAGATAAAAAAACTGGTGAATGGATGAAAGGTTTAGAGCCAGAAGATTTATTAAAATTTGGATTGATTCCAGAATTTATTGGAAGACTTCCAATGATAGCAACACTTGAAGATTTAGATGAAAAGTCCTTAATAAAGATATTACAAGAACCAAAAAACTCTTTAACAAAACAATATCAAGAGTTATTTAAATTAGATGGCGCTAAACTAACGTTCAAAGAAAATGCACTAAAAGAAATAGCGCAAAAAGCTATTAGCAAAAAAACTGGAGCAAGAGGCTTGAGATCAATTCTAGAAAATATTTTGCTGAAAACAATGTATGATCTTCCGAGCCAAGATAATATCGAAGAGGTTATTGTTGATGCGGGTGCAGCAAAGGGACAGTCACAACCAATCTTAGTTCATGCAAAAGGTGACAATAAATCTAAGTCAAACAAGACTACAGCGGCTTAATATCCTTAATAAATAGCAAAAACCTATTGCATTATAAAATATAATATCCATATTAAACCTATGGACATTAAAATTTCACTACCGTTGTTACCACTAAGAGATATCGTAGTTTTTCCTAGCATGGTAATTCCTTTGTTTGTAGGAAGAGATAAATCTATTTCAGCTCTTAACGAAGTGATGAAAAAAGATAAAAAAATCATTCTTGTTACCCAAAAAAATTCAGAAATTGATGATCCTAAGAAAACCGATATTTTTATGTACGGTTGTGAAGGAAGTATTTTACAATTATTAAAGTTACCTGATGGAACTGTTAAAGTTTTAGTAGAGGGAATTAAAAGAGTAAAAATTTTAGATTTTAACGATAATGAAAAATTCATAACTTGTGATTATGCCCATTATCAAGATATTTTGCCAAAAGATGAAGATTTGTTTCCTTTAGCCGCTACCGCTTTAAGAAGATTAGAAAAATTAACCTCAATAAATAAAAAAATTTCTAGTGAAACAATTAATACAATTAAGCAATTAAAAGATCCTTCTCAGATTGCTGACAATATTGCATCTCATATAACTGCTACGATTTCAGAAAAACAACAAATTTTTGAAACTGTCGATGTAAAGAAAAGATTAAATGCCATTATTAAAATAATGGAAAATGAGACGAGTATTATTGGTGTTGAAAAAAGGATAAGAGGTAGAGTTAAAACTCAAATGGAAAAAACTCAAAGAGAGTATTATCTAAATGAGCAATTAAAAGCTATTCAAAAAGAACTTGGAGAGATTGAAGACGGCAAGGATGAAACAACTAGTTTAAATAAAGCAATTACTAAGGCTAAAATGCCGAAAGAGGTTGAAAAAAAGTGTCTTCAAGAATTAAAAAAATTAAAAAATATGAGTCCAATGTCTGCAGAGGCTACTGTTGTAAGAAATTATTTAGACTGGATGACCGAACTTCCTTGGTATAAAAAAAGTGAAGTTGATATAGATTTAACCAAAGCTCTAAATATTCTTGATAAAGATCACTTTGGATTGGAAAAAGTAAAAGAGAGAATTATTGAATTTTTAGCAGTTCAAAAAAGAATGGAAAAAATCAAAGGTCCAATTTTATGTCTGGTGGGTCCTCCAGGAGTTGGAAAAACATCTTTAGGAAAATCAATAGCAAAAGCAACAAATAGAGAATTTGTAAGAATGTCTGTTGGTGGTATGAGGGACGAGGCAGAAATAAGAGGACATAGAAGAACATATATTGGATCTCTACCAGGTAAAATTATACAGATGATGAAAAAAGCAGGGACCAAAAATCCATTAATTTTGTTAGATGAAATAGATAAAATTGGAAATGATTATAGAGGCGATCCATCTTCAGCTTTGTTAGAAGCATTAGACCCTGAACAGAACACAACATTTAATGACCATTATCTAGAAGTTGATTATGATTTATCTGATGTGATGTTTGTAACGACTGCTAATACCTTAAACATTTTACCTCCTTTGTTGGATAGAATGGAAGTAATTAGATTAGCAGGTTACACAGAAGACGAAAAAATTAGTATTGCTAATAAATATTTATTACCAAAACAAATTAAAGATAACGGCGTTAAAGAAAAAGAAATGAAGCTAGATGATCACATTATTAAAGAAGTTATTAGAGGATATACAAAAGAGTCAGGTGTAAGAAATCTTGAAAGAGAAATTTCTAAACTTGCAAGAAAAGTTGTTAAAAAAATTGTTGCAGGTGAAGAAAAAGAGGTTGAAATAAATAATAAGAATTTATCTGATTTTTTAGGTGTTCCTAAATTTAAGTTTGGAGAATTAGAAGCTGAAAATAGAGTAGGTATAGTAACAGGACTTGCTTGGACTGAGTATGGTGGAGAAATTTTAAAAATTGAGACTGTTACAATGCCAGGAAAAGGAAGAATGCAAATCACTGGTAAACTGGGTGATGTTATGCAAGAGTCGGTTAAAGCAGCAAAATCTTTTGTAAGATCAAAATGTTTAGAATATGGTATCATACCACCGATATTTGAAAAAAAAGATTTCCATATTCACGTTCCTGAAGGAGCAACACCAAAGGATGGTCCATCCGCTGGTATAGGAATGGTAACATCTATCGTCTCATCAATTACCAACATACCTGTAAGAAGAGATGTTGCTATGACTGGTGAAGTAACTTTAACAGGCCAAGTATTACCAATTGGTGGTTTGAAAGAAAAATTATTAGCAGCACACAGAGCTGGAATAAAAGAAGTTTTAATTCCTAAAGAGAATGAAAAAGATCTAGTGGATATGCCTAAAAAAATTATAGACGATATAAAAATTACACCAGTCGAATATGCTGATCAGGTTATAAAAATAGCACTTACAAAAGAACTTAAACCAACAGAGTGGGTTGAGGTCGATATATCTAAAAAAGACGACAAATCTCAAGCTAGTATTCAATAATAATTAATTTACATTATTTAAGTGTTGATGTAATAAGTAGCCTTGTTTTGGGCGGTTAGCTCAGTTGGTAGAGCATCTCGTTTACACCGAGGGGGTCAAAGGTTCGAGTCCTTTACTGCCCACCAAAACAACAAAGTGGGGGTGTAGCTCAGTTGGTTAGAGCGATCGCCTGTCACGCGATAGGTCGAGGGTTCGAGTCCCTTCACTCCCGCCACTTTTTCGCATTTTTTAATGTTAATATTAATAAAAATGTGACGTATCAGCCCTTCAACAACAGATAAAAACTGATATATAGACTTCCATGTTATCTGATTTTTTAAAAGATTACTTACCAATAATAATATTTTTAGTATTAGCTCTCGGGTTAAGTTGTGCTTTTGTGGTTGTAAACTTTATTCTTTCACCAAAAAAACCTGATCCTGAAAAACTTTCAGCTTATGAGTGCGGTTTTGAACCTTTCGAGGATTCAAGAATGGAATTTGATGTGAGATTTTATTTAGTAGCAATTCTATTTATTATTTTTGATTTAGAGATAGCATTTTTATTTCCATGGGCAATATCTCTTGGAAATATTGGATTATTAGGTTTTTCATCAATGATGATTTTTTTGTTCATACTTACAATAGGTTTTATTTATGAATGGAAAAAAGGCGCTTTAGACTGGGAATAAAAATTATAAATCACAATGAATAATAAAATAGATCAAGTTCCTGAGGAATTTAAACAACTTGCAGAGGATTTTAGTAAGAATGGTTTTATAACAACCTCTCTTGATAATTTAATTAACTGGTCAAGATCAGGATCACTTCATTGGATGACCTTTGGTTTAGCTTGTTGTGCTGTTGAAATGATGCAAACAGCTATGCCAAGATATGATTTAGAAAGATTTGGAGCTGCTCCACGAGGTTCCCCAAGACAATCAGATGTAATGATAGTTGCAGGAACTTTGACAAATAAAATGGCGCCTGCTTTAAGAAAAGTTTATGACCAGATGCCTGAACCAAGATATGTGATTTCAATGGGTAGTTGCGCAAATGGAGGTGGTTATTACCATTATTCATATTCAGTTGTAAGAGGTTGTGATCGAATTGTTCCTGTAGATGTTTACGTACCAGGATGTCCTCCATCAGCAGAGGCGCTGCTGTATGGAATACTTCAATTACAAAAAAAAATTAGGAAAAAAGGATCTTTTATTAGATAGTTATGAAAAATTTAGAAGATTTAGAAAAAAAAATTAATTCTGAGTTAACTACCAAAATTAACAATACAGAAATAAAACATAATCAAATATATATTGAAACAGATAAAGAAGACTTTATTGATGTTGCTATATTTTTAAAAACTAATCAAGATACTAAATTTAGGCAACTAATAGATATAACAGTTGTTGATTATCCTGAACAAAATCAAAGATTTGAAGTAATATACCTTTTTTTAAGTCATGAATTTAATCAAAGATTAATTGTAAAATATTTAATTGCTGAAAACGAAGTTATTCCATCATTAACTAGTATTTTTCCATCAGCAAACTGGATGGAGAGAGAAGTATTTGATATGTATGGCGTATCTTTTAAGAATCATCCAGATTTAAGAAGAATACTAACTGATTATGGATTTGAAGGTCACCCATTAAGAAAAGATTTTCCATTAACGGGTCACTCAGAAGTCAGATATAGCGAAGATCAAAAAAAAGTAATTAGTGAACCAGTCAAGCTTGAGCAAAATTATAGAAATTTCGATTACGAAAGTCCTTGGGAAGGAACAAAATACATTAAAGAAGAAATTGAGAGTAATGACAAAAAAAATTAAAAATTTAAATTTAAATTTTGGACCACAGCATCCTGCAGCCCATGGTGTGCTTAGATTAATTCTTGAGCTTGATGGGGAGGTGGTTGAGAAGGCAGATCCACATATTGGTTTACTTCATAGAGGAACAGAAAAACTTATAGAAAACAAAACCTATATGCAGGCAGTTCCTTATTTTGATCGTTTAGATTATGTAGCACCAATGAACCAAGAGCATGCTTTCGCACTAGCTGTTGAAAAAATACTTAAAATAGATGTCCCAATTAGAGCTCAATACATAAGAGTAATATTTTGCGAAATTGGAAGAATCTTAAGTCATATTTTAAATGTTACAACTCAAGCTCTAGATGTTGGTGCACTAACACCTTCTCTTTGGGGCTTTGAAGAAAGAGAAACGTTAATGACATTTTATGAGAGAGCATCAGGATCAAGACTTCATGCAAATTATTTTAGAGCAGGAGGTGTTCATCAAGATTTGCCAAAAGGTTTAGAGGAAGATATTGCAAAATTTTGTGAAACGTTTCCGAAAATAATTAATGATTTAGAAAGTTTACTAACTGATAATAGAATTTTTAAACAAAGAAATGTTGATATTGGTGTAGTGACAAAAGAAGACGCACTAAATTATTCTTTTTCAGGAGTTATGATTAGAGGCTCAGGTGTTCCATGGGATTTAAGAAAATCTCAACCTTATGACTGCTATGAAAGTTTAGACTTTAAAATTCCAGTTGGAAAAAACGGAGATTGTTACGACAGATATTTATGCAGAATTGAAGAAATGAAAGAAAGCGTTTCAATTATCAAACAATGTCTAGCTAAAATGGAAAAAGGTCCAATTAAATCATTAGATGGTAAGATTAGCCCTCCACCTAAGGCAGAAATCAAACAATCAATGGAAGCTTTAATACATCATTTTAAACTTTTTACAGAGGGATACAGAGTTCCAAAAGATGAAATTTATACAGCTGTTGAGGCGCCAAAAGGAGAATTTGGTGTTTACTTAATATCTGACGGATCAAGTAAACCTTACAAATGTAAAATAAGGGCACCAGGGTTTTCACATTTGCAATCAATGGATTATCTAATTAAAGGTCATATGTTAGCCGATGTTCCTGCGGTATTAGGTTCTTTGGATATTGTTTTTGGAGAGGTAGACAGATGAGTTTAAGAAGACCTGCAAAAGATCAGCCAGAAAGTTTTGAATTCAATGCTTCATCATTGGAAGCTGCAAATGTTATTGTTGCAAAATATCCTAAAGGTAAACAGCAAAGTGCTGTTATGTCTTTACTTTATATAGCTCAAAAACAAAATAATAATTGGATACCATTATCTGCAATGAAGTACATCGCTAAGTTTTTAGATATGCCTTATATTAAAGTTTATGAGGTGGCTACTTTTTACTCAATGTATAATTTAGCTCCTGTGGGTAAGTATTTTGTTCAAGTGTGCACAACAACACCTTGTATGATAAGAGGTGCAAATCAATTAGTTGAGGCCTGTAAGGAAAAAATTTCTAAAAATGAATGTGAATTATCTAATGATAAAAGCTGCTCATGGATGGAAGTTGAATGTTTAGGTGCATGTGTCAATGCACCAATGATGCAAATTAATGATGACTATTATGAAGATTTAGACAAACAAAAAACTTTAGATATTTTAGATAAAATTTTAAATAGAGAAACTATAAAACCTGGCTCGTATAGAGGAAGAGTAAATAATGAACCAGAAAATAACAGGAAAACCTTAATGGATTTAAAAAATGCTTAAAGATCAAGATAGAATTTTTCAAAATTTATATAATGACAAAGGCTCAGATGTATCTTCATCACAAGAAAGAGGCGATTGGGTAAATACAAAAGAAATTACTGACAAAGGAAGAGATTGGATAATAAATGAAATTAAAGAATCTCAATTAAGAGGTCGAGGTGGAGCAGGATTTCCTACTGGTTTAAAATGGTCATTTGCACCCAAAGAAGTTGGATCTAGACCACATTACCTAGTTATAAATGGAGATGAGTCTGAGCCAGGAACTTGTAAAGATAGAGACATTTTAAGATTTGAACCTCACAAGTTAATAGAAGGTTGTTTAATTGCATCTTATGCAGTACAGGCACATGTATGTTATATTTACATAAGAGGAGAATATTTTGTTGATGGTCAAAAACTTCAAGCAGCGATAGATGAAGCTTATGAAAAAAAATTATTAGGTAAAAATGCAGCTGGTACAGGATGGGATTTAGATATTTATATTCATTATGGAGCTGGTGCATATATTTGTGGTGAAGAAACCGCACTGCTTGAAAGTTTAGAAGGTAAAAAAGGCCAACCTAGATTAAAACCACCTTTCCCAGCTTTGATAGGCCTATATGGATGTCCTACAATAATTAATAATGTTGAAACAATTGCAGTGGTTCCAACTATTTTAAGAAGAGGAGCCAAATGGTTTGCTTCTTTAGGAAGAGAAAAAAATACTGGAACTAAAATTTTTTGTATTTCTGGAAATGTAAACAGTCCTTGTAATGTTGAAGAAGAGATGAGCATTCCTTTAAAAGAATTAATAGAAGTTCATGCCGGCGGTGTAATTGGTGGATGGGAAAATTTACAGGCTGTAATACCTGGAGGTTCTTCAATGCCATTAATACCTAAAGAAAGATGTGAAACTTTAAAAATGGATTTTGATGCCTGTGTTGAAGAAAAAAGTGGACTTGGTACAGCAGGTATTGTGGTTATTAACAAAGATCAGGACATAATTAAATGTATGGCAAGGATTGCAAGATTTTACAAACATGAGAGTTGTGGTCAATGTACACCTTGTAGAGAAGGTTCTGGTTGGATGTGGAGAATGCTTGAGAGGATGGCAAAAGGTGATGCAACGAAGGATGAAGTAGATATGTTAGGTGATGTTACAAATCAAATTGCAGGACATACTATTTGTGCTTTTGGAGAGGGTTCATCATGGCCAGTTCAGGGATTGCTCAGACATTTTAAAAAAGAAATTGAGAAAAGAAATAATTTGGATCCTATTGTTCAAAAGAAAAACAATATTCCTTATTTAGTTGATCAACATTTATTAGATAAAAAAAATGCTTAAATTAAAAGTAAATGAAATCGAAGTTGAAGTTGAAGAAGGTTTGACTGTCCTGCAAGCTTGTGAAAAAGCTGGAGTGGAAATTCCAAGATTTTGTTACCATGAAAAATTATCGATAGCAGGTAATTGTAGAATGTGTTTAGTTGAAATGGAAAAATCTCCTAAACCAATTGCTTCATGTGCTATGCCAGCTGCAGAGGGTATGAATATTAAAACAAATACTGCTTTAGTAGAAAAAGCTCGTAAGGGAGTGATGGAATTTTTATTAGCTAACCATCCCTTAGATTGTCCAGTATGTGATCAAGGTGGTGAATGTGATCTTCAAGATCAATCAATGTACTACGGAGTAGACAAATCAAGATTTAAAGAAAACAAAAGAGCAGTCCCTGAAAAAAATATGGGACCATTGATTAAAACTCAAATGACCAGATGTATTCACTGTACTAGATGTGTGAGATTTGCAACAGAAGTTGCTGGAGTTCCAGAGCTTGGTGCTATTGGAAGAGGTGAAGATATGCAAATTACAACTTATCTAGAGCAATCAATGCAATCTGAATTGTCTGCTAACGTTGTAGATTTATGTCCAGTAGGAGCCCTAACATCAAAACCTTATGTATTTGAAGCTAGACCATGGGAACTAAAGAAAACTGAAACAATTGATGTAATGGATGCAATAGGTTCAAATGTAAGAGTAGATACATATGATTGGGAAGTCAAAAGAGTACTTCCAATTATAAATGAAGATATTAATGAGGAATGGATCTCAGACAAAACAAGATATGCTTGTGATGGTCTTTTACATCAAAGATTAGATACCCCATTTATTAAATACAACGGTAAGTTTGAAAAGGCCTCATGGGATGAAGTGTATAAAATAATTAAATCTAAATTTGAAAACACATCTAAAGAAAAAATATGTGGTTTTGTTGGCGATTTAACCAATATGGAGACTAGTTATATTTTTAAAGAATTTTTTGATCGAACAATTGATAATAAAAATTATGAGTCAAGATCTGATAACAGATTTATAAATACTTCAAAAAGAGAAAACTATTTATTCAATTCTTCTATAAATGGCATTGAAGAAGCAGATTTAATTCTGATAGTAGGTTCAAACCCAAGATATGAAGCTACTATTTTAAATGCTAGAATTAGAAAAGCTTACTTGAACAACAACACAAAAATAATTTCGCTTAATGATGTTGGTGATTTAACTTATCCTTATCAAAGTTTAGATGGTCAAACTCAGACTTTAAATAATATTCTTGAAGGAAATCATGATATATCTAAAGAAATTATAGATTCAAAAAAACCAATAATCATTATTGGCGAGTCTTTACTTAGATTAAATTCTTCAGAATTTTTATTTAATAAAACAAAAGAATTTTTATTAAAAAATAATAAAATTTCAGATGAATGGAACTCTTTAAATATTTTATCAACAGATGCAGCAACTGTAGGAAATATTGATCTTGGAATAATTAATAATGAAAATAATTTAATTAGCGATTTAAAAGAACATAAATTTGATATTGTTTATCTTGTAGGTCAAGACAATTTAGAATTTGATAAAAAAAACGAATTTATAATATATCAAGGTAGCCATGGTGATAAAGGTGCTGAGTCTGCTGATATTATTTTACCAGGCGCTGCCTATACTGAACAGGATGGATACTTTACAAATCTAGAGGGAAAAATTCAAAAAGCCTACAAGGCATCATATCCACCGGGCGAAGCAAAAGAAGATTGGAAAATAATTAACGAACTTGCTGAATTTATGAATAATAGAAAATTATTTAATGATAAAGATGAATTAGAAAGCAGCATGTTTAATTATTTAAATTTACAAAAGGAAAAACAAGTAAATGATATTAATAGCTCTACTAATGAGTTTCAAAATGAAACTTTAACAATCAAAGTAAAAGATTATTATTTTTCAAATGTAATTGCTAGATCATCAAAAACTATGGTTGAATGTAATAACTCTAAATTAAATTTAAAATCAACAGGTACGGAAGGTTAATATGGAATACATGAGCATAGTTTTTCAAGAAGTTTATAAGATTTTATTCTTATTAGTTCCTGTTCTTGTTTCTGTAGCAATGATTGTTTGGCTTGATAGAAGGGTTTGGGCTTTTGTTCAAAAAAGACAAGGACCTAATGTTGTTGGTCCGTTCGGTTTGTTACAATCTTTAGCTGATGCTTTAAAATATATATTTAAAGAAATCATTATTCCATCTAGCTCAAACAAAGTAATTTTTATATTGGCTCCAATAGTCACGATGACTTTAGCTTTAATCGCATGGGCTGTAATCCCATTCAGTGCAACTCAGGTTTTAGCTGATATTAATGTTGGAATTCTTTATTTATTTGCCGTTTCTTCACTAGGTGTTTATGGAATAATCATGGGTGGGTGGGCATCAAACTCCAAATATCCTTTTCTTGGAGCAATTCGTTCTGCTGCGCAAATGGTTTCTTATGAGGTTTCAATTGGGGTAATAATAATAAATGTTTTACTTTGTGTCGGTTCATTAAACTTAAACGACATCGTTATCGCTCAACAAAATATGTGGTTTGTAATTCCATTATTTCCAATGTTTGTAATTTTCTTTATTTCTGCTTTAGCTGAGACTAACAGACCACCTTTTGATTTACCAGAGGCAGAAGCAGAGTTGGTTGCTGGATATCAAACAGAGTATTCAGGAATGATGTATGCAATGTTTTGGTTAGGTGAGTATGCAAATATTTTATTAATGTGTGCAATGGGAGCAATATTATTTTTAGGTGGCTGGATGTCACCAATTGATGTTTATCCATTTACATTAGTGCCAGGAGCAATTTGGTTAATTTTAAAGATTCTTCTTTTATTCATCCTTTTTGCCTTAGTTAAGGCGATAGTACCAAGATACAGATATGATCAACTAATGAGACTTGGATGGAAAGTATTTCTTCCTCTTTCTTTAATTTGGGTAGTGTTAACAGCTAGCTATTTGTTTTATTTTAACCTTTTACCTGTGAATTAATAATGAAGATTTCAAGATTTATTAAAACTATATTGATGACAGACTTCATTGGAGGTTTGTTGATTGCTATAAAAGAATTATTTAAATCAAAAAAAACAATTAATTACCCATTTGAAAAAGGTAAAATTAGTCCTCGTTTTAGAGGTGAGCATGCTTTACGAAGATATCCAAATGGAGAAGAGAGATGTATAGCATGTAAATTATGTGAAGCAGTATGTCCTGCACAAGCAATAACTATCGAGTCAGCAGAAAGAGAAGACGGAAGTAGAAAAACTACACGTTACGATATTGATATGATGAAATGTATTTATTGTGGTTTGTGTGAAGAATCTTGTCCTGTAGATGCAATAGTACAAGGTCCAAATTTTGAATTTTCAACAGAAACACGTGAAGAACTTTATTATACAAAAGAAAAGTTATTAGATAATGGTGATAGATGGGAGAATGTTTTGGAGGCTAATATTAAAGCTGACAATATCCATAGATAAAAATGATTGCACACGCTATTTTCTTTTATACATTTTCCATAATTGCTGTTGTTTCAGCTATAATGGTAACCGCTTCTAAAAATACTGTTCACTCAGTATTTTTCTTAATTCTTGATTTTATAAGTATCTCATGTCTTTTCATAATGATTGGTGCTGAATTTTTGGGGATGATAATGCTAATTGTTTATGTTGGTGCTGTAGCAGTTTTATTTTTGTTTGTTGTTATGATGTTAAACGTAGCCCAACAAAAAAATCAATGGTTTGCAGGTCAAGCAACCTCTAAACATATTCCAGTTGGTTTAATTATAAGTACATTAATTTTCTTTGAAATTGTAATTGTGATAGGTGGCTGGAAATATAAACCAGAAATTTTTGATATTAATAATTCACTTGCTAATACAAGTGTAAGTAACACTCATTCATTGGGCCAAATTTTATACACTGATTATATTCATGTGTTTCAAATAAGTGGAATGATCCTACTAGTAGCTATGATTGGAGCCATTGTATTGACTTTTAGACAAAGATCTGGAGTTAAAAAACAAAGTTATATCAAACAAATATCTAGAGAAAGAGCAGAAGGTGTTGAGGTGTTAGAAGTGCAGAGCAATAAGGGAGTTAAAATAGATGATTGAGATAGGCTTAGGACATTATTTAACTTTAGGAGCTGTTATTTTTTCAATTGGAGTAATTGGTATATTTCTTAATAGAAAGAACATCATTGTCATTTTAATGAGTATTGAATTGATATTACTAGCTGTAAATATCAACTTGGTTGCTTTTTCCATTTATTTAGGAGATTTGGCAGGACAAGTTTTTACTCTATTCATTCTTACTGTTGCAGCAGCTGAAGCAGCCATAGGATTAGCAATTATAGTCGTGTATTTTAGAAATTCTGGAACAATAAGGGTTGAAGAAATAGATAAGTTAAAAGGATAATTATGGAACTATCAATTATATTTCTTCCACTTATTGCTTCAATAATCTCTGGTTTTTTTGGAAGATATATCGGTGATAGAAATTCTGAAATAATAACAAGTGCTCTAGTTTCAATTTCTGCACTTTTATCAATTCATGTTCTTTATCAAGTAATTGTAAATCAATACGAGGAAAATATTGTTATAGCTACCTGGATAAGCTCAGGTTCACTTGATGTAAATTGGTCGATGTTAATTGATCCTTTATCAGCAGTGATGTTAGTAGTTGTAACATCCGTATCTGCCTTAGTACACATTTATTCAATTGGTTACATGTCTCATGATCCTCATAAACCAAGATTTATGGCATATTTATCATTGTTCACTTTTGCGATGTTGATGCTTGTGACTTCAGATAATTTCATACAATTATTTTTTGGCTGGGAAGGAGTTGGTCTATGTTCTTACTTCTTAATTGGTTTTTGGTTCAAAAAGGAAAGCGCAAATGCTGCTGCAATAAAAGCATTTGTTGTAAACAGAGTAGGTGATTTTGGTTTTGCTTTAGGAATTTTCTTAATATTTTATTTATTTGGAACTGTTAATTACTCAGAGGTTTTTCAACAAATTCCAACAGTTGTAGATAAAAATTTATCATTTTTAGGTTTTGAAGTTAAAGCAATAGATTTAATTTGTTTACTTTTATTTATTGGAGCAATGGGTAAATCCGCACAGATATTGCTACATACTTGGCTACCCGATGCGATGGAAGGTCCAACTCCAGTTTCTGCATTAATTCATGCAGCAACGATGGTTACAGCTGGAGTTTTCCTGGTAGTAAGATGTTCTCCAATTTATGAATATTCACCGTTAATACTAAATTTTATAACCATTGTTGGAATGACAACCGCATTCTTTGCAGCAACAGTGGCTTTAGTTCAAACAGATATTAAAAAAATAATTGCTTATTCTACATGTAGTCAACTTGGTTATATGTTTTTTGCAGCTGGAGTAGGCGCATACAATGTTGCCATGTTTCACTTATTTACTCACGCATTTTTCAAAGCCTTATTATTTTTAGGTTCTGGTTCAGTAATCCATGCATTTAAAGATGAGCAAAATATAAATAACATGGGAGGTGTATGGAAAAAGTTACCATATACTTATGCTTTAATGATAATAGGAACACTTGCTTTAACAGGTTTTCCATTTTTATCAGGATTTTATTCTAAAGATGCAATTATAGAATTTGCTTATTTAAAAGGAAATACTACTGGTTATTATGCAGCTGGGATTGGAATAATTACAGCATTTCTAACATCTATTTATTCATGGAGATTAATTTTTAAAACTTTTCATGGAGAGTATAACAATAAATTGATCAAGATAGAGGAAACACACGAGTCTCCTTTAGTAATGCTTATTCCATTATTTGTTCTTTCATTAGGTGCTGTATTTGCGGGTTTTCTATTTAAAGGACTTTTTATTGGTTACGGTGATAATTTATTCTGGGCAGAGTCTATAAAGTTTTTGGAGCCTTTAAGCACTGAACATCCACCTTTATGGTTTTTGCTTTTAACACCTTGTTTAGTTTTGCTATCTATACCTATTGCTTATTACTTATTTGTAAAAAACAAAGAGTTACCTAAGTCAATAGTTTCTATAAACAAACCTTTGTATAATTTTTTAGTGAACAAATGGTACTTTGATGAGTTGTATGATGTTATGTTTATTAAATCTTCAAAAAAACTAGGTCTATTTTTATGGAAATTTTGTGATGGAACTATAATTGATGGTTTTGGTCCTGATGGAATTTCCTCTTTTATAAAAAAATGTTCAATTAAAGCAACTAAATTTCAAAGTGGTTTTATCTATCAATATGCATTTGTGATGTTGTTAGGTTTTTCCGCATTACTAACCTTTTTAATAGTTAAATAATGAATTTTCCTATTCTTTCATCTTTAATATTGTTACCAACAATTGGAGCTTTATTTTTATTTTTTACTAAAAATAAAGAGGGAAATAATTTAACTGCTAAATACGTAGCTTTGTTTACAACTGTAGTTAATTTTTTAATTTCGATTTATCTTTGGATTTCTTTTGACCAATCAACGTCTACTTTTCAATTTGTAGAAGATAGAACATGGATTGAAGGATTTATTAATTATAAAGTTGGAGTTGATGGTATTTCAATTTTATTTATAATATTAACAACATTCATAACTCCCCTTTGTATAATATCTGTAAATAATTCTGTTAAAAATAGATTGAGAGATTTTTTAATTGCAATTCTAATCATGGAAAGTTTCATGATTGGTGTTTTCTGTGCACTTGATTTAGTTGTATTCTATTTATTTTTTGAAGCTGGATTAATACCAATGTTTTTAATTATTGGTATTTGGGGAGGTGCAAGAAGGGTTTATTCTGCATTCAAATTCTTTTTATACACATTGTTAGGTTCTGTTTTGATGTTAGTTGCAATAATTTCAATTTATTGGATTACAGGAACAACTGACGTAGTTCAACTATATGAAATTGGTATTGATGTTAAATATCAAAACCTATTGTGGTTAGCATTTTTTAGTTCATTTGCAGTTAAAACACCTATGTGGCCAGTTCATACATGGTTACCTGATGCACACGTTGAGGCTCCTACAGCAGGATCTGTATTATTAGCCGCAATTTTATTAAAGATGGCTGGATATGGTTTTATAAGATTTTCTCTAGGTCTTTTCCCGGTTGCATCAGAGGTATTTACACCATTAATTTACACTTTGAGTGTTATAGCAATCATATTTACTTCACTAATAGCTTTAATGCAGGAGGATATGAAAAAGTTAATTGCTTATTCTTCAGTAGCGCATATGGGCTTTGTAACTTTAGGTATATTCACTTTGCAACAACAAGGAATTGAAGGAAGTATAATTCAAATGATAAGCCATGGCTTAGTTTCGGCAGCATTATTTTTAACTGTTGGCGTAGTTTATGACAGAATGCATTCTAGATTGATAAGTACATATGGTGGACTAGTTTCTGTAATTCCAAAATATTCAATACTGTTCATGTTATTTGCTTTAGCATCGCTTGGTTTACCTGGAACCAGTGGTTTTATTGGTGAGTTTTTAATATTAATGGGAGCTTTCAAGGATAATTTTTTAGTAGCTGTTATAGCAAGTATAGGAGTAATTTTAGGAGCTGCATACATGTTGTGGCTCTATAAAAGAGTAGTATTTGGAAAATTACTTAATGAAGATCTTAAAAAAATTTTAGATTTAAATAGATCTGAATATTTTATCTTATCTTGTTTAGCTGCACCAATCTTATTTTTTGGTTTTTACCCCGATCCATTAATCAACACTATTGAAGTTTCTGTTACTGATTTAATTAATATGCATAACACAAATATAGCTAGTAAATAATATGGAAAATTTAAATTTAATATTACCTGAAATTTTTATTTCTTTATCAATTATGTTTTTACTTATTTTAGGTGTGTTTAAAAATGACAGTTCTAAAATTACTTTTAATTTATCTTTGTTTGCAATTTTAATTACAACAATAATAACATTCAATGAAACTTTCTTTGTAACTAGAGAAACTTTGTTTAATGAAAGCTTTGTGATTGACAGTATGTCCTCGCTAATGAAAATTATAACTTTAATTGGAGGTTTTTTAGTTTTAGTTATTTCGTCAACTTATTTAAAAACATTTAAAATATATAATATAGAATATCCGGTTCTGATTTTGAGTTCAATTCTTGGAATGATGGTAATGATCAGTTCAAATGATTTAATTGTTTTTTATATGGGCCTAGAATTACAGTCATTAGCTCTATATGTTTTAGCTACATATAACAGAGATCAATTAAAATCATCAGAAGCTGGTTTGAAATATTTTGTTTTAAGTGCATTATCATCAGGATTATTATTATATGGATGTTCTTTAGTTTATGGTTTTTCAGGTTCTACCAATTTTGATATAATATCAAATCAACTAAATTCTGAGGAATATGTTTTAACTTTTGGGATTGTCTTCATATTAGTTGGTTTAGCATTTAAAATTTCTGCAGTTCCATTCCATATGTGGGCACCTGATGTTTATGAAGGATCTCCAACAACTGTTACTTTGTTTTTCACAATAGTACCAAAGGTAGCTGCTTTGACTGTATTTATTAGATTTTTATATGTTCCTTTTTTAAATTTAATTGATCAATGGCAAATGATAATAGTTTTCTTATCTATAGCTTCTATGGTTTTTGGAGCAGTTGCTGCTATAGGACAAACTAATATTAAAAGACTAATTGCTTACAGTTCTATAGGACACATTGGTTACACATTAGCTGGTTTAGCCACAGCATCAAACGAGGGAATTCAAAGTTCGATAATTTATATTTCTATTTATGTTGTTATGAATTTAGCTCTTTTTTCATGTCTATTAATGTTAAGAAGAAAAGATCAATATTATGAAAATATTGATGATCTCTCAGGATTATCAAAAAACCATCCACTATTATCTTTATGCTTGCTTGTAATATTGTTTTCTTTAGCAGGTATACCGCCTTTGGCAGGTTTCTTCGCAAAATTTTACGTTTTTAAAGCAGTATTGGAACAATCAATGTATTTCTTAGCTATAGTAGGGTTGTTATCAACTGTGGTTGCAGCTTTTTATTATCTAAGAATTATAAAAATTATGTATTTTGATAAGGAAAGAGATAAATATGACAATGACCATAGCTTATGGTTAAAACTTTCTCTTACAGTTTCAACGATATTAATTCTTTTATACTTCATATTCCCAAGTCAGTTAATAGAAGTTGTTTCAAGAATTAATATTATTTGATGAAATTAAAAAAATTTAAATTTAAAAAAGTTAAAAGTACAAATAATATTGCAATAAGAATTATCAAAGAAACTAAATACAACTTAGGTATGGTTGTTGCTGAAACACAAGTGAATGGTAGAGGACAGTATGGAAGAAAATGGATATCGTTAAAAGGAAATTTGTTTATATCATTCTTTAATGAACTTAATAAAACAAAACTATCGATTAACACTATAACAAAAATCAATTGTCTTTTAGTAAAAAAATTACTCTCGTTATTTACAAGTAAAAAAATTTTATTTAAAAAACCAAATGACTTATTAATTGATAAAAAAAAGATTAGTGGCATTTTACAAGAAGTCATATTTATAAGAGGTAAAAAATTTTTAATTACTGGCATAGGCATAAATATTAAAAAAAATCCAATTATTAAGAATTATCCTGCCACAAACTTGCAAGAGGTAACTAAAAAAAGTATTAGTAAATTAATTGTAGAAAATAAACTAAAACAACTTTTTGAAAAAAATTTATCGAAATTGTATAAAAATTAAATAATGTATATTCTAGGTGATATTGGTAATACGGAAACAAAATTATGTATTGTTTCTAAAAATAATAAAATTTCAAAAAAAATTACTTTTTTATCAAAATCTATAAACAACAAGCAGCTTAATATTTTATTTAAAAAAAATAAAATTCAATTAAATAAAATTGAAAAAATATTATTTTGTAGTGTCGTTCCAAAAACATTTTCTATAATTAATAAATTTTTATCGAAAAAAGTTAAACTAAAATGCTATGAGGTTAAAAAATTAAAATTAAAATCACTTATAAAAATCAATGTAGATTATAAACAGGTAGGCTCAGATAGAATTACTAATGCTATAAGTTTAATGAATAACAAAAATAATTTTATAATTTTAGATTTTGGTACAGCAACAACTTTCGATGTAATTATTAGAAATACTTATTTTGGAGGAATTATTGCCCCGGGTGTGAGATTATCTCTTAATACCTTGTCTGACAAAGCAACTTTGATTCCAAAAATAGATTTAAAAAAGATTAATAAAGTGATTGGCAAAAATACAATCTCTGCTGTTAGATCAGGCTTTTTTTGGGGTTATGCGGGTTTAATTGACAATATTATTAATTTAATTAAGAAGGAAACTGGAAAATCTTTTAAAGTAATTATTACTGGTGGATTTTCAGATTTATTTAAAAACTCAATAAAAACGAAAGCAAGTCACAACCAAGATATTACAATTAAAGGCTTAATAAAGATTTCAAAGTTAATTAAATAATATGAAAGATGAACTATTATTTTGTCCATTAGGTGGATCAGGCGAAATAGGCATGAATATGAATTTGTTTGGCTATGGGCAGCATAGTGATCATAAATGGATTATGGTCGACATAGGCGTAACATTTGCAGATGATACTATTCCAGGTGTTGATTTAATTTATCCAGATCCTGGGTTTATAGTAGAAAGAAAAGACAATTTATTAGGAATAGTTTTAACACACGCACACGAGGATCACATTGGTGCAATTGCTCATCTATGGCCAAAATTACAATGTAAAATTTTTGCAACTCCTTTTACAGCTGTATTAATTCGAGAAAAATTTAGAGAAAAACAAATCGATATAACTAATGATTTACAGATTGTTGAGTTAAATGGAAAGGTTTCTCTGGATCCATTTGAAATTGAATACATTACTTTAACGCATTCTATATTAGAACCAAACGGACTTAGAATAAAAACTCCTGCAGGCGTTATTTTGCATACTGGAGATTGGAAGGTAGATCCAAATCCTTTGATTGGAGACAATATAAACGAAAAAAGATTAAAGGAAATTGGTGAAGAAGGAGTGCTAGCAATGATTTGCGATTCAACAAATGTTTTTAGCGCCGGTAGATCAGGTTCAGAATTAGATGTAAGAAAAAATATGTTAAACGTTATGTCTCGTTTAAAAAAAAGAATTATCATAACTTCCTTTGCCTCAAATGTAGCAAGAATGGAGACAGCTTTTTATTGTGCAGAACAAACAGGAAGACAAATCTCTTTAGTTGGTAGATCAATGCATCGTATTTATAAAGCTGCGCGTCAATGTGGATATTTAAAAAATACAATTGAGCCAATTGATCCAAGAGAAGCTAAAAATTTTTCAAGAGAAAAAATTGTGTATTTATGTACTGGAAGTCAAGGCGAACCCATGGGTGCAATGATGAGAATTTCTAGCTATGTTCATCCAGATGTTTTTATTGAAAAAGGTGATGCTGTCATTTTTTCTTCAAAAATCATACCTGGCAATGAAAAAAAACTCTATAAACTTCACAACCAACTTGTAAAGGATGGAATAGAGGTAATATCTGAAGAAACCGAGTTTGTTCATGTTTCTGGGCATCCAAATAGAGAAGATCTTAAAGAGATGTATCAATGGGTAAAACCTAGATGTGTAATACCTGTACACGGTGAACATAGGCACATGATAGAACACATTAATTTTGCAAAAGAAATGCAAGTGCCACATCCAGTTCAAGTCGAAAATGGTGATATTGTTAAGTTATATCCAGGTGAAAAACCTGAAGTATATGACAAGGCCCCGAGCGGCAGACTTTATTTAGATGGTAGTGTAAGCGTTGATCCAGATTCACAATCGATAAAAGATAGAAAAAATTTAAGTGTTAATGGATATCTTGAGGTAACAATAATGATTACACCTAAAGGTAATATACACAATAACCCTATTCTTTCATTTCGTGGTTTACCTGTAGATGATCGAGATGATTTTGTTTATGGATTAGAAGAGGAAATAGAGAAAACCTCTAGAACTTTTAAAATTGGAAGCAAACAACAAGAACACAATCTTATTGACGCATTAAAAATTGCCTGTAGAAAATTTTCAAAAGAGAGAACAGGGAAAAAACCTTTTACCAATATCAATTTAGTAAGAATTTAATGAGCGCAACAGGCTTAGCTATTATCTATATAATTATATGGTGGATAGTTTTTTTTGCTATTCTACCTATTGATGTGAATCGAGCAAAGACTGTAAAAATTGAAGGTGAGGATCCTGGCTCACCTGAAAATCCAAAAATGCTGAAAAAATTCCTTTATTGCACTGGAATTACCACTGTCATTTTCATAATAATTTACTTATTAATTAAATTTGAATATTTAAATTTAAGAAATATGATTAATTAAGATGTTTTTATCAAATTCATTTATACCAATATTAAAAAATAATCCTTCGGAAGCAAAAATTAAATCTCATCAATTGATGTTGAGAGTAGGAATGATCAAGCAAGCCTCAGCAGGAATTTATTCATGGTTACCTTTAGGTTTTAAGGTAATGAAAAAAATAGAAGACATTGTCAGACAAGAACAAAACAAAATTGGAGCTCAAGAAATATTAATGCCAACAATTCAATCCAGTGAAATTTGGAAAGAAAGTGGTCGTTATGACGATTATGGTGAAGAGATGTTAAGAATAACCGACCGTCAAAATAGAGAAATGTTATATGGACCAACCAATGAGGAACAAGTTACTGAAATTTTTAGATCTTCAATAAAATCTTATAAATCACTCCCACAACTTATGTATCATATTCAATGGAAGTTCAGAGATGAAATTAGACCTAGATTTGGAATTATGCGTGGTAGAGAGTTTTATATGAAAGATGCTTATTCATTTGATGTATCAGATGAAGAAGCTTTTTATTCTTATAATAAATTCTTTCTTTCTTATTTAAGAACATTTAAAAGATTATCTTTGACAGCAATACCTATGGCTGCTGACACAGGACCTATAGGTGGAAATTTATCTCATGAATTTATTATTCTTGCAGATACAGGTGAAAGTAAAATTTTCACTGACAAAAGAATATTTGATCTTGATACTGCTGATACTCAACTAGAAAAAACATCGTTGGAAAATATGAGAAAAAAATATGAACAGTTTTATGCTGTAACTGATGAAAAGTTTAATAAAGAAGATTTTGAAAAAATTGTTTCTAAGGAAAATCAATTGATTACAAAAGGTATCGAGGTAGGTCATATATTTTATTTTGGTGACAAGTATTCAAAACCAATGGGGGCATCAGTTGATTTACCAGGGGGGAAGAAAGATTTTGTTAAAATGGGCTCTTATGGAATTGGTGTGTCAAGGTTAGTAGGGGCTATAATTGAAGCAAAATATGATGACAAAAATGAAATCATGAAATGGCCATTGTGTGTTGCTCCTTATGACATTGCTTTAATACCCATGATAAATAAAAATGACACCTCAGCTTTAGATAAAGCAAATAATATCAATATAGAATTAATCAAAAATAATATTGATGCAATCATTGATGATACAGATGAAAATTTTTCATCTAAAATTAAAAAAATGAATTTAATTGGAGCCCCGTATCAAATCATTATTGGTAAGAAAAGCGAAGGTGATTTATTAGAGTTTAAAGAAGCTGGTGAAGAAACTCAAAATTTACCACTAGGTAAAATTATAGAAATTATAACTAAACGAAAAAATTCAATTTGATTTCTACTTTAGAAAAAGAAATTACTTTTAGATTTTTAAAAACCAGAAAAAAAGATGGTT
Organism: Candidatus Pelagibacter communis; assembly: GCF_001180025.1. Taxonomy (GTDB): domain Bacteria; phylum Pseudomonadota; class Alphaproteobacteria; order Pelagibacterales; family Pelagibacteraceae; genus Pelagibacter; species Pelagibacter ubique_A. Next base: position 31,380 of record NZ_CVSK01000048.1, read on the forward strand.
TTTTGAATGTTATATCAATTTTTTCTTTTATTGGCATAAGTCTCGGTGTTGCAGTTCTTATCATCGTAATGTCAGTCATGAATGGATTTAGAACTGAATTAATTGAAAAGATAGTTGGCTTTAATGCTCATGCAGTTGTCAAACCCTACGATAAACCGTTAGCTTCATTATCAGATAAAGATTTTGCTAAAGGTGTTTTGTCAAATGACGGAGAAGCAGTTATTTTTCACAAGAATGGCACTAAAGGAGTTTTGCTAAAAGGTTATTTGGAAAAAGATTTTAATGATCTGGAAATTTCAAATAATGATAGTTTTTTTGGTTCAAAAAATTTAAATGAAAATACCATTTCTATTGGTAGAGATTTAAGTAATATATTAGGATTAGATATTGGAGATGAGGTTTCAATTACTTCACCCTCAGGAGTTCAAACGTTAGTTGGGTCTTTACCAAAGCAAAAATTATTTCTTATAACTTCAATATTTGAAAGCGGATTATCTGAATATGATGAAAATATTGCTTATATTAATTTAAACACTTTAGAAGATTTTTTTGACAAAAATAAAAATCATAGATTTACCGAGTATTATTTTAAAGATCCAAAAAATATAGAAAATTATAAAGCAAAACTGATGAAACTATACCCTGATGCATTTGTATATACATGGGCTGATATGAATAGTTCATTATTTTCAGCACTGAAAGTTGAGAGAAATGTGATGTTTATTATTTTATCTTTAATTATTATTGTCGCTGCTTTTAATATAATTTCAGGTTTAACAATTTTAGTTAAAAATAAAACTCGAGATATTGCAATTTTAAAATCTATTGGAGTTTTAAATAAATCTATAATTAAAATTTTTTTTCTTGTTGGTGTTACAATTGGAACTTCAGCAACAATTTTTGGAATATTTTTAGGTGTAACATTCTCAATTTATGTAGAAAACATTAGACAATTTTTAAGCTCTACTTTTAATATTAGTTTATTTCCAGAGGAAATATATTTTTTAAGCAAGATGCCCTCAGAAATAAATATTAATTCTATATTAATTATAACAATCTGTTCGATATTAATAACAATAGTAGTTTCTATATTTCCAGCGCTCAAATCTGCAAATATGGATCCTATAAAATCACTGAAGTATGAATAATTTTTTAGAATTAAATAATATAAGTAAAAGTTTTACTACAGAAAAAAAAATTAATGTATTAAGAGGTCTATCTAGAAAATTTAGGTTAGGTAAAACATACGCAATAATGGGACCTTCTGGTTCCGGAAAATCAACTTTACTTAATTTAATTTCGTTAATTGATAAACCAACATCTGGTACAATTAAGTTTGATAATCTTGAGATTAATTTTAATCAAAATGAAAAAAATGATTTAATTAGAGCTAAAAAACTAGGCATCGTTTACCAAGAAAATAATCTTCTTGCTGATTTTACAGCACTGGAAAACGTTTATTTTGCCTCTTTATCTCTTAATAACGATAAAAAATTAGCATTATCTAAAGCTGTAAAATTATTAAAAAAAGTTGGACTTTCAAATAGATTAAATCATTTCCCCTCTCAACTTTCTGGAGGTGAATGTCAAAGAGTTGCAATAGCAAGAGCGATTATTAATGATCCTCAAATTATTTTAGCTGATGAGCCAACTGGTAGTTTAGACATGAATACAGCTAAAGATATTTTTAAACTTTTAAACAAACAAAAAAGATCAGACAGAATAATTATATTTGCAACTCATAATAGATTTTTTGCAAAAAAAGCAGATTATCTATTGGAGATGAGAGATGGTAGTATAAAATCATCTAATGTCTGAGTCTGTCTTACAAAATTTTAATCATTTAAAAATACATACACAATATTCAATTTGCGAAGGAGCGGCTAGAATTGATGATTTGCAAGAATATTCTAAGAAAAATAAAATAAAATCCCTAGGTTTGTGTGATACCTCAAATTTATTTGGTGCACTAGAATTTGCTGAAAAGATCTCAAAGTCTGGTGCTCAGCCAATAATTGGAACTCAAATTAATTTTAAAACTGGAGAAACAACAGGTTTACTTCCATTGTTTGCTCTAAATGAAGTTGGATATAAAAATATAATAGAACTTTCATCTTTATCGTATTTGGAAAACGATGAATTGTCAGATCCGCATGTAGATTTTGAATTATTATTAAGCCATTCCAAAGGTGTTGCTGTATTTTCAGGAACTGTTTTTGGTTTATTTGGTAAATTATTTGATAAAGGAAAGTTTAGTGAAATTGATGAGCTTTATAATAAAATTAAAAATGCTTTTGTTGACAGATTTTACATAGAGATTCAAAGACATAATGACCAAAATGAAATCGGATTTGAAAAATTTAATTTAAAAAAATCTTTAGATTTAGAAATACCTATTATTGCAACTAATGAAGTTTTTTATTTAGATAAAGAAATGCACGAAGCTCATGATGCTTTAATTTGTATTGGCAACAAGACATACGTAAATGAAAAAAACAGATTAAGATTTACTGACCAACATTATTTAAAAACTAACTCAGAGATGTCTGAATTATTTGCTGACTTACCTGAAGCTTTAGAAAATAATTATAATTTTCCATTAAGATGTAGTTATAGACCGTTATTTTCTAACCCAATATTGCCCAATATTAGCAGTGACAAAGATGGAAATGCGGATGAAATTTTAAAAAAAGATTCCATTGAAGGATTAAAAGTCAAATTCAATAAGATCTTTAATTTAAGTAATGAAAATTTAGAAAGTAACAATTCTTACAAAGAGTATAAGAACAGGCTTAATCATGAACTTTCTATTATTATAGAAATGAAATATTCTAGTTATTTTCTTATAGTTGCTGACTATATTAAATGGGCAAAAAATAATGATATCCCGGTAGGTCCTGGAAGAGGCTCAGGCGCTGGTTCATTAGTAGCTTGGTGTTTATCAATTACAGATGTAGATCCAATAAAATTTAACCTCATTTTTGAAAGATTTTTAAATCCAGATAGAATTTCAATGCCTGATTTTGATATAGATTTTTGTGAGGATAAAAGAGATCAAGTTTTTGAGTATCTAACTACAAAATATAAAGACAGTGTAGCTCACATTATAACATTTGGTAAATTAAAAGCACGAATGGTAATTAGAGATGTTGGAAGAGTTTTGGGATTAGCATATGGATTTGTTGACAGCATATCTAAGATGATACCTTTTGATCCTTCTAGACCGCAAAATTTAACACAGTGCATTGCTGGTGAGCCAAGATTACAAAAACTCATAAATGATGATCCAAGAGTAAAGAAACTTACTGATCTCTCATTAAAATTAGAAGGTCTAAATAGAAATGTTGCTACACATGCCGCTGGAGTAGTAATAGCAGATAAAAAACTTACCGAAGTTGTTCCTTTATACAAAGATGTTTCTGCAGATTTATTATTACCATCTACTCAATTCGATATGTACTCAGCAGAAAATGCAGGTCTAGTAAAATTTGATTTTTTGGGCTTAAAAACACTTACCGTAATTAACAACACACAAAAACTTGTAAGAAAAAAAATTAAAGATTTTGATATAGAAAAAATAAATTACGAAGATCAAAAAGTTTTCGATTTAATGTCAACTGGTAAAACAGTTGGCTTATTCCAAATTGAAAGTGCTGGTATGAGAGAAGCCTTAATTCAAATGAAGCCAAATCATATTGAAGATATTATTGCTTTAGTTGCTCTATACAGACCAGGACCAATGAGCAATATTCCAACATATAATGACTGTAAACATGGGAAACAAAAACCAGATTATTTACACCCACTTCTAGAAGATATTTTAAAACCAACTTATGGTGTAATTATTTATCAAGAACAGGTAATGCAGATTGCACAAAAATTATCAGGATTTACAGCAGGACAAGCAGATCTTTTGAGAAGAGCAATGGGTAAAAAGAAAAGAGCAGAACTTGAAAAACAGAAACAAGGTTTTATTGCTGGAGCTGTTAAAAATGGAATAGCAAAAGATGTAGCTGCTGGAATTTTTTTAAAAATCGAACCATTTGCAGAATATGGCTTCAATAAAAGTCACGCTGCAGCATATGCAATTATTTCTTACCAAACTGCGTTTTTAAAAACATATTATCCAAAAGAGTTTATTGCCGCATCAATGACTATGGATATATCTAACCAAAATAAGTTAAGTGAATTTTACGAAGAATTAAAAAGATTAAATGTTGAAGTTGTTCGTCCTGATATAAATGAATGTTTTGAAGATTTTAGAACTATAGATAACAAATTTTATTATGCTTTAGGTGGTATTAAAGCTGTAGGTTTTGAGGCAATATCAAACATAGTTGAAGAAAGAACTTTAAATGGAAAATTCTTATCTATTCATGATTTTATAAATAGGGTAAATCCAAAAGATATAAACAAACTTCAATTAGAAGGTTTAGTTAAAGCAGGTGCTTTTGATAAAATAAATACAAATAGACAAGCTTTGTTTGATTCAATTCCAACTTTAATAGCTAAAAGTAAAAATATATTTGATAACAAATCTGTTAATCAGATTGATTTATTCTCAGATGACGAAAATGACCAAGATGATATTTTGACTAAATCTGAAGATTGGAAATTTGAGGAAAGATTATCAAAAGAATTTGAAGCAGTAGGTTTCTTTATTTCAGACCATCCGTTAAATCAATTTACAGAAATTTTTAGTGATTATAAAATAATAGATTATTCAAGTTTTATCTCAAAAGAGTATTTAAAAGATTCTAATATTGCTGCTACATTGTTAAAAGTTCAAGAGAGAAAAACTGCAAAAGGAAATTCTTATGCTGTTTTAAAATTAACTGATTTATCAAGTGTGTTTGAACTTTTTATTTTCTCTGACGTTTTAGAATTAAATAGAGAAATTTTGAAAGAGGGTAGTTCTCTTATTTTGACATTATTTAAAAATGTTTCTAATGATGAAAATCGACTAACAAGAATTAATGTTCAAAAAATAGCTTCACTTAAAGATTTATTTAATAGCCCTATAAACGAAGTCTCATTTGATCTTAGTTCTGACGAACAAATTGAAAAAATATCTAAAATTTTGCAAGATGTAGGAAATACTGTTGTAAATATTAATTTAGTTAAAGGAGATAATATCATTCAATTCAGATTGAAAAATCCACGTAAATTAGATCGTAAATCGTTAAATCTCCTAAGAAATCAAGAAATTAAGGCAATAATTAACTAAATAATTACTTGTTATATTTAGTAAATATTTGTAAATAATCTTCAAATTAAATTAACACGCACACAGTTTTTGGTTTTATACCTCCGGTCCTTAATTGGAAATTACTGTGGTGGCATAACCGGGAATAAATATGAAAATACCAAACGTTACAATTCAACAATTATTAGAGGCAGGTGTTCATCTTGGACATAAAACTTTGAGATGGAATCCAAAAATGAAAAAATATATTTTTGGAAAAAGAGACACAATTCACATTATAGACTTAACTCAAACATTAGAGCTAACTAAATTGGCTTTAGAAAAAGTTTATCAAACTATTGCAAATAATGGAAAAATTTTATTTGTATCTACAAAAAAACAAGCATCAGAGGCAATAGCAGAAGTTGCTAAAGAAACAGACCAATATTTTGTTAACTACAGATGGTTGGGAGGCATGTTAACTAACTGGGGAACAATTTCAAATTCAATAAAGAAATTAAAAAAACTGGAAACTGATTTAGTAGCTGAAAATAGAGGTTTTACAAAAAAAGAACTTTTAAAAATGAGTGTTAAAAAAGATAAGCTTCAACGATCTTTAGGTGGAATAGCTGAAATGAAAAAGATTCCAGATTTAGTATTTGTTATTGACACAAATTACGAGTCTCTTGCTATTGCTGAATCTTCAAAATTAGGAATACCAATTATTGCTATACTGGATAGTAATTCAAATCCAGACAATATTGATTATCCAATCCCAGGTAATGATGATGCAAGAAGAGCTATTGATCTTTATTGTAATTTAATCAAAGAAACTATCAATAGTGCTAAAAGTTCTGCTACTGTGGAACAGGCAAAAAAAGATAAAGCTAAAGATGAGAGTAAAATAAAAACTGTTCAAGAAGTAGACAGAGAAAAATTAGAGAAAAAATTTTCTAAAGTAGGTAAGGAGAAATTAAATTAATGAGTGATATAGAAAAAGTAAAGAAACTTCGAGAAGCAACTGGAGCAGGTTTTAAAGATTGCAATTTAGCCATAAAAGAATCAAATGGTAATTTAGATAAAGCAATTGAAATTTTAAGAGTTAAAGGAATTTCAAAAGCGTCAAAAAAGATGTCTAGAGATGCGAAAGAAGGAGTTGTTGTAGTCAGTGGAGACGACATAAAGACTTCAATAATAGAAATTAACTGCGAAACAGATTTTGTTGCCAAAAATGATGATTTTATTAATTTTGTAAAAGAACTAAGCGAATTAAATAATGAAAAAAATTCAAATATTGATGAATTAAAATCTGCAAAAATGAAAAATGGTCAAACAGTTGATGATAATTTAGTTGCATTGATTGCTAAGATTGGTGAAAAAATTACAATCGGTAAAGCTAAAACCATTCAAAATTCTGATGGAGTAAATAATCACTATCTTCATACTGTTGTAAAAGACAATGTTGCAAAATTAGCTGTTATGGTATCTTTAAATACAAAAGATAATTCAGATATAGTTAAAACATTTAGTAAACAATTATCAATGCATATAGCAGCCTCAAATCCTCTAGCTTTAGAATCTGGCTCAATAGATCAAGCAATTATTGATAAAGAACAAGAGCTGGTTACTGAAGAGTTAAAAAACTCTGGAAAACCAGATGAGATTGTAAAAAAAATAAGCTTAGGTAAGATGAACAAATTTAAAGAAGAAAATGCTCTTTTAACTCAAGCTTGGGTAATGGAGCCAAAGAAAAAAGTTCAAGATGTGCTGAAAGAACTTTCTATAGCTGATTTAAAAATTAAAGAGTTTTATAGAATTAAGATTGGAGAATAAATGTTTGATGAGAAGTCATACAGCCTTAAAATGGATAAAGCCATTGAGGTTTTCTCAAAAGAATTGTCTTCTTTAAGAACAGGAAGAGCAAATGCCTCAATGCTAGATTTGATAAAAGTTGATGTTTATGGTCAACAAATGCCAATTAATCAAATTGGAAGTATAACAACTCCAGAACCAAGAATGATAAATATTCAAGTATGGGATACAAACAATGTTCAGTTAGTAGATGCTGCAATTAAAAAATCTGATTTAGGTCTAAACCCTCAAATAGACGGTCAATTAATAAGATTGCCTGTACCAGAGCTAAACGAAGAAAGAAGAACTGAGCTAAAAAAATTAATAAAATCTATTGGAGAAAAATGTAAAGTTTCAATAAGAAATGTTCGTAGAGAAGCGAATGAGGATTTAAAAAAACTTCTTAAGTTAAAAACAATTGGTGAAGATGACGAAAAAAATTATGAAAAAAAAGTTCAAACTATTACAGATAGTCACATAAAATTAGTAGACGAAAAAGTTTCTTCTAAAGAAAAAGAAATAATGACAATATGAACCCACTAAATCATGTAGCCATTATCATGGATGGTAATGGGAGATGGGGATTAAAACACAAAAAATCTAGAAATGCTGGACATAAAGCCGGATTAAATTCAGTCGAAAAAATTATTCGAGCATCAATTAAAAATAATATTAAATATTTGACACTTTTTGCTTTTTCTACAGAGAATTGGAAAAGACCAAAAAAAGAGATAAATTATTTATTTAACTTACTTGAAATATTTTTGAAAAATAAAATCAATGACTTACATAAGAAAAATATCAAATTAAAAATAATAGGAATAAAAAATTTTTCCTCTAAGCTAAATAAACTTTTAATTTTTTCAGAAAATAAAACAAAAACAAACAAAAAATTGCAAATTAATTTAGCTCTGAATTACGGTTCTAAATCTGAATTAATGAATGCTTTTAAACAGTTGCAAAAAACCAAAAAAAATCTAAATGAAAAGAATTTCATAAAATACTTGCAAACAAGAAATATTCCAGATCCCGATATACTAATAAGAACAGGCAATACTCACAGGTTAAGTAATTTTTTGTTATGGCAAATAGCATACGCAGAAATTTTTTTTGTAAAGAAATTATGGCCCGATTTTAATGAAAAAGATTATAATAAAATTATTAAAAAATTTAAATCTATTAAGAGAAATTTTGGAAATGTATGATTTCAAAAGATTTAACAAAAAGAATAATTACTTCTATTCCTCTCATTTTTTTATTGGTATTTTCATTTATCAATTCTTTTGTTCTAATAATATCTTTAATAATAGTTTCATTAATTTCATGGATTGAATTTAACGAATTAATATCTAAAATTTATATTCAAAATAATTATAAAAATAAATTTTATAAAGTTGTTATTAATTTTTTAATTTTAATCTATTTAACTATATTTTCTTTGCTAATATTTATTGGAATTACTCAAGATAATTTTAAATTACCAATCTTTTTTTTATTTTGCATATGTATTTTTTCAGATTTAGGTGGTTTAATATTTGGAAAAATTTTTAAAGGCAGAAAATTAACCAAAATCAGTCCTAACAAAACAATTTCAGGCTCTATAGGGTCGTTTATACTTTCATTAATTTTGGTACCAATCTTTCAACCTTATTTTAATATTCATTTTTCAAATTCATATGACTTAATTTTGTTAGCCATATTCACATCTTTTTATTCCCAGATAGGAGATTTATTTATTTCTTTCTGTAAAAGGAAAGCCAAAGTCAAAGATGCAGGTTATATTTTACCAGGACATGGAGGAATTTTAGATAGGATAGATGGTATGTTAGTTGCAGTTCCACTTGGTATGGCTACATGGGAGTTTTTAGTGGTAATTGTATGAAAAAAAAAATAGCTATAATTGGTTCTACAGGATCTATTGGAAAAAATTTATTAGATATTGTTAATAGAGATAAAAAAAATTTTGAAATTTTATTGCTAACAGCAAACAAAAATTATAGAGAATTATTTAAACAAGCAAAGAAATTTAATGTTAAAAATTTAATTATTACTGATCAGAAAAGTTTTCAGATTTTAAAAAAAAAAAATAAAAACGCTAAAATAAATATTTTTAACGATTTTTCTAAACTCTCATTAATATTTAAAAAAAAAATAGATTATTTAATGAGTTCAATCACTGGTATAGATGGATTAAAACCTACTTTAAAAAGTATAAAATTTACTAAAACTATTGCAATTGCAAATAAAGAATCAATTGTATGTGGATGGAATTTAATTAATAAAGAATTAAAAAAAAACAAAACAAGTTTTATACCTGTTGACTCTGAACATTTTTCATTATGGTATGGCTTGAGGTCATTTAATTCAGAGACTATTGAAAAAATTTATTTAACAGCTTCTGGTGGACCTTTATTTAATTTATCATTAAATAAATTTAAAAACGTTTCAATTAATCAAGCTTTAAAACATCCAAATTGGTCAATGGGAAAAAAAATTTCAATTGATTCTGCTACAATGATGAATAAAATTTATGAAGTTATTGAAGCCAAAAATATTTTCAACTTATCTTATAATAAAATTAAAATTTTAATTCATCCCCAATCATATGTTCATGCATTAATTAAATTTAAAAGTGGTCTAATAAAAATTATTGCACATGATACAACAATGAAAATACCGATTTTTAATACAATTTATTTAAACAACAATAAATATTTTGAAACAACAGATGTTAATATTAATTCTTTAAATAACTTAAATTTTTCCAATATTAATACAAATAGATATCCCATGACAAGATTGTTGAATATTTTACCTACAAAATCATCTCTTTTTGAAACTGTAATTGTTTCAGCAAACGATACATATGTCGAACTTTTTTTAAATAAAAAAATTAAATTTATAGAAATTCAAAAAAATCTTTTTAAATTAATTAAAAACAAAAAATTTATAAAATTTAAAAATAGACAGCCAAAAAATGCTGATGAAATTATAAAATTAAATAATTATGTTCGTTTTAAAATATTAAAAAATGTATATAAATCTAAAAATGTTTAATAAGATTAAAAATATATCAGCGTATATTCTTTTGATTTTAATATTGATTTCTAAACCTGTATATTCGCAAATAATTAATAAAATTGAAATTGTAGGTAATGAAAGAATTACTGACGAAACTATTATAATGTTTTCAAATTATAATAATGGTTTGTCAATCAATTCAGATCAAGATCTTAATATAATTTTAAAAAATATATATGATACAAATTTTTTTAAAAATGTATCAATTAATTTTTCTAACAATATATTAACTATTAATGTAGAGGAATTTCCCATTATAGAAAATATTTTTTTTGAAGGTATTAAAGCTAATAAAATTAAAGAGAAAGTTTTTGCAAATTTAAAACTTAAATCAAGATCTTCTTTTAATAATGTTTTTTTAAAACAAGATAAAAATAAAATAGAAAATAATTTAAAAGATCTAGGCTATTTTTTTTCAGATGTCGAAGTAATTTTGACTGAACTTGAAGATAATAAAATTGAATTAAAATATTCTGTTAATTTAGGTGAAAAAGCAAGAATTCATAAAATAACCTTTATTGGAGATAAAAAATTTAAAGATAGAAAATTAAAAAGAATTATTGCTAGCGAAGAATATAAATTTTGGAAATTCATTTCTGGAAAAAAATATTTAAATCAAAATCTGATAGAATTTGATTCGAGATTGTTAAACAATTTTTATCTTAATAACGGTTATTATAATGCAAAAATTAATACTTCTTTTGCCAAATTAACAGATACAAATAGTTTTGAGATAATTTTTAATATTGATGCTAATGAAAAATATTTCTTTAACAATCTTAGTTTAAATTTACCTGTTGACTTTGATACAGGTAATTTTGAACAAATAGAGTATCTATTTCAAAATCTTAAAGGTAAAAGTTATTCAATTAACAAAATAGAAGATATACTTGAAGAAATAGATAAAATTACCTTACAAGAACAATTCGAAAGTATTTCAGCTACTGTAGACGAAGAAATTTTAAATAATCAGATTAATTTAACTTTCAATATTGATAAAACTGAAAGGTTATTTGTAGAAAAAATTAATATTTTCGGAAACAATATCACCAGAGAAAATGTAATTAGAAACCAATTAGAACTTGATGAAGGTGATCTATATAATGAGTTACTTGAAAAAAAATCAGTGAATAATTTAAAAAATTTAAGGTTTTTTAAAAGTGTAAAATCTAACGTTAAGCAAGGAAAAAAACCTAATAGTAAGATTATAGATATTTCAGTTGAAGAAAAAGCCACTGGTGAAATAGCTGCAGGTGCAGGATTTGGAACATCTGGAGCAAATTTTTTATTTTCAGTAAAAGAAAATAATTACTTGGGCAAAGGTATACAGGTTGAAAATACAGTAATGGTTAGTGAGGAAAGTATTAAAGGCACTATCTCAATAAACAATCCAAATTATAATAATTCAGATAAACAAGTTAGCTTATCTATTCAAGCACTTGAAACAGATAGATTGGAAAATTTTGGCTATAAAACAAATAAAAATGGTTTTACATTAGCATCAAGCTTTGAATATTATGATGATTTATTTTTAGGCATCGGCACCTCAAATTATTATGAGAAAATTAGTACAAACTCGACAGCATCAGCAAGACAAAAAAGCCAAGAAGGAAATTATTGGGATAGTTTTTTAAATTTAAATTTAAATTATGATAAAAGGAATCAAAAATTTCAAACTACTGATGGTTATCAATCTCGCTACTTTATTGATATCCCAATTGTAAGTGATACAAATACTTTGAGTAATACTTATAGTTATAAATATTTTACTGAGCTTTATAATAATAATATTTCAACACTTTCCATTTTTTTGAAATCAGTAGAATCAATATCAAATGATGATATAAAACTTTCAGAAAGAATATTTCTACCTTCAAATAGATTAAGAGGTTTTGAGAGAGGAAAGATTGGTCCAAAGGATGGAAATGATTTTGTTGGTGGAAATTACGCCTCAGCAGTAAATTTTTCATCTACAATACCACAACTTTTTGAAAACTCACAAAACGTAGATTTTTTATTTTTTGTTGATGCAGCAAATTTATGGGGAGTTGATTATGACAGCTCTTTAGATGTAAATGATAAAATTAGAAGTTCCTTTGGAATTGGAATTGATTGGCTCACTCCAATTGGTCCTATGAGTTTTACTTTGGCAGAAACTTTATCTAAAGCTGACACTGATGTAACAGAGTCATTTAGCTTTAATATTGGTACGACATTTTAAGTATGAAATTATATAAAACAGTATTAATAATTTTTTTTTTTTTTAATTTAAATATAGCTCATAGCAATGAAAGTATATATTTTATAGACTTAGACAAGTTAGTAAAAAATTCAAATTTAGGTAAAAAGACATTAGCAAAAATTGAAAACCTTAATAAAAAAAATATTGAAAATCTGAAAATTAAAAACAATGAATTAAAAAAAAGAGAAAACGAAATTAAAACCAAACAAAACGTTGTCTCCAAAGAAGAACTAGATAAAGAGATCAATATTTTAAGAAATAAAATTAATGAATTTAAGATAATAAAAGATCAAATGGTTTTAGATTTTGAGAAAAAAAAAAACGAAAATATGAATAATTTATTTTTAACCTTTAACCCAATAATACAAGACTATATGAAAAAAAATTCAATTGATATATTGCTCGAAAGTAAAAATGTATTTATAGGTAAAAATAATTTAGATATAACAAATGATATAATTAAAGAAGTTAATGTAAAATTTAAAAATGAATAAACTTGATAAAAACCAAATAAGAGAATTATTGCCTCATAGAGAACCAATGTTACTTATAGATGAGTTGTATGATATAAAGAAATTATCATCTGCTACAGCTGTTGTAGAAGTTAAAAAAGATAGTTTTTTTGTACAAGGTCATTTTCCTGAAAATCCAGTAATGCCTGGTGTTTTAATTGTAGAGTCATTTGGTCAAGCTGCAGCTGCACTGACTGCTCATGGTTTAGATAAATCTACATATGAAAACAAACTTGTTTTTTTAATGGGTGTTGAAAAAGCTCGTTTTAGAAATCCCGTTATTCCTGATTGCAAACTGATACTTAAAATAAACGCTATAAGATCACACGGTAAGGTTTGGAAGTATAAAGGTGAAGCTTTTGTAGATGATAAAAAAATGGCTGATGCAATTTGGTCAGCTACTATTGTAGATAAGAAATAAATAGCAATAATTCTTGATAACTAATTTTAAAATGCTTTGTTAAAAGTATTTATGTCTCATCCTTTCTTTAAAAATTATGGTCCATTTTCAGTTTCTGAGATTATAAAATGTTTAAATATCAAAAGTGATAAATTAAAATCTGATCAAAAAATTACAGATATAAAAGATCTATTTACAGCAAATAATTCTGATATTACTTTTTTTCATTCTAAAAAATACAAAGATACTGCCAAAAACACAAAAGCATCTTTCTGCATAACCACAGAGTCTTTAAAAAAAGATCTACCCAAACATTGTAATTCTTTAACTGTTGAGAATGTTTTAGTTGCCGTTTCTAATTTGACCTCTAAGTTTTATCCCGATTCAATTAATGATAATTTTGACGAAACTGCAATTTCTATATCAGAAACAAAACTTAAAGATAAAGTTAAATTCGGAAAAAATGTTTTAGTTGGTAACAATGTATCTTTTGGATCAAGCTGTGTAATAGGTCATAATTCTATTATTGAAAAAAATGTTAATATTGGAAACAATTGTTCAATTGGTTCAAATACAATTATTAGAAATACAATTATTAAAGACAATGTAAGAATTTTAGATGGATGTGTTATAGGTAAACATGGATTTGGATTTTTTCCCTTGAAAAATCAAAATTTAAGATATCCACATATAGGTATAGTTATAATTGAAGATAATTGTGAGGTAGGGTGTGGAGCTACTATAGATAGAGGCTCAATGTCAAATACAGTAATTGGAAAAAATACTTATTTGGATAATCAGATACATATAGCTCACAATGTTAAAATTGGTGAAAATTCTATTATAGCTGGACAAGTTGGTATAGCTGGTAGTTCTGTCATCGGAAACAATGTTAAAATTGGTGGACAAGCTGGGATTTCAGGACATCTTAAAATTGGAAATAATGTTGAAATAGGAGGTGGTTCTGGTGTTATAAGAAGTATTCCTGACAATACTAAAGTAATGGGGTACCCAGCAAAAAATATTAAGGAATTTTTAAGAGATAATAAATGATACACAAAACAGCAATTATTGATTCAGAAGCTAAAATTTCAAAAAACGTTAAAATTGGTCCTTATTCTGTCATAGGTCCTGATGTTGAAATTGGAGAAGGTACAGTTGTTCAATCATACGTAAATATTACAGGACAAACAATAATTGGGAAAAATAATATTATTTATCCATTTGCTTCAATTGGCAATCATCCCCAGGATTTAAAATTTAAAGGTGAAAAAACTAGATTAGAGATAGGAGATAATAATAAAATTAGAGAATATGTTACAATTAACCCAGGAACAAAAGGGGGAGGAGGATTAACAAAAATTAGCAATAATTGTTTGTTCATGGTTTCAGCCCATATTGCACATGATTGTTTTGTTGGTGATAATGTTATTTTAGCAAATAATGTACCTTTGGGAGGTCATGCACATATTGGCGATAATGCAATTATTGGTGGTAATTCAGCTGTCCAACAATTCACAAGAGTAGGCAAATCAGCAATGATTGGTGGTATGTGCGGTGTAGTTAGAGATATAATTCCTTATGGTATTGCACATGGAAACAGAAGTGTTTTGCAAGGATTGAATTTAATAGGTCTAAGAAGAAAAAATATTCCAAATAAAGAGATAATGACTTTGAGTGATGCTTATAAAGAAATTTTTAAGAACGAAAATTTAACAGAAAATTTAAGCAATTTATCAAATGTATTAAAGAATAATGAATTAGTTGCAGAAGTTATTAAATTTATAGAAATGGATAAGAAAAGACCAATTTGTACTCCATTTTCAAAATAAAATGATAGGTTTGTTTTTAGGTGACACTGATTTTTCAGATATAGTTCTAAGTAAAGTTAAGAAATTAAAAAAAAAATATTTTATAATTGATTTTTCAAAAAATAATAAATTTAAAAAAGATAAAAATTCATTCAGAATAAGTATTGGAAAATTTGGAAGAATAATAAATATAATTAAACAAAAAAAATGTCAGAAAGTTTTGTTCGCAGGTAAAATTTCAAAACCAAATTTTTATTCTTTAAGATTAGATTTAAAAGGGATTTATTATATGCCAAGTGTAATAAGAGCAGCCAAAATAGGTGATGCCGCTATAATTAAATCAATTATAAAAATTTTAAACAATGAAGGAATTAAAGTTATAAGCTCTATATTTTTTAATCCAGAATTATCTTTAAGGAGAGGAAATTATAGTAAATTTAAACCAAATAAACTGGATATAATTTCAATAAAAAAAGGTAAAGCTTATTTTAACAAAACAAAAAGTTTAGACCATGTTCAGGCCATAGTTGTCAAAGATGGTAAAATTTTAGCTAAAGAAGGAAGAGAGGGAACAAAAAAAATGCTATCAGAATTGAAGAAAAATTCAGATGGAATTTTAATAAAACTCCCAAAAAAGAAACAAGATTTAAGAATGGACTTACCAACAGTTGGTCTACAAACTTTTAAAGATATTAAAAAGTATGGATTACGGGGTGTCGTTTTACAATCTAAAAAGAATATTTTTCTAGATAAAATCAAATGCATTAAATTTGCTAATAAGAACAAGATATTTATCAATATTATATGAAAAAAATATTCATACTCACAGGTGAGCCTTCTGGAGATAAATTAGCTTCAACGGTTATATCAAAGTTAAAATCTCAAAATCCTAATATTGAATATTCATCTGTTGGTGGAAATCATTTAAAAAAATTAGGAATTGAAAGTATTTTTAATTTAAATGAAATAACTTATCTAGGTTTTACAAGTATTTTATTAAATATCTTTAAAATTAGAAAAAAAATTAACTACACTGTTAATGAAATAATAAAATTTAATCCTGATATATTATTTTCTGTTGATAGCCCTGATTTTACTATGCGTGTCGCTGAAAGAGTTAAAAAAATTAACAATAATATTAAAATAATTCATTATGTAGCTCCACAAGTTTGGATATGGCGAAAAAATAGAGTAAAAAAAATTAAAAAATATATCGATCATATTCTTCTTTTATTTGACTTTGAAAAAAAATATTTTGATGAAGAAAAAATTAAAAATACTTTCGTTGGACACCCATTAATTGAGAATAATCAAGTTAATAAAAAAATTGTTGAAAATATAATTCCTAAAGATAAAAAAATAATATCAATTTTCCCTGGAAGTAGAAAATCTGAAACAGACGTATTATTAAATATTTTAATTGATTTTATAAAACTAATAAACAAAAGACATAATGATTTTTATTTTTACTTTCATGCAACTGATGAAAACAAAAATTTAATTTTGTCAGAAATTAAAAAATTTAATATTGAAAATGTAGATGTGGTTTCAGACGAAGGTATTAAATCTAAAATTTTATCTAATTCAATTTTTGCTGTATCTAAATCTGGTACAGTTTCACTGCAAATTTCGAGCTCAAATATACCTTCTATAATTATTTATAAACTCAGTTTTATAAATTTTATGATATTTAAAATGTTAGTTAATGTTAAATTTGCAAATATAATTAATATTATCAATAATCGTGAAGTAATTCCTGAATTGTTACAAAGTGAATGTAATGCTGATGAAATTTATAGATCTGTAATTTATCTTTTAAAAAACCCTGACCTTATCAAAAAAACAATTATCTGATTGTTCAAAAACATTAGAAGGAATTAGATCTAAAACTTCTTCATCTGAAGAGGCTTGTTTAGTTTTAAGAAATTATCTTAGCTAGTCTTTTTAAAACTTCTTCTTTACCAAGAGCTATAACTATATCATATAATCCAGGACCAAATTTTGATCCTGTTAAACCAATTCGTATAGGCTGACCGACACCTTTAAAATTTGTATCATTTATTTTTATTAAATTATTTACTACAGGCTCTAAATTCTCTTTATTTATTTTTGAAATAGATGATAATTCTTTAATAAATTCTGAAATAATTTTTTTTGCTTTATCATCTATTAATTTAATATCATCCTCATTGAAGTTAACTTCATCATTTATGATGAATTTTGAATTATTGTAAATGTCTTCTAATGTTTTAGCCTTATTTTTTAAAAATGATAATGAGGATTTAACTTTTGTTTCTTTGTCATTTTTAATTTCTTCTTTATAAATTTTACAATATTCGTCTAGACATTGATAAAGATCGTTCTCATCGATTGTTTTTATATAATGCTCATTCATTGATAATATTCTACTCATATCTAGTTTTGATGGTGATTTTCCAATACCTGCTAAATTAAAGTGTTCAATGCTCTCTTCTAGAGTAAATATTTCTTTATCTTGATATGACCATCCTAATCTAAGTAAATAATTTCTTAATGCACCAGGCATTATTCCTATTTTTGAGTAATCATCCAAAGTTGAGGCATTATCTCTTTTTGAAAGTTTTTTACCTTCAATAGTATGAATTAGTGGAATATGTGCAAATTCTGGAACATCCCAACCCATTGCTTGGTATATTTGTATTTGTTTAAAAGTATTTATCTTATGATCATCTCCTCTAATTATATGTGTCATTCCCATTTGATGATCGTCAACAGTTGCAGAAAGATTATAGGTTGGTGTTCCATCGTTTCTTAAAATTATAAAATCTTCTATTGTATTATTTTCAATTTCAACACCTCCTTGAACTAAATCATTAAGTTTAGAAGTTCCCTCTATTTTACTTTTAAATCTAATTACGGGTTTAATATCTTTAGGAGCATCTTTTTCATCAGCATCTCTCCATTTTCTATTATAAATATATGGCATCTTTTTTTGCCTAGCTCTTTTTTTTTGTTCCTCTATCTCTTCAGCAGAGCAGTAGCATTTATATGCGTTGCCTTTTTTTAATAATTCATTAGCAATTTTAATATGATCTTCTATTTTTTGTGACTGAACATATTCTTCACCATCATGTTCAATCCCTATCCACTTTAATGATTTAATAATTTGTATTTTGTGTTCCTCTTTTGATCTTTCTTTGTCAGTATCTTCAATTCTTAGATGAAAAGTTCCCTTTTGATTTTTAGAGAACAACCAATTAAATAAGGCAGTTCTAACCCCTCCAATATGCAGAGCTCCAGTAGGGGATGGAGCAAAACGTGTTGCTACTTTAGACATCAATGTTGTTTAGACTATTTTTTTAGAAGTTTCTATATAAAGATACTAAAACTCCTTGAACTTTTACTCTATCAGGTCCAAAAATCTTAGTTTCATAGTTTCTATTAGCACTTTCAAGCGCTACAACTTTACCTTTTTTCCGAATTCTTTTTAACATCGCTTCATGCTCATCTATTAAAGCAACTACGATTTTACCATTATCAGCAGTATCAGTTCTTTTAATAATAACAGTATCTCCTTCATGAATACCTGCGTCTATCATAGAGTCACCTTGAACTTTTAATCCAAAGTAATCACCGTTTTTTTCTAAATTATTTGGTAGTGGAATTCTAGAAACCTCATTTTGTATTGCTTCAACAGGTGTTCCTGCAGCAATTTTTCCAAGTACTGGTACTTCTACTTCATCAGAATCGGTTTGTTCTTCATCTAGTCCACCTTTAATGACACTAGGTGAAAAGCTATTATAAATATCGTTGGCAGAAGCTGTCTCTGGTAATTTAATAACCTCTAAAGCTCTTGCTTTGTGAGCTAATCTTTTAATAAAACCTCTTTCTTCTAAAGCACTGATCAATCTATGAATACCTGATTTAGATTTTAAATTAAGAGACTGTTTCATCTCTTCGTATGAAGGAGACACACCAGAACTTCTCAACTTCTTGTTGATAAATAAAAGTAGGTTTTTTTGTTTTTTTGTTAGCATAAGAACAAATATCGTACAAATAATGTTCTATAAAAGTTCTTTTAAATTAACAATACTAAAAAAAATTAGCAAAATAGGGCTTTATTTGACTATAAAACTGAAAAAATAGAATTTTTATCTAAGTTTTTCAAAAGTGATTCACCAATTAAAAAAGTGTTAATTGATGTTTTGTTATTTAGTTCTAATAGTTCATCTTTGTTCTTAATTCCACTTTCAGATATTAAAGGACCTTTGTGACTTTTTACTACATCATAAATATCATAAGTTGTATTTATATCAGTTTTAAGTGTTTTTAAATTTCTATTGTTTATTCCAATTAATGCATCTTTAAAATTTAATGCTTTTTTAGCTTCTTCTACTGTATGAACTTCAACAATAACTGACATATTATATTTCATAGCTTCATCATATAATTCAGAAGCAAGATCATCCGAAACCCCAGCCAAAATAATTAAAATAGCATCAGCGCCATAACTTTTTGCCAAAGGTATTTGAAATTTATCGATAAAAAAATCCTTACACAATATAGGTAAATTTATTTTATCTTTTATTTTGCTTATGTGAATTAAATTTCCTAAAAAATAATCTTCTTCTGTTAAAACTGAAAGGCAAGTTGCTTTATTATTTAAATAAATCTGAGCAATATCAACAGGATTATAATCATCAATTATTATACCTGCTGAAGGACTTGCTTTTTTAATTTCAGCAATAATTGAAGTTTTACTATTTTTTATATTATTTTCTATTTTCTCTTTAAAATTTATATAGCTATTATTTTTATCTATTAACTCATTTAAAACATTAAGATCTAAAGTTTTTTTTAATTTATCAACTTTTTCAATTTTTTTTTGAATGATATTTTGAAGTATATTTTCAGACATTTTGAATCTTTTCTAGATGTAAAAAAGTTTTTCCAGAAAGAATAAATTCTCTTGCGTGAGCGTAAGCTTCAGAAAATTCAGAAAATTTTTCTCCAACAATTAAACCTGCTGCAGCATTTAAACAAACTGCTTTTGAAAAATCATTATCTTCACCTTTAAATATTTCAATCATCTTATCAGCATTAAATTTAGCATCATCACCCACTAAATTTTTAAAATTATCTGCATTGACCCCTAAAGCATTTGGATCTATTTTTATTTCAGAAATTTGACCATCTTTTAATTGGGTAACATTAGTGATTGCATAAGGAGATATTTCATCTAATCCATCCTCACTCTTTACTATCCAAGCAAATTTTAAATTTAAATTTTTAAGTCCTTCTGCAAATACTTTTAATAATTTTTTATCAAACACACCTATAACTTGTCTCTCTACAAGAGCCGGATTACTTAATGGACCAATCATATTAAAAATAGTTCTTTTTCCAATTTTCTTTCTTACAGGTCCTACAAATTTCATTGCACTATGATAATTTGGTGCAAACATAAAACCAAAATTATTGATATTAATTTCTTTTTCAATATCCTCAGGTTCTAAATCAATTTTAATTTTAAGAGCTTCTAAAACATCACCAGACCCACATTTTGAAGAAACAGCTTTATTGCCATGTTTAGCAACTTTTGTGCCCATGCTAGCTAAAAGTAGGGCAGAAGCAGTTGAAATGTTAAGTGTATTCATACCATCACCGCCAGTCCCACAAGTATCAATACAATCACTTACATTTACTCTTTTTGACTTTTCTCTAAGAACAAAAACTCCACCCGATATTTCATCTGAAACTTCACCTTTTTTAGATAGCAAAGTTAAAAAGTCAAAAATTTCATCATCACTGGCTTTTCCAGTCATTAATATTTCAAAAGCAGTTTTACTTTCTTCAAAAGTTAAATGTTGTTTATTTTTAAGTTTTTCTAAAATTTGTTTCATAAATTTAATTGTTAATAAAGTTTTTAAGAATTTTCATTCCAAACTTAGTTTTAATACTTTCAGGATGGAATTGTACACCATGAATATTAAATTTGTTATGTTGAACACCCATTATAATTCCATCTTCTGTCTCTGCTGTAATCTCTAGCTCTTTTGATAACGTTTTTTTATCAATTACCAAACTATGGTATCTGGTAGCTTCAAATGTATTTGGGAGGTTTTTTAAAATACCGATTTTTTTGGATTTAATTTTGCTTGTTTTACCGTGCATTAACTTTCTTGCTTGGACAATCTTTGATCCAAAAACTTGTCCAATTATTTGATGACCCAAACATACTCCTAGAAAAGGTAATTCTTTATATAATGATTTCAATATTTTAATACAATTGCCAGATTGATTTGGGTTACCCGGTCCTGGTGAAATAACAATTTTATCATATTTCTTTTTAATGATTTCTTTAGAATTAATTTTATCATTTCTAACTACATCAACTTTAACATTTAATGATGAGATGTAGTGATACAAATTAAAAGTAAAACTATCGTAATTATCTATTAACAATACTTTCATCATCTTAAAGCATTAATTAAAGCTTTTGCTTTATTAACTGTTTCCTCATATTCATTTTTAGGTTTACTATCTGCAACTATACCTGCACCTGCTTGCACATAAAATTTTTTATTTTTAGCAACTGCAGTTCTTAAAGCTATGCATGTATCAAATTCCCCATTTGCAGCAAAATATCCAATTCCACCTGCGTAAACTTTTCTTTTTGATGTTTCTAATTCATCTATAATTTCCATAGCTCTAATTTTTGGAGCTCCAGAAACAGTACCTGCTGGAAAACCAGCTAAGAGTGATTTAAATTTTGAAAATTTTTTATTATATTCCCCAACTACATTTGAAACTATATGCATTACATGAGAATATCTCTCAATAATGAAACTTTCTGTAACTTTTACCGAATTTATCTTTGAGACTTTACCAGCATCATTTCTACCCAAATCAAGTAACATTAAATGCTCTGAAAGTTCTTTTTTATCTTCAAGTAGATCTCTTTCATAAAAAAGATCTTCTTTTTTAGTTTTGCCACGTGGTCTAGTACCTGCAATTGGTCTTACAGTAATTTTATTATCCCTAAGTCTCACTAGTATTTCAGGACTTGCGCCAATTATTTGAAAATCCTCAAAGTTGAAGAAAAACATAAAAGGAGAGGGGTTTGTTACTCTTAGTTTTTTATAAATATCTAATGGTTTTTTTGTTAATTTTGCCTCAAATCTTTGGCTTAAAACAACCTGAAAAATATCTCCTAATTTAATATATTTTTTTGCCTTATTAACCATTGATAAAAATTTATTTTTTGAAGTGTTAGATTTCACTTTTATATTTTTTGATTTTTGAATTACTTTTTTATCAATATTTTTAATTGATGACTGAATGAGTAATTTAAACAAATCAGATTTAACTTCTTCATATTTATTTTGATAGTTTTTAATTTTTTCATCTTTAAAAATATTAGATATGTAAAAAATTTCTTTTTTTAAATTATCATGAATGACTAAAGTTCTTGGACGAAGAAGCCTTACATCGGGTAAATTAAGATCATTTTTACAATTATTAGGAATTTTTTCTATGTATCTGATTGAATCATAAGAAAAATACCCAGAGACTAATGAGCAAATGTTAGGTAAATTTTTGGGAATTTCAAACTTGAAATCTTCAATTATTTTTTCAATTAATTTATCTGGTTTATCATTTAATTTTCTTTTTTTATTTGTTTGAATTAGATAAGAATTATTATTATTAAATTCCCAAATTTTATCAGGATTTTTACCAAATATTGTATATCTACCTTTGATTTTACCTTTTTCTACAGACTCAAATATAAAACTATTTTTTTCCTCTAGGAAATTGTCTATTAGGTTTAATACTTCCTCATCATTTTTTACTTTTTTTTTAGTGAAGATAATTTGATTTTTTTTGCTTCTGTGTCGAAACTTAAAATCTTTGAAGCTTCGATTAATTATCATTTGAAGTAATTTTTAAGTCGATCAATAGTTTTTTGATTTAATTGGACTTGATATTTAGTATTTAGTAATTGATCATACGATTGTAAGATACTTTTTCTGTTATTAGTATTTTGTGTATTTACAAATTTGATGTATTTCTCATCTGTTTTGTTAAATGAGTTTTTATTTGATCCAGTAATTTTGACTAAAAAAATATTTTGTTCTTTATTTACTAATGCAAAAGAGTTTTCTGGCATCGCATAAAGCATTTTAACTGAATTAATATCAAAGATATTATTATCTTCTATAGAGTTGATTGAAGAGTATTTTTTATTATATCCAGCAAGTTCCTCAAATTTTGAATTATCAAATTTTTTATCCTGAATTTCTTCGATGATTTTTCTATTGTAATCAAATTTACCTTTTTGATATATTAACTCTACAATTTCTCTTTTAATGATTTCATCATTTAAATTTGGAGCTCGATCATATTGATTATCAATATTATAAAGTAGAAAGTTATCACCACTCTCTATCAAGTCTATTTTAGATGTTTTCTTAGAATAAATTAAATCTTCATTAATCTGTTTACTGGAGCTAGGTACAAACTGATTTACCTCAATAATTTCAACATTTATTCCTTTTAATATAGTTTCAAATGTAATTCCTTGAGAAATTTTGTTCTCAATTGAATCAATTTCATCAAAAAATTCTTGATTGAATTCTTGAATTCCAATTAGATTTTTTGGATTTAAAATCACATACTTAAAATCTATATATTCTCTTTTTAATTGATCTTTGTTTTCATCAATAAATACTTCGATTTCATTATCTGTATAATCTTCCTTAGTTTTATAAAGGGTTTCCATATCAAAATACTCGATATCTAAAGATTTATTATTTTCCTCAAAGTTATTTTCTATCAAAAAATTTGGGGTTATTGTTCCTGCTCCAATAAAATCAAATAAGTGTTTCTGCAATTCTCTATTTTTTAATTGTAACTCAAACATTGCAGCTGACATGTTGTTTGATAGTAAAAATTTTTCATATTTAATTCTTTGAAAAGCACCATTTTCATCATGGAAATTTTTATTTCTTTTAATATTTTTAAGTATGGTTCTTTCGTTTATTGAAAGGTCAAAGTCATTAATTTCTAAATCAATCAATTTAGTTGAAATTAACCCTGATAATAGTTCTTCAATAATATTATTGTCTAAGTTATCCCTAATAACTTCTTGTGAAATTCCACTTTGATTCACATAGTCAATAAAATCTTGAGTTGTTACATTTGTTTTATTTATTTTTGCAATATTGTTTTGATTATTTGTGCTAAATCCACCACCAAAACCACCAAAGATAAAAGCGAAAGCAACAACGGCCATCACTAAAAATCCTCCAGTTTTTTTCCATCCTAATTCTTTTAGTTTTTCTATCATTGCTTTATAAATTTATTGATCTGTAAAAAACAAATCTATAGATTAAAAAGTCAATTATGACAAATAAATATATGTATTTTGTAGCTAATTGGAAAATGTTTGGGGATTTAAGAACTCTAAATTCACTTGATAAAGTAATAAAGTTTTCAAAAAATAACAAAAAAAATAAATTTAAAATAGTTTATTGCCCACCTAATACATTAATTCGTCCATTATCAAGAAGACTTAAAAAAACAAATATTGAGGTTGGTGCTCAAAACTGTCATTACAGCTATGACTATGGTGCTTACACAGGACAAGTAAATTCTAATATGCTTAAAAATGTTGGAGCAAAGTATGTTATTTTAGGACACTCAGAAAACAGGCAGTTAGGAGAAACAGACAATATAATTAATTTAAAAATTAAAAGTGCAATCAAATCAGGTTTAAAAATCATTTTTTGTATTGGCGAAACTTTGAAAGAAAGAAGACAAAAAAAAACCAATCAAATTTTAAAAAGACAAATTAAAAAAGGATTAAAATCGATAAAGAATAAATCTAAAATTATTGTAGCTTATGAACCAGTTTGGTCTATCGGAACAGGTGTAATTCCAAAAGAAGCTGATTTAAATAAAACTATTTCATTTATTAAAAGTAGATTTGTAAAAATATATCCTAAAATTTTATATGGTGGATCTGTAAATACTAATAATGCAAGCATATTAAAAAAAGTTCCCAACATTGACGGTTTTTTGATAGGAGGCGCATCACAAATTCCAAAAAAATTTATTGATATAATTCAAAAAACGATTAATTAAACCATCATGGAAACTTTATTACTTGTAATTAACATCATACTTGCTGTCATTTTAGTTCTTTTGGTTTTGTTGCAAAAATCAGAAGGAGGTGCTCTTGGTATTGGAGTTTCGCAAGAAAATTTTATGTTATCTAGATCAGCAGGCAGCTTCATGACAAAAGCCACTGCAATCATAGCAACGCTATTTATTATTTGTAGTTTAGCCTTAACAATAATATCTAGAGCAGAACTTACTCCTACGGGGTCGGTATTGGATACAGTTGAGGAAAAAACTGAAGACACGCCTTCAATTCCAGAAAATAATTAATTAATCCTTTTCAATTCATTTTTTATTCGCTATAAGATACTTCCATGGCGCGATATATATTTGTCACTGGCGGCGTGGTTTCATCCCTTGGTAAAGGTCTCTCTTCTGCATCGCTTGCTTATTTGTTACAATCAAGAGGTTACAAAGTTCGTTTAAGAAAATTAGATCCTTATTTAAATGTGGATCCAGGAACAATGAGCCCGTTTCAACATGGAGAAGTTTTTGTAACAGATGATGGTGCTGAAACAGATTTGGATTTAGGTCACTATGAAAGATTTTCAGGAGTAACTGCAAAGAAAACTGATAATATTACGACAGGAAAAATCTATAGTGATGTCCTAAAGAAAGAAAGAAAAGGTCAGTATTTAGGTAAAACAGTTCAAGTTATTCCTCATATCACAGACAGAATTAAAGAATTTATAAAACACGATACATCTAAAGAAGATTTTGTCATTTGTGAAATAGGAGGAATAGTAGGGGATATAGAAAGCTTACCATTTGTAGAGGCAATTAGACAATTTTCTAATGATATTGGTAAAAAAAATGCATTATTTATTCATCTAACTTTAGTTCCTTATTTAAAAGCATCGGATGAAATAAAAACAAAACCAACCCAACACTCAGTTAAAGAATTAAGAAGCATTGGTATTCAACCTGATATTATTATTTGTAGATCAGAAAGACCTATTCCTTTAGACCATAGAAAAAAAATATCTTTGTTTTGTAATGTTGATATCAAAAATGTAATTGAAACTGTTGATGTTAAAACTATTTATGAGGCACCGATTAGTTTTTTTAATCAAAAATTAGATATTCAAGTTTTAAATTATTTTAAATTAAAATCAAAAAAACCTGCAAATTTGAATCCTTGGAAAAAAATAACAAAAATTACTCTTAATACTAATAGACATGTTAACATTGCAATTATTGGAAAATACGTTGAATTAAAGGATGCTTATAAATCTTTAGATGAAGCACTTACTCATGGAGGAATATCCAATAATCTTAAAGTTAATTTGGTTAGAATAGATTCTGAAAAATTAAAAGTTTCAGAAATAAAAAATAAACTTAAAAATGTTTCAGGAATTCTAATTCCAGGTGGGTTTGGCAAAAGGGGAACTGAGGGTAAAATTGAAGCGATAAGGTATGCAAGAGTAAATAAAATTCCATTCCTTGGAATTTGTTATGGAATGCAGATGGCAATAATTGAATTTGCTAGAAATCAATTAAAGATTAAAAAAGCAACTTCTTCTGAGTTTGATAAAGGCGGTGTTCATATTATTGGCTTGATGCATGAATGGGAGAAAAGTGGCAGAAAAATTAAAGGGACAAATAAAGACTTAGGTGGCACCATGAGACTTGGTTCTTATGATGCAATCTTAAAAGATAAGTCTAAAATTAGAGATATTTATAAATCTAGAATAATCAAAGAGAGACATAGACATAGATATGAAGTGGATATTTTATATAAAGAAAAATTTGAGAAGAAAGGATTAATATTTTCAGGCTTATCTCCAGATCATAAGCTTCCAGAGATAATTGAACTTAAAAATCATCCATGGTTCATAGGAGTTCAGTTTCATCCTGAATTTAAATCTAGACCTTTGAACCCACATCCTTTATTCTCTTCTTTTATCAAAGCAGCAAAAAATCATAGATGAGTGCGATTAAAGTAAATTGTGAAAATATAGAAATTTCAAACAACAATAAGATTTGTATTATTGCAGGTCCTTGCCAGTTAGAGACAGAACAACATGCAATGGATATGGCTGGAAAAATTAAGGAAATTACTTCAAAGTTTGGCCTTGGATTTATTTACAAAACCTCATTTGATAAAGCGAACAGAACTAGTTTAAAAGGCAAAAGGGGAGCAGGGTTAGATGCATCACTTCCTGTATTTGATAAAATTAAAAAGGAATTGAATGTCCCTATTTTAACAGACATTCATAATGCTGAACAATGTGAAATTGTTTCAAAACATGTTGATGTTTTACAAATCCCAGCTTTTCTATGTCGACAAACAGACTTATTAATTGCTGCGGCTAAAACAAATAGAATTATTAATGTAAAAAAAGGTCAGTTCCTAGCACCTTGGGATATGGTGAATGTAACTAAAAAAATTTCAGACTCAGGAAATAAAAACATCCTAGTCACAGAAAGAGGTGCAAGTTTTGGATACAACACTTTAGTCTCTGACATGAGATCATTACCTATAATGGCAAAGAATGGCTATCCAGTAATTTTCGATGCAACTCATTCTGTTCAACAACCAGGTGGCCAAGGTGAATCCTCTGGTGGTCAAAGAGAATTTGTTGAATATTTAGCAAGAGCTGCAGTTGCAGTTGGAGTTGCAGGTGTATTTATTGAAACACATCAAGATCCTGATAATGCTCCATCAGATGGACCAAACATGGTACCATTGAATAAATTAGAGAATCTATTAAAACAATTACACGATATAGATAATCTAATTAAAAAATAGTGAGTAAAATTTTAAAAGTAAAAGCACGTCAAGTTTTTGACAGTAGAGGAAATCCAACAGTAGAGGCAGAGGTTTATATTAAAAATAATAGTGCATCTGCTATTTGTCCCTCAGGTGCTTCCACAGGAACTTTTGAAGCATTTGAAAAAAGAGATAAAAATAATAAACGGTATTTAGGAAAAAGTGTTTTAAGTGCAGTTAACTTGGTTAACACAAAGATTTCAAAAAAATTAAAAGGACAAAGTATCCATAATCAAGAAAGAATTGATGCTTTGTTAATTAATTTAGATGGTACAAGACAAAAAACTAATTTAGGAGCTAATGCGATGTTAGCAGTTTCTATGGCTGTAAAAAAATTGTCTGCAAAAGTAAAAAAATTACCTTTGTATAAAACTTTTTCTCAAAAAAATAACTTTCAATTACCTTATCCATTAATGAACATTATTAATGGTGGAGCGCATGCAAATAATGGTCTTAGAATTCAAGAGTTTATGATCAGGCCTGATCGTGCAAAAAGTTTTTCTGAGGCAATGCGGATTTGTTTTGTTGTCATTAAAAACTTAAGTAAATTAATTAAAGACAAAGGTTTATCAACTTCAGTAGGTGATGAAGGTGGGTTTGCACCCATGATCAGTAGTAATAATCAAGCTTTAGATTTAATTGTGAGTGCAATTAAAAAGTCAGGATTTGTTAATGGTAAAGATGTTTCTATTTGTCTTGATGTGGCTGCTAATGAATTATATAAAAAAAACAAATACTCTATTCATTCTAAAAGTTATATTTCAGTAGATAAATCCATCAAAGAATATCAAAAAATTATAAAAAAATATAAAATTAAATCTATTGAAGATCCATTTGCTGAAAATGATTGGTTATCATGGAATAAATTAATGAAATCAATAAAAAAAGTTCAGATTGTTGGAGATGATTTGTATGTAACAAATCTTGAAAGATTAAAGAAAGGTTTCTTAAATATTTCCTCAAATTCTATCTTGATCAAGCTAAATCAAATTGGCACTGTTTCAGAAACGTTAGATGTAATTAAATTTGCTCAAACAATTGGATATAAAACAATTATATCTCATCGATCAGGTGATAGTGAGGATACGTTTATTGCCGATTTAGCAGTAGGCACTAATTCAAATCAAATTAAAACTGGATCCTTAGCTAGATCTGAAAGGGTTGCAAAATATAATCAATTAATCCGTATTGAAGAAGAACTTGGAAAAAAAGCGAGGATGAATAAGATCAATTAATGCTTCGATTAATAAAAAAAAATTATTTTTTATTAATATCTGTTTTTCTTATTTTTTATTTTGGTTTTAATTTAGTGTCTGGAGAAAGAGGCCTTTTTTCGTATATAGAAAAGAAGGAACTTTTGTCTAACTTGAAAAAAGAAGAATTAACCCTAACTAATAAAATAGAAGATATGGATCATAAAAATTCACTTCTAAGTATTAATTTGGATCTTGATTATATTGAGACTTTAATTAGAGAACGATTTTTGTTTGGTAAAAAAAATGAGACTATTTATATAATTAAAAAAGATGAAAAGTAGACATCCAGAAAAAGAAAACAAACCGGTTAATCCAATTAAAAAAAAACCTGAATGGATTAGATCAAAACTTACAAATAGTAAGGAATTCTTTTTAACCAAAACAATAGTAAATAATAATAATCTTGTAACTGTTTGTCAGGAAGCAAACTGCCCTAATATAACCGAATGTTGGAGTAAGCGACATGCAACTTTTATGATTATGGGAGACACCTGTACAAGAGCTTGTGCTTTTTGTGATGTTAAAACTGGTGTACCAGGAAAATTAGATCAACTTGAACCTGTCAAGATTGCAGAAGCAGTAAAAAAATTAAATTTAAAACATGTTGTTATTACTTCAGTGGATAGAGATGATTTAGACGATGGTGGATCAGAACATTTTTTTGAAGTGATTAAACAAACTAGAGAATCAAATCCAAATACTACTATTGAAGTTCTTACACCTGATTTTTTAAGAAAAGGAGATGCATATAAAAAAGTTTTAGATGCTAAACCAGATGTTTTTAATCATAATATTGAAACTGTCCCTAGTCTTTATCTAAAAGTTCGACCGGGATCTAGATACTTTGCATCTTTAGAACTTTTGAAAAATGCAAAAAAAGTTAATAAAAATATTTTTACTAAATCAGGAATAATGGTTGGCCTAGGGGAATCAAGAGACGAAATTTTACAAGTCATGGATGATTTAAGAGCCGCAGATGTTGATTTCATAACGATCGGTCAATATTTACAACCATCACCCAAACATTATCCATTAGATCGATATTACACGCCAAAAGAGTTTGAAGATTTAGGAACAATTGCAAAAGCTAAAGGATTTTTGTTGGTGTCTTCATCCCCTCTAACTAGATCTTCATATCATGCAGATGAAGATTTTGCGAAACTTCAACAAAATAGATTAAAAAATAATTAATGCCAAAAGCATCAGTTAGGCGATTAATTGATAACAGAAAAGATAAGCTAATTGAATTTGTTTTAGATATTGAAAAATACCCAGAATTTATTCCTTTCTGTGATAATTCAAAAGTTTATAAGAGAAGTGATAACGGAGATACAATAAATATAATTGCGGATCTTACAATAGGTAAGGGACCGTTTAAAGATACATTTAAAAGTGACGTTAAATTAAATAAAAAAAATGATCATATTCATGTTGTTAATTTAGGTGGACCATTAAATCATTTAGAAAATAATTGGAAATTTATTGAGGTGGGAAATGATACTGAAGGTTATAAAACAGAGGTTTTATTTGATATTGATTTTGAAATAGAAAATAAGTTCTTAAATATTTTAATGACTAAATCTTTTCAATTTGGTTTGGAAAAGATAGCAGACGCGTTTCAAAAAAGAGCTGAAAGTATTAAATAATTTTACTGATTATCTTAATGACATTACGGACTGTTGATTTTTGAATTGAATTACGGTTTTTTGATTTAAATTTATTTTCTTTAATAAGCAGAGTTTTACCTTTTTTAATGCCAACATAAACAAGGCCAACAGGTTTTTCTTTTGATCCACCTCCTGGACCAGCAATTCCTGTTATCGAAACGCTGATTTTACTCTTTGATATTTTTGATAAATTTTGAACCATTGCCTTACAACACTCATGGCTTACCGCACCATATTTTCTGATAATATTTTTATTAACCTTTAATATCTTTATTTTTGCTTGATTAGAGTAACTGATTAGACCCATTTGAAAATATTTTGATGAATTAGCTAATTTAGTTAAATTATAGGCCAATAATCCACCCGTACATGATTCAGCTACGGATATAGTTAATCTTTTTTTAATTAATTTTTTATGCAGTAATTGAATACTCATTAGAATTTTAAACTTATTAAATATATTAATATCATTGAATATAAACCTGCCATTATATCATCCATAATTATTCCAAAATAGTTCTTATGGTTTTTATCAAAATAACTTACTGGAAAAGGTTTTAGGATGTCAAAAAATCTAAAAAAAACAAAAGATAAAATATAATAAATTTCAATGGAAATACTTATTTGATTAGTTTGATTTAAATACAATAACAAAATTAAAGGCATAGAT
Source organism: Candidatus Pelagibacter communis (assembly GCF_001180025.1). GTDB lineage: Bacteria > Pseudomonadota > Alphaproteobacteria > Pelagibacterales > Pelagibacteraceae > Pelagibacter > Pelagibacter ubique_A. The sequence goes on from NZ_CVSK01000048.1 coordinate 62,989, forward strand.
TGCCCCAAAACTTCATCGATTACTATTTGCCTTGGGTCTTTATTTTTAAATTCAGACTCAGAATCTTTTACGGCATAAAATGAATAAAAGAATAAAAGTATAAAAAAAATAATTGAAAACTTAAGATCAGTGTAACCTAAAATTTCATAAGCAATATAAATAAAAACAGTTATTACTGCAGAAGTTACGGTTCCAGGAATTTTGGTTAAATATCCATAACCAAAGAAAGTGGATAACAAAACATTTATTTTTTTCATTGTGTAATTGAGCAAATAACTTCACATGCTATTGCTTTTTCCTTTCCAATTAACCCAAGTTTTTCTACTGTTTTACCTTTTAAGTTAATTAATTCTTTATCAATATTTAATAAATTAGATAGAGATTTGATTATTTTATACCGATACTTTGAAACTTTTGGTTGTTCACATATTAAATTTATGTCTAAATTATTTATATAAAATTCATTATTATTTAATATTTCAAGAATAGGTTTTAGCATTTTAGGGGATCTAATATTTTTATATTTATTTTGATTATCTGGGAAAAAGTTACCAATATCTTTTTTTCTCATAGCCCCAAGAAGAGAATCTATTATTGAATGAATAATTACATCTCCATCTGAATGACCTTTAAGTCCTGAGTGATAAGGAATCTTTATACCACCTAAATAAAGTTTTTTACCTTTTATTAATCTATGAATATCAAAACCAATACCAAAATAAGTTTTATTATTTTTGATATCTTCTTTAAATGTAATTTTATAATTTAAGTTTTCACCCTTAATAAATTTAATTTTTAGATTATTTTCAATAAATAATGTTGCTTCATCAGTAATTTTATTTTTTTCTTTACTTGAAAGATTATATAAATCTTTAAATTTAAAAGCTTGTGGGGTTTGAGTTAGAATTGAATTATTTCGATTTAAGTTAAAAAGTTGGTTTTTTACTTTATATTTAATTGAGTCTTTTGCATGCGTGTAAGGTATTACCGCATTATTTTTTTTAAGTGATTTAATTAGATTTTTTAAAAGCTTGATTGTGAAATTTGGTCTAGCAGCATCATGAATTAGAACATTATTAGGTTTAAATTTTTTTATATATTTTAAGGCTATTAAAGAGGAATCAGATCTTTCTTTACCACCTTTTATAATTGATATATTTTTAGGAAATTTTTCTTTAATACTTCTTTTATTATTTACGACTAATATAATTTTTTTAAACAGCTTTGATTTCATTGCTTTTTCTAAAGAATGTTTAAAAAGAGCCTTGTTTTTATAAATATTAAATTGCTTTGGTTTTTTTGAATTAAATCTTTTGCTTTGTCCTGATGCTAGTATTATAAAATAAGTATTCATTTATATGGTAGTTTTTATATTCAAATGTACGAATTTATTAAAAAAAATATATATCTAATAATATTATTTATTATCACATTATCGATAGGTTTTTTAACCTTTTTAACTTTTATAGATAAAGGATTTATTGAATTAACAGATCAAAATTTACAAATTTTATTAGTCCTAAATATTGCTCTTTTATTTGCACTTTTTGTTTTTATTTTTATTGAGATTAAGAGAGCTATAAAAAATGATATCGATAAAGATGGATTAAAATCAAATAAAAAATATATTACATACTTTGGATTATTTACACTTATACCTTCTGTATTAATATCTATTTTTTCGTTATTCTTATTTTCTTTTGCTTTAGAAAAGTATTTCGATAAAAAAGTAACCACAGTTGTCAATAATTCCTATGAGTTAGCAAGGAATTACGTAGAAGAAATCAGAAATAAAATTCAATCTGATATAGTTTTGATAGCTTTTGATACCAATAAAAGTAAAAAATTTTTAAATGATAATCAAAATGAATATAAGAGATTTTTAAATACACAAAAATTAATTCGTAATGTAGATGAAGTTCACATTATAGACATTAATAAAAAATTATTATTTACTTCATTAAATGATAGTCAGCCATACATACCACCTGTAGATAAAGCTCTAAATATGGTTTTAGATGATGATAGGCCATTAAAAATAATTAATGCTCCAAAAAATATTTCAGCAGCTATAATGAGATTGCAGAATTTTGATGATAGATTTTTGTATGTTGTAAAATATTTAGATAAAGATATTTCAAAATATTTAAATGAATCTCAAGAAGCTATAAATTTTTATTATACTGTCGAAGAAAAAAGTACAGGTATAAAAATTTCTTTTGCAATTATATATATAATAGTTGTTAGTGTTTTGTTATTTGTTTCCATATCAATAGCAATTAGATTTTCATCCAGATTCTTTAGATCAATAAATAACTTAATTTTAGCATCAGCATCGATAGGAAAGGGAAATTTTAATGCAAAAGTTCCTGAAGTGAAGACAGATAAAGATTTAGAAACTTTAAATAAAAATTTTAATTTAATGATAGATAGGTTGAAAAGTCAGCAAGAAAAACTAATTATTAATGAAAGACATGAGGCATGGGGAAGCCTGGCCAGAAAACTTGCTCATGAAATCAAAAATCCACTTACACCCATTCAATTAACTATAGATCGATTAAAAAATAAATATTCTAAAAAATTACAAGAAAGTGAAATTGAGAATTTTAAAGATAATTTAAAAATTATAAATAATCAGATAAAGCAAATTGAAAAGTTAGTTAATGAATTTTCTGATTTTGCAAGAATGCCTAAACCAATCTTTCGAGAGAATAATTTAGTAGATATAATTCACGAAAATATAAATTTGCTAAAAGAATTAGACAATACGATTAATATTATCTTTAACAAAGACTCTGATAAAATTTTAATTGATAGTGATAAAGAACAAATAAGTAGAGTGTTTTTAAATTTGATTAAAAATTCTATCGAAAGTATCAATCAAAAAGCTCAAAACAATAACAATTTCAGCAAAAAAATTGCTATTGAACTTACCGAAGATGATGGCCACATAAAAGTAATTATAGAGGATAATGGTGTTGGTTTTAGTGAATTAAAAAACAAAATTAAAGATATACTTAATCCGTATTTCACAACTAAGAAAAATGGAACTGGTTTAGGATTATCGATAGTTAATAAAATAATTAATGATCACAATGGAAAAATAGATTTTATACCAATCAATAATGGAGCAAAAATAAATATAACATTTTTAAAACAAAAATGAGCGAAGAAATTTTAATAGTAGACGATAACTCAGATATCAGAAATATAATTAATGAATTAATTATAGATGCAGGTTACAAAACTCGATTAGCAGCAAATTATAATCAAGCACTTGCTGAAATTGATAAAAAATTACCTGATGTCGCAATTCTTGATGTTAAATTGGATAAAGGGGATAATGATGGTATTGAGCTTCTTTCACATATTAAATCTAAAAATAAAGATACACCTGTTATAATTATTTCTGGACATGCGAATATCGAAATGGCTGTCAAATCATTGCAACATGGTGCTTTTGAATTTATAGAAAAACCATTTGATCAAGAAAGATTAATTAATTTTGTTAAAAGAGCAGTTGAAAACTTTAATTTAAAAAAACAAAATAGAGAATACGAAAGTAAATTATTTTCATCCTATGAATTAATAGGAAAAAGCAAAAATATAGTAAATATAAATTATCAAATTAAAAAAATATCAGTTACTGAAAGTAGGGTTTTTATAAGCGGCCCCTCAGGTTCAGGAAAAGAATTAATTGCTAGAAAAATCCACAAAGCGTCTACTAGAAGTAAAAATCCATTTATTGTCTTAAATGGTGCTTTGCTTGATATGAACAAGTATGAATTAGAATTATTTGGAGAAGAAAAGGAGAATGGTTCTATATCATACGGTGCGCTTGAAAAAGCAAACAGAGGAACACTATTAATAGATCAAGTTTCAGAAATTCCATTAGATATACAATCAAAAATATTAAGGGTATTAACAGATCAAAAATTTAAAAGAGTAAATGGTAGTAATGATGTTAGTGTAGATGTAAGATTAATTTGCTCATCAAGTAAAGACTTAAAAAAAGAAATAGAAATTGGAAATTTTAGAGAGGATTTATTTCACAGAATAAATGTTTTTGAGATAAACATTGAACCATTAAGCCAAAGAATTTCAGATATACCTTTGTTAATTAAATATTTTTCAAAAAAAATATCAGAAAATTATAAAATTAAAGAATTAGATATAGATGATAATAACAGTTACATACTTAATCATAATTGGCATGGTAATGTTAGAGAGTTAAGAAATTTAATTGAGAGAATTGCAATATTGCAACCAGATTCAAAAGATAAAATCTCAAATATTATTAAAGAATCTTTAAAAAATACAAATTTTGATGATCAATTAGCTGAAAATAGCCTTTCTGTGCCATTAAAAGAGGCTAGAGAAAAGTTTGAAAAGGAGTATTTAACTATTCAACTTAAAAAATTTAATGGAAATATTTCTAAAACGGCTAATTTTGTTGGAATGGAAAGAAGCGCATTACATAGAAAATTAAAAGGTTTGGGCATCAAAGAATTTAATTAGATGAATATAATCATTTGTGGAGCTGGAAGAGTAGGGTTCACTATAGCTAAACAGCTAAGTGAACAAGGTCATTCTATAACTGTTATTGACCCTTCTAGCGAAGATATTCAAAAAATTGATGATGCATTAGATGTTAAAGCTATAGTTGGAAAAGGAACTTATCCTTCTATACTTGAAAAAGCTAACGCAGCAGAGACTGACATGATTATAGCAGTTACTAGAAACGACGAAATTAATATGCTTATTTGCCAAATAGCATTTTCAATTTTTAAAATTCCAAAAAAAATAGCCAGAATAAGATCTCAAGATTATCTAAACCCAAAATTTACAAGAGTTTATAATAAAGAGAATCTCCCAATAGATGTGATTATTTCACCAGAGATTGAAATTGCTAAATCAATACAAAGAAAACTTGAGGCTCCAGGAGCATTAGACAGTGTTCCATTTGCTGATAATAAAATTAAATTATTGGAAATTTTAATTAACGAAAATTGTAAATTAATTAACATCAAGCTCAATGATTTAACGAAAAAACATCCTAATTTAGATGCAAATATTATTGGAATAATAAGAGATGAAAAATTTTTAATTCCAAAGAAAAATGATGATGTAAGAAAAAATGATAAAATTTATGTGATAATAAATTCATCACAAATGTCAGATACTTTAGAAGCTTTTGGACATGAAGAAAAAGTATCTAAAAATATTTTAATTGTAGGTGGTGGCAACATAGGTTTTAACTTAGCTAAAAACATTGAAGAAACTTTAGACGCAGCAAGAGTTAAAATTATTGAAAAAAACAAAGAAAGAGCTGAATTTCTTGCCAGCGAATTAAATAATACGATTGTTATTAATGGTGATGCTTTAGACGAGGAAGTATTAGCAGAAGCAAATTTACAAGAAGCCGAAACAGTTCTTGCTTTAACAAATGATGATGAGGATAATTTGATGGTAAGTGTTCTCGTTGAAAAATTTGCAAAAGACGAAAAAGATATTGATGATAAAAGAACCATGGCTTTAATTAATAAGCCCAATTATTCTTTGTTACAAAACTCTTTAAAAATTGATGATCTTATTGATCCAAGAATGAATACTGTTTCAAGTATTTTAAAGCATGTTCATAAAGGAACAATTGAGACAGCTTATACTATTATGAATGGTGAATATGAAGTAATTGAAGCTGAAATTATAGAAACTTCAGAGCTTATTAATAAAGAATTAAAAAATTCAAATTTGCCAGATGAGATAAGAATTGGCGCAATCCTAAGAGAAAATAAAGTTATTATACCTAGATCAAATTTTGTATTTCAAAAAGAGGATAAAGTTGTTTTTTTAGCAAAGAAAGATTCTATTTCAGTAGTAGAAAATATATTTAGAATAAGTTCTATTTAATTAAATGTCATTTTTTAGAGTAAAGTACTTAAGTTTCTTTTTTATATTAATATCTATTTTTTCTTTTTTAAATATTATTTATTCATATTATTTTAATTTATATCTAAATCTAAACACATATTATTTTAGCTTAATTATTTCTGCAGTAATTGGAATAATTTTTTACAAAATTAAAACTGATCCCAAAAAACCCTCAATATTTGAAAAGATATTAACCGTCCTATTGGGATATCTTTTAATGCCTATGGTTTTATCTATACCTTTTTATTTAAGTATTTATAATTTATCTTTTTTAAATTCTTTATTCGAGGCAGTTTCTGGATTTACTTCAACAGGTTTTACTATCTTTGAAAATATCAAACATGTTGATCAAGGCTTAATTTTATGGAGATCATCAATACAATGGATAGGTGGTTTGTATTTTTTATATTCTATAATTTTTTTAATTGATATTTATGATGAAAGTTTAAAAAAATCTTTAACTAATTTTTTATCTTTTAATTCAGCTGAGATTTTAAAACAATCAATTAAAATTCTTTTACTTTACACAGGATTAACTATCTCAATTTTTATTATTTTAAATATTCTTGGAATTAGATCATTTAATTCACTGAATTTAGCAATGACAGTAATTTCATCAGGTGGATTTCTGCCTTCAAATGATCTTTCGTCAATTTTAATAAACGATTTTCAAATAATTATATTTTCTTTTTTAATGCTGATTTCTTTTTTTAGTATTTTTTTTACATATAATTTAATTTTTCTAAGAAAAAAAAATTTAAATTTTTTTTATGAAGATATACATTTATTTTTATATTTTATTATAGTTGTAAGTATATTTTTTGTATTCTTTAGCTATGATACTAATTTCACATACAGTTTTTTATCTTTAGTTAGCAGCATTTCAAATATAGGTATTTCTCTTGATATTGATCAAGCTAACTTACATTTTATATATATCTTACTTGTAGTTATTGGTGGTTCCTTTTTTTCTACGAGCTCAGGTTTAAGGTTTTTAAAAATATATTCTTTAACCAAATATTCTATTAATCAAATTCTTTCTTTTAGCAGGCCAAAAAATGTATTTATGAACAAATTGGTTTTTTCTAAAATTAATTTTGATACTAAAGACATAAATAAATATTTTTTAACAATATTAATTTTTGTTATTTCACTTTTTTCTTTAACCATCTTATTGTCTTTATCTGATATTCAATTTGAATATTCTTTCAAATTAGCTATATTGACATTGATGAACACGGTTAATTCATCTGCTTATGGTCTATCGGACTTTGATTTTCAAAATTTGCACTTTTTAACTAAATATTTTCTAATATTTTTTATGATTATCGGAAGAGTTGAACTGTTATCTTTATTGCTAATTGTTAAAAAATTTCTTTTTAAAAACTAATTTAGTATTATATATATCAGTAAATTTTGCGCCCTTAGCTCAGCTGGATAGAGCATCGGTTTTCTAAACCGAGGGTCGGAGGTTCGAATCCTCCAGGGCGCGCCATATTGTCATTTTTTATTGCTATTATTAAAATTTTTGTACTTGACTAGAATTTATCTAAACAAGGTTTTACTAATTATTTTTTCTTGAAGAGTATTTTCTTACATGCTTAAATTAAGAATATTCAAAAGTAATTTTGAATTATTTGTTAACAAATAAAAATAACTAAAAGGAAGAATAATGTTTAAATACTTAAAACAATTAACTTCTTTAGTTGCTATGGTTGCAGTGTTGTTTACTTTTACAACAGAAACTATGGCTGCTAAAAAATCTAAAACACTTAAAAACACTCAAAAGAAGGGTTTTGTAAGATGTGGAGTATCTCAAGGTCTTCCAGGATTTTCTAATGCTGATGCTGCAGGAAATTGGACTGGTGTTGACGTTGATGTATGTAGAGCGGTAGCTGCTGCAGTACTAGGTGATGCAAACAAAGTTAAGTTTACACCATTAAGTGCTAAAGAAAGATTTACAGCTTTAACTTCTAATGAGATTGATATCTTATCAAGAAACACAACTTGGACTCTTTCTAGGGATGCTGACATCGGACTTACTTTCGTAGGAGTAAACTTCTATGATGGTCAAGGTTTTATGGTTAGAAAAAATTCTGGATATTCATCTGTGAATGATTTCAAAAACGGTATTTCTGCGTGTACAAACTTAGGAACAACAACTGAGCTTAATATGAGAGACTTCTTTAATTCAAAAGGAATTTCTTATGAGCCAGTAACTTTCGAAAAAGCTGACGAAGTTGTTGCTGCGTATGATGCTGGAAGATGTGATACATATACAACTGATAAATCTGGTTTAGCTGCTCAAAGAATTAAATTGAGTTCTCCGGATGACCACATAGTTTTACCTGAAACTATTTCAAAAGAGCCTTTAGGCCCTGTTGTTAGACAAGGTGATTCTGTATGGGAAGATATCGTTAGATGGTCTCTTAACACTATGATTGAAGCTGAAGAGTATGGTGTTACTTCTGCTAATGCAGACTCTATGAAAACTTCAGACAATCCAGCTGTAAAAAGATTAGTTGGTGCTGAAGGTGAATTAGGAGCTGCTTTAGGTTTAGATAATGACTGGAGTTTAAGAATTATCAAACAAGTTGGTAACTACGGTGAAAGCTACAAAAGAAACATTGCTGACACTGGAATTCTACCTGACAGAGGTCCAAATGAATTATGGACTAAAGGTGGAATACTTTATGTACCACCAGCAAGATAATTTATATCTTTAAATAAAACTTAAAAAGGGCTAGATTTTTCTAGCCCTTTTTTTTATAAGTCTTGAATTATTGTGAATATTAAAAAAATATTACCCCAATTACTTACACTTCTAGTTGTAATTCTAATATTCGGATTTTTTTCCTATAACGCTCAAGTTAATATGGAGAATAGAGGAATTACTTTTGGGTATGGTTTTTTATCCCAAGAGTCCTCTTTTGATGTACAATTTTCATTAATTGAATTTGATGGTTCTCACTCATATTTTAGAGCATATCTAGTTGGTTTATTAAATACTATTTTAGTTTCAGTTATAGGAATTATATTTGCAACTGTTATTGGAGTCGTTGTAGGAATTGCAAGATTATCAAACAACTATCTAATAAATAGAACCGCTGCAGTTTACGTAGAATTTTTTAGAAATATTCCTTTATTATTACAAATATTTTTTTGGTATTTTGCCGCTTTAAGAGCATTGCCATTGCCTCAAGATACTGAGCCTATGTTTGGGGTTTTTTTTCTAACAATAAAAGGTTTTTTTGTTCCTGCCTTTGTTTGGAATAATTTAGATATATTTATTTATTCAATAATTGCTGCAATAATTTCAATTATTTTCATCAAAATTTATGCAAGAAAAAAACAAGAGAACGAAGGTATTCAAACACCTGTTTTGTCAATTTCAATAGGACTATTAATAATTTTACCTTTATTAAGTTTTTTATTTGGTGGTGTCGATGCTTCAGTTGAAGTACCTGTGATTAAACAATTATCCCAATCTGGTTTCACTTATGAAGGAGGAATTAAGTTGCCACCTGAATTAATATCTCTGGCATTAGCTTTATCTTTGTATACAGCAACTTTTATTGCTGAATGTGTTAGAGCAGGTGTTCAAGGTGTTAGCAAAGGACAAAAAGAAGCCGCTGCTTCTATAGGATTAACTCCAAATCAAGTATTAAAACTAGTTGTGATGCCGCAAGCGTTAAGAATTATAATTCCACCAACTACAAATCAATATTTAAATTTGACAAAAAATTCATCTCTTGCAGCTGCAATTGCTTATCCTGATTTAGTTCTAGTATTTGCTGGAACTGCTTTAATGCAGACTGGTAGAGCGATAGAAATTGTTTCTATAACAATGTTAACCTATTTATCTCTGAGTATATCAATTTCAATATTTATGAACTGGTATAATAAAAAAATAGCTATTAAAGAAAAATAATGAATAAATTGAATTTTTTACAACCAGATAAAAACAATCTTAATACTTATCTATATACAGGTGTAGTTTTGGTAGCACTAAGTATATTTATAGTTTTTTTAAATTCTTTTTTTAATAAAGATATAATTTCATTTTTACCTGGATCAATTAGTTTCTTTTTACCACTAATTTTAGGGTTTATTGGACTTCATTTAATTAGAATTGATTATTCAGGCTTAAAGTTTTTAGATTCAATTAATAAAAATATTAATACTAACAATTTTAATGCTTTTTTATCATTATTAATTATATTTGTGGTTATCAAATCACTCCCACCATTATTAAGTTGGTTTATTTTAGATGCAAATATTGCAGGAGATTCAAAAGACGTATGTACAGGCAGTGGTGCTTGTTGGACCTATATTAAAATTTGGTTTAACAGATTTATGTATGGAATGTATCCAAATGCTGAACAGTGGCGTATTAACTTGTCATTTATAGCTTTAGCATTTTTAGGAACTATAGGTTTTTTTGCTACTGAAAAATTTAAAAAATATTTGACTCTTTATTATGTGGTTGTCTATCCTGTAATTGCTTTTTTCTTTATTTTCTTTTTTATATCAGGTGGTCCAATATTTTTTGATTTCTCGTATGGTATTATTGCAGCTGTAATATCAGTTATAATAGGATTTTTTATTCCTTCAAAATTTAAAATGTACTATTTTATTATAGTTCCAATTACACTTTATATATTACTAAAATATGTATTTTTTTATGAAGAGCTTATTGAACTTGGTAAATTAGAAGCATTAGAGTGGGTAGAGACAGGTGCTTGGGGAGGTTTGTCTTTAACTTTTATAGTATCATTTTTTTGTTTGATTTTCTGTTTTCCAATAGGCTTGTTTTTATCTTTGGGTAGAAGATCAGATTTTCCAATAATTAAATATTTTTCAATAGGTATGATTGAATTTTGGAGAGGTGTTCCATTGATTACAGTATTATTTATGTCCTCGGTAATGTTTCCAATGTTTTTACCTGAAGATATGTTTATAGATAAACTAGTAAGAGTAATCATTGCAATTTCATTATTTGAAGCAGCTTATGTTGCTGAAGTTATTAGAGGTGGTTTGCAAGCACTACCTAGAGGCCAATATGATGCTGCTAAATCTTTAGGAATGGGTTATTGGAAAATGCACATTTTAGTAATTTTACCTCAGGCACTTAAACTTGTAATACCTGGAATTGCCAATACCTTTTTAGCGCTTGTAAAAGATACTCCTTTAATATTTGTTGTTGGACTTTTAGAAATTGTTGGAATGCTAAATCTTGCTAAAACAAACCCAGAGTGGCTAGGTTTTGCGATGGAAGGTTATGTGTTTGCCTCAGTACTATTTTTTATTATTTGCTATGCAATGAGTAAATATAGTTATAATTTAGAACAAAAATATAAAACGGAAAGATAATGTCAGATAAAATAATTCAGATTACAGAAATGAATAAGTGGTTTGGTGATTTTCAAGTATTAAAAAATATTAATTTAGAAGTCGAGAAGAATAAAAAAATTGTTGTGTGTGGACCCTCAGGATCAGGTAAATCAACATTAATTAGATGTATAAACAGACTTGAAGAACATCAACAAGGTTCAATTATAGTAGATGGAAATGAATTAACAGAGGACACTAAAGACATAGAAAAAATTAGAGCTGAAGTTGGGATGGTGTTTCAACAATTTAATTTATTTCCTCATCTTTCTATTTTAGATAATTGCACACTGGCGCCAATTTGGGTAAAAAAAATGCCAAAAAAAGAAGCAGAGGATTTAGCTCTTCAGCACTTAGAAAAAGTACAAATTGCAGACCAAGCTAACAAATATCCAGGACAACTTTCAGGCGGTCAACAACAACGATGTGCAATCGCTAGAGCATTATGTATGGAGCCAAAAATAATGTTATTTGATGAACCAACATCAGCTCTTGACCCAGAAATGATTAAAGAAGTTTTGGATGCAATGGTTAATTTAGCAAAAGCAGGAATGACAATGATAGTTGTTACTCATGAGATGGGATTTGCTAAAGAGGTAGCTGATGAGGTTATTTTTATGGACGAAGGAATGATTGTTGAAAGAGCTGAAACTAAAGAGTTTTTTGCTAACCCTAAGAGCGATAGGACTAAGCTGTTTTTAAGTCAAATACTATAAAAATATATAAATTTAATGCAATAAATTTATACCAATACAATCTAAATATGTTTATTTTGCATTGAACTAATGCTTGACAGTGTTTTGATTATTTCAAGTTATTTATGAAAAAAAATAAATTTTTCTATTGCAGTAGCATTAATAAATAGGTTGAATGGACTTTATAAAATTTAATTAAGAGGGGTCTTAATGGAAGATAATTTCAATAAACACTTAGGCAATAAGCTTAAGCTAAGAAGATTAGCTTTAGGTTTAACACAAACTAAAGTAGCAAAAGCTATTAACGTTACGTTTCAGCAAATTCAAAAATATGAAAAGGGTACTAATGGAGTAAGTTCGATTAGATTACTTCAACTTGCAAATTATTTAAAAGTACCAATTAATTATTTCTTTGAAGATTTTTCGGAATATTTAGTAAATTTAGAAAAATCACAAGAAGGTCACATGAATGTTAATTATAATTTTTTAGTTAAATTATATTCAGAACTTAATGCTGATCAAAAACTGAAATTTAATAAATCTTTGCAAATATCAGGATCAGGAATTTCAAAAGCAGTTTAAAATTAATTTATATCTGACCCCAAATTAATATTAAGATTTGTAATAATTAATTTTTGGCTCCTCGGGCAGGACTCGAAACTGCGACCAATTGATTAACAGTCAACTGCTCTACCAACTGAGCTACCGAGGAATGTAAAAAAGCAAACTTACTTTTTTTTATAACTAAAACAAGATTTTTTTTGGAGGCAACGCCCGGAATCGAACCGGGATACAAGGATTTGCAATCCTCTGCGTAACCATTCCGCCACGTTGCCGTCTTATTTTTAGCTAATAGCTACAGATGCCTTTTTATATTAAATTTTTTCTAATAGTCTATTAAATAACGATTCAAATTGATTATTGTTAATTTAGATTATTAAATTATAAACTTTAACATCAATGAGTAGCGATAAATATATACATTCTGATGTAGAAAACAGAATTTATTCTTATTGGGAAAAAAATGGTCTTTTTAAACCAAAGGAAAATTCTAAAAAATTCTCAATTGTAATCCCGCCACCAAATGTAACTGGTAGTTTGCATATGGGACATGCGCTTAATAATTCTATTCAAGATTTGTTAGTTCGTTATCATAGGATGAACAATTTTGAAACTTTATGGCAACCAGGTACAGACCATGCTGGAATCGCTACGCAAGCATTAGTAGAGAAAAAATTGACCTCTGAAAAAATTGATAAAAATGAAATTGGTAGAGAAAAATTTATTGAAAAAGTTTGGGAATGGAAAGAGCAATATGGAGACATAATAATTAATCAATTAAAAAAACTTGGTTGTTCTTGTGATTGGTCAAGAAATGCCTTCACTATGGATGAGAATTTATCCAAATCAGTAATTAAGGTTTTTGTAGACCTTTATAAAAAAGGACTAATCTATAAAGACAAAAAATTAGTCAATTGGGACACAGTTTTAAAAACAGCTATTTCAGATCTTGAAGTAGATCAAAGAGAAGTAAATTCTAAAATTTATTACATCAGATATCCTATAGATGGAACGGAAGAATATATTACAATTGCAACAACAAGACCCGAAACAATGCTCGGCGACACTGCTATAGCGGTAAACCCTAAAGATGAACGATTTAAATCCTTTGTTGGAAAAACTGTTACTATTCCAATTGTTGGTAGAGAAATAAAAATCATTGAAGATGATTACGCAGATCCTGAGCAAGGAACAGGAGCATTAAAAATAACTCCCGCACATGACTTCAACGATTATGATGTTGGTCAAAGAAATAATCTTGAAATAATAAATATTTTTACAGAAGCAGGCAAGATAAATGAAAATGCTCCAAAAAATTATGTCGGCCTTGATAGGTTTGAAGCGAGAAAAAAAATTTTAAAAGAACTTAAAGAAAAGGAATTTTTCGTAAAAGAAGAAAATATCAAAAACAAAGTTCCTTATGGAGATAGATCTAATTCAATAATCGAACCTTTTTTAACGGAACAATGGTTTGCTGATGCTGGTAAATTATCAGTTAAAGCGAAAGAAGTTGTTAATTCAAAAAAAACAAACTTCTTTCCTGAGAATTGGTCAAAAACTTATTTTCAATGGATGAACAATATTGAGCCATGGTGTATCTCAAGACAGCTTTGGTGGGGACACCAAATACCTGCATGGTATGGTCCTGATGAAAAAATTTTTGTTGCTGAAAATGAAGATGATGCAAAAAAACAAGCTAAGAAACATTATGGTAAAGATGTTGAATTAAATCGTGATACAGATGTTTTAGATACTTGGTTTTCATCTGGCTTATGGCCTTTTGCAACACTTGGTTGGCCAGATGATAATAAATTTGTTGATAAATTTTACCCAACTTCAGTTTTAGTTACAGGTTTTGATATTATTTTTTTTTGGGTAGCTAGAATGATTATGTTTGGTACAGAGTTTTTAAACAAAGAACCTTTTAAAGATATTTACGTTCATGCATTGGTTAGAGATGAGAAGGGACAAAAGATGTCTAAATCAAAAGGAAATGTAATTGATCCTTTAGATTTAATTAAAAAATATAGTGCTGATGCACTTAGATTTACTTTGTTATCAATGGCTTCACCAGGAACAGATGTTAAGCTTTCTGAAGATAGAGTTAAAGGTTATAGAAATTTTTTGAACAAATTATGGAATGCAAATAATTTTTTAATCACTAATGAATGTGATTTTAAAGATATAGATAAAGTTCCTAGCTTAAATGTAAATATTAATAAATGGATTTATTCAGAACTTGTTGAAACTAAAAATAAGATAGAAAAAAATCTTCAAGATTATAGATTTGATGAGGCTGCTAAAAATGCCTATCAATTTGCATGGCATTCGTATTGTGATTGGTATTTAGAACTATCTAAAACAATACTCTTTTCAGAAGATGAAAAAGCTAAAGCAGAAGTAAAAAAAGTATCATCTTTTGTATTCAAACAAATTTTGATTTTGCTACATCCTTTTATTCCTTTCGTTACAGAAGAAATTTGGCTTAAAAACAAATTTGATAATGACGGTAGTGATTATTTAATGCTTAAAAATTGGTTATCCGGTGAAATAAATAGGGATAGCAGCACAGAACAAGTTGAAAACATCATCAATATTATTTCAGAAATTAGATCATTTAAAAATGAGCTAAATGTAAGTCCAGGCTCGTTTATAGATGTATCAATAAGTAATATTAATAAAAATCAAAAAGACTTTATTAATACAAATGAAATTATTTTAAAAAAACTAGGGAGAATAAATAGTATATTGGAGAAAGATTTAGATAAACCAGCTGCGACAATGGTTGTTTCAGGCGATTTGTTTAAGATTTATTTTGATAAAGATGTTGATTTAAAATTAATAAAAGAAAATTTAACAAATAAACAAAGTAGATTAGAGCAGGAGATGAATAAAATATCTCAAAGATTAGAGAATAAAAGTTTTGTAGACCGTGCTCCAAAAGAGATTGTTGAACAAGAAAAAAATAATTATAATAATTTAAAGAATGATATTGAGAAAATATCAGTAACAATAAAGGGTATATAATGGCTAAATTCAATAAAAAGAAACTTCCAAGCAGACATACATCATTAGGGGCAGATAGAGCTCCACACAGATCGTTTTATTATGCTATGGGAGAAACTGAGAAAGATGTAGCAAAACCCTTTGTTGGCGTAGTTTCAACGTGGAATGAGGCAGCTCCATGTAACATTGCTCTAATGAGGCAGGCTCAATCCGTTAAAAAAGGTGTTAGAGCTAATGGCGGAACTCCAAGAGAATTTTGTACAATTACTGTAACAGATGGTATCGCTATGGGTCATGAAGGGATGAAATCTTCATTGATTTCTAGAGAAGTAATTGCAGATTCTGCTGAGCTTACAGTTAGAGGTCACTGTTATGATGCCTTAGTTGGTATTGCAGGATGCGATAAATCTTTACCAGGTCTAATGATGTCTATGGTTAGATTAAATGTACCAAGTGTATTTATATATGGTGGATCAATTCTTCCAGGTAGATACAAAGGTAAAGATGTAACAGTGGTAGATGTATTTGAAGCAGTTGGAAAGCATTCATCTGGTCAAATGTCTGCTGCAGAACTTAGAAAATTAGAATTAGTTGCTTGTCCAAGTGCAGGTGCTTGTGGAGGACAATTTACTGCAAATACAATGGCATGCGTATCAGAAGCTATTGGATTAGCATTACCTTATTCAGCAGGGACACCAGCTCCATATGAAGAAAGAGATAAATACGCAAAAGCTAGCGGTAAAATGGTTATGAACCTTTTGAAAAAAGGAATTAAACCAAGAGACATTGTAACTAAAAAAGCTTTAGAAAATGCTGCAACGGTTGTAGCTGCAACTGGTGGTTCTACAAATGCAGGATTACATTTACCTGCCATAGCTAATGAAGCTGGAATTAAATTTGATTTAATGGATGTTGCTAAAATTTTTAAAAGAACACCTTATCTTGCAGATTTAAAACCAGGTGGAAAATATGTTGCTAAAGATATGTGGTTAGCAGGTGGAGTTCCAATGTTATTAAAAACTTTATATGAAGGTGGATATATTCATGGTGATTGCATGACCGTTACTGGAAAAACTATGAAGGAAAATTTAAAAGGAATTAAATTTAATCCAAAACAAAAAGTAATGAGATCTTATAAAAATCCATTATCTCCTACTGGTGGAGTTGTTGGATTAAAAGGAAACTTAGCTCCTGAAGGTGCAATTGTTAAAGTTGCAGGATTAAAGAAATTACAATTTACTGGAAAAGCAAGATGCTTTGATAATGAAGAAAGTGCAATGAAAGCAGTTCAAAGCAAAAAGTATAATGACGGTGATGTAATAATAATTAGATACGAAGGACCCGTTGGAGGTCCAGGTATGAGAGAAATGTTATCGACAACAGGTGCAATCTACGGACAAGGAAAAGGGGAGAAAGTAGCCCTTATTACTGATGGAAGGTTCTCTGGTGCCACTAGAGGCTTTTGTGTGGGTCACGTGGGCCCTGAGGCCGCTCTAGGGGGTCCTATAGGCCTTTTACGTACAGGAGATATTATTGATATTGATGCCAAAAAAGGAACTATTAATGTAAGGCTTTCTAAAAAAGAAATGGCTGCAAGAAAAAGAAAATGGAAAGCTAGAAAATCTGATTTTGGATCAGGTACTTTATGGAAATATGCACAAACAGTTGGACCTGCGTATTTAGGAGCACCAACACATCCAGGTAAGAAAAAAGAAGTTAAGGATTATTCAGAGATTTAATGAAAATTCGTCCAGTTATTTTATGTGGAGGAGCTGGAACTAGACTTTGGCCAAATTCTAAAAATCATCAAGCAAAACAGTTTATTAATTTTGGTAGCTGGACATTGCTTGGAAAAACCCTTGAGAGAACAAAAGCCTCAATTTACGATGCTCCAATTATAAGCACAAACAAGAAATATTTAAAAAAAGTTAAGCAGCATTTAAGAAAATACAAAATAAATAAATATAAAATTGTTTTAGAGCCAGCAAAAAGAAATACTGCTCCTGCGATCTTAAGTACTGCTCTAATAAAAGACATTCCTAATGAACAGCCATTGATGTTTTTTTCTGCAGACCATTTGATAGAAAAAATGAGTGTTTTTAACAAAGCAATAAATAAAAACAAATTGAACTTAACAGATCAAAATATATTTATATTTGGGATCAAACCCAACTCACCATCAAGTGAATATGGATATTTTTTAACTAAAAAAGTTAAAAGAAATATCAATAAAGTAACTAGATTTATTGAAAAACCAAAAGAAGCAAAAGCAAAGCAAATTATAAAGAATAAAGGTTATTGGAATTCAGGAATGTTTTATCTTCGAAAAGATTCGATTATTAATAACTTTAAAAAATATCAGCCTAAAATTTATAGAAATTGTTTAAATTCAGTTAAAAAAGCAAAATATAATTCTAATACTTATTATTTAAACAAAGCATCATTTATAAAAGCTACAGCAAAATCATTTGATTATGCAATTTTAGAAAAAACAAAACAAATTAATGCAATTAAACTAGATATTCCTTGGTCAGATCTTGGTAGTTGGAAAGAAATTTTGAAGATGTATGACAAAAATAAAAACAAATATATAAAGAAAAAGAATATTTTTTATCGACCATGGGGCAAATACACGAACCTTTTTGAGGGTAAAGAGTTTCTAATTAAAGAATTATATTTAAAACCAAAGGGTATATTAAGTTTACAAAAACATCATCATAGAGCTGAACATTGGTTAGTCACACAAGGAAATGCAAAAATAACGCTAAATAAAGATATAATTACTAAAAAGCCTGGAGAACATATATTTATACCATTAGAAGCCATACATAGAGTTCAAAATCCTGGAAAAAAACCAGTTAAGATTGTTGAAGCTCAAGTAGGATCAATTTTAAAAGAAACTGACATTGTAAGATACCAAGACGTTTACGGTAGAGTGAAATAAATAATTAATGGACACCACAGTCTTTTTTGTAATTCTATTAGCAACTATTATGCATGCTATTTGGAATGCGATGGTTAAACATCATCCAGATAAGGCTATAGCGGTTCTAGCTATTGTTTTAGGCCATATACCTTTAGCTTTAATTTGTATTTTGTATTTTCCATTACCTGGAAAAGAGTCGCTACCGTACATAATAGCCAGCGTATTAGCTCACCAAGGTTATCAATGGTATATGCTGAATTCTTACAAAGTAGGTGACTACACTAATGTCTATCCAATATTCAGAGGCTTTGGTCCTTTATTGGCTACATTGATCTCTATAATATTTCTTGGTGTTGTATTTAAAATAGCTACTCTAGTTTCAATATTGTTAATCTGTGTAGGAATAATGTTTCTTGGGTTATTTGGTTCTAAAAATCAAAATCAGATGGAGATAATTAAATACTCATTACTTACTGGATCATTTATAGGCCTTTATTCGTTGATTGACGGGTATGGGGCTAGAGTAAGTACATCAGCAATTTCCTATATTAGTTTTTCCTTTTTATTTAGTGCTTTAGTTTTTCCTATCATTTTAAAACTTAATAAATATGAGAATATTTTTTCTAAGGTTTTTAAAGATGCAAAAATGATATTTTGGGTAGGGGGCTCTATATCTTTTATTATTTACGTAATAGTTGTTTGGGGCTTCACAAAGGCTCCAATTCCTCTAGTTGCAGCACTAAGAGAAACGAGTATTTTTTTCTCAATATTTATTGGTTATTTCTTCTTAAAAGAAACTATCAATCTTAAAAAAATTATATCGATTGTACTTATAGTTATTGGGGTAATTGGGATTAAGCTATTTTAAATATAGTTGAATAATTTAAGAATAATTATTGTATTCAAAAGCAACAGCATTATAGGGACAACAGTTCTTATAAGTTCCATTATATGATTAACTCTATCAAGTTTTCTCTCCAATTTTCTAATTGGACTCATGTTGTTCCATTCTTTTTGAGTAAAACCGTATTTTTTTTGATTTTTTTTCATAATAGAAAAAAGTACTTTTAATGATTTTAAGGAAAAATTCAATTTTTAAACGAGAAATTTTATAAATTTGGGCATATTAATTTAAATAATATGCCCAAAAAGATAATTTAAAACCAATTATTTGGAATAATTATATAGTGGATCGCTAATACGATACCTACTGAAACACTTAAACCAAAAATCATTTTAAGAAAGTCTTTACCAATTAATGGGAAGACGTACTTAAATTTATAGTCTTTATTCATTGTTGATATCGCAAGTTCTCTACCACATAACAATCCTACAAACACCCATGTCGTAGACATAGGTAAATCATTGAGCTCTTTAAAGTAGAATAAAACAGCAGCATAAATTACATTAATAATTGTTGCTGATCTTGCATATCTTGTTCCCGTTTTTTCAAGAACAACTTTTTGAATTGGTCCACCTTGAATGTAGAAAATATAAAATAGTAATGAAGTAAAATAGGCCATTACAATTAAAAGTAATGATAAATCTAATTGCCTAGGCAGATATACAGCAATATTAGCTACATCGTGAGATAACCAAACCCACCATAACCAACCCGATGAAACCCAAACAGCATTTCTCCAAAAGCTTCTCCATTTGTCATCTACTTCATCAAATTTTTCATTAATAAACTTTGATACTGCTATCCAGGCTATATAAGCAACCATTGCTGCTAATCCATAACCTACAACGCTTTTTAACAACATTTTTTCAAGCACAACGGTTGAAGCAAATGCTGAAAGAACTAAAAAGGTTGTTGATACCGGTATCCCAATTCTTGTTAATAATAATAGTATTGCAGGTGCTACTGCATGATACCATTGAATTTCTTGATAAGGTATTCTAGTTAATCTTCCGTAAGAAATATCACCATCATACGCATACCACCCCCAAGCTAACGCAAAAATCATAACTGCTGATGCCGATCCAGCTAGCACGTACCATTTAAACCACTTCTTTTTTGAAGCTATAAAGGTACCAAGTGTTTGAATTGAATCGTTAGCGATTACGCTATATCCAGCAAGGGCAAACCCTATTACTGTATATACTAAAGTCATATCCATTTTTTCTCCTATATATTATTGTTTTCGGTTCCGTCTAATGACTTGAGAAACTAATTATTTGTTAAAGGTAAAAAATTCTACGATTAAATTTATTTATTTGAGAATCAAAGAGTTGATTCATCAATGTTTAATCTAAGTTGTAGAGAAGTCTATAAGTGAAATATTTTATTTTGAAAACCTTAAGAGGATTCGACTTAGATATAATATTTAAAAATTATGTAAATAAAATTTAAATATAATTTACATATATAAGTTGTGTTATTTATAGATAATTTTAAGAATATACGCTGCTAAAATTAATCCAATAAATTCAGCTAAAATATAGGTTGGTGTATTAAGATAATTAATTCCAGTAAAAGAATCAGTAAATGTTCTAGCTATAGATACAGCTGGATTTGCAAAAGATGTTGAAGAAGTAAACCAATAACCTGCAGAAATATATGTTGCTACGCTAATCGCGACTATTGTTTTTCCATCCTTTAAAGTTGCAAAAATAATAAATATGAGACCAAAAGTTGCTACAATTTCAGAAAAAAATATATGCAATCCGTCTCTATTTTTAGTTGATAACTCTAAAAGAGCGTGTTCAAAAAAAACATTAGCCAACATTACTCCAAATAAACAACCAGATATTTGTGCAGGAATATAATATTTTAAAAGATTACTTTTAATTTTTTTTCTAAAAAACATAGCTAAACTTACAAAAGGATTAAAATGAGCCCCTGAAATATCAGCAAAGGATGTAATTAAAACAAATAATCCAGCTCCAGTAGCAATTGTATTGGCTAAAAGCTTAATACCATCATCATTTGTTAGATTTTCTGCCATGATACCAGATCCAACGATAATCATTACAAGAAAACAACTTCCTAAAAATTCGCCAATAATTATGTTTTTTTTAATTTTCATTTTCTAACAAAATTTTAATTTTTTTACTTATTATATCGTAAGTCTCACTAATAATTTCGTTTATCTGCTTTTCATTTGAATTTTGAAATTTTGATACAGGATCATCAATATCCCAATGAATAATTTGGTTATTGTTTGGCCATACAGGGCACACTTCTTTATTTGCACTATTACATACTGTTATTACATGATCTATATTAAACTTCTTATTTAAAAATATATCAAAATTTTTTGAAGAATAATTTTCAAGATTAAAATTTTTTATTTTAGTTAGATATAATTTGATATTTTCGTTAATTTTTCCTGTCGGGTTGCTTCCAGCACTATAAGCTTTAAACTTATATGAATATTTATTGTTAATAATACTTTCAGCTATGATGCTTCTTGCAGAATTACCAGTACATACAAACAGTATATTTTTCATTAAATTATGATTTTATAAATTCCTATTAAAAATAAAGGTATTTGTAATCCAAAATTAGTTAAGATAGCCTTATCATTGCTGATAAAACCAGCAATAGTCCATCCAATAACTCCTAATCCATGAAAATATATATTTAATGGATATATATTTAAATTAGTTAAAAGTATTCCTGTTAGTACCAAAAATGTACTTATCCACTTAAGATATTTTCTAATAAACATGATTTCCTCTCTAAATTTTTTTTAAATAATTGTTCTATTTATAAAATATTGAGGTTAACTAAAAGAAAGATTTTAATTTTATAGTTTAATTTTTTTGAAGTTCATAGATAGAAACGTAGTGTTTCTTCTTAGGGAGCGGGATTATGGTTGGAACTTTGGTTAATCTTGGTTTTATTGATTTATTTCCTACGATAATATTTTTGTCATAATTTTCTAAATTTACTTCAGGATGAGGGTTTCCATCATTGATTAATGGCCACGCATCACAAGCTCTATAACCAAATAAAATTAAGGGTCTTGAGTTATTCATTTGATTGTGCCCAGACCCATGAACTGATCTGCAATGAAAAAATACTACTGTTCCAGCCGTTCCAGTTATGGAAACACTATCCTTAGTTCCTATTTTATTTTTCTTAGTGTCTATTTTTCCAACAAAATAATTTTCTTTGCTGTGGTGGCTGTACAATTTCTTTTTGTGTGAATTCTTTATTATTTTAAGTGGCCCATTTTTTTCATAACAATCATCTAAATATATACCAACTGTAATTAAATCATCGTTTGTATGTGGGTAAAAAGCCCAATCTTGATGCCATCCAATTTCACTTCCTTTTTTCTTATTTGGTAGTTTAAAATTTAATTTACCTAGATGAAATCTAACCGTTCCACCTAACAATTTTTTAGCTATGGATATAATCCTTTTATCTCTAGATAATTCATAGAAAACTTTATGCCTGTTCTGAGGATTATTTAGTCTTAAAATTTCTTTATTTTTTGAAGAACCTGAATTGTATACAAAATGGTAATTATTATAGGATTGAGTTCCATTTGCACCATTAGTTTTTTTTCTTTTTTTTTCTTTTGAAATTACTTCATTAACAATTTTATTAATTTTATTTATCTTTGTTTGAGAAATTAGATTTTCTTTAACTAGAAAGCCATTTTTTTTAAATAAATTTAAATCATTCATAAAGTCAGATTATGAAAGAAAATAAATCTTCTTTAAAATAAATACAATGTTTTTTGTGAGATTAAATAACAGTAATAATTATTTGTTAATCCGAGAATTTAAAAAAATTCCCGGATTAAACCTAATTTTAAATTAACAACCTTTGAAAGATGCAGACATATTTCTAATTAAATTGAAATATAAGTCTTTTCCTGGGTCTAATGTTGCTCCTAATGGGTCAACTACTCCAGTTTTAATATTCATATCTTTTGCGACAGCTTTAATAATATCAGGGTTAAATTGAGGCTCTGAGAACACACAAGCAACTTTATCGTGCTCAATTATCTCTCTGATTTCTGCTAATTGTTCTGCACCAGGCATCACATCTGTGTTAACAGTAAAAGCACCTAATATATTTACATTAAATCTTTTCTCAAAATATTGATAAGCATCATGGAATACAATTGAAGCAACACTGCTACTTAAATCAGTCATTACATCAATTGTAAGTTTATCAATTTCTTGTAAAGCTTTAGCTAAATTACTTTTGTATTTAGCTTCATTTTTTGGATCATTTTCAATTAAATGTTCTGCCATTTCATTTAACATAGCTTTTGCATTAATTGGGTCCAACCAAATGTGTGGATCAAATTCACCATGCGCATGTCCATCATGATCGTCATGTCCGTGGTCGTCATGATCATCTTCTTTTTTACCATGATCATCATGGTCGTGATCATCTTCCTTTTTCCCATGATCATCATGGTCGTGATCATCTTCCTTTTTACCGTGGTCATCATGGTCGTGATCATCTTCCTTTTTACCGTGGTCATCATGTCCATGGTCGTCATGATCATCCTCTTTTTTACCATGATCGTCATGTCCATGATCGTCATGATCATGTTCGTCAAAAATATTTCTTTCTCTAAATTTTAATACTTGCAATCCTTTAGTCTCCATTAATTCAATTTTTTCTGCTTTCTTTGCAATTGAACTCAATGGTTTTTCTAAAAAACTCTCTAAATCTTCACCAACCCAGAATATTAGATCTGCATTTTGAAGCATTTTTGCGTGTGAAGGTTTCATTGCAAATCCGTGTGGAGAAGCATATCCATCAACTATTAAATCAGGTTTAGCAATACCATCCATTAAGTAACTAGCTAATGAATGAATTGGTTTAATAGAAGCAACTACTTTTATTTCAGCATTTGCTGGTGTAAAGAATGTTAGAATTGATAATATTGAGAATATAAGTGGTATTTTTTTAATATTTTTCATAATAAGTAATTTAATTGGTTGTTATAATATAACGTTATGTAATAATATAACATTTATAAGTCAAGCAATATATGAGCTCAGAAAATAGTACATTAGTAAAATTAAATAACGCTGGTTTTAAACAAAATGATAAATGGCTAGTGGAAGGTGTTTCATTAACTGTTAAAAAAGGAAAAATTGTTACCCTTATTGGACCTAATGGCTCAGGAAAAAGTACTACCGCAAAAATTGCATTAGGAATTTACAAAAACATAGAAGGAAGTGTTGAGAAATACACAAATAAAGTTGGATATGTTCCTCAAAAAATATCTATTGATTGGACATTACCGTTAAGAGTTTATGATTTTATGCTTCTAACAGAAAATATTAAAGATGAGGCAATTGATGAAGCACTTACATTAACAGGTGTTATCCATCTTAAGAATAAAAATTTAGGAAATTTATCAGGTGGTGAATTTCAAAGAGTTTTAATCGCAAGAGCAATTTCAAAAAAACCTGAATTATTAGTTCTTGATGAACCAGTTCAAGGTGTTGATTACACTGGTGAGATTGCTTTATATGAATTAATTAAAAGAATCTCTGATACGCTAAATTGTGGAATTTTATTAATATCTCATGATTTACATACAGTCATGACTGCAACAGATCATGTTGTTTGTTTAAATGGTCATGTTTGTTGTTCAGGTACACCAATGGATGTTGCTAAAAATAATGAATATAAAACCTTATTTGGTGAACAGGCATCTCAAATTCTTTCTGTATATGAACATAAACATGATCACGTTCATTCGGATAAAGGTGAAATAAAGAAAAACTAATATGTTTGATGATTTTTTTATAAGAGCACTAATTGCAGGTTTGGGAATAGCTTTAGTAACTGGACCTCTTGGTTGTTTTGTTGTTTGGAGAAGATTATCTTACTTTGGCGATACATTAGCTCACTCAGCTTTACTTGGTGTAACTTTGGCTTACTCTTTTGAATTAAACATTGCTCTTTCAGTATTTATTATTTCATCTCTAATTGCATTGATTTTAATTCAATTACAGAAGAAAACTAATTTACCTGGTGATGCTTTGCTTGGTCTATTGGCGCATTCTTCTTTAGCTGTTGGATTAGTAGTAATAGGTTTTTTAACATTTATTCGTTTTGATATTATGGGACTTTTATTTGGTGATATATTAGCTGTAACAACTGATGATTTATTAATCATCTGGACTGGTGGAGCTGTAATTTTACTAGTTCTAAAATTAATTTGGAAACCATTGTTTGCATCTACAGTTAATTATGAGTTAGCAGAAGCAGAAGGGCTAAACCCTGATAGAGCAAAAGCTATTTTTACAATTCTTATGGCTGCTGTAATAGCAATATCAATTAAAATGGTAGGTTTATTATTGATTACAGGTATGCTTATTATTCCAGCAGCGATGGCTAGAAATATTTCTAATAGTCCACAAAAGATGGTTTTATTTTCAATAATTGGCGGATTATTATCAGTGTTGTTAGGACTATTTTCATCCTTAGAATTTAATACATCATCTGGGCCCTCAATAATCATGGCCGCTTTAGTCTTATTTATATTGTCTTTACTTAATATTAAACAATCGATTAAATTGAAAAACTGATAACTAATTGATAAGAATTTAAAAATGCAAAAAGAATATAATCTTTCCAAAAATCAAAAAATCATTTTTGATCTTATTGATAAATCTGGTGGGCCTATGAAGGCTTATTCAATTCTTTTTAATGTTCAAAAAAAAGGAATTAAAGCACCACTACAAGTTTACAGAGCTTTAGATAAGTTAGTTGAAATTGGAAAAATTCATAAGATAGAAAGTAGAAATGCCTTTATTGCTTGCCAAAATTCTAGTTGTCAAATTTCAAAAGCTACCGCTTTTTCAATTTGTGAGAGTTGTGAAAATGTATCTGAAATAAGTAATTCAAAACTTTCAAAATATTTATCTAATTTTTCAGATAACTCTGGAATGAAATATAGCAAATATAATTTAGAATTTTTTGGTTTATGTAAAAAATGTAAATCAAAATAATGAGTACAGTTTCATTAACTTTAAACGAAATATTTGAACTAGCTAAAAAAACTCTTTTAGCAAATGGTTGTGATGATGAAACAGCATCAATTTTATCTGACTTAATCAGAAACGCTGAAAGAGATGGTTCTGTATCGCACGGTTTATTTAGATTGCCAGCTTATGTAACAGGTCTTAAAGGTGGAAAGATAAATGGAAAAGGGAAACCTGAAGTAAAAAAAATATCACCATCAGTAATCAAAGTTGAAGGAAATAATTGTTTAGCACCTGTAGTTTTAAATAAAGGTTTGCCTGAATTAGCAAAAGCTGCAAAAGAAAATGGTGTTGCGGTATTAGCAATAGCATGTGAAGTTATTTGCTCAATTACACAATGAAAAAAATAAATGTTTTGTTATCC
>NZ_CVSK01000049.1 GCF_001180025.1 Candidatus Pelagibacter communis
GATGTAGCTAAAGGTTTTGGAGGTGGTGCGGACTTTGTAATGCTTGGAGGTATGCTTGCAGGACATGATGAGGGAAATGGTAAAATTGTTAAAGTCAATGGAGAAAAATATATAGAGTTTTATGGATCTAGTTCTGAAGTTGCTAATAAAAAACACTATGGTGGACTATCAGATTATCGAAGTAGTGAAGGAAGAAAAGTAAGAGTAAAATATAGAGGTAAAATAAACGATACTATTTTAAATATTCTTGGAGGTGTGAGAAGTAGTTGTACTTATGTTGGAGCACCTTCACTTAAACAATTAAGTAAATGTACAACGTTCGTTAGAGTATCCAATCAATTTAATGATAGTTTAATTAAATAATTTTTTTAAAACTTAAAATCTTTTATATTTGTAGTTTCGTATTTCTCAAAAGGCATGTGTATCCAAGGAGAGTCTTTTAAATAATCTACAGAATAATCAGGTTTAAATTTTGAAGTTGATTTATGCCATAAAACTGCGGTTTTAATTTTTTCATCAAAATAAAAACCATAAAAATGTTCTAACCATTTAATACTTTTTATTAAAGTTTTTCCAGAATCAGCTAAATCATCAACTAACAAAACATGTGAACCTAAATTTGGAGTAGTTTTTGCTAAATCTCTTGAAAAAGTAAACTGTCCTTGTTGATTTTTTATATCGTCACTATCGCCATGGTAAGACTCGACAGATAAAATGGCTAAAGGGACATTAAAAAGTCTACTAAAAATATCTCCAACCCTTAATCCACCTTTTGCAATACAAATTATTTGATTAAATTTTAAATTATCATCATGAATTTTTTTAGCTAATTGCTCTATCTTTTTATGATAATCTTCCCAAGTTATATAAATATCTTTCATAATTTTTGGTAGCGGGAAGTGGGATCGAACCACTGACCTCGGGCTTATGAGTCCCGCGCTCTAACCAACTGAGCTACCCCGCCATAATTGATAGATGGTTTATAATACAAATCTTTATTGTTTCAATAAACTTTTTAAATCAAATTCTAAACTAAATAATAAAATAAATAGCTAACGAACTAACTAAACTAGCTAAAATAATTGAAAAAATTATTCTTTTTTTTAAAGTTCTTTTTTGATCTAATCGAACTCTATTTAGCAAAATATTTACATTAGTAGTTTTAATCTTATCTACTTCTAAACCTTTATTTGTAGCAATATCAGTATTAAATAATGAATTGTCTTGATCGATTTTTTTCACAGTTAATTTAACCAGCTAATTAACTTAAATACAATAAAATTAAAATTAACTAAATTTTTCTAAAATCTTTTGTATTTAGAGGTTTTGAAAGAATTTCGATCGGATATTTGATCTTCTCTACTTCTATGAACAAATTTTTATCTTTAAGTGTATCTATTGTGTTTCCTGAATTAACATAGCCAAATGATAAATTTTTATCAAAGCAGAATGAATAATTTCCTGAGGTTGTTCTTCCAATAATTTTATCATCTAAATAAATAGGCTCTTCATGTAACAACAAGGGTTGGCCTGGTTTACTATCTTTTAATGTAAACATCATCATTGTCTTTACTGAGGGTTTGTCCTTAATTTTTAACAATGCGTCTTTACCTATAAAATTAATATTTTTTTTGTAACTAATAGTAAAATTTAAACCTGCTTGATATTGATTTTCTTCTGGAGAAATGTCATGGCCCCAATGTAAAAAACCACTTTCCATTCTCATTATATCCATTGCATGCATGCCGCAATGAGATAAGCCAAAGTTTTTGCCTTCATTATTTAAAATTTTATATAAATCCAAAGCATAGTTTTTATTTACATATAATTCAAAGCCAAGCTCACCAACATAAGATATTCTTTGTGCCCAAACTTTTATATTCTCAATCAATACATTTTTTCCTGATCCAAATTGAAAATTTTTTGGTGAATAATCTTCATCACTAATCTTTTGAATCATATCTCTACTTTTAGGACCAAACAAACCAAGACAACAAATATCTTCTGTAACATCAGAAAATTTAACATCCTCAGATAAATATTTTAAAATGTGAAATTTATCTCTTTCTCTTGTAGCAGCTGAACTTACTATTCTAAAATAATTTTTATCTATACAAACAACAGTTACATCTGTTTCTATCCCACCGTCCTCATTTAGCATGTGTGTATAAGTAGTTTTTCCAATTTCATTTTTAATGTTAGCTGTACAAATTTTTTGTAATTCACTATGAGTTTTTTCACCTTTTAGGTCAAATTTAGAAAAAGTTGAAAAATCGAAAAGTCCTACATTCATTCTAGCATTTATTGTTTCATGTTTTGCAGATGGGTACCAATTTTGATAGTTAAAACTATATTCATATTTTGGTTCTTCACCGTTTAAAGAGTACCACATAGGTCTTTCAAAACCTCCTGTAACACCAAAACACGCACCAGCTTTTTTTAGTTGCTCGTGATAAGGTAATAATTTTTCATTTCTTGAAGTTTCGTGTTGTTTATAAGGCCAATGCATCCCATAAAGATCTCCTAGGGTTTCAGTAACTCTATCCATGATAAATTTTTTAGATGAATGAAACTTCTGAAATCTTTTTATATCTAGAGAAAATAAATCTTCATTTATATGACCGTTAATCATCCATTCCGCAGTTACTCTTCCTGCTCCTCCAGAGCTTGCTATTCCAATACTGTTAAATCCACAACATGTATAAAGATTTTTTACTTCTGGTGTTTCTCCAAGTAAATACTGAGTATCAGGTGTAAAAGACTCTGGGCCTGAAAAAAATTTTCTTATACCTACATTTTCTAACATTGGAAGTCTATGAAAAGATTTTTCAAGATATGGTTCGAAATGATCAAAATCATCTGGAAATTCTCCAAATGAAAAATCATCAGGAACTCTTCCACTTTCTTTAAAAGCAGGTTTTGCATTAGGTTCAAAAATTCCTACCAACATTTTTCCAGCATCTTCTTTTAAATATAGACAGGCATTGTAATCTCTTAAAACAGGTAAATCTTTAGGTAGATCTTTCATTGGTTCTGTAATCACATAGAAGTGCTCATTAGGATATAGCGGAACACTAACACCAATATCCTCTCCAATTTGTCGAGACCACATTCCTGTAGCTAAAACTACATATTCGCAATCAATTTTTCCTTGAGAAGTTTCAACACCACATATTCGTTTATTTTTTAATAAAATTTTTTTTACTGGTATGTTCTCAAATATTTGAACACCCAACATTTTAGCTGCTTTAGCCAATACATTGGTAACTCCAACAGGATCTGCCTGACCATCTTTAGGCATATAAACGCCACCTACTAGATCGTCGTTTTTTACTACTGGATATAATTCTTTTATTCTTTCTTTGTTTAATACTTCTACCTCAACATTAGAAAGTTGTGCAGTTGTAGCTTGCCTTAACAACTCCTGCATTCTTTCTTTGGAAGAAGCTACTGTTATTGCTCCATTCTGTTTAAGACCAGTTGATAAACCTGTTGTTTTTTCTAGCTCTTTGTAAAGATCTAAAGAATATTTTCTTAATTTAGTTATAGTAGAAGTAGCTCCTAATTGACCTATTAATCCTGCAGCATGCCAAGTTGTACCAGATGTTAATTGATCTCTTTCTAATAAAACAACATCTTTCCAGCCAAATTTAGCTAAATGATAAGCGCAAGAAGCGCCAGCAACGCCACCCCCTATTACAACTACCTTTGCGCTTGAAGGATAGTTTTTTTCCATTTCTAATGTTTGATAGCTTCTCCAGGTTCTACGAAATTATGTCCAAATACATCAGCAACAGCTTTGTATGTTACTTGACCTTTATGAACATTTAACCCTGCTAAAAAGTTTTTATCGTCACTTAATGCTTTTTGATATCCTTTGTTAGCTAGTTTAACTAAAAAAGGTAAGGTTGCATTATTCAATGCCAATGTAGATGTTCTAGGTACACCACCTGGCATATTTGCTACACAGTAATGAACTACGTCATCAACT
>NZ_CVSK01000050.1 GCF_001180025.1 Candidatus Pelagibacter communis
TTCATAACTATGAACAAAATACATGTGAGATTTATTTTCGATACCTTTAAAAATCTTACTATCTTTCGTCATACTAATTTCGTTCCAGCCAATATGGGGTAGTTTATATTTTCCATTTTGATTATCTATTTTTGATACTTTTCCAGAAATCCAACCAAGACCTTTGGTTTCTGTTTCTTCAAAACCGACGTCTGCAAACATTTGTAATCCAACACAAATTCCAAGAAGTGGTTTTTTATTATTAATTGCAAACTCATTTAAAGTGTCTACTAGACCACTGATGTTATTAAGTGCATCAACACAACTTTTAAACGAACCCTGTCCTGGTAAAACAACTTTATCTGAAGATTTAATCTTATTTAAATCTGATGTTACTTCAATATTTACTTTATCCTTAGCAACCTCCTTAAAAGAGTTTATTACCGAGCTAATATTGCCCGAATTATAATCAACAATTGTGACGTTCATTAAACTTATAATGAGCCTTTAGTGGACGGGATACTCTTTTTGTTTCTTGGATCCATCTCTAATGCAGCTCTTAAAGATCTTGCTAATGCTTTATAGCATGACTCAATTATATGGTGGCTATTATCCCCATAAATATTTTCAACATGCATAGTAATGCCTGCAGATTGAGAGAATGCCTGGAACCATTCTTTAAATAGTTCAGTGTCCATCTCACCAAGTTTCTCAACTTTTAATTTTACTTTCCAAATCAAATAAGGTCTGTTTGAAACATCAATTGCAACTCTTGTTAATGTTTCATCCATTGGAATAACTGAGTGTGCATATCTTTTTATTCCTACAAATTTTTTAGCTGCTTTTTTTAAAGCTTCACCAATAGCGATACCTGTATCTTCTGTTGTATGGTGAAGATCGATATGAGTATCTCCTTTTGCTTTAACTTTTAAATCAATCAAAGAATGCTTTGATAATTGTTCAAGCATGTGATCTAAGAAACCAATACCAGTATCAATTTGGTATTTACCTTTGCCATCAATATTTACTTCAACATTGATGCTGGTTTCTTTTGTTTTTCGAGATACTTTTCCTTTTCTAGCCATATATTTTTAATGGTATACATACATAATCCCGCTATATCAATATCAGTCTGAACACTTGAAGTATCAAAAATAGTTACCATTTATTAGATATGACAACAATTGTGTTAGTTAGGAAAAATAATGAAGTAGTCGTTGCAGGAGATGGGCAAGTTAGTATGGGAAATACTGTTGTTAAAAGTACTGCTTCAAAAGTTAGAAAAATTGAAAAAAGAGATGTGGTAGCAGGATTTGCAGGATCAACTGCGGACGCATTAACTCTATTTGA
>NZ_CVSK01000051.1 GCF_001180025.1 Candidatus Pelagibacter communis
ATTTTTGATAGTTGTGTTCCTGAAGCACCGGCTCTAGCAGAAATAATCATAATTGATAAAGAGACCATAAATAATAAAAATACTTTTCCTGAGTTATCAATTCCAAGTACTGAAATAATCAGAGGTGCCCAAGCAAGAGGAGGAACAGGTCGATAAAGTTCTATTAACGGATCAAAGAAACCTTTTGCAAATCTGTTTAGACCCATAAACAATCCTAAAGGCACACCAATAATGATACCAAAGATTAATCCTAAAAATACTCTTAAAAAAGAATCCCAAATATGTCCGTATGGAACAGGCACTTTAAATAATTTAAAATCACCCGTAACAACTTTTAAGACATTACTTTTAAAGTTTTCTTTTACTATTCCATCTTTAGTATGCACAGGATATTCACCAGGTAATATATCTGCAATCCAATCTGGTAAAATAAATCCTATCATTTTACTTACATCAACCATCTCAATCCATAAAAGAGGAATATTTTTGTAGCCAACACTTGGTTTTGACATCAGAATAAATTTATTAAAAGTATCAGATGGTTTTGGTAGCCATCTTCCTGATCCTTGTTCTGAACATGTAGGTCCACTTGCAACAATTGTTCCAGCAGGGAATAAAAGAATATCTATTAATCTTAATCCACCTTGCTCTTTATTTTGCAAATCATCAAATTCAATAATTGCTGCCTGCATTTCGTTTAATGCATTAGGAGGATAGATACTTGCAAACTCTATTCTTCTAGCAATTTTAACAATGTTCTTTGCATAATCAGATGCGATTTCCTGATTATCATCTAAACCTTTTCTGTAAGCTTTAATGTCATCTTTAAGTTGTTTAATTGCATTTTTAAACTGTGGATTATGATTTCTTAGTTTAAAAAATTTATCATCAATAATTTTTAGTTCAGCTGCAGCTGCAGCAAATTTTAAACCTCTATTAGTTTGGGGTGCAGTTGGTATTTCTATTGTATTTTCTATAGAACCACTTCCAGAATCTATTGTTGTTATTCCCCAACCACCTTGTTCATTAATAAGTTTTTGTCTTTCATTCTTTTCAGCATCTGTCTCAAATGGATAATCTGTCTTTTGGAAATTTGAACTTAGAAGTTTGATTTCCTCTGTCATTTCTTTGATTTTAATTTTAGTTTCCATTTCCATTAGCTCTTCACTAGTTAAGAAAGGAATTAATTTTGAAGTTCTATCTATATAGCTTACTAGAATTGTTTTTTGTTGATCATTTAAATCTGGAGACCCACTAATTTCATTAGCAATTTTTTCAAGGTTTTTGTTTTCAATTTTTATAATTGATGTACTTTTGAATTCTCTTTCTTCTATAGGAAATTGATATTTTAAACCTAATAATGACTCGTTAATTTTAGCAACTTGACATAATTCATTAGCTGATTTTGGATAGAAGCCTTTAGCGATATCCCATGAATAATAAAGCCATAACATGAGAATTGCGCTAGTTCCAACTATCACCCAGTGCGTTCCACCTTTTGCTCTTTCTGGATTACCAAATACGGCATCAACTTTTTCAGTCTTGATTAGTCTTCTTCCATAAAGAATACAGCCAATAACAGATACGATAATTAATATTGTTACAAATTGGGTTAACATTAATTATCTTTCCCCATTATTTCTTCTTCCATATTCCAAATCATAGATAAAATTTCTTCTCTAGTAGATGAAAATTCTTTATTCTTTTTTATTTCTCTTAAATCTTGAGTAAGACCCATTTCTGCAAATGGAAGATTATACTCTTTATGTATACGTCCTGGTCTTGGTGCCATTACATATAATCTTTCTCCAAGCAATAATGCTTCTTCAACAGAGTGCGTAATTAAGATGATAGTTTTTCCTGTTTCTTTCCAAATCTTTAAAACTAGAGACTGCATCTTTTCTCTTGTTAATGCATCTAATGCACCTAATGGTTCATCCATTAATATTAAATCAGGGTCATTTATTAAACATCTTGCAAGAGCAACCCTTTGCTGCATACCTCCAGATAACTGATAAGTTGGAGTGTTACCAAAACCTTTAAGTCCAACTATATCTAACCACTCATCAACTTTCTTAGCTGTAACTTCAGGATCTTCTTTTTTCATCCTGAGTCCAAAATTTACATTTTCTGCTACCGTTAACCATTCGAACAAAGCACCTTGTTGAAAAACCATTCCTCTTTCAACACCAGGTCCATCTATTTCATTATTGTTAAGTGT
>NZ_CVSK01000052.1 GCF_001180025.1 Candidatus Pelagibacter communis
ATTAAACAATAATTTTAATCAAGTTTTAATTGATACAGCTGGAAGACTACAAAATAAAAAAAATTTGATGGAAGAATATAAAAAAATCGCAAACGTTACTAAAAAAATTGATCCTGATGCTCCACATGATGTTATTTTAGTTTTGGATGCAACATCTGGCCAAAATGTAATTAATCAAGTTGAAGAATTTAATAAAATTATTCCAATAACTGGTCTTATTATGACAAAATTAGATGGCACAGCAAAAGGAGGTATTCTTTTAGCTGTTGCTAAAAAATATAAACTACCAATTATTGCACTTGGATTAGGTGAAAAAGAAGATGATTTACAAATTTTTGAGGCCGAAAAATTCGCGGAGGCATTTACTCAAATTAATTAATTAAGGTACTGGAAATTAACGGTTTATAAAAACTACATTTGTAGTGTTCTTTGAATTCATAATGTCCACAATTTTTAGCTATCGAAGAAATAATAAAATCAAATTTTCCATTTATAGGATAAAG
>NZ_CVSK01000053.1 GCF_001180025.1 Candidatus Pelagibacter communis
AAGAACGATATCAAAGTATCATATGCTATTCATCCAGTTGCGGGACGGATGCCTGGTCATATGAATGTTTTGCTGGCTGAAGCAAATGTTCCATATGATGAAGTATTTGAATTGGAAGAAATAAATAATGATTTTGCAAATGCAGATGTGGCTTTTGTTATTGGTGCTAACGATGTTACTAACCCTGTAGCAAAAACAGATCCTCAAAGCCCAATTTATGGAATGCCAGTTTTAGATGTGGAAAAGTGTAAATCAGTATTGTTCGTAAAAAGAAGCTTATCTCCTGGATATGCAGGAATAGATAATGATTTATTCTATAAAGAAAACACTTTAATGCTTTTTGCAGATGCAAAAAAAATGACAGAGGATATTACAAAGAATTTGTAGATCTTATGAATATAAAGATTTTTTGTGATATTGCAGACGTCTCTTTAATTAAAAAATTTAATAAAAAAAAAATTGTTAAAGGATTTACAACTAATCCAAGCCTAATGAGAAAAGCTGGCGCAAAAGACTATAAGTCATATTCTAAACAAATACTTAAGTTTTGCAAAAATAAACCAATTTCTTTTGAAGTATTTGCTGATGATCAAAAATCTATGATTGATCAAGGAGAAAAAATAAATACCTGGGGTAAAAATATATATGTTAAAGTTCCAGTAGTTAATTCAAAAAATAAGTTTACAGGAAATGCAATTAAAGAGCTTAATAATAAAAATATTAAGTTAAATATAACAGCAGTATACACGGCTAAACAAACTGCAAAAATACTAAAAGTAATAAATAAAAAAACAAAAGTGATAATATCAATTTTTGCTGGAAGAGCAGGAGATACTGGAAAAGATCCAATCCCTGAATTTGTCAAAAGTATAAAATTAGCAAAAAATTATAAAAATGTAGAAATCTTATGGGCTAGTGTCAGAGAACCTTATAATTATTTGCAAGCTAAACAATTGGGTTGCCATATAATTACTATTCCCCCAACTGTAATTGAAAAAATAGAAAAATTTGGAAAATCATTCAATCAGTTAACTATAGAAACAGTTAAAGCCTTCCTTGTTGATAGTAAAAAATCTAATTTTAAAATATAACTAAATTGGTTGCGGGGGACGGATTTGAACCGCCGACCTTCAGGTTATGAGCCTGACGAGCTACCAGACTGCTCCACCCCGCGGTATTTTTAAATTCTATTTTTGAGTTTATTTAATTTCTTAACTCTTTTTATATTTTCTTGAAGTATTCTCTTTTTCTTTTCTGATGGTTTTTCATAAGTATTCTTTAATTTAATAACTTTAAAGAACCCATCCCTTTGAAGTTTTCTTTTTAAAACCCTCAAAGCCTGTTCAACATTATTATCTTTAACTTCTATTTTAATAACTACCTCCAAAAAAGTGGTTAAGTAACACTTTTATAAATTTATGTCTATTAAATTTATTCATTATACAGATGCCTGGGTTAATTTATTTTGTTTTTCTTTTTCTTTTTTTTCTCTTTTTATTCTTCTTTCAGCTTTTTCAATAGCCTCAACCAAGTCTTTTTGAGTGAATAAATTTAAAGCAACAGGATCTTTTGGGTTTAGATTATTATAATTCCAATAACTTTTATTTCTAATTGATGTTACAGAATTTTTAGTAATCCCAACTAACTTAGCTATTTGAGAATCTTTTAATATATTGTGTTGTTTAATTAACCATAAAGCTGAGTCGGGTTTATCTTGCCTTTTAGATAAAGGAATATATTTCTTTATTTTTTTTTCATTATTTGAAATTTCAATATCACTACTTTTAATGTTTAGAGGTCTATTTTCGTCTTTTGAAGATAGTTCAATTTCCTCTCTTGAAAGTTGACCAGATATAATGGGATTATAAGCTTTAATACCCTTTGCCACTTCACCGTCTGCAATTCCTTGTATTTCAACTTCATGTAATTTACAAAAATCTGCGATTTGTTTGAAAGTTAATGTAGT
>NZ_CVSK01000054.1 GCF_001180025.1 Candidatus Pelagibacter communis
ATTCGCAATCTCTAATGCTGCTTTAGCTTGATCTGGTGACATTCTAAAAAACTCTCTATTATCTCTAATTCTAAATTCATCGAAAGCTTCATGCAATTTTGATTCAACAAATGTAGGATCTTCTACTCTTTTGGCAAAATAACACGTAAAAGGAACTGGGGTTGAGGTCTTATCTAGTTCTTTCATTCTCTCCTCAACATTTTTATCAGTCCAACCAATTTTAATTATGCCGGGCATTGCCTCGTTTGTTAGTATATAAACAGTTTTCATTTTTATAAATTTATAAAATTTTCTATAATTTGTAATCCAATTTTATCACTCTTCTCCGGGTGAAATTGTGTTCCAAAAATATTTTCTTTTTCTACAGAGCAAACAATATTTGATGAATAATCTGTTGTTGCTGAAATTACACTTTTATCTTCTGGTATGAATTCATAACTATGAACAAAATACATGTGAGATTTATTTTCGATACCTTTAAAAGATGTAAATGATTTTGGAGTAAGTAGATTGATTTATA
>NZ_CVSK01000055.1 GCF_001180025.1 Candidatus Pelagibacter communis
GAAAATAAAATTATTAAACTAGATATTAAAATTATTAAATCAATTTTTTCAAAAACATATAAAAAGATACAAACTGAACTAGAAATTATAAGTATTAAATTGGCTCCATAGTTGCATAATACTGAGCTAGTTTTTAAAAGAAATTTTTCAGTTTGATATCTAATAATCGCAGTCTGATCAACAGCATTAAT
The DNA here is from genome assembly GCF_001180025.1 of Candidatus Pelagibacter communis. Lineage (GTDB taxonomy): Bacteria > Pseudomonadota > Alphaproteobacteria > Pelagibacterales > Pelagibacteraceae > Pelagibacter > Pelagibacter ubique_A. Next base: position 192 of record NZ_CVSK01000055.1, read on the forward strand.
ACTAAATAAGACTTCTGACAAAATAATAATTATCGCAAACTTTCCAAATTCACTAGGAGTTATATATCTTACTAAAATTAGCTGGCTAGTGATTCCAATTAAAAATTTTAAATTTATAAGAACATTTAAAAAAATTGTTTTTTTTAATAATGAAAAAAAATTAATCATTTAATTGTTGCAAGAGTCAAATATTTTTATTTTTTTTTATAATAGCATGTACTGCCCACGTTTTATCTGAAGGTTTAGAATTTGAATTTAACTCCCTAATATTAATTAATTCAAATCCAGTAAACTTACAAAATATCTCAATTTCATTTATACTAAAATATCTCATACTATGTTTCTCTTTATAGATATATTTCTTTCTATTTTTTTTATCATTTACTTTAAAAGTATAATTAACTTCTACAATATTTTTGTTTAAAGAAATTTTTGGTATGACTTTTCTATTAATTTTGTATTGAAAATTTTGAAATATTGAATTTTTTTTCTGTGGTTTAAGATTAAGTACTGCAGGTAGATACCAAAAATCAAATATAAAATAAGAATTTTTTTTTAGATGCTTATTTACATTTATCAGAGTA
>NZ_CVSK01000056.1 GCF_001180025.1 Candidatus Pelagibacter communis
CCCAAAAGATTTTTTTGGTGCCGCAAGAAATATTGAGGAAGGAGGTTCATTAACCATTATTTCAACAGCCTTAATTGATACAGGAAGTAGAATGGATGAAGTAATTTTTGAAGAATTTAAAGGAACTGGAAATAGTGAAACGGTATTAGATAGAAAAATAGCGGACAAAAGAATCTACCCAGCAATTGATATTACCAAATCTGGAACAAGAAGAGAAGAACTGTTGTTCGATAAAAATGACCTTCAAAAAATGAATGTATTAAGAAGAATTATAGCGCCAATGGGTACAATGGACGCTATTGAATTTATTAATTCAAAATTAAAAGATACTAAAAATAATTCGGAGTTTTTTAACTCAATGAATAAACCCGCTTAATATTTTAAATGATTGATCTTAACCAAGATCTTGCTAAGAAATTTTTAACTTATTTAGATAATAAACAGTATAAAAGACTTCGATTTGAGGCGGATATGCTTGGAGATATTGAAGATCAGCAACCTGTAATAATGTTTTATTATGCATCTTCAATTTATTTAGATGATACATCAAAAAATAAAGAATTATTGTTGTCTTCTTTACTATTTGGAAAAGTTTATCAGTCAAATAAAAAACACCTTCAGTCTTTATATAATATGATAGCAGTCAGTTTTAAAACTAAGGTTTTTAAAGATGTTTTGCCATTAGCTTTAAAGGCTTATGAAAAAGATGACACAGATGTAAAAATAATAGAAGGATTAGCAAGAATAAATTTTTATCTTGGAAACAGACAAGAGTCGCATAAATTATTCAGAAAATTATATTCTATATTACCAAATAAAAAAGAGGGAAGATTGCCGTTTATATCTTCTTTAAATTACACAAGTGGCATTTCCCAAAAAGATTATTTAGCAGAATGTTTAGCTTATGTAGATATTGTAGAAAAAAAATTAGATATTAAAAATGATAAATTTTCGTTTGATTGGAAAAATAATGATAAAATTAAAATCTCGTTTTTATCAGCTGATTTTAAAATTCATTCAGTGTCTCATTTTTTAAAAGATGTTCTGAAACAAATCGATAAATCAACTTTTGAAATTCACTTAATAAGCAATCTTAAACCCAAGGATCAAGATGATGTCAGTGAGGAACTTAAAAAAATAGTTCAAAAATGGCATGATATTGAGGATTATTCTGATAATGATCTAACTAATTATCTTAGATCTCTTAAACTTGATATCCTTATTGATCTAAGTGGATTTACAAATGGCAATAGATTTGAGACCATAGTAAGAAGATGTGCAAAAATCCAAATCGAATGGCTTGGTTACAATAATACTTTAGGCTCAAAAAACATGGATTATTTAATATCAGATAAAAATTTAATCAAATCAGACGAGCACAATTTTTATAAGGAAAAAATACTATATTTACCAAATATATGGAATGCCCTTTCACCCCCAACTCAACTTCCGGATATTGAAAAGGAAATAAATAAAAATAGTTCTGATTTCACATTTTGCTCATTCAATAATTTTCAGAAAATTTCTGACAGAACAATTGAAGTATGGTCAAAAATTTTAAAAGAGACCAAATCGAATCTTTTACTTAAAAATTCCCTAATAGGTGGTGAAGATTTAAAAAATAATGTTTTAAAAAAATTTACTTTGAATGGGGTAGACAAAGAACAAATTATTTTTTTTGAAAGAGAAAAAAATATATCAGATCATCTAAAATTATATAACAAAGCTGATGTTGCTCTTGACACTTTTCCATATCCTGGGGTTACAACCTCCTATGAAGCAATTCTAATGGGGCTGCCAGTACTGACAATGCGAGGATTTAATTTTAATTCAAGATGTGGAGAAAGTATTCTTAAAAATATTAAAATGGATGATTTGATTGCAAATGATGACGAAGATTATTTTAATAAAGCAATTTCCCTGACACAAAAGAAGGATTTAAATAAAAGCTATGGAATAAATTTAAGAAATAAAGCACTTTCTTCACCATTATTTGATACTGTTCAGTTTGCTAAGGATTTTGAGGAGTTAATAATAAACGTTTATAAAAAAAATTAATAAATTTAATTTTTTATAAATATCCCAATTGTTTCATCTCTTTTTCAAAACTAATTTCAATTTCTTTAGAAATTTCTGAATTTAAAATTTTTTTCCAATTATTTTCTGGACCAAGGTTAAAAAATAAATTTTTATTTTCTGAGTGAAATTTTCTCCAGCTTTTAAAACTAGTTTCTGATCCATCAAAGGCCTCACTCATCTCCCTTTTTTTAAGAACATCAAAATTTGTCGTCTCAATTGCTTTTTGTAATTTTGATTTATTTACACCCTCCACTCTGTTCATAAGAGTATTTGTAAAAACAATTATATCTCTAAAAGTTTCATACTTATTTGATATAAGATCTTCATATTTTACAAAAAGCCTCCTAAATTGATTGTTGCTAAACCAAGACAAATAATTTTCAGCCCAAGAACTTATATAAGTAAGGGACGCATGTGACCCATTGTTGGACATTAGGCTTCTTGTTTTATCTTTAATCATTTCGAGAGCTTTATTATCATCAAAAGAATAATGATTTTTTAGAGAGCTTAATACATTTCTTGGGTCTCTAACTATATAAATTGCACCAAGAGTGGTTTCGGGTGAGGTAAATTGATTGCCCTGATAATTACCTAAAAAGCTATGCGTTTTAAAAAATCTGATTTTTTTATCTTTATTAATTTCTTTTTGAATAGGCACCCATTGTTTTGATGCTTCGTTTATACTGTTAACTTTCTCTTTAAAATATTTTTCATGCGGAAATTGGTCAATTCTTGAAATTTGGCTAAAATCAAATTCACCGTTTTTGGAAAAATAATATGCTGATAGAAAGGCTCTGACAAAAGTATTGCCACTTTTAGGATAGGAAGCCAACCAAATGATCATAAAAATTTATATAATTAAAGATAATATATAGCTATAATAAAAACTGATGACAATTTATGCACTATCATCAGGACCAGGAATTTCTGGTGTTGCAGTTATTAGAATATCTGGGACACATACTTCAAAAGTTATTAAATTATTAACTGGTAAAGATTTGCCCAAGCCAAGGATGGCTACTTTGAGAAAAATCAATAAAATCAACACTTCTGAGCTCATTGATCAGGGATTGATCCTATGGTTTCCAGGCCCTGAGAGCTACACAGGTGAAGATATGGCTGAAATCCAAGTTCATGGTAGTAAAGCTGTTGTGGATGCCCT
>NZ_CVSK01000057.1 GCF_001180025.1 Candidatus Pelagibacter communis
AAGTAGTAAACCTTATGAAGGAAACCAGGGTTATTGTGTTTCTCAACAGTTTGCTAAAAAAATGAACATTACAGCAATTGAAGACTTAGCAAGACCTGAAGTTGTTAAAGCTATGGATAGCGATGGCAATGGAAAAGGTGAGTTTTGGATAGGTGCTGATGGTTGGGCTTCTGCAAATGTAAACCAAGTTAAATTAAGAGACTATGGTTTATATGATGCTGGTATTGAAGCAGTTAGAGCTGCTGAAGCAGTTAAAAATGCAAGAGTACTAGACTCGATCAAAAAAGGTGAAGGTTATGCATTCTATTGTTACAAACCTCATGCAATTTGGGGGATGGCTGATGTAGTGATGTTAACAGAACCAAAATATGATCCTGCAAAATATAAAATGATTCAACCTAAAGCAGATGCTGACTGGTATAAGAAATCTTATGTTGCATCAAAAGATGCTCTTAAGCAAATCCAAATCGGTTGGGCTACTTCTTTAGAGAGTCAATCACCAGCGATTGTAGAATTCTTCAAGAATTTTCAATTAACAGCTGATGATGTTT
>NZ_CVSK01000058.1 GCF_001180025.1 Candidatus Pelagibacter communis
CAGGCTCAACATGTTTATCTTTAGAAGATATCAATTTTCCATTTAATTTAATTGAGCCTTTCTCAATATTCTCCAAACCAGCTATTGTTCTAAGGATTGTTGTTTTTCCAATTCCTGAGGGACCTAAAATACACAAAGTTTCTCCTTCATTTTCAATTGCAAATGAAGCGTTTTTAACTTTGGTTTTTCCACCAATTATAAAATCAACACCTTTAATCTCTAAAAAATTATTTTTCATTTTTCTCTTAGAATATATTTAGATGTAAACATAATAAATACAGTTGCAATTAAAATTAAAAATAATGATGGAACTGCTGCAGCTTCTAACAGATCCTCAGATGCAGATATATAAGCTGTTGTAGCAAAAGTTTCAAAATTAAATGGTCTTAAAATAAGGGTTATTGGTAACTCTCTTATTATTTCTAAAGAAATCAATATAGCTACAAATAAAAGAGAATTTCTTAAGAAAGGAACGTGAATATTCATGAAGGTTTTCTTTTTGGAATAACCAAGCAGATATGAACTTTCATCAACTGAAATATTTATTTTTTCATAGCCGGACTTAATTCCATTAAATGCTAATGAATAAAATCTTACAAAATAAACTAAAACAAGACCAAGAACAGAACCAATAAAGATTTTTTTAATAGACAAAAATCCTAGAGTTTTAATAATGTTTTCATCAAACCAAGCAATAAAAGTAATAAATGCTACAGCTAAAATAACACCTGGAATAGCATAACCTGATATGGATATAGTTGATAAAAAATTTAAAACCTTATTTCTAGATACTCTATTTCCATAATTTGAAATTAAAGAAAACAAAATCAAGACTATGCTAGATAAAATCACTAAATAAATTGTATTTAAAGTAAGTGAAATTACATCGATATCAAAAAGATTTTCTGGAAATTTAATTGTCCAATATAACATTTGGCTTAAAGGAAATAAAAAACTTAAAAAGAAAATAATAAAACAAAACAAAAATGCAAAAAAAGATTTTTTTCCAGACAACATAATTTTTTCTTTTTGTTTAAATCCACCTCTTGAATTAAAATGGTATTTAGCTTTTTTTCTAGAAAAATTCTCAATTATAAAACATGCAAATATAAATATTAGTAAGAAAAAGGACAATCTATTTGAAAAAGCCAAGTCATCAAATGTAATCCATGAATTATAAATTCCAGTAGTTAAGGTGTTTATTGAAAAAAAATCAACTGCACCAAATTCTGCTAATGTTTCCATTGCAACAAGAGATAATCCAGCGACTATAGCTGGCCTAGCAGCTGGTAATATCAAAGAATATAAAGATTTGAATTTTGAAAAACCTAAACTTCTTCCTAAATCAATTAAGTTTTGAGATTGATATAAAAATGAAGCTCTAGAAAGAATATACACATAAGCGTATAATGAAAATGAAAGGGAAAGTACTGCTCCAAGAAGACCATCGAACTTTGGGATATGTCTGTTGTATTCCCCTTCTCCAAATAAATTTGTTAATATTGTAAAAGCTGTACCATAATTTTCAAAAAAGGCTGTCAAAGAATATGCATAAATGTAAGGTGGAACAGCGAAAGAAAGTATAAGACCCCATTTAAAAAAATCACTAAAAGGAAATTTATAAAATGAAACCAAGTATGCAGATGTAGTGCCTATTATAAATGTTAAGATTAAGACACAGAATAGTAGTGTGAAAGAATTAAAAATATATTCAAATAAAAAAGTATCTTTTAATACTTGATAATAATTTGAGGTCTCTTCAAAAAAACTAAAAAAAACTGTAACTATTGGAATTAATACGCCTATAGACACCAATAAAGAGGATAGAAACCAGATATTTAAATTCTTTAACATTAAGGGTCTTATAATATAAAAAAATTTTTTTAATATGATTTTACTTTGATGCAGAAAGGTATTTTAGTGTATTTTCTGGTGTTGTTTCTATATACGGGTCATCATCTGAGCCTGAATTATTAATTCCGGGCTCTTGCCACCATTTTTCAACAATACCATCATTAATAACTGCCATATATCTCCAACTTCTTTGGCCAAATCCATCATGATCTTTGGAAATTAACATTCCCATATATTTTGTAAAAAGCCCTGATCCATCTGGTATTATTTTAACATTAGAAATACCCATTTTTTTTGCCCAAGCATTCATGACGTATGAGTCATTTACTGAACAACAATAAATTTCGTCAATGCCAAGTTTTTTTAATTCATCAGCATTTTTTTCAAATCCAGGTAATTGTTGAGAGGAACATGTTGGGGTAAATGCACCAGGTAAACTAAATAAAATTACTCTTTTATTTTTAAAAAAATCATCAGTAGTTTTATTTGTCCACTTCCCACCAATTGCACATGCAATTTCATTATCCGAAGTATCACCTTCTCTAATTCTAAAAGTTACTTGGGGTATTTTAAATCCTTCAATCATATTTTTTTAATGCCCACGACCATTTTTAGGAAAG
>NZ_CVSK01000059.1 GCF_001180025.1 Candidatus Pelagibacter communis
GGTAGAACTCTTAAAAATTCTTTTGCAATTTTAGACGAGGCACAAAATGCTACAGATACTCAAATTAAAATGTTTCTCACACGTATTGGAGAAAATTCAAAAATAGTAGTCAATGGTGATCCTTCTCAAATTGATTTACCAAATAAAAGTATGTCAGGATTAGTCCGATCAAAAGAGTTACTTGGACATCTAAAGGAAATATCCATAGTTGATTTTGATCACTCCGATGTAGTAAGACATCCACTAGTCTCTAAAATAGTTAAAGCATACTCAAATAATGATTAATATTAATGTCTTCTCTGAGGAGAAGGCTTGGTCAAAAAGGCTAAAAAATAAGGATATTTTTTTTAAAAAAATATGTAAAGCTTTTCCAAAAAAATATAAATTTTTGAATAAAAAAGTAACCTTTACGTTATTACTCTCAAATAACAAGAATATTAAAAAATTAAATAAGGTTTTTAGAAAAAAAAATAAATCTACAGATATTTTATCTTTTCCATTAGATAAAAAAAAAAAAATTTCAAAAAATACTTATCTTGGAGATATCATAATCAGCTATAATTATTTAGATAAACCAAGATCACAAGATTTAAAATCTTTTAAAGAAAAAGTTACTAAAATATTAATACATGGTTTTCTTCATCTTTTAGGTTTTGATCATAAAAAAAATAAAGATTATTCCAAAATGTTAAAAGAGGAAAACCTATTATTTAAATCTGTAAAATCAAAAATAAATTAAATTGAAAAATAAATTTTATATTGAATTAATCTATTTATTTTTATTAGGAATTCTTACCTCCTTAAGTTTACCTCCATTTAATTATATTGTGATAAATTTTTTAACTTTTAGTTTATTCTATATCTTTTTAATAAAAAAAATTGAGTTTAATAAAAATAACAAAATATTTTTTCTTTATGGTTGGCTATTTGGTTTTGGTTATTTTATAAGTAATTTATATTGGATCTCAATATCATTAACGTTTGATCAAAATTTTAAGTTTTTAATACCTTTTACAATAATTTTAATACCTGGTTTCTTGGCTTTGTTTTACGGTTTAGTCGCTTACTTATTTGTAGTTTTGAAACCAAATAGAAATTTGAGTTCATTTTTTCTTTTTTCTTTAATATTTGGAATAGTAGAATTTCTAAGAGGATCAATACTCACCGGTTTCCCTTGGAATTTAATTGCTTATAGTTTCTCTAATCAAATAGAAATTTTAAATATTACATCAGTCATAGGTACTTACAGCTTTAATCTTTTCTGTATTTCATTATTTACAAGTCCATCAATATTTATTTTAAGAGTAAATAAAAAAGATATTAGTGTTTGTGTTGCGTTTCTTATTACAACAGTGTCACTCTATATACTTGGTTCACAAAATTTAGAAAAATTTAACAATCAAGAAGTAAAAAATCTTGACTATAAAATAAGAATTTTAAGTTCAAATATTAGTATAGATAGATTTTATAATAATATTGATCCAATAAGTGCAATAGAAGAGCTGATTGAAATTAGCTCTCCTAAAAAAAGTGAAAAAACAATTTTTATTTGGCCAGAAGGTATTATTCCAGGTATTTCACAAGACCAACTAAAAGAATACAAATGGTTGTTTGAGAATAAGTTCAACGAAAATCATTTGATAGCAATTGGAATTAATAGCAAAGAAGATGAAATTAAAACTATTAAATATTTTAATTCCTTATCTGTTTTTGATCACAATCTAAATATAATAAATTCATATAAAAAAATTAACCTAGTTCCTTTTGGTGAATTTTTACCTTTTGAAAAATTATTAAAAGGTATTGGCCTGCTCCATAATTTCAAAAGTAATACCTGTAATTTTGATATCCATTTGAAGAG
>NZ_CVSK01000060.1 GCF_001180025.1 Candidatus Pelagibacter communis
GGAGCATTTTTCTTTACCCCCTCAGCAACTTGTTTAATAATTTTTAAATTAATTCCAAGAAGATCGTCTCGGCTCATTCCAGGTTTTCTTGGAACACCTGCTGTAATTATAATTACATCTGAATCTTTTATATCCTCATAGTTATCAGTTCCTGAAAACCTAACATTGAAACCATCTACAGATGAAGATTGTGCAATATCTAATGCTTTTCCTTTTGCAATACCACTAGCGACATCAAATAAAACCACTTCATTAACTAATTCTTTTGTTCCTATTAAATGTGCAAGAGTTCCGCCTATTTGGCCTGCACCAATTAAAGATATTTTTGTCATTTATTTCCTTTATTTCATTGTTGGCATAACAAATTCTGCATTTGATCGGACACCTGAAGGCCATCTGGATGTTACTGTTTTAAGTTTAGTATAAAATTTTATTCCTTCCATACCATGCATTCCACTATCTCCAAATAATGATCTTTTCCAACCACCAAAACTATGAAATGCCATTGGAACTGGGATCGGCACGTTAATACCAACCATACCTACTTGAATTTTACTTGCAAAAGTTCTACCTGCATCACCGTCTCTTGTATAAATACTAACTCCATTTCCATACTCATGGTCGTTAATTAATTTTGCAGCTTCTTCAAAAGTTTTTACTCGAACAACTGATAAGACTGGACCAAATATTTCCTCTTTGTAAATTCTCATATCTTTATTTACATGATCAAACAAACATCCACCTATATAGAAACCATTTTCATAACCTTGAAGTTTTAAACCTCTTCCATCAACCACTAGGTTTGCGCCTTCCTTGACACCTAAATCAACGTAACTTGTAACTTTTTCTAAATGTTCTTTTGTAAC
>NZ_CVSK01000061.1 GCF_001180025.1 Candidatus Pelagibacter communis
ATTGATTTAATTAATGTTATTGCTTGTTTTTTTGCGTCTTCATTTAAATTAAAAATATTAATTATTTTTTCACAATCTGAATCAGAAATTTCATCACCCATATCAACTTTTGTAGTTATAATTTTTTCAGGTGAACTGCTTGCAACTTCTTCAATGTCCATCCCTCCTTGGTCACTTGATATAAATGCAATTTTAGAACTTGCCCTATCAACCAGGCACGATAAGTAAAATTCTTTATCTATATTTGATGATTCTTCTACGTATAATCTTTTTACCTCTCTACCTTCAGGGCCAGTTTGATGAGTAACTAGTGTTTTTCCAAGTAATTCTTTAGCTGCTACCGTTAGTTCCTCAATAGAGTTTAAAATTTTTACACCACCAGCTTTTCCTCTACCTCCAGCATGGATTTGTGCTTTAAGCACATATTTCTCAGTTTTGAGTGCTTTTGCTTTTTGAATAAGTTCATCAACATTAAGCGCAAATACTCCTTCGGGAACTACAGCTCCATATTTTTTTAATATTTGTTTAGCTTGATGCTCGTGAATATTCATTATTATTTAGATAAATCAGGATCTATTTTAGATGCAGCTTCCCATAAAGCTTTTACAGCATCTATTGAATGCATAAATTCTTTTTTTTCTTTTTCATCTAAATCAATCTCTTCAATTTTTTCTACACCATTTTTTCCAATGACAACAGGAACACCTGCATAAACATTTTTCACACCATATTCTCCATTTAATTGTACAGCGCAGGGTAATAATTTTTTCTGATCATTTAAATATGCTTCTGCCATTTGAACACCTGAAGCTGCTGGCGCATAAAAGGCTGATCCTTTTTCTAAATATTTAACTATTTCCGCACCACCATCTCGTGTTCTTTGATTAATTTCCTCAACTCTTTCTGAAGAAATCTTTCCATCCTTTACAAGATCC
>NZ_CVSK01000062.1 GCF_001180025.1 Candidatus Pelagibacter communis
ATTATCTACAATAGTATATAAAATTATTGCATTTGAGTTTTTTTCTGCATCTTCTAAAATTTTTAAAATTTGGTTTTCTGTTCTTGTAAAAGAGTAAGAATGAACCTTATACTCTATATTTAAAAATTGAGCCTTCAGGGCTAAAAATATTCTATCCAAAGTCTCGCCCGTTGAGTCAGAAATTAAATAAATTTGATATGTATTACTCATGAATAAATTGTTAATAAATTTGTAGTTTTTTAATTAAATTGCATAATTTAAAATTTTTAAAATTAACCTTGTAAAAACTGCTATTTATTAACATTAATAATAAATAGGGCAAAACTATCCACAAAAATTAATATCTTAAAAAAAGCTTCATTTTTAACAATTTTACTCACACAAGATGTTGGTAAATTGTGAATATAATGTTTATAAAAATTAATCACCTTTATTCACAAGATATATTACAACTACAATAATTAATAATGTTTATTTATGAAACCTTTAAATAAAGTAATAATTAACAAAGATACTTCATTCAATCCTATATGGATTATGAGACAGGCAGGTAGATATTTACCGGAATTTAGAGAAATAAGAAAAGAAAATCCTAATTTTATTAATTTATGTTTAAATGATGATTTATCTTCAAAGATAACCCTGCAACCATTAAAAAGATTTAATTTAGATGCTGCAATAATATTCTCAGATATCCTAATGCTTCCTTATGGAATAGGCCAAAAAGTAGAATTTGAAAAAAACTTTGGACCGAAATTAGGGGAACTAAATCTTGATGAAATTACCAAAACCGATGAAGTTGACTTTGTAGAAAAAATACACCGTGTATATAAAGCAATAAAAAAAGTAAGCTTAGACACTAGTTTAAACAATAAAAACACCATTGGATTTGTTGGTGCTCCATGGACTTTATTAGTTTACATGATTAACCAACAATCACCCAAAAAGAGTTTAAAAAAGGAATTTTTTAAAGATGAATTTTTAATAAATAGAATTTTATTAATTATTGAAAAATTTTTAAAAATTCACATAAAAAATCAAATTGATAATGGAGCAAATATAATCCAAATATTTGATAGTTGGGCTGGTTTGTTAGAAGAAAAAGATTTACCTAACTACATTTATACCCCAACTTTAAATCTAGTAAATTATGTAAAATCCTTAAACGTGCCAGTGATATGTTTTCCAAGAGAAATAAAAAATTATAAAGAATTTTGTGATATTGTTAAACCTGACGCTGTTAGTATAGATTATAATGTTGATCCAAAAAAAATACTTAAAGAAATAAAAATACCCATTCAAGGTGGTTTAGATCCTAAAATTTTATTAACAGACAAAGAAACCCTAAAAAAAGAAGCTTTAAATTATTTGGAAATCTTTAAAGATCATCCATATATATTTAATCTTGGACATGGTATTTTACCTGAGACTAATCCAGAAATGGTAGAAAATTTAATCAAAATTGTAAAAGATTTTAAATGATAGAAAAAAATCACCCCCCTGTAAAGTTTGGTAAAACTGGTGTTTTGATAATTAATTTAGGAACGCCCGACTCTACTAGGTGGCTCGATATA
>NZ_CVSK01000063.1 GCF_001180025.1 Candidatus Pelagibacter communis
GTGTTGGAATTGTATCAAGGTCAGGAACATTGACATATGAAGCAGTAGCACAGACAACTGAAAATGGACTTGGTCAATCAACTTGTATTGGTATTGGTGGTGATCCTATTAATGGAACAAATTTTATAGATTGTTTAGATTTATTTTTAAATGACTCTGAAACAGAATTTGTTCCTTCATAGATTGGGGTAATACGATTATCTCTATATAATTGCTCTATACCTTGGTCTTTAGTGTACCCATATCCACCATGTATTTGCATCGCGTCGTTCGTAATTTCCATAGCTAAATCTGTAAATAATGACTTAACAACTGGTGTCATCAATGAAACATAATCTAAAGCTTCTTGTTTAATCTTTTCATCAGGATGATAGAGACTCACCTCAGTTTGTTGTGATAACCAAAAACATAAAGCTCTTTCTCCTTCAATAATTGACTTCATATTAAGTAAAGATCTTCTAATATCCGCATGATCAATTATAAAGTCTGCACCATTTGTAGATTTTGAATTATTTGTTTTTCCTTGCTTTCTCTCTTTTGCATAAGCAAGTGAGTTTTGATACGCAATT
>NZ_CVSK01000064.1 GCF_001180025.1 Candidatus Pelagibacter communis
TAGCAAAAGATTGGAGAACAGATAAATATTTACGAAGATTAGAGGCGTTAATGGCAGTTGGAGACAAAAAAAATAGTTATATTATTTCTGGGACTGGTGATGTTTTAGAACCAGAGGGAGATGTAATTGGAATAGGTTCGGGTGGTAATTACGCTCTTGCTGCTGGAAAAGTTTTAATGGAAGGCAATATGTCTGCCGAAGAAGTTGCTAAAAAAGCTATTAAAGTTGCTGCTGATATATGTGTTTTCACAAACGATAATGTTAAAATTGAAAAAATATAATGGATAATTCAAACGTAACACAACTACATCCAAAAGATAAAAATCAAAAAGAAGAGGCTTCATTAGTAAGCTCCTTATCTCCTAGAGAAATAGTCTCAGAGTTAGATAGATTTGTTGTTGGTCAAAATAAAGCAAAAAGAGCTGTAGCGGTTGCTTTAAGAAATAGATGGAGGAGACAAGCTCTAAAAGGTGAAATGAAAAATGAAGTTTTACCAAAAAATATTTTAATGATTGGGCCAACTGGTGTTGGTAAAACTGAAATCTCTAGAAGATTATCAAAACTAGCCGAGGCACCTTTTGTAAAAGTTGAAGCTACAAGATTTACTGAGGTTGGATATGTAGGAAGAGATGTTGAACAAATAGTTAGAGATTTAATTGAAATTGCTATTTCAATGGAAAAGGTCAAAAAAAGAAAAGAAGTTTTTGCACAAGCTCAAAAAGCAGCTGAAGAAAAAGTTTTAGATGCTTTAGTTGGAAAAAAAGCAAGTTTAGCAACGAGAGAAAGTTTTAGAAAAAGATTAAGAAATGGTGATTTAGACGATAATGAAATAGAAATAGCGGTTAGTGATACTGGCTCAAGTGGTGCCTCTTTTGAGATTCCTGGTATGCCTGGAGCTAATGTTGGAATGATCAACATTGGTGAAATGATTGGAAAATCTATGGGCAATAAAGAAAAAAAGAAAAAAATGACAGTGAAAGAATCTCATGAGATTTTAATAAATGACGAATCGGATAAGTTAATTGAACAAGATAAAATAATTAAGGCAGCAAAACTTTCTACTGAAAACAATGGAATTGTATTTTTAGACGAGATAGACAAAATTTCTGCAAGAACAGATAGAGTTGGCGGAGATGTTTCAAGAGAAGGTGTTCAAAGAGATTTATTACCTTTAATTGAAGGAACTACAGTAAACACCAAACATGGTCCAATAAAAACAGATCATATTTTATTTATTGCATCTGGTGCCTTTCAGCTTGCAAAGCCATCTGATCTGTTACCTGAATTACAAGGAAGATTACCGATTAGAGTTGAGCTTGAGGCTTTAACTAGTGATGATTTTAAAAGAATTTTAAGAGAACCTGATTTTAGCTTAATCAAGCAATATGTGGCTTTATTGAAAACCGAAAATGTTGATCTTGAATTTTCAGAAGATGGGATAGATGCAATAGCCAACATTGCTTCAGAAGTAAATACAACTGTTGAAAATATAGGTGCTAGAAGGTTACACACTATCATTGAAAAAATATTAGATGAAATAAGCTTTACAGCCACAGATAGAGCCGGGGAAAAAATTATTATTAACAAAGAATATATAAATAAAAACTTAGATAATCTCGTTAAAGATACAGATCTTTCAAAATTTATTTTATAGATTTATTTTTTTTCAAAAAAATATAAAAAGCGCCCCCACCACCATCTTCTATTTTAGCATCTGTGATTTCATTTATCATTTTCATTAAACCAGCATTATTAGTAATAAATTCTGGAACAGAATATTTTAGGATACCAAGGTCTTTTGAAACATATGGATCTTTCTCGTTTTCGGAGTGAAGACCTTTTCCTGTAACAATAATTAATTTGTTAATATTTTCAGAAAAAGCTTTGTTTATAAAAGCTTCTATAGTTTTGTTTGCTTCGTCTAAAGTATAACCATGCAAATCTATTGATCTTACTTTTTGATTTTTGTTTTTTTGATTTTTAAAATCTTTATTAGGTAATTTTTCAGTGCTATTTATAAATTTGTGCCAATCTTTTTTATCTTTATCTGAAATATTATCGTTCAATTATGTTAATATATTAACTAGCTGCCAGTTTGGATTTGCTGACGTTGTATCTCTTGAAAAAATCCAAGTATCATAAATTTTTTTAATTTTTTCAGGATCTCCAGAAACAATTTTTTTATCTTTATCTTTTATGCAGGTAATCACCTCTGCTATAAAATTTACTGTTACGTTTAAAATATTTCCAATTTTTTTATGCTCCTTAATCTCAGCTTTATTAACTCCAATAAATGTTATTTCTGCAAAATGACCTCTTTTTGCTCTCTCTTTCAACGCATCATTAAATTGATTAAATATATCTTTATTTAAGAGGGGTTTTGCTTTTGTGATCCTATTATCATTATCACTGAAATCAGTAATAATTGTTTCATAAGCAATTTTTGCACCTTTTAAAAATTCTTTTTGAGCTTCGTCATCAAAATTCTCTTTTGGTTTAGCCGCTTGATCTACCTTAATATTTTTTAAAACCTCTTTAAATTGAGCTGGTGACTTTCCCTCAAAACCAGTTCTTTTACCAAGAATTCCTCTCAATCTCAGAAAGATAAACCCAGCAATCATTGCTAATAAAATAATATCTATGTATTCAAAACTATAACTCATTGTCTTTTATAGTAATTACTCTGTTGATTAATTTCAACCAGCAATTTAGATTAAGGACAAATGAACTCAATATTTTTTGCTTTAATTTTAGTTCCTGTAATTGAAATATATCTTTTAATCAAAATTGGTGCTGAAATTGGTGCCATTACAACTATTTTGCTCATTTTTACAACTGCAATCGTTGGGGTCTATTACGCTAAGTATGAAGGTTTAAACACTCTTAAATCAGGATTTTTACAATTAAGTAGGAATGAAACACCAACATATGAGATGATTTCGGGAGCGGCAATAGCATTTGCAGCTTTACTTTTAATTATCCCTGGTTTTTTAACTGATGTTATTGGATTTATACTTATTTTTCCAATAAGTAGAAAATTAATTTTTGGAAAAATAGGAAAAAAATATAAAAGAGAAAATAAAATTAAGAAAAATTATATAGATGGAGAATTTGAAGATATAAAAGAAGATGATTATGACAAAAAATTATAAAATTTTAGCTAAATTTATAAGAGACATGTCGGTAGAAACTGCAGATATTGATACTTATTTGCATGTAAAAGATAATATTTCGAATTATTCACTTAATATTGATATTAAATCAAAATTTTTAAAAGATAAAATAGTACAAGTTGAAACGACTTTAACTTACTCGGATAAAGGCCAGAGCCTAAAAAAATCGCTTTTTGAGGTTATTTTTGCAACCGTGATTAAATTAAATGATGAAATTAAAGATAAAAAAGATCTAGGTAGAATAATTTTGTGTGATTTACAGAACGAAATTTATCCAGAATTAGAAAAAACATTTTTAAATGTACTTCATGGATCAGGATATCCTGAATTAACATTTAACAAAAAAGTTGATTTTGAAGAACTTTACAAAAATAATCAAAATTAAAAAAAATTTTTTTTTAAATTAGTTTTGATATATTCTCTATGCTTTTTTATTTCTTCCTTAGAGGGTTGGATTATTTTTTTATAATAAGGAATTTTATTATTAATTGAATTATCTATCGAGTCATTTTGGTTTTCAAGGTTTAAACTTGGTTCTTTTTGATCAATTAAATTTATGTAAACTTTAGCTAATAGTGAACAATCCAGCAAAGCATTATGCTTAGTTCTTTTCGTGTTGTCTATTCTAAAGCGTTTACATAAGGCATCTAAACTAACTTGTGATCCTGGAAATTTATCTCTGGCTAGAGTCAAAGTATCTATTACATTGTTTGAAATGTGATCTTCTTTACAAATTGCAAGTTCATTATTTAAATGACCAAGATCAAATTCTGAATTATGTATAATCAAAGTTTTATCTTTTATAAAAGATAAAAACTCATCTTTTATTTCAACAAATTTTTTTTGTGTTAATAGAAATTCATCTGTGTAGCCATGAACCTTGAAAGCTTTTTCAGAAACTTTTCTTTGTGGATTTATACAATAATTAAATTTTCTCCCTGTTGGTATTTGGTTATCAAGCTCAATACAAGCTATTTCAACAATCCTATGGCCTTCTTTAATCGAAATACCAGTGGTCTCTGTATCCAGAACTATTTCTTTCATTGCTTTATTTTTTGAAGAATATTTTTAATATTAGTACTAATTGTTTTTTTGGTAAAATCATTTTTGATTACAAAATGAGATTTTTTCATTTTATATTGTTTCGAAAATTGAATTTTTTTAAATTTATCAAATAGTTTTTTGTTAAAATGTTTTCTCTTTGTTAAATTTTTTAAAACATCTGATCTTTTAGAATCTACAAATATTAAAACATCTCCTTTTTTATTAAGCTTATTCTCTAGTAGCAGGGGCACGTCTAGTACTACAAATTTTTTATTTTTATTTTTTTTTAAGAAAAAATTCATTTTTTTTCTTACTTCAGTGTGAACTATCTTTATTATTTTTTTTAAATTACTCTTTTTTTGTAATATAGCTTCGGTAATTTCCTTTTTTTCTATAGGAAATGATTTTATATTTTTGGGTAATATTTTTTTTAATTTTAAAAATATTTTTTTATTTTTTTTATAAAGTTTTGTTACCTCATAATCCGCATCAAACACGGGGTAGCCTAAATTATTCGCAACATAACTCTTGCCCGAACCAATATTACCCAAGATTCCAATTCTAATCATTTTTTAAAAGTTTCAAGGTTTCAAAATTAACTTCTGGTTCTATACCGTGCCATAATTTAAATGCTTCTGAGGCCTGATAAATGAACATTGCCCCCCCATTTTCAGCTTTGTTTCCCAATTCTTTTGCTTCTTTTAAAAAACTTGTTTCAGCTGGATTGTAAATAACGTCATAAAATAATTTGTTTTTGCCAACATTTGAGAAATCTAAATTTATTTTTTCATTATTCAGACCGAGACTTGTGGCATTTATAACTACATCAAATTCAGACAAATTTCCCCATTCCATGACATTAAGGTTTTTAAATAAAATTCCTAAATTTTCTGCTTTTTGTTTAGTTCTATTGCTAATAGTAATTTCCAAAACATTCATTCCTTTAAGAGCAAAAATTATTGATGGAACCACACCACCAGCTCCCAGAATTAAAATTTTTTTATCTTTCATGTTGAAATTTAAAGCTTTAATTGCTTTATCGAAACCCATAATATCGGTATTGTGTCCAATCAAATTACCTTTTTCAAAAATAATTGTATTTACCGACTGAGTTTTTTCCGCTTCAAAGCTTAATATATCTAGGAAAGGAATTACTTTTTTTTTAAAAGGAACAGTAACATTGCAACCAGCAATTTTTTGCTCTTTTATATCTTGTATAATTTCTTTTATTCCATCTTCCTCTAATTTAATTTTATCATAAATAGCATCGATATTATTTTGTTTTAGCCAATAATTATGAAGTTTTGGTGACAATGAATGACTAATCGGATTACCAATAACTAGATATTTTTTCATTATAATGATCCTAAATACTCCTTTATTTTTTTGACAGGTAGCCCCATAATAGTATCTTCATCGCCTTCTATTCTTGCAAATAAATTTCTACCCTCTCCTTCTATTTGGTATACATTATATGCATAAAGGGTTTCATCAGATATTTTAGATAAATAATTTTTTAATTCATCATCAGAATGATTTTTCATAGTTAGTTTTGCTTTATCAGTATAATTCCAAATCATAGATCCATTTTTTGATATACACACGGAGCTTATTAAAAAATGTGATTTACCATTGAGTTTTCTTAATATTTCCATGGCCTCTTTTCTATTTTCTGGTTTAGATATTAGTTCGCCCTCTAAATCTATCACGCTATCTGCCCCTAAGACTATTTCATCAATTTTTTTCATACTAACTTTGTTTGCTTTTAATTCGGCTAGATTTTTTGAAATTATTTCTGAACTTGCCTGTTCTTTTAATAGACTTTCTTTAACTGGATCTTCATCAACATTTGATTGTTCAACAATGCATTCAATATTATTTTTATCTAAAATATCTTTTCTAACCCTGCTTTTTGATGCAAGAATAATTTTACTTAACATTGTTTAAATATATTTCGTGAATTTTAATTATAGAAGCCGCTGTTTCTTCAACAGACTTTCTGGTGACATCTATGAGGGGCCATTTATACTTTTGAAACGTTTTTTTTGCCTCTAAAACTTCTTTTTTTATATTTTCTAAATCTGTATATTGAATGTTTTCTGTTTCTTTTAATGAATTCATTCTATTTTTCCTTAAATCAGCCAACCTTTCTGGCTCAGTACTTAATCCAACAACACAAGTCATTTTTGGATTTTTTTTAAGTATGCTTGGT
>NZ_CVSK01000065.1 GCF_001180025.1 Candidatus Pelagibacter communis
ATCACTATCCATGGAGTTTTTACAAATAGTAATTCTAAGAAATCTAGCACTGATCTAATACCAATTGTGATTGCTGTAAATAATGCATCTCCTTTTAACACTGCGTAATCAAAGATAGTTTCCACCCATTTAATTGAGGTTAATCTTATGTCTGGATGAGTTGGAAAATCATCCATTATAGTAATAACGCCAGGAAAACTATAATGCACTACAGAGAAAAACATAATCACTGCTGCAAAAATTGTACTTGAGATAAAGTTCTTGGTTTGCATTCCTGGTCTTATTGTTTTGTCTGATAACCATTCTGAATATCTTTTTTCTAAAATAGAATTAGCTAAAATCCCTTGAATTATTTTAATTGAAATTAATAAAGCAATACCAAAAATCGTAATCCAAATTGCAGATGCTTCAATTCTTGCAACTTCGTCAATATATCCCTGCATTGCATCTTCTAAGGATTTAATGTTACGTTTATAAACATCGACTTTATCTGGATTGTTGGTAATCGCTGCTTCTAACTGTTTGTTTCTAAATGCAATTGTAGATTCAACCTGTTTAATTTTTTCAACAGCATCTTTAGTAATATTTCCAAATAAACCTCTAATAATTTGAACAACTGAAAATGTTTCAATTATTAAAAATGCCAATGCCCAATTCCATATATTTCTCATTCCAAACCAAATTGGACCCAGAATTCCCGCATATAAGTTAAATGAAAAAGAGAATGAAGGTTTGCTTCCAATTTTTTGAAACTCTTTGATGTAATATTCTGGATTTGATTTCACAAAGTCCGTTATTAACTCAGATCTAGTAGGGTTATTAATTTGTTTATTCTCCATCACCACCCTCTATTACTGCTTTTAAAAGATCTGATTGTGTAATAACTCCAATATTTTTTTGCTTATTATTTTTAACAACTAATGGCTTGTCTTTCGATTTTGAAACTTCAATTAATTTACTTAATAATTCATGCTCATCTACACTTTGTAAATTTTCTTCCAATTTACCATTTAAATTTTCATAACTTTCAACTTTTTGCATAATTGTTTTTGCCTGAACAACTTTAAGTCTAGAAATTCCTTTAACAAAGTCTGCAACATATTCATCAGCTGGATTAACTACGATTTCTTCAGGGGTACCAATTTGAATTACCTTTCCGTCTCTCATAATAGCAATTCTATGCCCTACCCTTACTGCTTCATCTAAATCATGAGTAATAAAAACTGTTGTCTTTTTCATTTGTTTTGAAAGTTTGATAAATTCTGATTGAAGTTGTCTTCTTATTAGTGGGTCTAATGCACTAAAGGGTTCATCCATTAAAAGAAATTCTGGGTCTGCAGCTAATGCTCTTGCAAGTCCTACTCTTTGCTGCATACCTCCAGATAATTCATGAGCAAATTTGTTACCCCAACCTTGCAATTCAACTATTTCTAAAATTTTATTAGCTGCATCTAAACGATCATTCTTACTTACACCTCTAATTTCAAGGGGCATTGCAATATTATCTACAAC
>NZ_CVSK01000066.1 GCF_001180025.1 Candidatus Pelagibacter communis
TGATAGCCTCTTCAGCCTCTTTGTCTGAGACCTTTTTTGTATCTATACTTTTTTCGTTTGAGTCTTTTACTAATTTCATAGCGCCTTTTTATACAGTAATTACCTTAATTTAAAAATATTTAATATATTTAGATATGTGCTACATAATCACCTCTTATGTTCAAAAAAAGAGAAAATATCTATGATATTGAAGAAGGAAATCTTCTATCACCAAAATTTGATAATGATGGATTAATTCCAGTAGTTACTATGTGTTCAAAAACAAAGGATATTTTAATGCATGGATATATGAATGTGGAAGCTCTTAAAAAGACAATTGAAACAAAAGAAGCTCACTATTTTAGCAGATCGAGAAAAGCTATTTGGCACAAAGGTAAAACAAGTGGTTTTACTCAAAAAGTAACTGAAATAAGAATTGATGATGATCAAGACTCAATATGGTTAACAGTTGATATCGGTGATGGAGCTAGTTGTCATGTTGGTTATAGATCATGTTTTTATAGATCTATTCCTATGGGACCAATAGAAAATGGAAGAAAAGTTGAAATGGAATTTCTTGAAAAAGAAAAAAAATTTGATCCTGAGGAAGTTTATAAAGGTCAACCAAACCCAACTAAGATCTAATTATTGTGTCTGAGGAATTAAAATATCAACTTATTAAAAGTTTTGGCCCTTCAGTTTTTAAAATTCAAATTCCTAAGACG
>NZ_CVSK01000067.1 GCF_001180025.1 Candidatus Pelagibacter communis
GGATGAGAGAAATATTCTTTCGAATTTTAGCTACAAAAAAAATATAGCTTACATACACACAGATCAGCGGGCCATGCCAAAAAATAAAAAAGCTTGGTCTTCTTGGAATTCATCAATAGATAACAAAAATTTAGAAAAAAATTCAATTACCTACTGGTTAAATTTATTACAAAATTTAAAATGTGATGAAAATATTTTCTTAACACTAAATCCTTACTTCAATATTGATGATAAAAAAATATTGAGAAAAGTAAAATTTACACATCCATATTACGATCAAAAAGCATTAGATGCTCAATCAGAGCTTATTAAAATACAAAATCAAAAAGATTTACTTTTTTGTGGCAGTTATTTTGGTTACGGATTTCATGAAGATGGAATAAAATCATCTATTGAAATGCTGAAAAACCTTAATGATTAGTTCTTGTATATATAATGGAAATGTAATCCATAAGAGATTTAAACCAAAAGAACATTTTTTTAAATATAAAGTATTTTCATTATTTATAGATCTATCAGAGCTAAATGAGCTTAATGATAAATTAAAATTTTTTTCATTAAATAAATTTAATCTTATTAGTTTTTATGAGAAAGATCATGGTGATCGTGATGGGTCATCTCTTTTTGACTGGGTAAAAAAAAATCTAATTAATAACAAAATTAGTTCAGAAAACATAAAAGTTAAACTTTTATGCTATCCAAGAATATTTGGTTATGTTTTTAATCCACTAAGTATTTTTTTTGTATATGATAGAGATAATAATTTAATTTCTATTTTATATGAGGTTAAGAATACATTTGGTGAGCAACACACATATGTTTTTAAAGTAGAGGGACAAAATAAATTAATTCAAAATAATTGCTCAAAAAAATTTCATGTTTCACCATTTATTGAAATGGATTGTAATTATTTTTTTAGAATATTAAATCCAGAGCAGAAGTTGTCAGTTGTAATTGATCAATATGATCAAGAAGGAAAAATTCTTTTTGCATCTCAAGATGGTGAAAGATCTGATTTGACAAGCAAAAACTTAATGAATTCTTATCTTAAACACCCTTTAATGACATTTAAAATTATCTCTGCGATACATTTTGAAGCGTTTAAATTGTGGATTAAAGGAATTAAATTTATTAAAAAAAAATTTAAAATTAAAAATAATATAACAGTAGAAAATTAATGTTTTTAAATAACGCCGCAGATAAATTAGTTTTTAAACTTCTTAATAAAATAAATAATGGTTATCTAGAGCTTACTACACATGACAGAAAAGTTTTAAAGTTTGGAAATCCAAATGAAAAATTGCATGCAAATATTTCAATCAAAAAACCAGATTTTAATTATAATTTAATTAAAGGTGGTAGTATTGGATTTGCTGAAAGCTACATGAGAGGTGAATTTGAAACTGATAATTTATCAAATTTAATTGAATTAACTGCAAGAAATATAGAAGTTATATATAAATTCTCAGGCCTTCTTGATTTTCCAATAATTAATTTTGTAAAAAATAAAATAATAAAAAATACAAAAAGTAGGAGCAAAGAAAATATTGCTAAACATTATGATCTTGGGAATGATTTTTTTTCTCTTTGGTTAGATGACACACTTACTTACTCTAGTGCTATTTTTGATGATAAATCGAAAAATCTTTCTGACGCTCAAAATAATAAATATCAAAAATTAATTGACTTAATTAAACCAAATAATGGCGACAAAGTTTTAGAAATAGGATGTGGTTGGGGAGGTTTTGCTGAGTACTTAGGTAAAAAATACGATGTTAAACTAGACTGTATAACAATATCAAAAAAACAATTTGAATACACAAAAGAAAGAATTTTTAATTGTGGTTTAAACGAAAAAGTAAATATTGAAATAAAAGATTACAGAGATCTTAAAGGCAAATACAATTCAATTGCCTCTATAGAGATGATTGAGGCAGTTGGTCAAAATTATTTAGAGGGTTATTTTAAAACTATTAAAACTAACTTATCTGATGGTGGTAAAGCAGCTATTCAAGCAATTACTATCGATGATAGGTTGTTTGATAGATACAAAAACAAACAAGATTTTATTCAAAAATATATTTTTCCTGGAGGTTTTTTACCAAATAAAAATAGTATTAATCGTTATGTTTCTGATAATGGCTTAACTATAAATTCATACATTTCTTATGCTGACCATTATGCAAATACATTGGCTATATGGAGAAATGAGTTTTTAAAAAAATGGGATTTAATAAAAAATCAAGGTTTTGATTTAACATTTAAAAGAATGTGGGAGTTTTACCTTTCTTATTGTGAAGCTGGATTTAAGTCAAAAAATATTGATCTGATACAATTTTCAATGCAAAACAAATAAAAATAATGGAAATAATTATGCGACATATAAAAATAATTAAGTCAATTTCATTGATAATTTCATTATTCTTAATTACAAGTTGCTCAAATAATAGCGCTATGAAACCAGAAGACTTTAAAAACAAAGAACCAAGATTAATTATTGAGGAATACTTATCTGGAAATGTTAAGGCTTGGGGTGTTCTGCAAAATAGATCAGGAAAAGTTACAAGACAATTTTCTGCAGATTTAAATGGAACCTGGGATGGAAAGCAATTAATTCTTAAAGAAAAATTTAATTGGGATGATGGAGAAGTTCAAGACCGAGAATGGACAATAAATAAAATTGATGAACATAATTACGAAGGAACAGCAGGAGATGTTGTGGGTAAAGCAATAGGATATTCTTACGGACCAGCGTTTAAATTTGAATATGTTTTATTAGTTCCAGTTAAAGGTAAAGAATTAAAAATAACTTTCGATGATTGGATTTTTAAACAAGATGATAGAGTTGCAATTAATAGAGCAACAATGACTAAATTTGGTTTTAAAGTAGCTGAATTGACAGTTGTATTTGTAAAAGATTAATTATTTTTTTTGATATTTCGTTAGTTTTCCAACTAAACCAAAATAAATTTTACTTGGTAAAAAACTCAATAGTTTTAATGTAATTGTAAGTGATTTTGGAAAATGTATTTCAAATATATTTTTCTTAACTAAACCTTCATAAATTTGATTTGCGGCATACTCAGGAGTTTTCAAAAAAGGCATTTTAAAATCATTTTTATCTGTCATTGGTGTTTTAATAAATCCAGGAGATACTAAACAAACACGCACATTGTACCTTTTAAAATCAAAGTACAAACTCTCAGCGAGATTATTTAATGCAGATTTAGATGGTCCATATCCAGTTGAATTAGGTAACCCTCTATATCCTGCAATTGATGAAACAATAGTAATTATACCATTTTTTTTATCTCTAAAATACTGTTCAACTGCTTTGATGCTATTCACTGTTCCAAAAAAATTCACTCTAAAAACATCTTCCATTTGTTCTACATCAATATCTTTTTCTTTTTTTGGATCCCATGTTCCGGTTGAAAAAAAACAAATATCTATATTTTCATATTTGTTTTTAATTTCATTAAATACTTCTTTGCACTTTTCTTTATCTGTTACGTCTAAAGGAAAACCTGAAATATTTTCATAAGAACTTGAAAGCTCATTTAGTAATTCAGCTCTTCTTGCAGATATAGCAACATTCCATCCCTTAGTTGCAAACTTAATTGCTAAAGCTTTACCAATTCCAGTACTGCCGCCTGTAATCCAAATAGTTTTTTTACTCATTTTTTGTTATGAATATACTTAACATGTTTAAAAATAAATTTTTAACATTTATATTGTTTCTTTCTATTACATTCTCTGCTTCATTAATTGGTGGTTTAGCTACCATTACATTTAAAGAGCCATGGTACTCATTACTAAATAAACCATCATTTAATCCACCAGATTGGATATTTGGACCTGTTTGGACTACCTTGTATACATTGATGACAATTTCAATATGGCTTTACTGGCATACAAAAAACAGAGATATGAATACTGTTTATATTTATTTTATTCATTTAGCATTTAATACAACTTGGAGTGTAGTTTTCTTTGTTTTCCATAATATGGTTTTGGCTCTTTTAGTATTAATCATATTAATAACGTTGATAATCAATCTTATTTTAAGGTTTAAACGCGTCAAGATGTTGAGTGCTTACCTAATGATTCCATATTTACTTTGGTGTAGCTTTGCACTAATTCTGAACACAAGCTTAATTATATTAAATTAGATATGGATGATGTTGTAGTAATTGGTGGTGGAATAATTGGGACGGCAACAGCTTATTTTTTATCCAAAGAAGGTAGAAAAGTTAAGGTTATTGAAAGAGATCCTACTTATAAAACAGCTTCATTCCCATTATCTCTAGGTGGTTTTAGAAGACAATTTTTCCAAAAAGAAAATATTTTATTAGGAAAATTTGCAAGAGAATTTATTTTTCAAATACCAGACTTATTAAAAACAGAAAAAAATCCTAATCCAACAGCTAGCATGGTAACCAATGGATATCTTTTAATGTTTGGTCCTGAACATGCTGAAGAACAATATAGAGCACTAGAAAATCATAAAGAATGTGATGCTGGAACAAAAAATATTAAAGGATCAGAATTATCCAAGGTTTTCCCTTATGTGAATAGTGAGGGGATAGAGACAGCAACTTATACAGATAATCAAAGTGAAGGATGGATTGATCCATTTATGTTTCACAGCGCTCTAAAGAGCAAAGCAATAGAGCTTGGAGCAGAATTTATTAAAGGTGAAGTAAAAAGTATTTCTGAAATAAATGCCAACACAATTGTTTCTGCGGCTGGTTGCTGGACAAAAGAATTGTTAAAAGACATTCCTGTTGTTCCTCAAAAGCATACTGTTTTTAGGGTTAAATGCCCAACATATATAAAAGAGATGCCTCTAAGCGGAGACTTAACAACAGGTGTGTATTGGAGACCAGAAGGAGGAGAATATTTAGCAGGATCACCTATTTCTGTATTTGATGCAGAGGATTTAGAGCCAGCTTGGAATGATTTTGAGGAGTTAGTGTGGCCAGCTCTTGCTAAAAGAATACCTGCTTTTGAAGAACTCAAATTAACTGGTGGATGGGCAGGTTACTATGATTGCAATAGATTAGATAACAATGCAGTTGTTGGTAAGCATCCAAAATTTGAAAATGTTTATATGGCATCTGGATTTACTGGTAGAGGATTAATGCAGGCACCAGGTATCGGTAGAGCCTTAACTGAATTAATCACAACAGGATCATACCAAACAATTGATATAAGTGATTTTGCTGTAGAAAGAGTTTTAGGTAAAACAGCTAGGCCAGAGCCTTACGTTTTATAACTATTGAAAAAAATGGATGGTATTAATAAAAATTTAATGTCTGAAACGGACATAGTAAAACTTATAGAAAAAAAAGATTATTTAGGAGCTGAAAAAGAACTTAATAAAATTATAAAATTTAAAAAAGATAATCACCACACGTATTTTTTATTAGCAAATATTTATGCTCTACTTAATAATTCTCAAAAAGCTGCAGAGCAATTAAAAAAATCGCTTAACCTGAATTCAGATAACAAAATTGCCCACTACAATTTGGGTGTTATGCTTCACCAACTAGGTCAGTTAGATGAAGCTCAAAAGTCATATAAAAACGCATTAAAAATAGACCCAGAATATTTACATGCAAATCTAGCTTTAGCTCTTAATTTTGAAAAACAAAATAATCTTAAAGAGGCAAAAAATTTTTTTCTAAAAACACTTTCGATTAATAAAGATTTTATTTTAGGAAATAAAATGTATGGAAAATTCTTAATGAAAAATGGTGAAATCACTCAAGGACAGTATCATGATTATAAATCTTCGGGTATAATCAGATTTAAAGAAAAATTAAATAAAAATACAAAAATAAAAAGATTAAACATCTCTCACGATACAAACTTTATAGGTTGCTGGAACATAAATAATGATGATTTATGCAAAGGAATAATTCGTTTATTTGAGGATAGAAAAGATCTACATAAAATAGGAGAATCTAGTCTTGGGAAAGATGAAAAAGTAAAAAAATCTACAGATATTACTTTAGATCCAAGAAATATTCTTAATGAAGGATTTGAAGATATTAAATCTTATATCGATTGTTTAAACGAATGTTTTCAAGATTACAAAAATCAATGGCCGTTTCTAAAAGAAAATATAAATAATTTAGATATTCCATCTTTTAATTTACAAAAATATGAAATAGGTGGTCATTTTAATATGATGCACTGCGAAAGATCTAATATTCATAGTATGCATAGAGTATTTGCATGGATGACTTATTTAAACGATGTTGAGGATGGTGGGGAAACATATTTTGAACATTTTAATTTGAGAATAAAGCCTAGTATTGGTAAAACATTAATTTGGCCAGCAGAATGGACACATGCACATAGAGGGGAAATATTGAATAAGGGATATAAATACATTATTACAGGATGGATGCATTTCCCTTTTAGTTTTAAATTTGATAATAATTAGAACAAATGAAATTACACATAGGTGGAAAAGAAATAAAAGAAGGTTGGAGTATTTTAAATATACAAAAAAATTGAAAGTGTAAAAAGTTTTTCATTTTTTAATGATACAAGCGATTATGCAACTTATGGCGCTCCAATTAGTTTTAATTTGATTGCTTATAAGTAGTACTTTAGGTTCCACAGAAAGTTTGGTATTTTTCATTATTTAATGAAGCTGGCAATTGATATTCTTTAATATTGTTCTGATTGGCGTAAGGATTTTTTAAAATATCTAATAACTTTTTCATTTTATCTAAACTACCTTCGTCTGCTTGTGCTAAAGCTTCCTCTACTTTATGATTTCTAGGGATTACAATTGGATTATTTGATTTCATAAGTTTACTTTGTTTTTCCTTAGTTGAATTATTAAACTCAGATCTTTTTTTCCATTTATTTTTCCAATCGATAAACTCATTATTTTTGTAAAGTTCATTAGAATTGATATCCATTAAATTACAAAAAGTATTTGTGTAATCTGCTTTATTTTTTTCCATCCAATTAAATAAATCATTAATTAATTTTTTATCATCTTTATCCTCACCAAATAGACCAAGCTTGTCTCTCATCATATTCAGCCATTTATCTTCATAAATATTTTGAAAGTTATCTATTAAATCAGTTGCTAATTTAATTGCAGTATCTTCATTTTTATCAATTAAAGGAATTAAACATTCTGCAAATCTTGCTAAATTCCATTTTGTAATTGGTGGTTGATTAGAAAAGGCATATCTTCCAAATTTATCGATTGAGCTAAATACAGTTTTTGGATCATAATGATCCATAAATGCGCAAGGACCATAATCTATTGTTTCACCTGAAATTGCCATGTTATCAGTATTCATAACCCCATGAATAAATCCAACTCGCATCCAATTGATTACCAACTGGCATTGTTTTTCCATTACAAGATTTAACAAGTCTAATGCTTTTGAATTCGATGTTTTAATTTCTGGATAATGTCTGTTTATTGTGTAGTCGACTAAAGTATTTAAATTTTCAATATTTTGAGTAGCAGCAATATACTGAAATGTTCCAACCCGAATATGACTTGATGCAACTCTTGTTAATATTGCACCCTGTAAAAGATTTTCTCTTACAATTTTTTCTCCAGTTTTAACAACAGCAAGGCTTCTAGTAGTTGGAATATTTAATGAATGTATCGCTTCACTAATAATATATTCTCTAAGCATAGGTCCTAGTGCTGCTCTTCCATCACCACCTCTAGAAAAAGAGGTTCTTCCTGAACCTTTAAACTGAATGTCAAAACGATTGTCATTGTTAACTAAATGCTCACCCAATAAAACTGCTCTACCATCTCCTAACATAGTAAAGTGTCCAAATTGATGACCTGCATATGCTTGCGCAATGGTATTAGTTTCTTCCGGTATGGAGTTTCCAGAAAATATTTCTGCTAATTTTTTTTTGTCTGTTTTTGAAAAATCTAAATTTAAAGTAGACGCTAGTTCCTCATTTAAAATTATTAATTCAGGGTCATGAACAGGAGTTGGTTTAATATTTTCTTTGAAAGTATTTGATAATTTTGAATAGGTATTATCAAAATGCCAACCAATGGTCATTTTAATTAACTAACTTCAGCTTGATTTTCTTTTGGTTTAACTTCTGTTTTAAATTGATTAGAGATTTTTTGTACTTCAACAGAAGATACTTTGTATTCAGCACACATTGTTTCTTCATCTTTACCATGACCTGTAACCATATTGACCATATGCTCTGGGAAATGGAACGTGGTAAATACAATTCCTTCTTTAACTTTATCTGTAACCTCAACTTTAAGTGCAACCTCGCCTCTACCTGAATAAAGTCTTCCAATATCACCAGTATTTAGATCTCTATGAGCCGCATCTTTAGGATGAATTAACAAAACATCTTCATCAACAATATTTATGTTTTTTGTTCTTCTAGTCATTGTTGCTGCGTTGTAATGTTGCAAAACTCTACTTGTTGTTAAAATCAAAGGATAGTCTTTTTGATTAGCTTGAATTTCTGATGATTCTTTCCAATCAAAGTTTTTTAGTCGGCCTTTACCTAATTTAAATGTTTCTGTATGTAAAATTTTTGTATCAGTTCCATCTTCTTGAACTGGCCATTGTAATCCAAATTTTCCAAGTCTCTCTCTAGTAACTCCCTTAAAGAAAGGAACGATATCAGCAATTTCTGCTAGAACTTGATCTGCATCATAAGTCGGCTGATCGAAGCCTAATTTCTGCATCATCTCAGTTACAATTAATCCATCAGGTTTGGTGCCTGTTAGAGGAGGCACAGCTCTGTTTACTCTTTGAATTCTTCTTTCGGTATTTGTAAATGTTCCATCCTTTTCTAAGAAAGTTGTGCCTGGGAGCACAACAGTTGCTAATTTTGCTGTTTCACTCATAAATATTTCTTGAACGACTAAAAGCTCTAAAGAGTTCATAGCTTCAATAACATGAGCACTATTAGGATCTGTTTGAACAATATCTTCTCCAATGATCCATAAACCTTTTAATTCCTTGTTTATCGCAGCTTCAAACATTTGAGGAATTTTTAATCCTGGCTTAGTTGGGTGAGTTACTCCATATTTTTGTGTGTAGAATTCTTGATGCTTTTCATCAGCTACAGGAAAATAACCAGCACCTTGGTGAGGCTGACACCCCATATCTGCTGCACCTTGAACATTGTTTTGACCTCTTAAAGGATTAACCCCTACACCATTTCGTCCAATGTTTCCAGTGATCATTGCTAAATCTGCAATTAACATTACAGTTTTAGATCCCTGTTCGTGTTCAGTAACTCCTAAACCATGGAACTCCATTGAATTTCTTGCAGTAGCATATGCAATCGCTGCTTCTTTAACTAATTGTTTATCTACACCAGCTACTTTTGCTAAATGATCAACATCTTGTCTTTCAATTTCTTTTAAGAAATTATCAAAACCTTCAGTTCTATCTCTAATAAAATCTGCATTATAAAGTTTTGATTTAATAATAAAGTACAACATCATATTTAGAACTGCAACGTTAGTTCCTGGTCTTAGTTTAATATGATAATCAGCAAGTTTCGCAAGTTCAGTTGTAACTGGATCAAGTACAATTAATTTTTTACCTTTCATAACTTGCTGTTTTATTTTTGCACCTGTTACAGGATGAGCATTTGTTGGATTAGCTCCAATTACCAAAAATAAATCCGCATGATAAATATCTTCTGTAGAGTTAGTTGCTGCCCCAGTCCCAAAAGTTTGTTGCATTCCCCAAGCTGTTGGTGAATGACAAATTCTTGCACAACAATCTACACTGTTAGTTCCCACAGCCGCTCTAATCATTTTTTGAAAAACATAATTTTCTTCATTTGTACATCTTGCAGAAGAAATTCCAGCAAAGGCATCAGGACCGTTACCTTTTGTAATTCTGTTCATTTCTTTTTTAATAAAATCATAAGCTTCATCCCACGAAGCTTCTTCAAACTTTCCATTTCTTTTAATTAAAGGTGTTTTTAATCTGTCTGGATGATCATAAAAACTAAATGCATATCTTCCTTTAATACAAGTATGACCAGCATTTACCTCTGTTTGTTTTGGAGTATCTATTGCAATAACTTTATCATCTTTTATTGATGCTTCTAAATTACATCCAACACCACAGTATGAACAAGTTGTCCTAACTTTTTTATCTACAGCTGCAGATTTAGATTGAAAAACATCTGAAATTGCATCAGTTGGACATGTATGCGCACATGCTCCACAAGATACACATGAACTATCTCCAAACATCATATCATTATCAGTTGTTATTCTAGACTCAAAACCTCTTCCGCTCATTGTAAGTACAAATGAACCTTGAATTTCATCACAAGCCCTGACACATCTTCCACAATTAATACAGTTGTCTAAATTCATTCTCATGTAATCATGAGAAGTGTCTCTTGGTATACCTTTGTGCTGTTTAGGACTGTTGTATCTATGATCAGCAACTCCTAAATCGTTTGCAACTGTTTGTAATTCACAATTATTATTTACCTCACAAGTATCACATTCCATTGGATGGTCTGTTAAAACTAATTCAACAATATTTTTTCTTAGACTTGTTAAAGCTTCATTTGAAGTAAAGATATGTTGGTTTTCAGCAACTGGAGTATGACAAGATGCGACCACTCTTGTTGGACCATCTTTTTCTAAAGCAACTTCAACAGAGCAAACTCTGCAAGCACCATAAGGAGCTAGGTTTGGATCATCACATAAAGTAGGTACTTTTTTTTCACCTACATAGCTCTTTACAAATTTTAGAATAGATGTGTGTTTAGGACCAATTTCGTATGGTTTTCCATCAATATAAGCAATTTTTCTTTTTTCTGAGCTCATTAATTATCTTTCACCATATCATTTTTCATTTCATCACCAAAGTATTTTAGGATGTTCTGAATTGGAGTTGGGATTGCTCCACAAAGAGCACATAGGCATCCTTTTTGCATGGTAACCAACAATTCTTCTAGTAATTTTAACGGAATTTTAGCTGTTTTCTTCTTAGCTTGGTCAAACATCTCCTTACCTCTGTAAGATCCAAGTCTTCCTGGGAAACATTTCCCGCATGATTCTTCTGCTGAGAATTCAAACAAGTGATGAATGTATTCAGCCATTGGAAAATCTTTTGGAATACTAACTACACTGGCGTGACCTAACATAAAACCTTTTGCTGTAAATTCTTGAAAATCTAAATTTAAATTTTCTATTTCACTTAAAGGAACAACTCCACCTAATGGACCTCCTATTTGAAAAGCTTTAACAGGCTCTTTATATCCACCACCAATTTCATTAAATATTTTTTTCATTGGTGTACCCATATCAATTTCATAAACACCTGGGTTGTTAAAGAAACTATCTAAGCAAACTAATTTTGTTCCAGCTGATTTTTTATTTCCAACTGAAGAAAATTTTTCTGATCCATTTAATAAAATTCCAGTTGCAGCAGCCAATGTTTCAACATTATTAACCACAGTTGGTTTTTTATATAACCCTTCGGTAACAGGGAAAGGAGGTCTTACATCTACCTCAGCTCTTCTTCCTTCAATAGATGCAATCAAAGCTGTTTCTTCTCCACAAATATAAGCACCTTGACCAATACAAATTCCAAGATCAAAAGAAAAATTGGTTCCTAAAATATTTTCACCTAGTAAATTTAATTTTTTAAGTTCATTGATGCAGCCATTAATTGCTTCAATAGATTTAGGATATTCACCTCTAATGTATAAAACTCCTTCATTGCTTCCTATCACATAACCACAAATTACCATTCCAAAAATAACTTTTAAAGGTTGATCCTCTAATAAATATCTATCTGAGAAAGCACCAGAGTCGCCTTCATCTGCATTACAGATAACATATTTTTTATCTCCTTTTGCTTTACTACAAAAATCCCATTTCATTCCAGTTGGAAAACCAGCACCGCCTCTTCCTGTTAAATTTGAATCTAATAATGATTTTACTATTTCTTTTTTATCTGTTTTTAAAAATTTACTTAATTGCTCTATGAATTGATCTGTTGAAGATAACTTGTCATCCATTAAAAAACTTGTTGTTGCATAACTTTTAGAGAAAAACTTATCTTGTTTAATTTCTTCACCTTTAATTATTTGGTCAATTTTTTCTATATCTTTACCAGCATAATTTTCTCCATCATAATGAAATGCATGGTTTTCATAACAATGACCTAAGCAGAACATTTCTCCAACTTTGTCGTCACCCAGTTTTTCTTTTAGTTTATCTTTTAACTTGTCTTGAGTGCCCGCACACATGCATGCACTACCGTTACAAACAAAAGCTTTCTTTTCTCTATGAGAGGGTCTTAAAAATTCATAAAAGGATTCTGCACCATGGAGAGTTGAAACGCCTAGGTTATGTTTTTTGGCAATTTCTTTAATATCTTGTGGATTATCGCTTAAGGTATTTTCTGAGATTTGCTTAAACAGGTTATCTTTTAAGCCTATTCTGCCTGATAAATTACTTATATTTTTTGACACAAATACCCTTTTATTAATTTAGCCCACAATAACTTTTTTGTTATTTGTGTAAATATTAAAACTGTCCCTCTTTACGAAACCAACAAGGGTGATGTCAAATTTATTCGCTAAATCGATAGCAAGACTAGTTGGCGCACCAACACCTATCATTATACCTATATCCGTCATCAAGACCTTTTGAACCAATTCAAAATTTAGTCTACCTGAGCATGTTATAAATTGGTTTTTCGGATCAATTTGATTGTTCTTTAATGCACAACCAATAAGTTTATCTAGAGCATTATGTCTTCCTACATCCTCTCTGACAGCAACCAATTCTCCATTGCTATTAAAAAGACCACTTGCATGAATTCCACCTGTTTTACTGAATTCTGATTGGCCTTCTCTCAATATATCTGGTGAATTAACAATTACCTCTTTTTTGATTTTAGGTTCTGATGGATTTGTTTTATCTTTTTTAATTATTTCTAGAGCATCAAGTGAAGATTTTCCACATACACCACATGAGGAATTAGTTAAGAAGTCTCTTTTTATTTTTGAAATATTTATATTTTTAGAATTATTTAAAGTTGCTAAAATTTTGTTTTGAATATTGTATTTACCAACTTTATCTCCATAACTTTCTATTGAATCAATATCATCAATATTTGCTATAATTTGTTCATTATATAAAAATCCTCTTACAAGATCCTCATCATCGCCAGGAGTTCTCATTGTTATAGATAAACTTTGATTTATCCATTTATCAGTTTCTTTATACTTTAATGAAATCTCCAATGGTTCTTCAATTGAAATTAAGTCATCTATATTTTCAAACTTATTAGATGAATATTTTAAAACTTTGTATTTGGAGTTCATAAAATTATTTTAGTGGATAGTTCTTTTTTAATAAATATTTGTTAATTATAATTGCTAATAGCAATATAATTATACAACCAAAAATTATTGGATTAATTAAATAATCATAAGAGGCACTTCCAATAATAACTATAATTGGATTTCCACCAGCAGGCGGGTGAACAATATTAAATAAAATCATTAAAAAAACTCCTGCTCCTACTGCAATTGCAATACTGATATAAATCGGAAGCGGAATGTAGTTTACAAAAATTACTCCTACTAAAGCAGTTACCAAATGTCCAAAAAAAACATTCTTTGGTTGTGCAAATGGGCTTTCAGGAAAACCAAATAGTAAAACCATTGAAGAACCGAAAGAGGCCGCAATAAAATATCCGAGTGTACTTTTATAAGTAAGGACTGTTAGCACACCAATTGTAAATGCTGAAAAAAAACCTGCAATTAGTGCTTTTTGCAATAATGGTTTTGTAATTTTAATCATTTATATTTTTAATGCTTTTGCAATAGTTCTTAAAGGTAAAAGCAAACACTCTTTCCTTGAAAGATTTTTTTTATCTAAAATTTCTTTAAAATCTTTCCAATGTTTTTCCATACTTACTTTTGCATCCTCAAAAAGTTGCTCACCAACTTTTATAAATTTTTTAACATCATCAACTCTTTTTTCCTTAACTTTTCTTGATAATAGACTGACTGATGCCTGACAATAAACACACGATTTACACTGATAACCCATATCTTTTACAACATCTTCTTTGACGATTAAGCTTATTTCCATCTCATCACCACATAATGGATTTTTGTGTTTTGACTTATGAGTATAGTTTTCAACAACTTTATTATTTTCAGTATGTGCTGCTATTTCTAAAATTCTTAAATCCATTTAATTTCTTTAATTCAACTTTCAATGCTTTATATTTTATAGATGGATCATAACAATATTTTAGGCACTGTGCTAGCAGGCGGTAAGTCACAAAGGTTTGGAGAAGATAAATCCCAAGTAAAGTTAGCTGGTAAATTGTTAATTGATCACATGTTGACTGAAATTATTGATGAATTCAAAGAACTCTTAATAGTATCAAATAATAAAATTAGTTTTTATAACTCAGAAAAAATTTCAATAATCGAAGATTATGAAAAAGGTCTTGGTCCGTTAGGTGGAGTTTTATCAGCTATGAAATGGATAAAAGAAAATCAAAAAGACTACAAATGGATAGCAACTTTCCCTGTTGATACACCTTTTTTTAAGAGACAAATGCTTAAAGACTTTATTCAAAATATTAATTTCAATGAAAGCGATTTATTTTTTATTAAGTCAAACAATACACGACACAATATATTTGGCTTATGGTCGATTAATTTACTAGATAAGTTAGAGACGGATTTAAACAATGGAGAAAGAAAAGTAGAGTTGTGGGCTAATAATACTGGGGTAAAAATAATTAATATGGAGTTTTCAAATAATGATCCTTTCTTTAATATAAATACAAAAGAAGATTTAAAAAAAGCTGAAGAAATACTCAAAAATGATTAGTTACGAAAAATCAAAGAGAATTTTAAAAAAAGCAAAAATTAAAATTAAAGATGAAAATATAAAGAGTATAAATTCTCTAAATAGAGTAGTTTCTACCAATATTTATTCTAAAATAAATTATCCAGCAGGGAATAATGCTGCATTTGATGGGTATGCAATTAATTCAAAAGA
The DNA here is from genome assembly GCF_001180025.1 of Candidatus Pelagibacter communis. GTDB lineage: Bacteria > Pseudomonadota > Alphaproteobacteria > Pelagibacterales > Pelagibacteraceae > Pelagibacter > Pelagibacter ubique_A. The sequence continues at coordinate 15,059 of NZ_CVSK01000067.1, forward strand.
TACTAATGGATTAAAAAAAAAATTTCCAAAAAAATTTAAAATTATTGGATCAATTGTAGCAGGAATGAAACCATTCAAAAAAAAGATAAAAAAATTTGATACGGCAGAAATAATGACTGGAGGAATTATTCCAAAGGGTTTTGATACAATTATTCCTATAGAACAAATAATTTTTGCTCCTAATAAAAAATATATTTTAATTGACCAAAAAATAAAAAAATTTGATCACGTTAGGTTTGCAGGCTCAGATTATAGAAAAGAGGAAGTTGTAATAAAAAAAAATACAATTGTTCACCCAAACCATATTTTAGCTTTTAAAAGTTTAGGTATTAAAAAAATTAAAGTAAAAAAAAAGATTAATATATTATTTTTTTCAACCGGAAACGAAATATCAAACAAAGATAATATTCCAAATTGGATGGTAAGAAATTCCAACACACACTATATTAGAAACTTAAATCAAAATTTTTTATTTAATTTTAAAAGCGGAAGTATATTAAGAGATAATCATCAAAATATTTTTAAACAAAAAATAAATAAATTAATTAAATCTAAAGATGATATTATTATTACGTCAGGCGCTGTGTCTGCAGGTAAGTTTGATTTCATACCTGATGTTGTTAAAAAATTTAAGTTATCAAGCTATTTCAAAAGTGCTGCAATAAGGCCCGGTAAACCAATAATGTTTGCAAAAATCAAAGGAAAAGAAAAGGCAATATTTGGACTCCCTGGAAATCCAATTTCTTCAGCTGCATGTTTTAGATTTTTTGTAATTCCATATATTTTAAATGCTTTAGGATTATCAGAAGAAAAATCAATAAAAGCTATTTTGACAAATGGATTTGTTAAAAAAAAGAATTTCACAAGATTTGTAAAAAGCCAATTAAGCACAACTAAAAATGGAAAACTAAATGTTGAAATTTTAAAAGGTCAAGAGTCTTTTAGAATTAAATCATTTGTAAAATCAAATATTTGGGTTTTGTTACCAGCTGGTAAATCAAAATTTAAAAAAGGAGATATTGTTGATTGCTTTTTCCCCAACCTTTCAAATCAAAATTTAGTTTAGAAACGTATTTTTGTTGTAGAAAATTCTATTTACAATTAGATTTCTCATTATGTTAGAGTTGAGAAATCCAAGGATAGCCATTCCCGTTGTACTTTTTGCTGGTCTATTGTGGTCGTTTGGCCCATTAGTGGTTCGATACATGGATAATCCGCAATTGGTACCTTGGCAGTATATTTTTGGCAGAGGTTTAACAATTTTCATTCTATTAAATCTTTATTTATTTTTCGAGGAAGGAAAAAATTTTTACAAAAACTATTATAAAATAGGTTTATCTGGCGTAATCGGCGGATCTGGATTGGGGATCGCTATGATTACATTTATTTATTCAATTACAAATACTAGTGCTGCTGTTACTTTGCTTTGTTTGGCAGCAATGCCTTTTTTTACAGCATTATTGGCATTTTTATTTTTAAGAGAAAAAATTTCTCTTAATGTTTGGATATCAATCATAATTGCAACAGTTGGTATCATTATTATGGCACTTGGAAATACTGGTGAAAAATCATTAATTGGTTTTGTATTTGGTTTAACTTCCTCAATTGGTTTCTCAGTTTTTTCTGTAACGCTTAGATGGAGAAAAGAAACACCAAAATTCACAACAGTAGCTTTTGCAGGTTTCTTTTGTTTTGTGTTTGCAACAATTATGATTTTATCTAAAGACTTAGTTTTCTTTTCATCTAGCTATAACGGAGCTTTATTTTCTTTACATGGGACATTAGTTTGTTTTGGTTTAATTTTATATTCAATTGGATCTAAAGCGATACCAGCAGCAGAATTGACTTTATTATCTTTAACTGAAGTTGTAGGAGGAATTTTTTGGGTTTGGTTGCCATTATTTGGTATTAATGAAGTACCATCTACAAACACTATAATTGGTGGCTTTTTTCTTTTTGTATCTATATTTTATTACAGTTTAATAATGAGATGGAACAAAAGATATATAGCATTAAATTAATATGGAACGACCAGATTTTTTTGAACTTAAAAATGGTGAAAAAGTAAAATTACCATTTACAGATAAAGAGTATAACGATCGAGTAAGCAAACTTAGATCAGTGATGGATCAAAATGGTCTTGATATGATCATCTTAACCTCAATGCATAACGTTGCATATTACACAGGCTTTATTTATTGTTCTTTTGGTAGACCTTACGGATGTGTGATCACTCAAAATAAAATTTCAACAATTTCAGCTAACATTGATGCAAGTCAACCATGGCGTAGATCCCATTGTGATAACGTTATTTATACTGATTGGAAAAGAGATAATTTTTTAAGAGCCATTGTTTCAATTATTGGAAGGGATGAACCTCCAAAAAATATTGGAATTGAATATGATCATGTCACTTTAGATATTAGAGAAAAAATAGGATCTATATTCACTTTCTCTGTATTTAGCGATGTTTCAAAAGATCTAATGAAACTTAGAATGATTAAATCTGACGAAGAAATTGAGATCATTAGAAATGGTGCAAGAATTGCAGACATTGGTGGTGAAGAAATAGTTAAAAATATAAGAGAAGATAATACGGAGATCGAAGTAGCAATTGCAGCTAGAGATAGAATGGAAAGAGAGATTGTTAAAAGCTATCCTGGTGCTGAGTATATGGACACTTGGGTATGGTTTCAATCGGGTATCAATACAGACGGAGCTCACAATCCAAAGACTAATAGAAAATTAGTCAAAGGAGATATTTTATCTTTAAATACTTTTCCAATGATCTCAGGTTACTACACTGCACTAGAGAGAACTTTATTTTTAAATCATGTCGATGATGCTTCTCTTAAAGCTTGGGAGGCAAATGTTAAAGTTCATAAAAGAGGATTAGAATTAATTAAACCAGGTGTTAAATGTTCTGATATTTGTCATGAGCTTAACGAACTTTTTGCTGAGCTTGGTTACCTTCAGTATCGAACATTTGGTTACGGACATTCATTTGGTATGCTTTCACACTTTTATGGAAGAGAATCAGGTTTAGAATTAAGAGAAGACATTGATACTGTTCTTGAGGAAAATATGGTGGTTTCTATGGAGCCAATGATAATGATTCCAGAAGGTAATCCTGGTGCAGGTGGATATAGAGAACACGATATTTTAGTGATTGGTAAAGATGGAGTAGAAAATATTACAAAATTTCCTTTCGGCCCTGAGCATAATATTATAAAAAACTAATCTTTATGAGTGATAACAAAACTATTGTTAATAGTTGGAACGAATGGGATCCGTTAAAACATGTAATTGTTGGTAGAGCGGATGGAACTTGTATTCCTGCACCAGAGCCTGCTTTGGATGCAAAAGTTCCAGAAGACAGCGATATGCGAGGTCAGTTTGGACCAAGAACAAAAGATACTGTCGATAAAGCAAATGAATTATTAGATAATTTTTCAAATATGCTTGAAAAAAGAGGCATTAAAGTTGATAGACCGACACCAATAGATTTTAATCAAAAAACATCTACACCTGATTGGGAAGCTGAAACCATGTTTGGCTGCATGCCTCCAAGGGATGTTTTGTTAACTGTGGGAAACGAAATTTTGGAAGCTACAATGAGTTATAGATGTCGTTGGTTTGAATATTTATGTTACCGACCACTTCTAAAAGATTATTATAATCAAGATCCTAACATGAGACACGAGTCTGCTCCAAAGCCAAGGTTAACTGATGCAGATTATAGAAAAGATTATCTATCAGATAAAATTGGTGTTCAAAAAAGATTAGAGTGGACTGAAAAAAAATATTTTGTAACCACTGAAGAAGAACCATTATTTGATGCAGCGGACGTATTAAGATTTGGTAAAGACTTGGTTGTACAACATGGATTTACAACAAATTTAAAAGGAATTGATTGGCTTAAAAGACATTATAAAGATCACAGAGTTCATGCAGTTAACTTCCCAGGTGATCCTTATCCAATTCATATTGATGCAACTTTTACCCCAATTAAAGAGGGTTTAATTATCAATAACCCACAAAGAAGACTTCCCAAGGAACAAAGAAAACTTTTTGAAGATAATGGTTGGGAAATTGTAGACAGCGCGCAACCAGCACATAACGAACCACCTCCCTTATGCTATTCATCAACTTGGCTATCAATGAATGTTTTAGTTTTGGATCCTAAAACTGTATGTGTTGAAAAAAGCGAAAAATATCAAGCTGAACAATTGGATAAATTAGGAATGGAAGTTATACCAGTAGAACTTAGAGATGCATATGCTTTTGGCGGAGGCTTACATTGTTGTACTGCAGATGTTTACCGAGAGGGTGAACTTAAAGATTACTTTCCAAAACAATAATTATGGCAAAAATTAAAATTAAAAGAGAGCGAGTTAAATTCGCTTCTGATAATGTTGCTGGTGCCTGTCCCGAGGTATTAGATGCAATTTTAAAAGCCAATGAGGGAGATAGCACTCCTTATGGGAATGATCCAATATCAACTGAATTACAAGATAAGTTTTCAGAAATCTTTGAAAAAGAGGTAATTATTTTTCCTACTGCCTCAGGTACTGCAGCTAATGCTTTAGCATTATCGACAATGACACCTTCTTATGGAAATATTTATTGTCATAAGATGTCCCATATAAATACAGATGAATGTGGTGCACCTGAATTTTATACAGGAGGGGGAAAGTTAGTTACTTTAAATGGAGTGATGGGAAAAATAACAGCAGAGGAGTTGGATCAATCGATAGGTGGAAAAGGGATTGTTCATCATACACAACCTTCATCAGTTAGTATTACTCAGGTTTGTGAAACAGGTGAAGTTTATCAATTAGAGGAAATTAAAAAAATTGCAGAAATCACTCATAAACATAATTTAAATTTACATATGGATGGAGCCAGATTTGCTAATGCATTGGTTTCTTTAGACGCAACTCCTGCTGAAATGACATGGAGATCTGGGGTTGATGTTTTGTCATTTGGAGCAACTAAAAATGGATGTCTAGCAGCTGAAGCAATTATATTTTTTAAGAAAGAATTAGTTGGAGACATTGCTTTTTTAATGAAAAGAGCAGGGCATTTATTATCTAAAATGCGTTTTGTCTCTGCACAATTAGATGCGTACATTTCAAATGATGTTTGGTTGAGAAATGCAAAACACGCTAATTTAATGGGTAAAAAATTAAGCGATGGCTTAAGCAAGCATAATGATATTGAAATTGCTTATCCAACAGAAGCAAATGAAGTATTTGCAAAATTTCCAAGAGAAAAAATAGAACATCTAAATTCTGAGGGTTACAAAATGAATGAAGAAGAATTAGATGGAAAAGCGGTAAGGTTAGTTGCTGCTTGGAATACTAAAGATAGTGATGTTGATGAATTATTAAATACAATTAAAGCTAATTAGGATTTTCTTTTAAAAAATTAATATACTTTATAACTTCATCATACTGTTCATCAGGAATATCTTTATAACTTGCATTAAATTTGCTTTTCACACATATAGCAACATGAGCGTATGGGTTTCTTCCTTTAGGGTGATTTGGATGGTCAGGTAATTGCCCCACCAAATAATCGCCAGCATCCTGAATAATTTTCCAGAGTTTCTGCGAGTTTTCTGGCGTCATACTACTCTAAACCTTGTTTTATCTAAAAAAGATCTAGTTTTGTGTCTAGTTATATAATGAAATCTTTTAAACAAACTTATCTTCTTTTAGCTCTGTATTTTTCGTTAATACTATCGATATAAACCCTTATTTTTTCTCTTTCCGTAACACGTCTAGATTCTACTAATTTATCCTGTAATTTTTTTCTTTTACTTTTTTCTAAGTAAGAATAATAAATTGGAATTAAAATTGTTAATCCAACTATTACTATAGCTAATAATATTTGCCAATTATTCATAAAAAATATTTGTATATTATTATTGATAAAAATTCTACCTGAGTTGATGATTATTTAGATTTTAAAGGGATTAATTTAGATATGATTAACCATATATCATTAATATACTTTTGTCTATGAAAAAGTGAAATTGAAAAAAAAAAATTTTAAAAAGTAAAAAAATTTTTACACCATAGGTGTATCAAAATTATTTATGAATGAAAAAGAGAGAATAGAATATATTAAAAAGGAATGGAAAAAATTCTTAGAAAAAAATTCTAAGAGAGATATAGATATTTCTAAAATTAAATCCATAGATGAAGTTAAACAAGCATTAAAAATACGAGAAGCTGTAGAATATATTTCCGAAGAATTTAATGTTGGCTTATCTGATGAACAAGTTGTTCTGTTATCTGATGCTTTAATTGAAAAAACAGTAATAGATGAAAAAGGAGAAATTAAAGAATTAAAATCTCGTGAGGGCAGGCCATATTTTTTTTCTCAAAACGTATTCCTGATGATAACCAGATTAGAGTTTGCTGTACTTGTAAGAGAGTTACAGAGATTAGATAGACCAGAAATATCAGAGATTTTTGAAGATATTCGTGAGCCAGATGCAATTAAGCTAAATAATATTTTAGAAAAAGATAATATAAAAATTGAAAATAACAATGATTATCCTAGAATAAGAGGATATCATCTAACTGATATAAATAAATAAAGATTTAAGATATGGCTGATAAAATAAAATATGGAAATACCTCAGCTTTAACTGAATATATGATTGAAGGTAACAGAGTATCAAGACTCGAATCGTTGCTATTATTCGGGGTACAAAATTTTACAGCTGTTCTTACAATCATCAAAAGAAAAGGATTTATTGTAAAAAAAACACCCGTTTCTATGGCCAAAATTTTAAGGCGAATAAATAAAGATCTTAAGTGCGAGCCACCAAAAAATTTACCCATAAGAGATATAATAATGAGTGAATGGTGGATAAGTAAATGAGCAGATCTTTTAGTCAAAGACAAAGAAAAATTTTAGAGATAGTTGGTGGAAACACTTGTGCTTCTTGTGGCAAAAATCTTAAGGATGGATTCCATGCCGATCATGTAATACCTTACTCTAAAAAAGGTAAGACAATATTAAACAATGGGCAAGCTTTATGTCCAAAGTGTAATTTAAAAAAGGGTGCAAAGTAAATGTCATTGTCTTTAAGATCTTGGCAAGACCAAGCAGTAAATAAGTCTTTAAATTGGTATTTTAGCCAGGAACAAGCAAATAATAAATTTTTAATTAATGCTGCACCTGGTGCTGGAAAAACTATTTGTGCTGCTGTAATCGCAAAAAAACTTATTGAAAAAGAGGCTGTAAAAAGAGTTATTGTTATAGCACCAAGAAAGGAAGTTGTAAGACAATGGAAAGATGAGTTTAAAGCTGTAACTGGCAGAACTATGCTTGTTGTAGTAGGTAAAAACGAGGATCAGGGATTAGATGTTTGTGCAACCTGGAACTCAGTAAATGATCAAAAAGATTTATTCCAAACAATTTGTGAAACAGATAACACTTTAGTTATATGCGATGAACATCATCATGCGGCGGTTAAAGCTGCTTGGGGAGAAAGTGCTGATAGCGCATTTTTAAAAGCAAAATATGTTTTAATTTTAACTGGAACACCAATACGTAGTGATGGCGAAAGACCTGTTTGGTTTGAATATTCTGGTGGGGAGATTACGCATCCTGAAGAAGGCCAGTATACACTTACATATGGTGAAGCAGTAGATTTAAAATATTGTAGACCAGCATTTTTTCATCGACATGAAGGTAAATTCACTGTTGTTCTTAAAGATGAAAATGATCCAATATTTGTATCAGGGACAACAGGCATAGAAATAGATGAAAAAAAGCATACTAAAAAATTTATTGGAGCAATTCAAAAATCTTGCGATTTTTACACATTAGCCAGGTCACCAAAATATAAAAAGGACGGAAAAACACCTGATTTAAATTCTTATCAAGCATCAATGTTAGAGTGGGGGATATCTAAACTTGAAGATATCAAAGAAAGATTACCAAATGCTGGAGGGTTAGTTATTGCACCTAATATTAAGGTTGCTGAGTACATGGCTGATACTCTTAAAGAATTAACAGGCGAAAAACCAATGTTGGTTCATAGCAATATGTCCAATGCAGATAGTTTAATTGAAGCATTTAGAGAGAGTAACAAGGATTGGATCGTATCTGTTGCAATGATCAGTGAAGGTGTAGATATAAAAAGATTAAGAGTTCTTGTTTATCTTCCAAATGCACAAACTGAATTATCTTTTAGACAAGCATTGGGAAGAGTTGTTAGATCTGCAGGAAAAAACGATGACTCTAGCGCATATGTGGTAATGCCTACTCATAATATTTTTGAAGATTATGCTCGTAGAGTAGAAAGAGAGATGAAATTAATCAAAATAAAAGAATCCTCAAAAAATACAAAAATTTGTCCTAAGTGTGAGGAGGAAAATGACAAAAGTAACGTTGAATGTAAATTTTGTGGATATGAATTTCCTCAAAGATCAACAAGATTTAAAGTGTGCGAAAACGATGGTTGTGGTCATCAAAACCCAGTAAATCTAGATGAATGCCAAAAATGTGGTGAGAAGTTTGGTCATGATTTTGTTATTACATTAGATAATGCTTTGAGAATGGGTGGAATTGCAAGAGAAATGGATGTAGATGAGGCCGATGTTCAAGAGGCTGAAAAATATTATAAGAATATTAGAAAAGAAATTTTAGAAAGTGGTGATGCACGAGTGATTGAGGTTTTAAGCTTGTTTCCAGATGAAGCGCTAGTTAAATTAAAAAGAATACTAGATAAAGCATCAAAATAATTTATATCAATTTTAAGACAAAATTCAGTCTAATTATTAACATCAGAAAATGTTTTTATTAATTATTGAAAATCTCAGAACTTAATAAAATAACAAAAATAATTACAGGAGAATTAAGGCTCTTCCCAGATCCAGTAAGGCTTTTAGCTCCAAAATTGTTAAATTATACAAAAAATTATAGAGATTTTTTAATATTATTTGAACTGTCAAAATTTCAATCAAACAGAAGTCAAATTTTAAAGATAATTCAAAATAATCAATTTATTTCTGAAAAACTAAGCGAACTTATAAAAAGAAAATCTAATAAAAAAATAAATAACAAAATTAATAACATGCTTGAAAAAATACATAACAATGAGGAAATTAACTTATGATAGATTATCTATTTTATTTATGTGTCGATATTCTTGTTTGGATAGCAAATTTTACTGGAACAAGTTATGAGTTTGTTAATATAGTAATATTTGTTGTTGGTTATCCATTATTTGCAATAGCTTTGCTTTTAATAATTTATTTCCAATATAAAAAAATAAAAAAAATAGAGCATAAACTTGATTTATGAATTTCTAATAGTAATTTTAATCAAAAAATTTATTGGTTTTGTTAATTTAATCTTAGAGATTTTTTTGTTAGGTTATTTACCTCTTTGGTCTATTAAAAAAATTAATCTTTTTAAAAACATAATTAAGTCAAAAATAAAACATCTAAGAATGATTTGCTAGGCATATGCATTGGATTTCAATCCTTTTCTATCGTATTCCGCTTTTTTTATTATCTCCCTTGTTGCGTAATTCGAACCAAACGAAAAGGATTGAGACCATTACAAATTACAAACTTTTAACTCTCAAAAAATCAATCAACAATAGGAGTTCCAATATATGGAAATAGGCCGTGTCTGTAAGTACTGTCACGTGAGTGCTTACGTTGCGTATGATAACTGCGATCCCGTTTATAAACAAACTTTCAAATTTGAAATATTACCAGGTGAACACAACAGTTTAGTCTGGGATAAAATCATAAAAATATTTAAGAAAAATGGATACAAAGTGGAGCTCAAATCATGAAAAGAGTTTTACTTATTATTTTATTACATCTATCTCTTTTTTTTATTATTTTTGCCTATCACACTCAAGCTGAAGAATTAGAAGAAGAATGGAGCATTGAAAGATTTGAAAACTTGATATTTGCACGGGTTTATGGAGAGGTAATTCATGGAGATAGTTTAAATTTTTTTATTAGAGCTTCAGATAATTGTGAAAAGGTTTGGCACAATTTTACATTTTATACATATGAACAACCTGGAGATATAAAACAACTACTTCACAAACATATTCCAATAAAGATTAATAATGAGGAAGTGACAGCATACGTCGATCATATTATGCCATTTTTACAAGGATATAGAGTTTTATTTTCCTTAGGATCATTTCCTATCAAAGAATATATTTACAAGTTAAATAATTTTTATATCGAAGAAAAAAAATTTGAAATTAAAATAATTGATGGACTTGATTTTAAAACTAGTAAATATTTTGATATATCTATCAATAGCTGGAAATTAGATAAACTTGTTCCATCTGTACTTGAAGCTCACAGAAAATGTAAAGAAATTAGCAATTTAAATAGTTAATGATTTATCTAAAAAAGATCTAGTTCTGTGTCTAGTTTGTTGCTTAAATTGATGAGTCTTAATGCGAATTATTTTCAATTAAAATTTAATTATCCGCGTAACTAGTGTGGAGTAGTGTGAGGTAGTGTGAGCTAGTGTGTACCTCTAGCACCCCAAATAATCGCCAGCTTCCTGAATAATTTTCCAGAGTTTACTTGCGTTTTCTTTATTCATATTGATGAATTTTATCTAAAAAATAAACTTTTTCTAATATCTATAACTTCTCTGATCTGTTTGTCTTTAATAGCATTCCAAGAAACAAATAAAGTACATAATTGATATAAGGCAAAAATCTCATTTTTTTGATTTTGAGATAAATCACTATCTGCCTCTACATAGTTTTCAAAATAAGAAATATTATTTCTTGCACAGTTTAAATAATATTTACAAGCATCTGTAACTGTAGCTGTTGACCACCAGTTTGAATCTCTGAAAAGATTAGATATTTCTTGATAGAAAGAACTTGTTTCAGAAATAGCCAAATCCTTTTGAACATTTTCAGAAAATTGATCTAATTCAAATTGAATTAAAGCTAGTATTTTTTTTTCACTACTTCTCTTTACAAGTAGCTCAATGACATTTTTATATGACATTGATTGGATTTTATTCCAATTATCAAAAAAATCGTTTGGTGCTTTATTTGAATCTCCCATATTTAATTATTTAAAGGTAACCAAGAATTATATAAAGGGTTATCTTTATTAATTGGAAGTTTAATATTCTTATTTTGTCTAGAAGAATCATACACAGCGGTTACAAATTCTAGAGATTTTCTAGCATCTGATAAAGTTACTTCATCACTACTAGATCCATCTAGTTTATTTGCAACTTCTTCAAACATACCTGCATACCATGATTTTGGTTCTTTAACTTTTGATAGTACTTCATCTATTTGAGCTTGAGTTATAGGAGCTCTTGGTAAAAAGTCCCATTTATCATCAGCTGGACTATATGGTTTATCTGGTGATGCACCAGACTCAGCTGTTAACCCTTCAAAACAAAATCGAAGTCTACTCGTATCATTTGCTGCACCCAATGTAATTGAACTTGTAACCAATGTGCCGTTTTCCATTTCAATAGAAAGAGCTGCACAATCTTCAACTTCAATATCATTTACTCTAGTTGTTAATTTTGCAAAAACATTTGAAACAGGCCCCAAGATCATACTCACTAAATCATGAATATGGATGGAATGACTTAATATTGCGCCGCCTTGTTCACCTTCCCAAGTTCCTCTCCAAGGTTTTGAATAATAATCTTTACCTCTATTCCAATGAGTTTCTAAAGAAGCAACCAAAGGGCTTCCTGCTAAACCAGATTTGATTAATGCTTTTAATTTTGAAAACCCTAGACCATATCGATATTGAAATACTGGAAAAATAATCTTACCAGTTGCTTTACTGATCTTTTCTAACTGATCTACTTCTTTAAGACTTGAAACTAATGGTTTTTCACAAATCACATGCTTTCCAGCTTCCATAGCTTTTTTACAAGCAGAAAAATGTAAATGGGGTGGGAGACAAATATCAATAATATCAATTTCTTTAACTTTTAATACATCATCAAAATTTAGAGAAACTTTTGTCTCAGTATTTGATTGTAATATTTTATCAATAACTTCACGAGTTAAACCACATAATGTGTGAACATTAAATCTCTCAGATACTTTTTTAAAATCCTCAAAATGCTTTGCTCCTATATTGGTTCCAATTATTGCTACTTGATATTTTTTCATTTTTTTTCACCTTGCTCTTGAGCTCTAATAGCAAGTTCCATTGAAAGATAAGTAAGATCCTGAGGACATGCAGTTTCTGTTCTGTTTAAAATATCATTAATTAAATTTCTAAAGTAGGGCAGCTTAACATTAGAACAATCAATATGTTTCACTTCATCATTATTTGCTAAAAATAAATGATTACCTTTTTCTGATTTTGCTAAATCTGTATATTTTCTTACTTCAATAAAACCTTTGTCTCCAAGGATTAGCAATCTTCCATCTCCCCAGGTTGGAAGGGCATCTGGAGTAAACCAATCCAGACGAATATAGCCATGCCCACCATTACCAGTAAGATTCACTTCACCAAAATCTTGAAAACCAGGCATATCTTTCTTTGTCGTATTTTCTACTAATGCATGGTTGATTTTTGCTTGATTTGAATTTGTAAAAACCAAAAATTGATGAATTTGGTGGGAACCAATATCAGTAATAATTCCTCCATAACTTTGACGATTATAAAACCAATCAGGTCTTTCATAATTACCCTGTCTATGGGGACCCGTACCAATCGTTTGCTTTACTTTACCAATTTTTCCCTCATTGACTAATTCTTCAGCTTTAGCAACTGCAGCAACGTGAAATCTTTCAGAAAAATTTACAGACCATATTTTTCCAGTTTCTTTAACAGTGTTTTTCAAATTATTTAACTGATCTAACGTAGTACAGCCTGGTTTATCTACCATAACATCTTTCCCAGCTTTTAATGCATCTATTGAATGACCAGCTCTATCTACAGGGATCGAAGATATTAAAATCATATCAATAGATGAGTCATTTAATATTTCCTCTTTATTTTCTTTTCTTTTAATATTTGGATATTTTTTATTAAATTCTTGAAGAGTTAAAGGATCCCCATCTGTCCAAAAGTAATTACAGCTACAACCTTCTTTGATCATTTCATTTAGCATATCGAAAATATGACCATGATCTATTCCGATTACTCCAAGGTTAAGTGCTTTTTTCATAAATTAATAAGATCCTTTTTGTTTTGCACCCTTATAAAAAATTTCTTGCAAGTAATCATTTTCTTTTTTGCGAAGTAAAATACCTTCTTCACTCATTAAAGCATTAGTTCTGTTTATAATTTCATGATGATGATATTTATCCTCTCCTCTTGCAATTTGGACGCTATTTTTACCTAAGGTTTGTTTTACGTTTGTCCCTATATAACTTTGAATAACAAATCCTATTCTTCTGTGATTACTCTTATTTATTCCTGAACCATGCACTACTCTTGGGTGATGCAAAGACATTTGACCAGCTTTTAGTTCTATAGATTTAACTTCGTTTTCAGGTACATTTTCTACTGTTTGTCCCCTGGTAAGTAAATTTCCTTCATTGAATTTCTCATTGTGATCTTTAATATTCAAATGTGATTTAGGCCACATTTTCATACATCCGTTATTTTCATTTGAATCTGTTAATGCTACCCATGCTGTAATCCAATTGTGTGGTTCTAATCCTATATACTTTGCATCTTGGTGATAGCTTACAAAACCTTGTTCGTTAGGGTTTTTAATAAACAAAGTAGTGCTGCAAACTAAGATGTTTTTTCCAATAATACTTTCTACTGCATCTAAAATTTTTGAATTATGAACGATCGAATCAAGTTTTGGTGAAATTAAATGAACATTATATCTTCCCGATTTATCTATTTCGTTTGGCATTTTCTTTTCAATTAATTCGATTTCTTCTCTTGCCTCTAATGCTTCACTACTAGACAAAACTTCAATAGGGGATATGTATCCTTGATCTTCATACTGTTTAAGTTGATTTGATGATAGATAAGTCATATTATTTTAAAAAGATTATATGAGCTCAACTATTTCTTCAATAATTTATGGCCGAAGTATTTAAATTAGGAATTACCGCTAACAACAATCAACCAATCAAGGAAGTAAATTCAATTGAGGTTTTAGTTAATAAAGGAATAGTAGGTGATCGACATTTTCATGATTTTAATGATCCTTACAATCAATTATCTTTAATAGAGGCTGAAAATATTGATGAATATAATATTAAATTTGGGCTCGATATACCTTACATCAATTTTAGAAGGAATGTTGTTACAAAAGGCATTCAATTAAATAATTTAATTGGAAAAAAATTAAAGGTAGGAAATGTTGAATTGGAGGGGGTAGAATTATGTCGTCCGTGTCGACATTTGACTGAAATGCTTGATCAAAAAAATATCCTTAAAGAATTTATGAGAAAAGGAGGCCTTAGATGCCAAATTCTCTCATCTTCCAAAATTAATGTCGGTGATAAAATAGAAATTATTAATATTTAAGGTTTTACAGTTTCATTAACTGGATTTTCATCAAGTGTTGCGGGTGTATCTGGATCTAGTTCTAGTCCAGCAGGTGTAATTGTTGCTGGTATAGGTGTAAAAGTTGAGTCTGGGTTTTCAACAGTTTCTCTAACTTTCATCCTATATAAACCAAATCCACCAATTATCGCATGAGCAATAATTAAAAAAATAAATAAACCATTTAAACCAAACCATTCCATAAATATAGAACACAAAATAGGACCACTAATTGCACCCACACCAAAGATAAACTGCAAACCACCTCCAGCTGCTACGAATTTTGATTTAGGAACAAAGTCATTTGTGTGGGCAAGGTTAAGTGAAAACAAAGGAAGACATAAACTTGAATACAATCCTACAGCAATAAAAAATATAATTTTTCTAAAAGCAAATTCATCCATGTAATAAATATTTTGAATAGGATCATTTGAAGTTAGAATTGAAATAAACGCTAAAAAACAACTTCCAAAAGTTGTCATAACAATTACTTTTCTTCTATCAAATGTATCTGAAAAATAACCTATTGGTCCTTGCCCAATGACTCCTGCAATTGTTGCAATAAATAAAAGTATTGATGTTTCAACCAAAGAAAATTTCGCAAGTGTTGCGTAAACAGATATTAAAGAAAAGAATGCTGCGTGAATGATACCAGTAAAGAATGAGCTCAATGAACCAAGCGGTGAAATCTTATACAATTCTTTTATACTTATTGTTTCTATCTTTTTAAATTTAGGGGCAGGTCTTTTAGTTAATAAAATAGGAACAAGCGCAAGAGAAAGTAAAATAGAAACTAAAATAAATGGTTCGTAGTCTTCTGGTTTGCTAACATTAAGTAGCAACATACCTATAGCTAATCCAAAATAGATTACCATCATATAAGCAGACAATAGTTGTCCTCTATTTTTATTGGTTGCCCTGTCATTTAACCAGCTTTCAGTAACCACATAACAACTAACTAAACTTATACCTGTTATAAATCTACTAATTGTCCACATAAATGGATTTACATAAACAACAGCAATTAAAGCACTTAAAGATGCAAGTGAAGCGAATGCAGCAAAAACTCTTATATGACCAACTTTTTGAACAAAGTTAGGTGTTGTTCTTGAGCCTACAAAGTAACCAACATAATATCCGGACATAAAGATACCAGTTGTAAAAACACTAAAATCTTCAAGTACTGATCGAATACCCATAACTTGCATTTGCAAACCATGAGCAATCATCATCACCCCTATCCCTATAAATAGAGCCCAAGACTTTTTTACTTCTTTTTGCATATATAGTTTTTAAGTTTAATATTTTCTGGCTACGTAGTTTTGGTTTGTGTTTTTTTTATGGCCAGTAAAGAATGAATTGCTATCGTAATAATGATAACGATACCTCCATAGATAGTCTCGTTAGAGGGCTGTTCTTTAATAACCATCCAAACCCATATCGGCCCAAGTATGGTTTCTAGAAGGAAAAATAGATTAACTTCAGCTGCAGTTATAAATCTTGGTGCTATGGTGACTAAAACAAATGGTATGGCTACACACATTACACACATTAAAGGTATATAAAAAAGATCATTTCCAACTAATGCAAAGTCTTTAACAAAGAAAAAGGCAAATATAGCAACGCACGATTTTCCAATTACAGCAGCAGGCACTAAATCAATAGTTTTAGCGTATCTTGCAATGTTAGCATTACAAGCTAATCCAAAAGAAGTGATTAAACCGAACATATCACCATAAAAATTGCCAAGACTTAAAGAGTCATAAAAAATATAAACACAAGCAATAAAGGTAATTATTATAGCAAGCCAAGTTTTATTATCTGGTTTTTCTTTTAAGAAAATAGCCCCTAATATTGCTGAGAGCATTGGTGCAAGAGCTACCATCAACAAAGTGTTTGCTACATTAGTATTTTGAATTGAAATAATAAAAGTAATATTACAAATAGAAAAACTAATTATATAAAAAATGCCTGGGTAACCAATTTTAAACAAAGCTTTTAAGAAATTATTTTTATAAAACAAAAGAAGACCAATTAAAACCACTACAAATGGTATTGCTCCTCGGTAAAAAAGCATCCCCCAAGTTTCAATATTTGATAATCTAATTAGTAAAGAGTCAGGAGTTATAAACATAACTCCAATAAAAGCCATCAATGAACCTTTTTGCTGATTAGTTAAATTGCTCACACTTTAAGTTCTTTCCAAAAAATTTTAGCTAAATTTTTTCCCGATAGATCATAAAGTGTTTTAAGTCCAGTTGGAGAAGTAACATTTATATCTCCATTGAGTTTTTGATCTATAAAATCAATCCCTGCAAAAAAAATATTTTCTTTTTTTAAATCTTTTGCAATTAGTTTTGAAATTTTAATTTCTTTACTTGTTAATTTTATATTAGTGGGTTTTGCTCCTTTACTCATATTACTTAAAATTGAACCTTTCTTTGGAACTCTTGAAATTGCACCACATACTTTCCCATTAATAATAAAAACCCTTTTGTCTCCCTTACTTATTTTAGGAAGAAATTTTTGGCACATGATATGATCATGTTTTTTTATAAATTTATTAACTAATTTTGAATTAAATTTAGTTAGTAAATAAATATCATTTCCGCTGAAACTGTGGATGGGTTTTAAAATAACTTTTTTGTTTCTTTTGAAAAATTTTTTAATTTCATTCATATTTTGAGTAAAAATAGTAGCTGGCATGTATTTTTGATATTTAGATGAATACAATTTTTCAGAAATATTCCTTACAGAGGTAGGGTTGTTAATTATTTTAACTTTAGTCTTAATTGTATCCAAAATGTGTGTTGTTGAAATATACTCAAGATTAAAAGGTGGATCTTGGCGAATAAGAATAAATTTACATTTTGTTAAATCTAGATTTTGTTTTTTTTTGATTTTATAGAATTTTTTATTGTTATAGTTAAATTTAATAAAAAAACCTTTAGCTGTAACTTTTGAATTAATAACTGATAAGTCTTTTGGATCATAATAGAATATTTTATATTTTTTGTTCTGAATTTCGTTTGCTAAAAAAACACTTGTATCCGTTAAAGGATTTAGTTTAGAAGGATGATTCCCTTGAATAGCAATAATTTTATTTATCATACAATTCGTCTAAATTTTCGTTTTTTGAAAATTTACTAATCATATGATCTGCGTTTGTTGTCTTATTATCAATTACTTTTTGTAGATGGTTTAGGAATACTGTCTCGTTATTACCTTTCTTGCTTAAAACATCTCTATTCTCCAACCCTTTTCTTGAAAGATCTAAAAGTGTAGATGACCAATAAAGAAGATCTTTACCCATTAATTGAGTATTAAATCCTTTTTTTGGTGCCTCTAAATAAGCATTAATTATTTTATCGTTTTCCCATTTCAAAATTAGTTCATGCACTTCATCTAAATTTCCATAAAGCATACCTATATTGAAAGCTGGTCCTGCACACAAACAATCCCAGCCACAGGTATCCATTGATCTTAATTCAATATATTTCTTAACCCTGTTTTCTGTAAATATTGTGCTTAAGTGAGTTGTTAGGTCTGTTTCAGTTGGAATCCTATTTTCTATTTCTTGAATTTTTCCTTCCATAAAATCCTTAAAAATATATTTCCTACCCGAAATATACTGATCTTCATTTTGTATAAATAATATGGGAAAATTAATTACAAAATTTGCATATTTTTCAAAATCCATATCTTCGAAAAATAATTTAGGCAATCCACCTCTAGAAGTGCTTTGCCACACTCTAGATCTATAAGATAAATAGTTACTATTTTTTTTCTCCACGATTGAGGAATTAGCAAACAAAGCAATTGCAATGGGTACAATTGAGTTTGCTACTCTAAACTTTTTAATAAAATCTTTTTCTGAGCTATAATCTATATTTAACTGAGTGCCACATGTTCTATACATCATATCTAAACTAAGTTCACCACCTAAAGGCATATCCTTAGTCATCAATTCATATCTTTGTTTAGGATTGTTTGGTATTTCATTTAATTTAGATATTGGATCGAATCCTGAACTAACAATTTTTATATCTAATTTTTTAGTAACTTGTTTTAATTCAAACAAATAGTCTTGTGACTCCGCACAAGCTTCATGCATGTGATTTAATTTATCTCCTGATAATTCTATTTGGTTACCTGGTTCAAGAGTTATATTTTTTCCACCTTTGTTAAGAGCAATGATATTTTCTTTTTCAAAAACTGGGTTCCAGCCAAATTCAAGTAAGGCTGTAAACATTTCTTTTATTTTTGGATAATCAACCCTTTTATTGTCTGAATTATTAAATAAAAACTTTTCATGCTCGATCCCGATTTTGAAATTTTTGGACTCTTTAATACCTGATTTAAAATAATTTATAATTTTTTCTTTTGAATCAATCATGCGCTGTAAGTAGTGATTTATAGCTAAATTTAAAGATAATAATAAGGCTCTTTTGCGAATATTTTTTTAACTAATGGCTTAAAATCTTCCAAAGTCATACTTTTGTAATTAGGGTCAAAAGAGCATTGGTCATATTTTTCACAAAAATCTATAGTGTCTTGATAATACTTGTGGTCTTTAAATTTATCTCTTGCATTTCTGTCACCACCTAAATGATGGGCGCTGTAGTAAGTTTGAAAAAGACCATGGTGTAGGATAATCCAATAAGTTCTTTCTGAAACATAAGGTCTTAGTATAGATGCGGCATATTGAGAATGGTTCATTGGTGCTAAATCATCTCCAATATCATGTAGTAAAGTTGCAACAACCATTTCATCACTTTCTTTATTTTTAAAAGCTCTTGTTGCAGCTTGTAAGGAGTGTTCTAGTCTTGTGATTTTGTAACCTTCTAAAGTAGTAGTTTGTTTAGATAAATAATTTAAAACTCTCTCAGCTGTTTGTCTTTCAAAGTTTTTCTCGAATTTTTCAAGAAGCTCATAATCTTCCTTAGTTCCATTTTTCATTTCAGTAAAATTTACTGTTTTCATAACTTAATTGTTTGATCCAGTACTTAATAAAGATAATTGAGTTATTTTATTATCTCCTAATTCATCTACTAATTTAACAGGATATTCCCCTGTGAAGTAATGATCTGTTAATTGTGGATATGTTTCGTTTCTTTTTTGAAAACCAATAGCTTTATACAAACCTTCTATTGATAAAAATCTTAAAGATTTAGCTCCAATATATTCACAAATTTCATCATTAGTTTTATTTGCTGCTAACAATTCTTTTTTTGTAGGTGTATCTACACCATAGAAATCTGGGTATCTTATTTCAGGGCACGCAATTTTCACATGAACTTCTTTTGCACCAGCATCATAAAGCATTTTAACAATTTTATAGGACGTTGTTCCTCGAACAAGAGAGTCATCAATTAGAATTATTTTTTTATTTTTAATTGTTGTTTGATTAGCATTTAATTTTAATTTTACACCCAAGCTTCTAATTTTCTGGCTTGGCTCTATGAAAGTTCTTCCAACATAATGATTTCTAATTAACCCATGTTCAAAGTTCATTTTTAGCTCTTGAGCAAAACCCATAGCAGCAGCATTTCCAGAATCTGGGACCGGAACCACTATATCAGCATCAGTATCATTTTCTTTTGCAAGTTCTTTACCAATGTTTTTTCTATGCTCATATGCTGTTTTTCCTCCAATCAGACTGTCTGGTCTTGAAAAATAAATATATTCAAATACACAAGGTCTAACTTTTTTAGCAGGGAAGGGTTTAATACTTTTCAGCTCTTTATTTTCAATTAAAACTATTTCACCATTTTCAACTTCTCTAACAAATTTTGCACCAATAATGTCAAATGCACAAGTTTCAGATGCTAAGACATAACTGTTGCCGAGTTTGCCGATTACTAATGGTCTAATTCCGTAAGGATCTCTTACCCCAATTAATGAGTTTTGCGTTAGCATCACTAATGCATAGCCACCTTGAATTTGAAAAATTGCATCAATTACTTTGTCAATTGTTTTTGGTCTTTTTGATTTAGCAATTAATTGAACAATCGTTTCAGTGTCTGAAGTAGTGTAAAATATAGCTCCATCTTCTACTAGTTTATTTCTCAAAGCTATTGAATTAGTAAGATTTCCATTATGTGCAACTCCAATTCCACCTGCATTAGTGTCAGCAAAAAAGGGCTGAATGTTTCTTAATATATTGTTACCAGTTGTACTATATCTGTTATGACCAATTGCATAATTTCCCTTAAGATTATTAAGCACCTTTTCTTTATTGAAATTATCACCAACTAAACCAAATCTTTTTTCAGAATAATATTTTTCTCCATCAAAAGTAACTATTCCACAACCTTCTTGACCTCTGTGTTGTAAAGCGTGTAGTCCAAGTGCTGTTAGAGCTGAAGCATCTTTTGCATTGCTAATACCAAAAACTCCACATTCTTCCTTAAGTCTTGGATTATAGTTCTGTAATTTTTTCTTTAGAATCTTGATATGTTTTTTCATTAGGAAATTCTTTTATCAGATAACTACTACCTTTTTCTAAATATGGAAAGACGTATGATTTGTCAAAATTTATTGGCCATTTATCATAATTATAAACGATATGAACACCTGAAAAGATACATACAGAAATAATATAAGCTCTTATAAAACCAAAAAAGAATCCAAATGTTGTATCTAAGCCACCGATTCCTGTATATCTGACTGCTTTACTGATTCCTTTATTAACTAATAGAACCAAAAAGATAACAACAACAAATATTATTATTCCCAAACCAACATCGAGCACATATTCATTATCAATTATGTCTTTTACATAGGGTTTAATTTTGGGAAATAGAATTAATGTAATAATGTAAGCCAGCAACCATTTAGCCATTGAGAGAATACTTAAAATGAAACCCTTTTTGTAACAATTTATCAAAGAAAGAATTGTTAAAATTAAATAAATTAAATCAATTATTGATATTGCTTTATAAAAATCTTGTATGATTTCTAACATTAAGATGATTTGCCAAAAGGTTTAATAATTAAAATTAATGCAGGAAGTAGTGTTAATACCGATATCATAGCTAATAACATAGCCAGACCTGTAAACACACCAAAATAAATTGTTGGGATAAACTTTGATAGCACCAAAATTGAAAATCCAAAAACAATCGTAATTGAAGTGTTTAGTATAGCAACTCCAACAGTTGAATGACACGTTTTTAATGTTTTGTTATAATCCTTTATTTTATTAAACTCTTCTTTAAATCTGTAGATATAGTGAATGCTGTTATCTACTGCGATACCTATCGTGATTGCTGCAATTGTTATCGTCATCATGTCCAAAGGTATTCCTAACAATCCAATTATTCCTAGTATAAAAAAGGCTGCAATAAAATTTGGAACAACGCCAATCAATGAAAGTTTAATATTTCTAAATAAGATTATGAACATTGAAAATATTCCAATCATAACCAATCCTAATGTTAAAATTTGAGATTTAAACAAGCTTTGTAATAAGTTATTAAATAATATTAATACTCCTGCTAATTTGTAATCTTTTTCTTCTAAACCAAATTTATCTTTAAGGTCAAAATTGATTTTGTTAATTAAATCATTTCTTCTTAAATCTTCCTGCGAGTCTATAATTCTTAAACTAATTCGAGCCTCATTATCTTTAATTGAAAGATAGGGATCAATGATTTCAGTTTTAATACTCTCAGGAATTTTAGAATAAAGCACTCCCATTTCTAAAGTACCTAAAGGCTTATTGTTATTTAATTGAGTAGCAACTTCAATAATAGATGAAAAAGATAGAACTTTGCCAATTTCAGGTAAGCTATCTAAGTAATTATGAACAGATGAAATTAGATCAATTTTATCTTTGGTAAACCAGTATTTTTCATCACTAGCATCTTCTTCATCACCCCAATCGTCAAATTCATCATCTTCTTCAGATTTTTTTACCTTTTCTTTCTCAGGAAATTTTATAATAACTTCTAAAGGAGTGGTTCCACCTAGCTCTTCATCTATAAGTTTCATACCCTTATAAATTTCAGTATTCTTATCAAAGTAATTTATAAAACTATTTTCAACTTCAAGCTTACTTATTCCAACAATACTAAAAATTACAACTACTCCAGTTACTAAGAAGATAGAGTTTTTATTATTTATAGAAATTAAACTAAGTAAATTTGTGATTTTAGATTTTTGTTCTTTCTTCACTGAAATATTAATTGCGGGTGCAAAGTTTAAAAGGGTAGGTAGCAAAGTAAAAGTGATGATAAATGATGTAATTAAACCAAAAGTCATCATCCAACCAAAATCAATAATAGGTTTTATTTCACTAAAAATTAAAGATAAGAATGCAAAAATTGTCGTTAGAACAGTATAAAAAATTGGCCAAAACATTTTCGAAGTAGTTAAAAAAATAATTTCAAAATTATTTTTTGATGGAAAATCTTTTTTAAGTTGAAGAAACCTTGTACTCATATGAATATTCATTGCCATTGTTAGAATTAACATCAGTGCAATAAAATTGGATGAGATGACTGTAACTTTCCATCCTAGCAATCCAAGTAATCCCATCATTATTATCACAGAAAAAAGACAACTACTTATAGGAACCACAATCCAAAGTAGGTTTCTAAAAACAAACCATAAAGTAGCAATTATAAATAACAGAACTCCCAAACCAAAAACAATTATATCGCTTTTGATAAAAGTCATCATATCATCGGCAATCATTGGTATTCCTCCAAGATATATTTTTCCAACATCACCGTAACTTTGAATAACTTGTCTTATTTCTAAAATATTCTGATGGTTTTGTTTTTTGATTTGATCTTTAATTAATTCAACTTCTTCTTTTGATTTATTTTTTATATCTTCTAATTTTTGAGACTGTTTAATATTAACAATAATGCCACTAGTTTTACCATTTTCGCTAATTACAAAATTTCTAAAAACAGGACTATTTAAAATCTCTTTAAAACCTCGATTTCTATCAACATCTTCATCTTTTAATGTTTTAAAGCTCTCTAGTCTTTCCTGAAGTGGTGCATCAGAATTATTTAAAAGTGGAATGTCTAATAATGTAATTACACTATGGACCCAGTTTAAACTCTGAATTTTATATTTTAAACTTAATAAATTATTAATTGATGAGTCACTTACCATTCCCTCATTTGGTGTATAGGTAAGAATTAAAAATTCTTTAGACCCATATCTTTGAGAAACTTCTTTTAAATATGCTAAATCCGGGTCACCCTCTATTAATAAGGTTTCTGATGAAGCATCTAGCCTAAAATTTTTTGAATAGTATCCAAAACTTATAATAGCAATAATTAACAAAACAAATATTGCTTTGGGATTTTTAAGGATAACGTTTTGGTAAAAATGAGCTATCATTCAAGCTCTTTATATTGGAATTTAACTTAATTGAGTATCCTTAAATTTTGTAAATCTTTCTTCAAATTCAAGAGTTACATTACCAATAGGACCATGTCTTTGTTTTCCAATTATAATTTGAGCTAAATGTGCAACTTCATTCATTTTTGCTTGCCACTCTGCATGCTCAACAGTTGCTTCTCTTGGCTCTTTTCTCTGTAAATAATACCCTTCTCTATAAACAAACATTACAACATCAGCATCTTGTTCAATGGAGCCAGACTCTCTTAAATCTGCCAATTGAGGCTTATGATCATCTCTTTGTTCTACTTGTCTAGATAGCTGTGAAAGAGCTACTACTGGAACAGATAGTTCCTTGGCTATTGCTTTAAGTCCTTGAGTAATTTGTGATATTTCTTGAACTCTTCCATCTTTGTTAAATGTAGTTCCTCTCATTAACTGGATGTAATCAACTACGATCATATCGAGACCAAAAAGCCTTTTAATACGTCGTGCTCTATTACTCAAAGCAGCAATACTTATTGCTGGAGTTTCATCAATATAAAGAGGCAGTTCAGAAATATTTTTTGATGTTTCTAAAAATTTATCAAATTGGTCGTCAGATATTCTTCCTCTTCTAATATCATTAGAGCTAATTCTAGCTTGTTCAGAAATAATTCTTGTAGATAATTGCTCTGAAGACATTTCAAGAGAAAAGAAAGCTATAGATGATTTCTTACCACTTTCTTGTAATTTTTGAGCTGCGTTAAAAGCTATATTTGTTGCAAGTGATGTTTTACCCATTGATGGTCGACCAGCAATAATAATTAAATCTGATTGATGTAAACCACCAAGCTTGTCATCTAAATCTCTTAAACCAGTTGGAACACCTACGATTCCCTCTTCATTTTTATAAGCAGCTGAAGCCATTTCAATTGTTTGTTTCATTGCTTCATCAAATTTTACTAAAGAAGAATTGAAAGAACCTTTTTCAGCTAAATCAAATAATAATCTTTCAGAACTCTCTATTATAGATTGTCCGTTAGTATCAAGATCATTTAATTTCGCACTATCAATAGTTTGTTCAGAAATTTTTATTAACTCTCTTCTAACAAACATATCGTAAATTATTTTTGAGTATTCTATTGCTTGCCTAACTGATGTGGAAAACTTTGTGATTTTTACCAAATATTCTGGAACATTTAGATCATCTTTTTCATCTTCAAAATAATTTTTTAAAGTTATTGGGTTAGCTAACATTCCTTTGTAGATAAGACTTTCAACTGCCTCAAATATTTTTTGATGCATAGGATCATAAAAGTTAATACTGGAAATTATTGTATTTATTTCATCAAAAATATCATTGCTTACTAGAATAGATCCTATAACAGCTTGCTCTGCCTCAATGTTATTTGGTAACTCTTTAAATTGATCTTTGACTATACTTAAATTATTTTCCATGAAAATAATTTATATGAAATAGAATTAAATCAAATTGTATATTTCCACTGGGGAAAAGAATGTATAATTATTGAATTGTATCAGCTGAAGAAACATTGATTGTAATTTCAGCATCAACTTCTGAGTGTAAAGAAATTTTAACTTTAAATTTTCCTAAAGCTTTTATTTCTTCAACTGGTTGTATCATTGAAGGCTTAACATCGATTTTGTTTTCTTCTTGAATAAGTTTTGAAATTTCAGTCGGTTTAACAGAACCATACAATTCATTATTTTCTGTACTTAGTTTATTTACAGAATACTCTTTACCATTTATTTGTTCAGCGATTTGAGAGGCTTCTTTTTTCTTTTCGTTGTCTTTTTTAGATAACTCAGCTTTAATTTTTTCAACCTCTTTTATATTCTCTTTTGATGCATAGAGAGCTTTTTTATTTGCAATTAAGAAGTTTCTAGCAAAACCTCTTTTTACATCTATTACTTCACCAATAGATCCAATTCTTTTTACGTTTTCTAATAATATTACTTTCATTTTATATTAGGGCTAAGTTTCTCGCTCTTTTGATTGAGAGAGAAAGTTCTCTTTGCTTCTTTTGAGAAACATTTGTTATTCTTGATGGTAAAATTTTACCATTCTCCGATACATATTTTTTTAAAAGCTTTATATTTTTATAATTTACCTCAGGAGCACCTTTTACAGATAATGGACAGCTTTTTTTAAATTTATATTTATTTGGTTGAAAAATACTTAATTTTGCAAAGTTACTCTGTTTACCTTTTTTATTTCCACTTTGTCTTTTTGGCATTAGTTTTTAGTGCTTTCTTTTTTTTCACTATCTTCTTTTTTTCCAAAATAGTTTGTTTCTAAGTCAAATTTTTTGACTCTAACTGTTAAATATCTCAGTAATTTTTTATCTATAGATTCATTTTTTTCTAATTCATCAATAACGTTACCTTTAGCTTTGATTTTGAAGTGTATGTAACTTCCTTTTTTATTTTTTTTAATTAGATAAGATAAGTTTAGCAATCCCCAGTTTTCAGTTTTAACAACTTCACCATCATTTTTTTCAACAATTTTAGAATATTTCTCTGTTAATTGCTTTAATTCACTTGGTGAAGTATCTTGCCTAGCTATAATAGTGTGTTCGTATAAATTCATTTAAGTTCTTTAATAAAAAGTGAGGATATACTATTATAAAAGTTCAATTACAATAGTTAAAAAGGCAAAAATATTAGTTTTTTTTATATGTTTTCAGTAATTTTTCCAGGTCAAGGATCTCAAATAGTGGGAATGGGAAAGGAGCTTTATGATAAATTTAATATAGTAAAAGACCTTTTTAAACTGGCAGATGATACGCTAAATTTTTCTATTTCTAAACTTATTCTAGAGGGACCAAAAGAAGAGTTAGATTTAACTGCAAATACGCAGCCGGCCATATATCTAATAAGTTACTCAATATTTAATTTAGCAAAACATGAATTCAATATAGATTTGAATAAAGCAAAATACTTTGCTGGACACTCTTTAGGTGAATATTCAGCTTTATCGTGTGCAGGATATCTAGATTTTTCTGATACCTTAAGAATTTTAAGAATCAGAGGGGATGCTATGCAAAACTCTGTACCTAAAGGACAGGGAGGAATGGTTGCGGTATTGGGCTCAACAGTTGATATGATTGAAAAAATTTTGAAAGAAAATAAAGGAAATTTAAAAGCACAAATTGCAAATGACAATTCTGAAGGTCAAATTGTTTTAAGTGGAGAAACAGGGGATTTAGAAAATTTAATTCAAATTTTAAAAGATAATTCAATAAAAAACATTAAGCTTCCGGTAAGTGCACCCTTCCACTGTAATTTGATGAATAATGCAACAAAAATTATGTCAGAGGAGTTAAATAAACTTAATTTTAAAAATGGACAAAATAAATTAATTTCAAACGTAACTGCTAACGAAATTAAAGATCTAGATGAGCTAAAAAATCTATTGATTAAGCAAATAGAAAATAGAGTTAGATGGAGAGAGAGTGTAATTAGTATGATAGAAAATAATGTAGACCATTTTATAGAAATTGGACCTGGGAAAGTTTTGTCAGGTTTGGTAAAAAGAATTAATAGAGATGTAAAAATTGATACAATAAATAGTCAAAGTGATATTGAGGGTTTAAAAATATGATAGATTTAAAAGGTAAAAATATTATCGTTACAGGTGCTTCAGGTGGGATCGGAAATTCAATAATTGAAAAATTAAGTCAATCAGGAGCAAATATTTTAGCTTCAGGTACAAGAATAGAAAAACTTGAGGAACTAAAAGGTAAATATGGAAATATTAAAACATTAAAGTTTGATATTTCTCAAAGCGATAAAATTGAGGAGTTTGTTGAAAACGCAACCAAAGAACTTGGCGGCAGTTTAGATTGTATAGTTAATAATGCAGGCATTACCCAAGATAATTTAGCAATAAGGATGAGCCTAGATGAATGGAAAAAAGTAATCGATGTAAATTTAACATCAACTTTTTTAATGAGCAAATCAGCAATTAAAAAAATGCTTAAAAACAAATCTGGAAAGATTATTAATATTACCTCAGTTGTTGGACATACAGGTAATTTAGGACAGGCTAATTACACCGCTTCTAAAGCAGGTATAATTGCTATGTCTAAGAGTTTGGCAATAGAATATGCTAAGAAAAATATAAATATAAATTGTATTTCACCTGGTTTTATCAAAACAGCTATGACAGATAAATTAGATGACAAATTTAAAGAGGCAATAATATCAAAAATTCCTTCTGCCCGACTAGGAGAGCCAGATGATATTGCAAATGCTGTACTTTTTTTATGTTCTAGTCACTCAAGTTATATAAACGGAGAAACCTTGCATGTTAATGGAGGCATGTATATGGCTTGACAAAATAGGTTTTTAAACTATTAAGAATTTATAACAAAAAGGATCAATATGTCAGAAGACGTTTCAAGTAAGGTAAAAAAAATTGTAGCAGATCACTTAGGTATCGATGAAGCCAAAGTTACTGAAGAGTCTAGTTTTATAGATGATTTAGGGGCTGACAGTTTAGATACAGTAGAATTAGTGATGGCTTTTGAAGAAGAATTTGGATCTGAAATTTCAGACAGTGAAGCTGAGAAAATTTTAACTGTAGGTGATGCAGTCAAATTTATCGAAGGAAAAGCTAACTAGAAATTTTAATGCCATCAAAAAAAGATGGGATAATGATTATATTATCCTCTCCTTCAGGAGCAGGTAAAACTACTCTTGTAAAAAAATTATCAGAAAAAAATAATTTTGAAATCTCTATATCTCACACAACCAGACAACCACGACCAAACGAAAGTCAAAACGAAGACTATTTCTTTGTTTATGAAACAGAGTTCAAAAGACTTATTAAAAATGAAGAGTTTCTTGAGTATGCAAAAGTTTTCAATAATTTTTATGGCACAACAAGAACACCTGTCATAGACAAATTAAATAAAGGAAAAAATGTTCTTTTTGATATTGATTGGCAGGGAGCTGATCAAATTAAAAATAAAAAATTAGATTATAAATTAATTACTTTCTTTATACTTCCCCCTAGTAAGGAGGTTTTGTTTGAAAGATTATCCAAAAGACACGCAAATGATAAATTAATAGCTCAAGAAAGAATGAAGCAATTTGAAAGAGATGTATTGCATTGGATAAACTATGATTATGTTGTGATAAATAATGACTTAGATGAATGTTATATTAAAATATCAAACTTAATTGATGCAGTAATAAATGATGGCTCTAAAGATTACGATCTAGATTATATTAGAAATCACGTTGATAAACTAACGAACTAACTTCTCAAGTCCTCATATTCACAAGCTAGTTTGTAGTAAGTATCTAAATTTATATTTTGTGGCCTCATAGTTAAATTTATATTAAGTTTATCTATAATTTTTTTATTTCCATTAAAAAGTTGATTGAAGGGTTTCTTAATCATTTTTCTTCTTTGATTAAAAAAAACTCTTGTAATTTTTTGCAAGTTAGCTGGATCTTTAATTTTAACAAATTTTTTTTTTGGATAAAAAAAAAGTAAAGAACTATCTATTTTTGGTTTTGGAGAAAACGCATTTGGTTTTATATCAAATAATTTTTTTATATTCAGTTTCCAATTACAAATAATTGACAACCTTCCATAACTTGAAGTATTGAGGTTAGCAATTATTCTGTCTGCGACTTCTTTCTGAAACATTAAAATTAGACATTCAAACCAAAAATTCTGTTTTAAGTTTAATATCCATTTACTTATAATTTCTGTAGAAATATTATATGGCAAATTACCAAAAACAATGACTTTATCATTGAAAAGTTTAGTTTCATCAATCTTTAAAACATCATCATTTATAATTATTAATTTATCATTAAATTTATTTCTTAGATCACTTACTAATTCATTATCTTTTTCAACTACAAACACTTTTCTTGGATTTTTATTTAAAATGAATGATGTTAAATTTCCAGTTCCTGGCCCAACCTCAAGAATAGTTTTATTTTGAAAATCTACTACATTTACAATCTTCTCTAAGATATTTTTATCAATTAAAAAATTCTGACCTAAACTTTTTTTAGCTCTATTCAATTGTTATCCAAAAATTTAATTGCTTTGATTAAACTCAAAGGGTTAGAAATATTTTTTCCAATCATTTTTTCATTTGGACCATGATCCGGCGAGACCCTTAGCATAGGTAATCCAAGAGTTATATTAATCGCATCATAATTAAAAAGTGTTTTAATTGGAGTAAGCACTTGGTCGTGATACATCCCAATTACAACTTTGAAATTTTCCATATTACCTTTTAAAAAAAATGTATCAGCTGAATAAGGTCCTGAGACTTTATACTTAAATTTTCTTAAGTATTTTATCGCAGGTTTTATAATTTTTTCATCTTCATTAAATTTATCTATACTTTCACCATGAGGGTTTAGACTTAAAATTGCTATTTTTGGCTTTAATTTGAATTTATTTACATAAAATTTATTTATTAATTTTACTTTTTCTATAATTAACTTTTTATTTATTTTTTTCGAAACTTTCTTTAATGGCAAGTGAGTGGTTAAAGGACATACTGATAATTTTTTGTTATATATAAGCATTGCATTTTTTTTTATTTTAAAATTATCTGAAATATATTCAGTTAATCCTAAGTATTTTTTATTCAAGAAAGTTTTTTTTGAAATAGGACCGGTAATTAAATTTTTAATTTTATTTTCTTTTAAAATATTAAACCCGATTTCAAAACTTTTTTGTATATAATTATTTGATTTTGAAGTTATTTTTTCAAAAGCTTTGCTTTGTTTATAATCCACATCAATTATATTTAAGTAGTTGTTATCTAATTTATAGTTTAAAATTTCATCAGGGTTTATGATTTTTATTTTTCTTTTGAATTTCAATTTTTTCATTTGAAGTTTAATTAATTTTAAAGATACAATTAAAATCAAAGGTTTTTTAATTTTCAATTTTTTTAATGATTTAAAATAAATTTCTAAAAAAACACTGTTTGGCTCGCCCGCTATTACTAAAATTGAATATCTAGAATTCATTTATTTCAATTTCTTTTTTTATTTTATTAAAGTAAATAATTGAATGCTGATTTAATTGTTTGTTGCTAACTTCTCTCACTACTAGCTCAACTTCCTTGTCAATGTTATCAACTATTTTTGTTTTTCTAACATCATTAATTTTTAAAATAATAAAACCTCCTGGTATTACTATTGGTTCCGTAATTCCATTCACTTTTGTTTTTAATATTTGATTTTTTATTTTTGAATTTAATGAATTAAGTTTGATCCATCCAAGTCTTCCTCCATTATTTGACGAATTTGAAATACTGTGCATTAATGCGGCACTAGAGAAACTATTATCTTTTATTTCTGATTTTATTAAATTTAATTTAGTATTTAGCTGCTGTCCTTTATCAAGATTAAAAACTATTTCTGAAATCAAATATTCATTTTGTAAATTATTTTTAAGAATTTCTTCTTTTATTTTTTCTTTATTAATTTTTATATCTTTTGAGAATTTACTAAATATTAATTGATTCCATAATAATTCAACTTTTATTTTTTGTTGAATATTTTCAATTTTAATTCCTTTTTCTAAAATTAATCTTTCAAAATCTTCTAATGAGCTTACATTAAGATTCTTAATATAATCATTTAAAAATAATTTATAGTATTTTTGTTCAACCTCAATTTTATCAAGGTATCTTGATAACTCAATAATTTTAATTTTTTCTTTAATTATTGAATTTTTAGCAATTTCAAAAATATTTTCTTTTTTTAAGTTAGAAAGATTTTTATTTAATAAAGATAAATATTGGATCTCATTTAGAATATCTATAGAAGTAATAATTTCATTATCTACTTTAAAAAGAATTTTATTTTCTAAAGCATAAATTTTATTATTAAAAAATAGTGTTAATAAGAAAAAGATTACAATTTTTATTTTAAAATTCATTTAAAAATTTATTGATCAATTTTTTGTTCATATGTTGTTAATGGAAATAATGTAAGACTAAAAAACAAATTTTCTGTTGGTTTTAAATCTCTATCTTCATAATAAGTTTTATTATATTTAATTCCAGCTGTTAGGCAGTCATTTTTATATTCATAGATTAAGTCATAGTATTCAGTCAAATCTAGCTTTCTATTTCTTCTAGTATTAAAAGATAAGTAGTTATTTTCATCTACCTTGAAAGAAGTTCTATTTTCAATTAAATTTTGATCACCCATTTCATTAATTTCTTTTATAAAATTAAATGAAGTAACAAAATTATTTATTGTTAACGTAGTTTTAATATCATTGTATTGTATTTCGTTGAGATTATTATCTATAGCAAAGTTATAATCTAATTTTAAATTTTCTGAAAAGTTATTGGACAGTGAACCATAAATATTTGAGGTTTTTTTATTCAATGTAGTATTTTCGGGTATAAAGTTTTCTTCCTTATCTCTTAAAACTGAAGCTAATTTTAACTCAAAATATTTATTCATATTTTCTAATTTTTCTTTTCTATAATCAAAACCAATGGTTAGAGATTTACCAGACTCAAGGGAGTCATCTAGACCTAGACGATTAAGTGAAAAAATATTTTCAGGAGTTATGGTTCTTGAATCGGTTTTATAATTTTTCATATCGCCTGGATTCGCTCTTAAAGATAATTTAGGAGATAATAAACTTATATAATCATTATCAATTTTCTTTAATGGAAGAGTTGAGTTAAATTCAACTAATGATGAAATTTCTATTTCAGGGCTTGACTTATATTCGGAGATGTTTTTTCCAACAGAATTTAGATTTTTCAATTTAATATTAAAGTTATTTTTAACACCAATTTCTGACACATAGTCTAAACTTGAATAGTCCAAGTTATTTGTTATTTGAGATTTTAACTGATTTGTATTATTTAAATTATTACTTCCACTCGAGCTAAATCTAAGTGAACCAGCATATTTACTGGGAAATAGAGTTGTATTAAAATTATAATAAGGAAGAATATATTGATATCTATCATTATTTGATAATTGTAAATTTTCAAACGATTGAAATCCAGTTGTTAAATTAAATTCTTCTTTATCCAGAGTAAATTTAAATTCACTTGATAAGCTATCTTTATTCTGTGGTTTTAAAGATGTTGTGTCATCAATTAAATTTGAGTCAAATACTTTTAGAAAAGTGTCATTAGTTATTTTTTCAATATTAATATAAAATTTACTTGTTTCAAAATCATCAAATTCTAAATCATATTTTAAATTTGAAAATATATAACTAATATTTTTATTTTTATTTTGTAATGATGATTCATATTTTCTAGTGTGACCAAAATTTCCCTTAAAACTATACTTTTCTCCAACTGATCTAAACTCATTTTGAATCATTTTAGTTTTGCTATCAAAAAATAATGGAGCAGTGGTTAAGTCGCTATGTTCAGATAACACAGAATAATATGGTACTGTAAATGAACTTCCCAATACATTAGAATTATTTAAAATTGGTTTTAAAAAACCTGACTGTCTTTTAACTGTGGGATCTGGATGAAAAAATTTAGGGAAGTAAAGAATTGGAAAATCATACAATCTAACAATTGCATTTTTATAATTTAATTGTTTTTTATTTTTATCATGTTTAATTTCATCTGCTTGGATTGACCATGGAGGACAGGTATCTGTCTCTTTACAGCTCGTAAAAACACCTTTGTTAATAGTTACTATATTTTCATTTTTAATTGAGGATACCCCATTAAGTCTTGGATCATTTTCAGAATTATCAAATAAACTTTTGTGCAAATTGATTTTTGTATCTTTTGCAATAAAATTTTGCGTTTTTAAATCTACAATACCACTAGAGAAATAGAATTTATCATTTTTTGGTGATTTAAAGTTTGTAGAGATAAGTATATCTTCACCAAATAGTTTTTCCTCATTAATTAAATATTTAAACTTTTTTAAGTTGTATAAATTTTTTTTATCTTTTACTGACGTAAATTTTTTTGAACTCAATTCCATCGAATTCTTTAGGAATAAAACATCTTTAGAATTAAAGTCATACTTTGATTTTATAATTGCACTTGTTTTTCCTTTTGTAATAATTTTTTCTTCATTTCTTAAATAAGTAATTTGATCTGCAAAAATTTTATAATCTTCTTTCTGGTCTATTATCTTGACATCATTCTTTGCAATAATTTTATTTAATGACTTATTATACTCAAATTTCTCAGCAGTTATTGTTATGTCATCATTTAAACTAAATGCTTTTGATTTTATTTTTGTTTTAATTAATTCTTTTTCTTTGTCGTAAATTATTTCGTCTGTAAATATAATATATTTATTTATAGTATCAGTTATTTTAACTTTTCCTTTTGCATTCAAAATATTTAATTTTTTATTGTATTCAAAGTTTTCTGCATCTATAATTATTCCACTATCTGATTTAGCTGTTCCGTTTTTATTTCCAATAAATTTGTTTCCATCATCGGTTATTTCAATTTCAGTTACATTAAAAATGAATTGTTCAGAAGCAAATGAATTTGATGAAAGTAAAAAAAATATAAATATTAAGATTATTTTTTTCATATTATTTTACGTTTACCTTATAAAGCAATAAAGCATTAATAGTTCCTAAAATTACGAGGGGTAAAAAAATTGATAATAATAACGATATTCTCTCAGTACTTCCCAAGATATATGAAAAATTATTTAAATAATAAATTATCACTGAGAAAAATAGTCCTATCGAAATTTTAAATGTAGAGCTTTTAACTTGCTTAATGTTTAACATAATCAACGCTGAAAAAATTGTTATTAACAACAAATATATAGGATTAGATATGAGTTTTAGTAAGTGCAAATTAACATCTGTAATTGAATAGTTTAATTTTACGTAATTTTTTTTTAATTCATATAGCTCATATAAATTTAATGAAGATAAATTTGAATATAAGGTTTGAATTCTCTCAGAGTTAAAATTTGTATTTAGGTATACTATATCTTTGTCCTCATAATTATTTTGCTTATAAATTGTTGGTTTTAAAATCTTCCATTCTTTTTTTGATATATCAATTTCATTACTTTGTATATTTCGAATGACGTTATAATTTTCATCAAATTCAGTAATAAAGTTTTTAACTAAATATTTTCCATCTATGGAGGAGGAATTTGTTATAATGATTTTTTCATCTACTTTATCTTTTATCCAAAGTCCATTTTTTGTGACAACAGCAAGGTATTTTCCATCATTAGTATAGTTTGACTTAAGTTCTAAATAAATATTTTTTAAATTAGATGATAAATTATAAAATATTAAAATTACTAATATTCCTGTAATAAAAGATAATGAGCCAAGTATAATTATAATTTTTGAATTTTTTAGGCCAGAATATTTAAAAATTTCTATTTCTTTGTATTCAAAAAATTTAATAAAAAAAAGTTGAATTGTTATTAACATAATAAATGGGAACATCTCAAAAATCTGGGATGGAGAATTTATTAATGATAAAAATATTGTAAATCCAATTGATATATTTTCATTTTTAAAAAACTCAAGTTCACTAAGTAGATTTAAAATAAATACTAAACTAATCATTATAGAGAATACAAAAAATAGAGATCTAAAAAAAACAGAAGTTATGAATTTAATATATACTTTCATGATTGTATATTTTTATAATTAAAAGTGAATTTAAAAATAAAATATAAATATAAAAATAAACCCAAAAGAAAGGGAATTAAAATTATAAACATATTTTGTAAAAAGTTATTTGAAATAAATCTTATTGTTGTTTCTGAAAAAATTATTATAAAAAGACCAATTAAAAAAGTAGTGAACTTTAATTTTTGATATCTATTATTTTCTTTTGATAAAACTAAAAGTAAAAAAGGAATAATTGATAAAATTGGAATATAGATTGGGATAATAAATCTTTTATAAAACTCTTTAAAAATATTATCAATATTAGCTAGAGAGCAATTTTCAATATTTTTAGATTTTTCATCAAATTTTTTTTTTTTTAAATTAAAGAAATTATTTATACATTGTAGTATTTTAAATGAGGAAATTTCTTGAGTTTTTTTATAAGTTGTAGTGTTTGTTTCAATATTAGATAATGAAAAATCTGATTTTGAAAATGAAATATTAGTAATTTTATTATTTCTAGAAGTTAAAGTTGCACCTTGATACAGAACTAATACAGGCGCATTTCCTTTTTCTATAAATTCGCCTTTTTTAGCATATGTTATTTGAAATTGATTATTTTCAAATTCTCTTTTCAGATATAAGTTATCTAAATTTCCTTTATCATCTTTTTTATCTGCATATATAGTAACTCCTTTAATTGTATCATTAAATCTTTGTGGTTTTATAAAGTTACCAAAAAAATTAATAGTTGAGGTTCTTAAGAAAGATCTGGCTTGATCTTGGGATTTAGGAACAAAGTGGCTTGTTAAAATCATTTGTAACAACATTAATAAAATTGAAACTCTAAATATAAAATTAATTATTTCTATTTTCTGAACCCCAAAGCTCCAAAATATAATTAATTCGTTATTTAATTCATACTTAGAAGTTATATAAAAAAGGCTAAAAAATAATACAAACGGAAAAATTCGACTTAAAATTTTAGGAAAATTTAATAATGAATAATTTATATAAACTAGATAGTCTCGCCCATCTTCAATCATAATATCCAGAAAGTTAACTGCTTGGAAAACCCAAATAACTATAGTAGTACTTATTAAAGTTAGAAAAAAAAATGTTAGATAATCTGATAATAATTTTCTAAATAAAATTTTTTTCATTGAAATATGCTAATTTTATTCATATATAGCATTCATCTCGTGTAGATTGTATTTAAAATTTATGACAGTTCAAATATCTTATAAAAACAAAAAAACAAAAAATAATGCTCAAAATTTAGTTTTATTTATTGATGAAAAGTTCAATGTTTCCAGCTTAAAAAAACACATTTCAGGCTCAGATTATGAATTTATTGCTGACTTAATCAAAAAAAGGGACGAAAAAAAGAAAATATTATCATTCGATATTAGCTCAAAAAAGAAAATAATATTAGTTTCATTAAAAAAAAATATTACAAATTCTGATCTAGAAAATTTAGGTGCAAGTTTTTATGATCAATTTAAAAATAGTAAAATAAGTGAATTCAACTTGAATTCAGATTCTTTATCGACTCAACAAAAAAATATTATGGGTTACTTTGCACATGGTATAAAATTAAAATCTTACACATTTGATAAATACAAAACAAAAATAAATAGTAAAAATATTTCAGTAATTATAACAGGTAAAAATCAACCATCTACTAAAGATCAAATTAAATTTAGAGCAATAGAAAACGGAACTTTTTATACTAGAGATTTAGTTTCTGAGCCTGGTAATATTCTGCATCCTGACGAATATGCAAAAAGATTAAACTCACTAAGAAAATACGGTTTAAAAGTAACGATATATGATGAAAAAAAATTAAAAAAACTTGGAATGAACACTCTACTTGGTGTAGGTCAGGGCAGTATTAGAGGATCATACCTTGTTACAATCGAATGGAATGGTTTGAATAAAAAATCAAAACCTTTAGCATTTGTGGGTAAAGGAGTATGTTTTGATACAGGCGGAATATCTTTAAAGCCCGCAAAGTTTATGGAAGATATGACTTACGATATGGCAGGATCAGCAGTAGTTGTTGGATTAATGAAAAGTTTAGCTTTAAGAAAAGCAAAAGTAAATGCAGTTGGTGTAGTTGGTTTGGTAGAAAATATGCCTGGAGGAAATGCACAAAGACCAGGAGATATTGTTAAGTCTTACAGTGGAAAGACAGTTGAAATTTTAAACACTGACGCAGAAGGAAGATTGGTATTAGCTGATGCATTAACTTATACAGAAGAAAAATTTAAACCAAAATTTATAGTGGATTTAGCAACTTTAACTGGAGCTATTATTGTTTCACTTGGATCTGAGTATGCGGGGCTATTTTCAAATGATGATAAATTATCTAAACAATTAATTGATGCAGGCGAAAATGTTGAGGAAAAAGTTTGGAGAATGCCATTAAATAAAAATTTTGATAAATTAATCGACTCAAAAAATGCGGACATGCAGAATATTAATTATGTAGGTGGTGCTGGCTCAACTACAGCTGCGCAATTTTTACAAAGATTTATTTTAAACAAAACTCCATGGGCACATTTAGATATAGCTGGAATGGCTTTTTCAAAATATGGTGGAGCATTAAATTCAGGTGGTGCTACAGGTTATGGAGTTAGATTATTAAACAAACTAATAGAGGATCATTATGAGTAATTTAGAACAAACTTTGTCAATTATTAAACCAGATGCAGTTGAGAGAAATCTTGAAAACGAAATTAAAGAAATGTTTAAGAGCAATGGTTTTTCAATTTTAAAAGAAAAAAAAATTCAAATTGAAAAATCTGAGGCAGAAAAATTTTATAAAGTGCACGAAACTAAGCCATTTTATAACGATTTATGTGATTATCTTTCTTCTGGTCCAATTGTGGTTATGGTTCTTGAGAAAGAAAATGCAGTATTAGGTAATAGAGAGCTAATGGGAGCCACAAATCCAAAAGATGCTAAAGAAGGCACAATTAGAAAAAAATATGGAATTTCGATTGATAAGAATTCCGTACACGGATCTGATAGTGTCGAAAATGCTAAAATTGAAATACATTTTTTCTTTAAAGATTAAAAACTTTTAGTATAGCTCTTGGGTAAAGCTTATGCTCTTGAACTAAAATTTTTTTAGCAAGAGATATTTCAGTTTCTTTTTTTGTAATTTTGACTTTCTTTTGTAGAATGATTTTTCCAGAATCTAATTTAGAATTTACAAAATGAACAGTGCATCCTGAGTATTTTTCCTTATTATTTAATGCTCTTTGGTGAGTATTTAAGCCTTTATATTTAGGTAGTAAAGAGGGGTGTATATTTAAAATTTTTCCTTTAAATTTTTTTATAAAATTTTTTGACAAAATTTTCATAAATCCAGCTAGACAAATCATTTCTATATTATTTTTTTTTAAGATAGAAAGTAGATTATTTTCGCTTAATTTTTTGTTTTTAAAATTTAAAACTTTTTTTTTAATTTTAAATTTTTTGGCATAATTTAAACCTTTTGCCTTAGAGTTATTTGAAACGATAAAGTCAATTGATATAGGAGATAATTTAGTTTTAGAAAATTTGATTAAAGATTTTAAATTACTTCCTGTTCCTGAAATAAACACAGCTGTTCTAATTCTATTGATACCAGTTGATAGAATCATTTAACTTAACTTTGTTTTTACCATTTAAAATTCTTCCAATAACATATGGCTTGTATTCTTTTGAAAAAAATTTACTTATTTTTTTTAAATTTTTACTTTCAACAATAAGGCAAAAACCAACCCCACAATTAAATGTTTTCAGCATTTCTTTATCAGAAATTCCATTATTTTTAAGCCAATTAAATATTTTAGACGTTTTAATTTTATCTAAACTTATATGTGCAGAGAGCTTATCTGGTATAATTCTTTTAATATTATCAGACAAACCTCCCCCAGTTATATTTGCACAGCCATTGATTAATTTGTTGTTTATCAAATTCATTATTTCTTTAACATATATTTTAGTTGGTTTTAGAAGCTCAGATTTTAAAAATTTATTTTTTTTAATATTTATTTTTTTTTGTTTTAATAAATATCTTACAAGAGAATATCCATTAGAATGTAAACCACTTGAAGGAATTGCAACTATAAGATTATTTTTTTTTATTTTATTTTTATTTAAAATTCTATTCTTTCCTACAACTCCTACAGCAAAACCTGCGATATCAAATTTACCTTTTTCATACGTACCTGGCATTTCAGCAGTTTCTCCTCCGACGAGCTCACATTCTGATTGATTACAGCCTTTGTTAATCCCTTTTATTATTGCTTTAAGTTTTTTAAGATCAATTTTATTTATTGATATATAATCTAAAAAAAGCAAAGGCTTAGCTCCTTGTACGATTAAATCATTTACACTCATAGCAACCAAGTCAATTCCAATGGTATCGAATTTATTTAACATATTAGCGATTTCAATTTTGGTTCCCACACCATCTGTACAAGCTACGATTTTAGGTTGTTTAATATTACCTGGTATATTTGTTATTGAGCCAAACCCACCTATATTTGAAAACTTTTTTTTGCCTCTTTTTTTTGCTGAAACTGTAGAAATGAAATCAACAAATTTGTCTGCAGCTTTGATATTAACTCCACTTTTTTTATAGGTAAATTTTTTTTTATTCATTAATATGTTTTATGAAATTTATTTCTCAACTTTATAAATTAAGGCTTTTATATAATTTTTTTTTATTTCTTGCTTTAATAAATATTTTCTTTTCCACAGAAAATAGTCATGCAAAGACATTTTCTATAAATGATATTGAAATATCAACACCTTTTGAAATAAATTTTAATAAAAATGAAATTATTGATAAAGGATTTTTAAAGGCATTTAATGAACTAATTTTTTCAATTGTCCAAAGTAAAGATCAAATAAAATTAAAAAAAACACCAATTAATAAAATAAAAGGAATGATAGAAACTTTCTCTATTAAGGAAGAAAAGTTCATAGATGAAATTTATTATCTTGTTTTGAATGTTTCATTTAATAAAAAAAATATATTTGATTTACTAGAGTCAAAAAATGTATTTCCGTCTTTACCTGTAAAAAAAGATTTCTTATTCATTCCAGTTTTTGTTGATCAGAATAAAAATCAAGTTTCAATGTTCTCTGAGGATAAATTATTTTCTAGCTGGAATGTAAACAACAAAAAATATAGTCTTTTAAATTATATCTTACCCACTCAAGATTTAGATGATTTTAGATTGATAAAACAAAATATTAATATTTTAGAAACTTACGACTTCAAAGAAATTATAAATAAATACAATATAAATGATCACATAATTATGATTGTATTTAAAGATGATAACAAAATAAGAGTATTTAATAAAATTTTTTTCAATCAAAAAAAAAATATAAAAAATTTAAATTATACAGAAGTTAATTTTGATGAAGAAGAAGAGTTATTTGAATTTATTGATAATTTAAAATTAGTCTACGAAGATTATTGGAAATCACAAAATCAAATCAATACTTCAGTAAAGTTATCTTTAAATATTTCTATTGATAACTCTAATAATATAAAAATTAATAAATTTGAAAAAATTTTATCTGATATGGATTTCATATATAATTTTTCAATTTATAAATTCGATAATCGAAATAATTTTTATAAAGTTATTTTTAATGGAACACCTGATAAGTTTTTAGAAGTTATGAGTGATCAAAATTATAATTTTGAAATTAAAAATAAAATTTGGGTTTTAAATGACAAATCTTAATCAGCAAATACTCAAATTTGATTATGATCAAAATTTTAAAGATCAGGATTTTTATGTTTCAAACAGCAACGAACACTCTTTTAGCCTTTTAAATAGTTGGCCAAAATGGGATAAAAATTTTATAAACTTAATAGGTGAAAAGTTTTCAGGAAAAAGTCATTTAATAAATATATTTTTAGAAAAGCACAGAGGAATTAAAATTAATGCAGAAGATATTAATAATGACTTTCTTCAACAAATTAAAATATATGAAAATATTATTGTTGAGGATTTAACTGAAAAAATAAATGAAAATTTGTTATTTACACTTATAAATATAATAGATCAGGATAATAAGTACTTAATAGTAACCTCAAAAATACCAATAGTTGACTTTAATTTTAAATTAAATGATCTTAATTCAAGATCTAATAATTTTATTTTATCTCAAATTGAAAAACCTAGTGACGATTTAATTTATGCACTAATATTAAAAAATCTTTCTGATCGTCAAATATCAATAGACCAAAAACTTATTGAATTTATAATTAAGAGAATTGATAGAACTTATGGCAAAATTTCCGATTTCATATATAAAATCGACGAAATTAGTTTAAAAAGAAAAAAACCAATCGATTTTAAAATTATAAAAGAAGCATTAGAGGTTTAATTGAATAAATACAGAACACACAAGTGTAATGAATTAAGAAAAGAGGATGTAGACAAAAAAATTTCTCTTTCAGGCTGGATAAATAAAAAAAGAGACCATGGGAATTTATTATTTATTGATTTGAGAGATAATTATGGAATTACCCAATGTATAATTGATAAAGATAATAAATATTTTTCTGATTTAGAAAAAATGCAATTAGAAACAGTAATTAAAGTTGAGGGGAAAGTTGTTAACAGATCTAAAGAAACAATTAATTCTGAAATTGACACTGGTGAAATAGAGGTTGTTATTGAGCAGCATGAAGTTTTAGGCACTTGTAAAGAACTTCCAATGCCAATCTTTAGTGATCAAGAATATGCAGAAGAAATAAGATTGAAATATAGATTCTTAGATTTAAGAAGAAAAAAAATCCATGAAAATATTATTTTAAGATCCAAGGTTATTTCATACATCCGAAATGAAATGACTAAATTAGGTTTTTTAGAATTTCAAACACCAATTTTAACCTCATCTAGCCCAGAGGGTGCTAGAGATTTTTTAGTACCTAGTCGTTTAAATCCAGGAAAATTTTATGCACTACCACAAGCTCCTCAGCAATTTAAACAATTAATAATGGTTTCGGGCTTTGATAGATACTTTCAAATTGCACCTTGTTTCAGAGATGAAGATGCAAGAGCAGACAGAAGTCCTGGGGAATTTTATCAATTAGATTTGGAAATGTCATTTGTTGAACAAGAGGATGTATTTAATGTTGTTGAAAAGTTAATGGTTAATACATTTAAAAATTTTTCAACTAAAAAATTGATGTTTGATAAATTTCCAAAGATTTCATACAAGGAAGCAATGCTTAAATATGGTACCGATAAACCAGATTTAAGAAACCCACTCATTGTAAACGATATAACTGAAATTTTTACAAGAGAAGATGTTTCATTTGAAATATTTAAAAAATTAGTAAAATCTGGATCTAAAGTAAGATGTATTGTTACAAAAAATACAAAAGATAAACCCAGAAGTTTTTTTGATAATATTGATAAATGGGCTAAAGAAGAAGGTGCTTCTGGTTTAGCTTATTTTACTTTTGAAAAAGATAAAGATATTTCAGCAAAAGGCCCTATAGGAAAATTCTTTTCTCAAGATGCATTGGTTGAAATCATGAATAAAACAAACTGCGAAATAGGGGATAGTGTTTTCATGGCTTGTGGAAAACAAGATGAATTAGAAAAAATTACTGCAATAGCAAGAGATAAAATTGCAAAAGATCTTGATTTAATTGATGAAAATATTTTCGCATTTTGTTGGATTGTAGATTATCCAATGTTCGAAAAAGATGAATCAACAAACAAGATTGAATTTAGTCATAATCCATTTTCAATGCCTCAAGGTGATTTAAGTGAAAAAGATTTTGAAAACCCATTAGATATACTTGCTTACCAATACGACATAGTTTGTAATGGTATAGAATTATCTTCAGGAGCAATTAGAAATCATAAACCAGAACTTATGTATAAACTTTTCTCGATTGCAGGATATGATAAAAATCAAGTAGATGAAAAATTTAGTGGTATGATTAATGCACTTAGT
Organism: Candidatus Pelagibacter communis; assembly: GCF_001180025.1. GTDB lineage: Bacteria > Pseudomonadota > Alphaproteobacteria > Pelagibacterales > Pelagibacteraceae > Pelagibacter > Pelagibacter ubique_A. Next base: position 58,544 of record NZ_CVSK01000067.1, read on the forward strand.
TATGGCGCACCTCCACACGGAGGAATAGCACCTGGTATTGATAGAATCGTAATGTTACTAGCTAATGAGAAAAATATTAGGGAAGTTACTATGTTTCCAATGAACCAAAACGCACAAGATTTGATGATGAATGCACCATCTGAGGTAAATCCAGATCAATTGAAAGAATTAAATTTAGCTTTAAAAACAAAAAAATAACTTATTTTTTACCTTTTAAACTTATTTTTACATCTGAAAGATCAACTAGATTTTTTTTATAATTATTTCTAACAAAACCTTTACTGGTAATGTCTTTTACAATTTTCAATAATTGATTTTGATCCTCAGAGCTTTGATCTTCTGCATTGATGGCATCATTTCCTCCAATAGCTGGAGTATGGGCCAGATCTTCTCTATTTTGATATGAAATAGCTAACTCTCTGAAAATATAATCCAAAATTGATGTAGCGCTTAAAATTCTATCATTACCATGGACTTTGCCAGACGGTTCAAATTTTGTACCTACAAATGCACTTATAAACTCATCTAAAGGAACACCATATTGAAGACCTAGAGATACAGCAATTGCAAAATTATTCATTAAAGCTTTAACAAGCTCACCTTCTTTACTGGTATCAATAAATATTTCTCCAATTTTTCCGTCTTCATATTCTCCGGTATGTAAGTAAACTTTGTGGTCACCAATAGTAGCTTTTTGAATATATCCTTTTCTTCTGTCAGGCATGCTAAATCTTTTACCTGACCTCTCGTTAGCTGTGTTAATACTTGTTATTACACTTTCTTTATTTTTTGGGTTTTTTTGATCTGTTTCGGTAACTACTTCTACCTTGTTGTTTTCAAGGACTTTATTGTTTTTAGGGTCCAGACTTTTTGTTTTTCTATTATCAAGTTTTACGTCTAAAACCTCAAATTTACCATCATCTCTTTTTTCTAAATTTTTTAACTCTGCCTCATTAATATCATCTAAATAATGATTTACTTTAAAGGTACAGGTATAATAAGTTTCAACTAAATACTTTGCCATTTGACCTCAATTTAAATTTTAATTTGAATAATGAATCAATTAATTTATATACATATTCATATTTTAGTCTAATTTAAATTTTACAATTTTTAATTGAAAAAAAAAAAAATATTATGTTGACACTTTTAAGAAAAATTTTCACATGGTGGAATCAGGATACCTTTGGGACAAGACTAAAAACTATTTTTTTTGGAAAACTAGTTGGTACTGATGAGCTAGGTAATAAATACTATGAGAGTAAAAACGGAAAAAGATGGGTTATTTATTCAAACACAATTGATGCATCAAAAATTCCTGTTGAATGGTATTCTTGGATACATTTTACACCAAATAAAATTGAGAAAAAACATACCTTAGAAAAATATGAATGGCAAAAACCACATCAAGAAAATTTAACTGGGACTGACGCAGCATATTATCCAAATAAAAATCAAGATGGTATTAAAAAGAAATACTCAAGTTGGAAAGAATAATTTTAAATTAATCTATTTAGTTTTTTTATTTTATTTTTGTTTAGTTTTAAACTCAAACGCAAAAAGTAATTTAGAGGGAACTTTTACTGACATAAAAATCTTGGATAAAATAAGTTCTAAAAATACCTTGCTTAAACTTAAAAACGGAGAATTAATAAAGTTTAAAGATTTATCAATTAAAAGTCTGAAATGTAAAAATTCAGAATTTGATGATAATCCAGAAATAACTGCATATATACAAGTTCGAGATCTGACTAATAAAAATAATGATGAAGTTTTTGTTTTTAATGGTTGGATGTTTTCATCTAGTCCTTCAATCGAACCTTTTGATCACCCTGTCTATGATGTATGGTTGGTAAGCTGTTATTAAACAATTGAGTCTTTATCTAGCCAACTAACGTTAAAATCTGAATTGATAAATTTTTTGTGGTTTAGTAATTTTTTATGGAGAGGAATTGTTGTAGTTATTCCTTCAATAACAAATTCATCTAAAGATCTATTCATTCTTTGAATTGCTTCTGTTCTGTTTCTTCCATGACAAATTAACTTACAAACCATACTATCGTAATAGGGTGTTACTTTGTATCCTTGAAATATTGAGCCATCTACTCTAGTTCTAAAACCAGATGGTTGATGACACATTGTAATAACTCCAGGCGAAGGCTGAAAGTTTTTACTAGCATCCTCAGCATTTATTCTACATTCAATTGCATGTCCTCTTGGATTTATATCGCTTTGTTTCAAAGCCGTTTCTCCTGAAAAAGCAATCCAAATTTGCTCTTTAATTATATCAACGCCTGTAACCATTTCAGTTACAGGATGTTCAACCTGAACTCTTGTATTCATTTCAAGGAAATAAAATTTTCCATCTTCATATATAAACTCAACAGTCCCAGCTCCCATATAACCTATTTTAGCTACCATTTTTACTGTTCTTTCAAATAAATCTTTTCTTATTTCATCATTTAAAACTGGACTTGGTGTTTCTTCTATCAGTTTTTGATGCCTTCTTTGAACCGAACAATCCCGCTCATGTAGGTGAACTGCTCTATTTTTTCCAGCTAATATTTGAACTTCAATATGTCTTGGATTTTGAAAAAATTTTTCAATATAAACTTCGTCATTACCAAAGTATTTTTGAGCTTCTGATTTTGCAGTTGAAAACAATGTCTCAAATTCCTCTTCCTTGTAAACTATTTTCATACCTTTACCTCCACCGCCACCTGAGGCTTTGATTAAGACAGGAAAACCAATTTTTTTACAAAGTTCTTTTGCTTCAGAAACATCTCTTACTCCTCCTTCAGACCCTTCAATAATGGGCAATCCATTTTCTTTAGCTATTCTTTTTGCTTGGATTTTATCACCCATCATTTCAATATGTTTTGATGAAGCTCCTATAAAATTAATTTTATTCTCTTCTAAAATTCTTGCAAAATTTGCATTTTCAGAAAGAAAACCATATCCAGGATGAACAGCATCAGCATTTGTAAGTTCTATTGCTGACATTAATGCTGGAATATTTAAATAACTATTTGCTGGTTGATGAGAACCAATACATACGCTTTCATCAGCCATTCTTACATGCATGCTTTCTCTATCTACATCGGAATGAACAGCTACAGTAGGAATTCCCCATTCTTTACATGCTCTAATAATTCTAACTGCAATTTCCCCACGGTTTGCAATTAAAATTTTTTTAAACATTATTTATTCTAGGATAATAATAGTTTGACCAAATTCTACAGCTTGGCCATCTTCAACACAAATTTCTTTTACTACACCATCTGCTGTTGAAGGAACATGATTCATTGTTTTCATAGCCTCAACAATCATTATTGTATCACCTTTTTTAATTTTTTTTCCAATCTCAACAAACTTTTTAGCACCAGGTTCTGGAGCGTGATAAGCAGTTCCAATTATAGGTGAAGTAATTTCAGTTCCTGATTTAATATTTTGAGTTTGAGTAGGCCTTGAACTTGTTGCAGGTGATGAGGGTGAAATAGCTTGTGATTGATTACTAATTGAAACATTATTTTTTGATACTTTAATTTTTGTATCCTTTTCAGTTATCTCTATTTCAGTAAGATTAAATTCATTTAAATAATCGCTTAATTCTTTAATTATTTTTTTATCTATTTTCATTTTGCAAAGTCTTTTGTAATGAAATTATGGCCAAAATATATCCTTCAGCACCTAATCCAAAAATTCCTCCAGTAACCACACCACTTATGAGTGATTTATGTCTAAATTCCTCTCTTTTATAAATATTAGATAAATGTAACTCGATTATTGGTTTTTTAAATAAATCTAAAGCATCTCTTATAGCCACAGAAGTATGAGTAAATGCAGCGGCATTTATAATTATACCATCAAATTTTTTTCTAGCATCTTGAATTATATTAACAAGCTCTCCTTCAACATTAGATTGGGCAAATTCAACATCAAGTCCAATTTCTTGCGCTTTTTTAGAACAATTCTCTTTAAGTTGGTCAAAAGTAGTTGATCCATATTGTGATTGTTCTCTTTCTCCTAATAGATTAAGATTTGGACCATTAATAATAATTATTTTATTATTCATTCAGCACTTATATACGATGAAAAAAATAAAAAAAATAAAAATTAAAATAAATGGTAAATTTAAATCTATAACTCAAGATTCTAACCTCTCTGATGTGTTAAAAAATCTAAAAATACCATTAAATAAAGTAGCAATTGAGCTTAATGAAGAAATAATAGATAAGAAAAAAATTAATAAAATAAAATTAAATAAAAATGATAAAATTGAAATAGTTCATTTTATTGGAGGTGGTTAATTTGAAAAAAGATAGTTTAATTATTGCAAATAAAAAGTTTAATTCCAGATTAATTGTTGGAACGGGAAAATATAAAAGTATGTCTGAGTGCGCAAAAGCAATTAAACTGTCTGGGGCAGAAATCGTAACAGTTGCTGTAAGAAGGGTCAATATTTCAGATAAAAATAAGCCTTTACTGATGGATTATATTGATCCAAAAAAAATTACATATTTACCCAATACTGCCGGATGTTTTAATTCAAAAGAAGCTTTGAGAACTTTAAGATTAGCTAGAGAAATAGGTGGTTGGAAGTTAGTTAAATTAGAAGTTTTAGGAGATAAAAAAAATTTATTTCCTGACATGATAGAAACTTTAAAATCAACAGAAGTTTTAGCTAAAGAGGGTTTTAAGGTTATGGTTTATTGTAATGACGATCCTTTAATGGCTAAGCGTTTAGAGAATTCAGGGGCTGACGCTATTATGCCATTGGCAGCACCTATCGGTTCAGGATTAGGCATACAAAATAAAATCAATATTCAAATAATTAGAAAACAAACCAAACTTCCATTAATTATAGATGCTGGTTTAGGTCAAGCTTCTGATGCAACAATTGCGATGGAATTAGGTTGTGACGGAGTGCTGGTTAATACAGCGATTGCAAAAGCAAAAAAACCTTTTGAAATGGCACTTGCTTTTAAAAATGCAGTTATTGCAGGAAGACAATCGTACAAGTCAGGAAGAATAGATAAAATTTTAATGGGCAATCCATCTTCTCCATCAGGAGGAATTATTTAGCTTTTTTATAATATCGTTTTTTTTTATAAATTTTTTTTTTTATTTTATTAATCCCTTTTTTTTCTTCAAATTTACTTTCTTTATTCTGTATTTCCAGATTTTTTAGTTTCTCGTAATATTCCACTAGCTCAATTGTTTTTTTTGATTTATTTTTAATATCTATAATATACTCAGGTATTATTAATGAATTATCGCTAATAATATCTATTTTTACTTTATTTTTTTTTTCAAAATAGGTTAAATCTTTAACAAAATTTTCTTTAAGAAAATCTGAAATTTTTTCGCAAACTTTTAATTCAACAAATTTAGCCTTATTAATTACAGCTTTTAATTCAACGATTTTTAAAAGTTTTTGAGCGAAAGACTCATCTGTTAATGTAACTTTCCATTTAATCGCACTTTCCCTAAGCCTTTGTCTAGACATTTCTAAAAGACCAAAATTACTTATTCTACCTATTTGAATTCTTGCTCTATCTGATCTACATTTTTCTTTAAGTTTCCTTTCAACTAATCTTCTATTTCCATAACCAAGCATATCAATAAAATCTATGATAATTAAACCAGACAAATCTCTTATCTTTATTTGTCTTGCAATTTCTTCAGCCGCCTCGATATTTGTATCTAAAGCTGTGCTTTCAACATTTTTTCCTTTTATTGAACTTCCAGAATTTATATCAATAGAAACCAAAGCCTCTGTTGGGTTGATAACTAAATATCCACCTGATTTAAGTTTAATTTCAGAATCAAATATTTGATTTAACTTTTGTTCAATATTTTCTTGAATAAATAGCGGAACTTTTCCTCTATATTTTTTTACTTTTTTCACACTAGATGGCATCATTGTTTTCATGAATGACTGTGCTTTCTTATACCCATCGTTTCCTTCTACTACTATATTTTGTGTATTATCGTCTAACATATCTCTTAAAGTTCTTTTAATAATCTCGCTTTCTTGATGAATTAAAGAAGGAGCTATTGAGTTAATTGCGTTTTCCTTTATTTGTCCCCAAGTATTAATCAAAGTTGTTAAATCATTGTTAATTTCGTTTTTTGTTTTGTTGCTTCCAGCGGTTCTAACAATCAAACCCATCTCTCTAGGTATTTCTATTTCATTAAGAATTGTTCTAATTTTTTTTCTGTCAGCTGGATTAAATATTTTTCTGGAAATTCCACCACCTTTTGGTGTATTAGGCATTAATACTATGTATTTTCCTGCAATTGAAATGAAGGTACTTAAAGCAGCACCTTTTTGACCTCTTTCGTCTTTAATAACTTGTACAAGAATTACTTGATTAGGTTTTATTACCTCTTGAATTTTATACTTTTTAAATTTAAATCTCTGTTCCTTTTTTTTTTCTTTTACATCACCTAAATTTTCTTTTTCAGAAATATTTTCTTTAGTATTCGAATCCTCTTCTGTTTGCTCTTCTGATATCTTTTCTATAGGATCATCAATCTCTAGTTTTCCTTCAGCAATATTTTCTTCTTCTTTAGCCTCAACTTCTCTTGAAAGTTCTTCTCTAGCTTTTTCTTCTTCCTCTTTGATTCTTTCTAAATCTGCTTTTGGTATTTGATAATAATCTGACTGAATATCATTAAAAGATAAAAAACCATGTCTCTCTCTTCCAAAATCAACAAAAGCTGCTTGTAAAGAGGGTTCTATTCTGCTTACTTTGCCTAAATAAATATTATTTTTAATTAAGTTATTTTTTAGACCTTCGTACTCGTAATCTTCAATATTCTCGCCCGATTTAAGAACAACTCTAGTTTCGTTAGGATGCGAAGCATCAATATACAAATTTTTTTCCATAATTTTGTGAATGTTAATTTCATTAATAATTTAATTTTAAAATTTTGTTTTATTTTCTTGCCATATCTTTAACAAATTCCGAGATATAATGAAATTAAAATGAATAAAATTTTAAGAAATATCTTTGTTTTAACTTCGTCTTTTATTCTTTTATCTGCCATTTTGATATTAAGTATATTATGGACTTATTCGAATGATTTACCCGATTATAAATTTCTTAAAAATTATAAACCCCCTGTTTCCAGTAAAGTTTACTCTGGTAATGGCGATTTGGTGGCAGATTTTTCTCAAGAAAAAAGAGTATTTGTTCCATATAATTCAATCCCTAAAAATGTAATTAATGCATTTTTATCTGCTGAAGATAAAAATTTTTTCAAACACCCAGGTGTTGATGCAAAAGGTGTTATTAGAGCTGTAATAAACAATATTTCAAATATTTTATCATCTAAAAGATTGGAGGGAGCATCTACAATTACTCAACAGGTAGCAAAGAACTTTTTACTAACAAATGAAGTAAGTTTAAATAGGAAGATTAAAGAAGCAATTCTAGCTTTTAGAATAGAAAGAGCTTTATCTAAAGAAAGAATTTTAGAACTTTATCTAAACCAAATTTATCTTGGAAGTGGAGCATATGGAGTAGCTGCTGCAAGCTTAGAATATTTTGATAAATCTATTAAAGATTTAAATTACTCAGAGGCTGCTTTGTTGGCAGCTTTGCCCAAAGCACCTAGTAGATATAATCCGTATAGAGATCCAGATGTAGCAAAATTTAGAAGAAATTTAGTTTTAAAAAATTTATTAGAAAACAATTATCTAACGTTAGAATGGTATGAAAAACTGACAAATGAGGAAATAATTTTAAAAAAAAATAAAAAAATTTATTTAGAGGATGCCCAATATTTTATTGAAGATGTGAGAAAGAGCGTAATTGAAACTTTGAGCTATGATAAAGTTTACAAACAAGGTTTTAATATCAATACTCCAATAGACTTAAATTTACAAACAATTGCAACAAAATCACTTAGAGATGGATTAATAGCATATGATAAAAGAAAGGGATGGAGAGGGCCACTTACTAACAAGATTTATAATTCAGAATGGAAAAAAGATTTAGAAAAGTATAAATTAGAAAATTCAATTAATTGGAAATTAGCAATAGTCAAAAAAATAAATAAATTTTCAGCAGAAATAGAAACAGAAGATAATATTGAGGGCGTAATTGAATATCAGAGTATTTCTTGGACAAAAAAAGAATTTAATAAATTATTAAAAACCGGTGATATTATTTATGTTAAAAATTTTAAAGAAAATATTTTTAACTTACAACAATTACCAAAGGTAAATGGTGGAATTGTTGTGATGGATCCATTTACTGGAAGAGTTTTAGCACTAAGTGGTGGTTTTAGTTTTAAAAAAAGTGAATTTAACAGAGCAACTCAAGCTAAAAGACAACCTGGATCAGCTTTTAAACCATTTGTTTATGCATTAGCCTTAGAGAACAATTTTACACCAACATCATTAGTTCTAGACGCACCACTGGTTTTAGACCAAGGAGATGATTTAAAAATGTGGAAACCAGAAAATTATGGAAAAAAATTTTATGGACCTTCGACTTTAAGGGTTGGTTTGGAGAAATCTAGAAATTTAATGACAGTAAGAATAGCCCAAAATCTTGGTGTACAGAAAATAGTTGATTTTTCAAAAGCATTAAAAATTTATGATAATCCAGAAGAACTTTTATCCATATCTTTGGGATCTGCTGAAACAACTTTATTAAAACTTACATCTGCTTATTCAGTTTTTGTTAATGGAGGAAAACTTGTTGAACCAATACTGATAGATAGAATTCAGGACAGTGAGGGAAATACTATTTTTAATAATGATAAAAGAAAATGTATTAATTGTGATCAAATTTCTTATTTAACCAACGATTATCCAGAGATTAAAAATAACTATACGCAAATTTTTTCTCCAGAAACAGCTTTTCAAATGACATCAATTTTAGAAGGAGTTGTTAAAAGAGGTACAGCTAAAAAACTAAAAGACTTAAATTTAAATATTGCAGGTAAAACTGGAACAACAAATAAAAATACAGATACTTGGTTTATAGGTTTTACCTCAAATGTACTAGTTGGTGTTTATGTTGGTTCAGATAATCCAACTCCATTAGGAAAATATGAAACAGGATCTAAAACGGCTTTGCCAATATTCAAAAGTTTTATAAGTGATTCTATTAACAAAAATGATGCAAGACCATTTAAGGCTGCTAAAGGAACAGTGATGATGGTTGTTGACCCTTTAACTGGTCAAAAAGCAAAATTTAACTCAAAGAATACTATTATTGAGGTTTTTAAAAAAGAAAATGTAGTTGATGGAAAAGTACTTTATACAAATTCAGATAGATTAGATTCAAATAATATATTAAAGTTTTACTAATGGATAATAATTATCAAAATTTTAAAGAAGAAATTGAAAAGATAAATCAAAAAATACAGGAGTATCTTTGAAAAAAACAATATCCATTCAAAACTGCAATCTTTAAATTCACAAATGCTGAGTGCCGATTTTTGGCAAGATAAAAATAACTCTCAAAAAGTAATCAAAGAAAAGAAATTTTATGAAGATTTAACTAACTCTTTAAATAACAATGTTGAAAAACTTAAAGATCTAGATGATTTAAATCAACTGGCGCTTGAAGAAGAGAATTTACAGGTCCAAAAAGAAGTTCTTCAAAATATTAAAGACTTAAGAAGTGAAGTTAAAAAAAATGAAATTAAATGTTTTTTATCTAATGAAGCAGACCCTTTAAATTGTTACATAGAAATACATGCTGGAGCTGGAGGTACAGAAAGTCAAGATTGGGCCGATATGTTAAGAAGAATGTATTTAAAATGGTCTGATAAAAAAAATTTTAAGTCAAGTTTGATTAGTGAACATAGAGGTGACGAGGCTGGTATAAAGTCAGCAACAATTAAAATAGATGGCGATTATGTTTTTGGATGGTTAAAAAAAGAGTCGGGAATACATAGACTAGTAAGGATATCCCCATTTGATTCTGGAGCAAGAAGGCATACAAGTTTTGCAAGTGTTTGGATTTATCCAGTTGTAGATGAAAATATAAATATAGAAATTTTAGAAAAAGATTTAAGAATAGATACTTATCGTTCTAGTGGAGCAGGCGGTCAGCACGTTAACACTACTGATAGCGCAGTTAGAATAACACACATTCCATCAAAAATTGTTGTTCAATGTCAAAATGAAAGATCTCAACATAAAAACAAAGAAACATGTATGAATATGTTGAAAGCGAGATTATATGATTATGAAATTAAAAAAAGAGAGGAAGAAAGTCAAAATGTTGAAAGTTCTAAATCTGAAATAGGTTGGGGCCATCAAATTAGATCATACGTACTTCAACCTTATAGACTTGTAAAAGATAATAGAACTAATTTTGAAAGCACTAGTCCTGATAAAGTGTTAGATGGTGATATAGATGAATTTTTAGAACAATCGCTTTATAAATTAAATGAAAAATAATATTTTAAAATATTTTATCTTACTTCTGTCAGTGTTAGTTATTTTAATAGTTTACCTTAGCACAGTAGGTCTAGAGACAGATAAATTTAACGACCAAATTAAAAAAAAAATTTCACTAATAAATAAAAAGATAGATATAGATTTAAAAAAAATTAAATTAATCCTAGATCCTTTTAAACTTAAAATTTATGCAAAAACAGTTGGTACCACTGTATATATTTCTAAAAGACCTTTATCATTAGAAACCATAAAAACTGAAGTTTCGATCAGTTCTTTAATTAAAAATAAGATTTCATCGTCAAATATAGAAGTGACGACTAAGTCTATATTATTAAATGATTTAATTAAATTTATTCGTACAACAACCAACAAACCTGAGTTATTTATATTAGAAAAAATTGTAAAAAAAGGTCATGTAATTATAGATCTGAGTTTGAATATCGATGAAAATGGCAAAATTAAAAATGATTATGGAATTGAAGGTATAATAAAAGATGCAAGTATTAATTTTTTAAATAAGGCTAATTTTAAAAATATAAATTTTAATTTCAATTTTCAAAAAGATAATTATCTCTTTGATGAAATAAATTTTAAAGCAGAAGAAGTAAATTTTATTTCAAAAAAAATAAACGTAAAAAAGAAAAACAATAGCTTTTTAATTGATGCTATTGTTGAAAACGATCAATCAAGTTTAAATTCAAATATATTAAAATTATTAAATTTAAGTTTTGAAAATATAATTGTTGATGATGCTAAATTTAAAACAAATAATGAATTTTCTTTGGAAATAGATGAAAAATTCAAAGTTAAAAATATTATTTTAAATTCTGATATAAATATTACTCAGCTAAAATATAAAAATTTAAAAATAATTAATAACTATTTTCCACAAGTTGATGATCTAATTTTACTCGATAATCATAAATTAAATCTAAAATATAAGGACAAAAATTTATCAATTAACGGTGAGGGACAAATTCAGTTAAATACTGGAGAAATAGATGAAATTAAGTATTCTATAAATAAAAAAGATAAGAATTTAAGTATAGAGTCAGAGTTATTTTTAAAAAATATATTTTTAGAGCAGCAAGAGTTTTTAAAAATTTTCTTCCCTCAAACTAATGAAAATTTAAATTTTAATAATCAAAAATTAAAAATTAATTTTAAAAATAATAATCTATCTTTTTCTGGTTCTGGAAAAATTAAAATCGATAAAGATTTTGAAGAAATTGATTATTTTATTGAGAAAAATGAAAATAAAATAAGTTTTAATACTAATTTAAATGTAAAAAATACAAAATTTAAAATTGACAATATTAATTTTAAAAAACAAGATAAAAGTAAAATGAATCTTCAAATTAATGGAGAATTAAAAAATAATAAAAATCTTAATATAAATAGCTTTATTATTAATGATGAAAATAATAACATTAAAATCAAGAATTTATTTCTTAATGATTCTAATCAAATAATAAAAATTGATAAGGCAAATTTTAATTATTTAGATACAGAAAACAAAAAAAATAATTACAATATAAAAAAAGTAGAAGGCCAAAATTATTTAATTGATGGCACCTCATTTAATGCAAATTCTTTAATTTCGAATTTACTAGATACCAATGATAAAAAAGAAAACAATCTTTTTGAAAATAACGTAAGTATGGATCTAAATTTTAAGGAAGTTTACTTTGATAAAATACACTTTGTTAAGGATTTAAATGGAAAGATAAAAATTATTAATAATAAAGTAGAAGAAGCAGATATTTTGGCCCTTTATAATAATTCGCAAAATATAAAATTTACAATTAGAACAAATGATCAAGGTGAAAAAATTACCACCCTTTTCTCATCTAAGGCTAAACCCCTAGTAGATAGATATAAATTCATTAAAGGATTTAAAGATGATAGAGAAGGATATTTAGACTTTTACTCCTTAAAAAAAGATGGAGTCTCAACCTCTAAATTAGTAATTGATAATTTTAAAGTTAAAGAAATTCCAGCGTTAGCTAAGTTGTTGGCTCTTGCATCTCTTCAGGGAATAGCAGACTTACTTACAGGAGAGGGGATTAGATTTACAGATTTTGAAATGAATTTTACTAATCAAGATAAACTAATGAAAATTCAAGAATTATATGCAATTGGTCCAGCAATATCTATTTTATTGGAAGGATACATTGAGGAGGATAAATTAATTAGTTTAAGAGGAACCTTGGTTCCAGCGACAACAATTAATAGATCTATCGCTTCAATACCTTTACTTGGAGATTTATTGATTGGAAAGAAAGTAGGCGATGGTGTTTTTGGTGTCAGCTTTAAAATTAAAGGTCCCCCTAAAGATTTAGAAACTACTGTAAATCCTATAAAAACTCTAACACCCAGGTTTATTACTAGAACTTTAGAGAAAATTAAAAAAAATTAATTTAATTCTATTTTGATATGTCTTTTTTTTCCAAGGGAAAGTTTAAGATAATTATCTTTAAATAAATTTTTATTGATTTCGAATTTTTCATCTAAAATAACATCGTCATTAATTTTTACCGCATTCCCTTTTATAAGCCTTCTGATTTCGCTTTTCGAGTTTTCTAGTTTAGATAATAAAACAAGGTCTACTATATTTATTTTTTCTTCTATTTTATTTGATTGAATATTAACTTTAGGTAAGTTCGAACCCAGAGTGTTTCCGGAGAAAGCTTCTTTTGCTGCTTGTTCAGAATTTTTAGCTGCTTCCTTTCCATGTAACATTTCTGTGGTTTTATTAGCAAGTAGTATTTTTAATTCATTTATATCTTTATCTTTAATTGTTTCTATTTCCTTAATTTCAATTTCAGTAAACATTTTTAAAAATTTAATTACATCTCTATCATCTATGTTTCTCCAAAATTGCCAATAATCATAAGCTGATAAGTATTTTTCATCTAACCAAATAGCCCCACTTTCAGTTTTTCCCATTTTAGCACCAGTTGCTAGTGTAATTAATGGAGTTGTTAAACCAAAGGTTTGATTATTAGAATATCTTTTAATTAGCTCAACACCATTAACAATGTTTCCCCATTGATCTGAACCTCCGATTTGTAAGACACAATTTTCTTTCTTATTTAATTCAAGAAAATCATATGCTTGTAAAATCATATAATTAAACTCCATATAGCTTAGAGATTGTTCTCTATCTAATCTGAGTTTTACACTATCAAATGTTAGCATTCTATTTATCGTGAAATGTTTTCCGATATCTCTCAAAAACGAAATATAATTTAAATTTTTAAGCCAAGTATAATTGTTTACAAATATTGGCTTTGTATTCGGATCATCATTATCTAAAAATTTTTTTAAAATATTTTTGATATTTTTAATATTTTTTTCAATCTCATCCTCACTTAATATTTTTCTAGTTTTATCTTTACCAGATGGATCCCCAATTCTTGTAGTTCCTCCACCAAGTAAAACTATTGGTCGATGTCCATTTTTTTGAAGTAGTCGTAAACACATTATTTGAAGTAAGCTACCCACATGTAAGCTTTCAGCTGTACAATCAAAACCTATGTAACCTTTTATCTTTTCTTCATCTAATTGTTTAGATAGTTCATCTTCATTTGTGCATTGATAGAAAAAACCTCTATCTTTAAATTCTTTTAAAAATTTATTCATAAGTTTATAGTTACAATATACAAATTTTTTTTAAAAAACATATCAATGAAAAAAAAATTATATACTGCAATTGGACTAATGAGCGGAACATCTATGGATGGTATTGATTTATCTATAATTAGTTCAGATGGATACGATGAATTTTCAAACATTTTAGATGATTATTATGAGTATGATAAAAATCTTCAGGATCAGTTAGTTCGATTAAGAGATTTAGTTTTAACAAAGAAAGATCTTTTACATAATTCAGAAAAATTAAGAGAATTAGAGCGTAATTTAACTCTTTTTCATGCCGATGCAGTTAATCAATCATTAAAAAAGTATAGAGATCCCATTGATTTGATAGGTTTTCATGGACAAACAATTTTTCATAACCCAAGTGAGAAAATTACTAATCAATTAGGAGATGGGAAATTGTTATCTCAAATGGTCAAAAAAAAAGTCATTTATGATTTTAGACAAGCGGATATTAAAAACAATGGTCAAGGTGCACCTTTAACACCAATTTTCCATTATATTTTATCAAAAAAAATCAATCAAAATTTTAATGTTAAATTTCCAGTAGGTTTCTTAAATATTGGTGGTATCGCAAATGTTACAAAAGTTATCAATGACTCAGATAATTTCCAAAACAACCTTTTTGCTTTTGATATAGGTCCTGGTAATTGTTTAATTGATGAATGGGTAAGAAAGAATTCAAATAAAAAAATTGATAAAAATGGTGAACTAGCTACAGTAGGGAAAGTTGATCAATTAATTTTAAATCAAGCAATAGATAATTTTAAAATAAATTCTTACTCTCAGTCATTAGATATTAAAAATTTCGATGTATCTTTTGCAAGAGGTTTGTCCCTAGAAGATGGTTGTGCTACTATAACAGATTTTACAGCGTATTTGATTGCAGAAGGCTTAAAATATATTGGTCAAAAAAATAGTATTACATTTTTACTCTGTGGTGGTGGAAGAAAAAATTTTAATTTAATAAGTCGTATAAATAATTACATATCAAATGAAAATAGTATTAATTTGAAATTTATAGATAATTATAATTTAAATGGTGATTATATTGAATCCCAGGCATTTGCATTTTTGGCTATAAGGTCTTTTTTAAATTTACCAATTTCTTTCAGTACAACAACTGGATGTAAAGAATTTACAGTTGGTGGAAAATTAGCAGAAAATTTTCAATAAAGTGCTGTTTCTTTTTTTATATATTTATCAAGATGCTTTACTAAAGTATCACTTGTTTTTGAAAAGAAATGATTAGCCTCTGATATTGTATTAAATTCTACTTTAATTCCTTTTTGAGCACTTAATCTTTTATCTAACTCTGTAATGTATTCTACTGGTACCAATTCATCTTTTTTACCATAAACAACTAAGCCTGAAGTTGGACATGGAGATAAAAAAGAAAAATCATAAACATTTGGTTGTGGTGAAATGGCTATAAATCTGTTTATTTCTGGTCTTCTCATTAATAATTGCATTGCAATCAAAGATCCAAATGAAAATCCTGTAACCCAACATTGTGAATTGTCAAAATTTTCTCTTTCTAACCAATCTAAAGCAGCTGCTGCATCAGCAAGTTCGCCTTGACCATTATCGAATTCTCCATCGCTTTTACCAACACCTCTGAAATTTACTCTGCACACCGAAAAATCGTTATCCATAAATGCATGGAAAGTATCTACTACTACTTTATTATTCATCGTTCCTCCATATTGAGGATGGGGCTGTAACACTAAAGCAATTGGTGAAGTATTTTTTTTACTTTTATAATATTTAGCCTCAAGTCTTCCAGCAGGACCAGGTATAAATATTTCTAAAATTTTATTGTCCATAAGCGATATTGATTATTATTCTCAAAAAAATGTACGTTTATCATAAGTCAGCGACAATATGTTAGTTTTTTTTTACACTCTAAACTTGACCATTTTAGTCAGGTATGTATAAAAACTCACAATTTAAGGGTAAAAAATGAAACTTACATCCAAAGGTAGATATGCTGTAATGGCATTAGTTGATTTAGCTAGGTTTGATAATATCAATCCAGTATCACTAAGAGATATATCATTAAGACAAGGTATATCTTTAGATTACCTAGAGCAAATTTTTTCTAAATTAAAAAAAAACCAAATTGTTAAAAGTATAAGAGGAAAGCAAGGAGGATACGTTCTTAATAAAAATCCAAATGATATAAAATTAACAAATATCTTTCATGCAGTTGATGAAAAAGTAAAAACTGTTCAATGTAAAAAAGAATCTAAAAAAGGATGCAACGGCAAAGCTACAAAGTGCATTACTCATAATTTATGGGACGAATTAGAGATACACATAAATACATTTTTTGAAAATAAAAGCCTGAAAGATTTATTAAACAACAACAAAGAAACAAGAGTTTAGAATGGATAACAGACAAAAAGAAATAAATAATTTAAAAGACTATAAGTATGGTTTTTCGACAGACATAGAAAATATTCAAGCTCCAAAAGGTTTGAATGAAGATGTCATTAAATTTATATCTAATATTAAAAAAGAACCTGCATGGATGCTTGAGTTTAGACTAAAAGCTTTTGAAAGATTTAAAGTATTAAAAGAACCTGACTGGCAGAAACCTAAATTTCCAAAAATAGATTATCAAGATTTATATTATTATTCTGCACCTAAAAGTATGAAAGATAAGCCAAAAAGCTTAGATGAACTGGATCCTAAACTTTTAGAAACTTATAAGAAACTTGGAATTCCTTTGCAAGAGCAAGCGAGATTAAATGGAATAGCTGTTGATGCTGTATTTGATTCAGTTTCTGTAGCCACTACATTTAAAGATGAATTAACTAAACAAGGAATTATATTTTGTCCTATATCAGAAGCAATTCAAAATCACCCTGAATTAGTTAAAAAATATCTAGGATCTGTAATTCCAATAAGTGATCATTTTTTTGCAACATTAAATTCAGCAGTTTTTACAGATGGTTCATTTGTATACATTCCAGAAGGTGTTAGATGTCCAATGGAACTATCAACTTATTTTAGAATTAATGCATCTAATACAGGTCAATTTGAAAGAACTTTAATTATTGCAGATAAAGGAAGTTATGTAAGTTACTTAGAGGGATGTACAGCTCCAATGAGAGATGAAAATCAATTACATGCTGCTAATGTAGAGCTAGTTGCGCTCGATGATGCAGAAATAAAATATTCAACTGTTCAGAACTGGTATCCAGGAGATCAAGATGGCAAAGGTGGAATTTATAATTTCGTCACCAAAAGAGGTTTGTGCAAAGGTAAAAATTCTAAAATTTCATGGACACAAGTTGAAACAGGTTCTGCAATTACCTGGAAGTATCCTAGTTGTATTCTTAAAGGAGATAACTCTGTTGGTGAGTTCTATTCAATAGCTATTACTAACAACCACCAAAAAGCAGATACAGGTACCAAAATGATCCATTTAGGCAAAAATACTAAAAGTAAAATAATTTCGAAAGGAATATCAGCTGGTAGTTCTGATATGACTTATAGAGGTTTAGTTGATATTTCATCAAAAGCAAAAAATTCAAATAATTATACTCAGTGCGACTCTTTATTAATGGGAAATAAATGTGGAGCTCACACTGTGCCTTATATAAAAAACAAAAATTCTGAGTCCAATATTGCTCACGAGGCAACCACATCCAAGATTAGTGAAGAGCAGCTACATTATTGTCAACAAAGAGGACTAAATCCAGAGGAAGCTGTTAGCTTAATTGTTAACGGTTTTTGTAAGGAAGTGTTGCAACAACTACCTATGGAATTTGCTGTAGAAGCGCAAAAACTTGTAGGTATCAGTCTGGAAGGAAGTGTTGGTTAATATGCTTAAAATAAATAATTTAAATGCAACCATCGATAATAAGTCTATTTTAAACGGACTATCCTTAGATATAAATCCCGGTGAGGTTCATGCAATTATGGGCCCTAATGGATCTGGAAAAAGCACATTATCAAATATTCTATCTGGAAAAAAAGGTTATGAAGTTTCTGGGGAAGTTCTTTTTGAAGAAAAAGATTTATTTGAACTTGAAACAGAGGAAAGAGCACACAAGGGTATATTTTTAGCTTTCCAATATCCTTTAGAAATTCCAGGTGTAAATACAAATATATTTTTAAAAACTTCTTTAAATGCAGTTAGAAAAGCTAGGGGAGAGAAAGAGCTTGATGCTATTGAGTTTCTAAAATTGGTAAAAGAAAAGTCTAAAGAATTAAAATTTGATGAGGAAAAATTAAACAGACAATTAAATGTTGGTTTTTCTGGAGGTGAAAAAAAGAAAAATGAAATTTTACAGATGTCGTTGCTAGCTCCAAAACTTTCAATTTTAGATGAAACAGATTCTGGTTTAGATATTGATGCTTTAAAAATTGTTGCAGATGGAGTTAACACATTAAGAGATAAAAATAATTCATTTTTAATTATTACACACTACCAAAGATTACTTGATTATATAAAACCTGACTTTGTTCATGTTTTGATGAATGGAAAAATTGTAAAATCTGGTGGTCCTGATTTAGCTTTAGAATTAGAGAAAAAAGGATACGAAAATTTTAATTAAATGAAAGAACAATTAAAAAAAGATTTTTATAATAGTATAAAAAATTTAAGTTTATCTCAAAAAGATATTGAGATAAAAAAATTTTGTTTAGATAATTTTATAGACAAAGGTTTTCCTAATAAAAAAGAAGAAGATTGGAAATTTTCAGATCTTAATCAAATAATAAAAAATAATATTGGAGAACTTAGTTTTTATAATGATCAAGCTTCTACTAATAAAGTTGATACCTCTGTATTTGTAGATGGATTAGAGCACAACAAAATAGTTTTTATAAATGGTAGAATTGAAAAAATTGATTTTGAATATGAAAAAAAAGATCAAATAGAAATAATTGATCAATCAGAAACTATAAATGAATTTGAAAATAGCAATTCATTATCTGACTTAAATAATGCCTTTACTAATAAATGTTTTAAAATATTGGTAAAAAAAGGTTATCAGTTAGCAAAACCTCTTATTATCTATCATACAACAAATTCAAAAATTTGGTCTAAAAACATTAATTTACGACTTAATTTTGAACTAGATAAAGATAGCTCATTAAGATTAATTGATTTGTTTAATGATGTATCTGAAAAGAATTTTTTAAATATATTTTATAACTTTGAATTAAAGGAAAATGCTGTTTTAAAAAACTATAAAGTAGATAAATTTGAGAATAAAAATATTAAGTATTCTTTTAATAATATTGATCAAGACAAGAACAGTATTTCTGAAACATTTATTTTATCTTCTGGATCAAATTTTTCTAAAAATGAGATAAACTGTAATTTAAACGGAGTTTATGCATCAGCTTTTGTTAATGGTGTTTTTTTATTGAATAATGATAAACATCACGAAATTAGATCAATAATAAATCACTTAACTGAAAATACAAAAAGTTATCAATTAATTAAAAGTGTTTTAGAACAAACCTCTAAAGCAGTGTATCAAGGCAAAATATTTGTAAATTCAGATGCTCAGAAAACTGATGGATACCAATTGAGTAAAGCAATATTGTTAAATAAAGAATCGGAGTTTAATGCCAAGCCAGAACTAGAAATTTATGCTGATGACGTTAAGTGTTCGCATGGTTCAGCATCAGGCAGTTTAAATGAAGACTCTATATTTTATTTAATGTCTAGAGGTTTAAGTTATCAGCAGTCAAGGGAGCTATTGATTAATGGTTTTCTGCTTGACGTTGTGGAAAAAATTACTGACTCAGAAATAAAAAACTTAATAAAAAATATGCTTGGAATTAAAGAATGAATATTGATCAGATAAAAAAAGAATTTCCAATTTTTGATGAAAAAATTCAAAATAATGATCTAGTTTATTTAGATAGTGCAAATTCTTCACAAAAACCAAAAATAGTTGTGGATAGAATTAATGAATTTTATACCAAACAATTTTCTAACGTTGGAAGAAGTGTTCATTATCTTGCTGTAGCAGCAACAAATTTATACGAAAACACAAGATCATCAGTTCAAAAATATATCAACGCTAAAGATAAAAATGAAATTGTTTTTACAAAAGGTGCTACAGAAGCATTAAATTTAGTTGCTAATACATTAGGCCAAAGTTACCTACAGGAGGGTGATGAGGTATTAATTACGGAACTTGAGCATCATTCAAATTATGTGCCATGGCATTTCTTAAGAAAATCAAAAAATATAAAAATTAATTTTGCTGAAATAAATGAAGAAGGTGAAATTACCCTTGAAGAAATAGAAAAGAAAATAACTCCAAAAACAAAATTAATTTCTATTACTCATCTGTCGAATGTAACAGGTGCAATTTTACCTGTAAAAGAAATTACCCAGCTTGCACATTCAAAAGGAATAATTGTTGTAGTCGATGGATGTCAGGGAGCGCCACATTTAAAACTAGATATGCAAGATTTAGATTGTGATTTCTATGCAATTTCATGTCACAAAATGTATGGACCTACAGGTTTGGGAGTTCTATATGGTAAAAAAAAATGGTTAGAAGAATTACCTCCATACCAAGGTGGTGGAGGAATGATAAATGAAGTTAAAAAAGATAGGATTTCTTATGGTGAACTACCTAATAAATATGAGGCTGGTACTATGGCTACAGCACAAGTAATTGCTTTTGACCAATCAATAAAATTTTTAGAAAGCATTGGTATTGAAAATGTTATGAAACATGAAGCTGATTTAGTTGAATACGGGCAAGAACTATTACAAAAAAATAACTCAGTTAAACTTATCGGAAATCCAAAAAATAAAGGAGGGGTTTTATCATTCACTATAGAAGGAGTTCACCCTCATGATATAGCTACTATCTTGGATGAAGACGGGGTTGCAATAAGAGCAGGACATCATTGTTGTCAAATTCTACATGACAAATTAAATATTCCAGCTAGCGCAAGAGCATCGGTTGGTATTTATAATACAAAAGAGGATTTAGATCAGTTGAATGAGTCAATAAACAACTGTAAAAAAATATTTAATTTATAATGAATTTAAAAGAACTTTATCAAGAAATTATATTAGAACACGGTAAGAATCCTAGAAATCTTAGAAAGACAGAAGGTTTTAATAAAGACGCAAAAGGTAATAATCCACTTTGTGGTGATAATGTTCATGTTTATTTAAAACTAAATGGACAAAAAATTGTAGAAGATGCATCCTTCGAAGGTAGTGGTTGTGCGATTTCAATGGCTTCAGCTTCTATAATGACAGATTTAATTAAGGGAAAAAATGAGCATGAGGCTAAAGAGATAGTTGAGGATTTTTTAGGAATGATTAAGGAAAATCCTAAATTAAAATCTAAGTATTTGAGCGAAGATGAAAAAACTAAACTAATGTGTTTATCTGGTGTTAAGCAATATCCAATGAGAGTTAAGTGTGCAACTTTATCTTGGCATACAATGGTTTCTGCTTTTGATGAAAAAACAGAGGAAGTAAAAACGGAAAATTAAATTATGTCAAAAAAAGAACAGATAATTGAAGAAATAAGAAAAATTTATGATCCTGAGTTACCTGTAAATATCTACGAATTGGGTTTGATTTATGATATTAAGGTTGAGGACGATAAGTTTGCTAAAATTAAAATGACTTTGACTACACCAAATTGCCCAGTAGCTGAAAGTTTACCTAAAGAAGTAAAAGATGGTGCAATGCAAGTTGAAGGTATAGAGGATGTTGATCTTGAGTTAGTTTGGGATCCACCGTGGAATAAAGATATGATGTCAGAAGCAGCAAAATTAGAATTGAATTTATAATGAACCCTATAATTAAATTAAGTGATAACGCAGCATTACGAATAAAAGAGATAATGTCTAATGCTGAAAAAGATTCTATCGGAGTTAGAGTATCAGTGAAATCTGGTGGTTGCGCAGGGATGTCATACGTGATGGAGTACACAAAAGAGTTAAATCCTAATGATGAAGTTATAGAGGATAAGGGTGTGAAAGTATTCGTTGATTCAGCCGCTATTATGTATCTGCTTGGCACTGAAATGGATTACAAAAAGGAGGAATTGTCCTCATCATTTGTGTTCAATAATCCTAATGAAACTGAGCGTTGCGGCTGCGGAGAGTCTTTCAAAATATCATAAGTTGTATTATCCCATTTATCGCATATCTGTATTGCATTATATGCATATCTAGTATATAGATTCTTTATGAACAAATTTGAGTTTAAAAATCTTGTTAAAAACTTAAAAGACTCTTTAAAGGAAAAAACATTCTTTAAAGAACTACGTAAAGAAGTTGAAACCGGTGCGAACGGCACACAAGATTACGTAGTTAAAAAAGGTGTTAACAAAGATACAATTGCAACAACTAGACAGTAATTAAATTTATTAGCTACTGTAATACATCTCAAACTCTACAGGATGAGGTGCATGTTCAAATTTGTGAATTTCTTCAAACTTAAGAGCAATGTAAGCATCAATCTGATCGTCAGTAAAGACACCACCTTGAGTTAAAAACTCTCTGTCTTTATCTAAACTTTCCATTGCTTCTCTTAAAGAACCACAAACTGTTGGGATAGCTTTAACTTCTTCAGGTGGCAATTCATATAAATCTTTATCAAAAGACTCACCAGGATGAATTTTATTTTTAATTCCATCAATTCCAGCCATCAACATAGCTGCGAAAGTTAAATATGGGTTTCCTGCAGCATCTGGGAATCTAATCTCACATCTTGCACCTTTTTTGCTTAATGTGATCGGTATTCTACAAGAAGCAGATCTATTTCTTGCTGAATATGCAAGAAGAACTGGAGCTTCAAAACCTGGAATTAATCTTTTGTAACTGTTTGTTGTAGAGTTAGCAAAAGCATTAATTGCTTTAGCGTGTTTTAGAATTCCACCAATATAATGTAATGCGGTTTCACTTAATCCAGAATACGCATCACCTGAAAATACCGGAGTATCACCTTTCCAAATGGATTGATGGATATGCATACCTGAACCATTGTCACCAGCAACTGGCTTTGGCATAAAAGTTGCAGTTTTTCCAAATGAATGTGTAACCATTTGAACAACATATTTATATAATTGCACGTTATCAGCTTGGTTTACTAAAGTTCCAAAATACATTCCAAGCTCGTGCTGACTAGGAGCAACTTCATGGTGATGTTTTTCAACTTTAATTCCAACTTCTTTCAAATTTTTAAGATACTCACCACGCATGTCTTGTTCACTATCAACTGGTGGTACTGGGAAATATCCACCTTTAATTTGAGGTCTATGACCCATATTTCCATTTTCATATTCTTTACCTGAATTGTAAGGACCTTCTTTACTATCCAATTTAAATCCACACTCATTCATATCATTTTTGATTCTTACATCGTCAAATACAAAAAATTCTGGTTCAGGTCCAAAAAAGGCTTTATCACCTATACCTGAAGCTTTTAAATATTCTTCAGCTTTTTTAGCAACACCTCTTGGATCTCTTTCATAAGGATCTTTTTTAATTGCATCTAGAATGTCACAAAACAAAACCACAGTATTATGAGACGTAAAAGGATCCATGAACATTCTTGCAGTATCAGGTTTTAAAATCATGTCAGACTCATTAATTGCTTTCCAACCAGCAATAGACGAACCGTCAAAAAAGACACCTTCATTCAACATACCTTCATCAACTATTGAAGCATCCATTGTTAAGTGTTGAAGTTTTCCTCTTGGATCAGTGAATCTTAGATCCACAAATTCTGCTTCTTTTTCTTTGATAAATTTTAATACGTTTGCTGCACTCATTTTGTCTCCTATGTAATTTTGTCTGGCCTAATTAGCAAAAAAATACTTAAAAATATTGCTTATTTAATAAATAACACCTATGCAATTTTCACATAAGTAGTGTAATTAGTCACTAAAATAATAAATATATTTAACTTGTGAATTCAATATTAAATAAAGAGCCGGTTTTAAGAGCAGAAAAATCGTTAAAACAATTTAACCCAAATCTTAAAGTGATTGTTTTAGAGCAAACAGCCAGAACAGCTAACGATGCAGCTACAGCTTTAGGTTGCAAAGTAGGAGCCATTGTCAAAAGCTTACTTTTTAGAGCAGGGGATAGTTATGTTTTATGTTTAGTTTCTGGTGATAAAAGGTGTTCATTAAATAAATTAAAAAAAATTTTAGATGAAAAAGATGTTTCAATGGCGAACCCAGAAGATGTTAAAAAAATTACTGGATATACAATTGGTGGAGTATCTCCAACAGGACATTTAACAAAAATAAAAATTTTTATTGATGAAACTTTAAATAGATTTTCTTCTATTTTTGCAGCCGCAGGTCATCCTAATGCAGTATTCGAAATAAATTTTGAAAATTTAATTGCCTTAACCTCTGGTGAGATAAACGAAATAACAGAATGAGAAAACCACAATTAGTTGATTATTTGTTGTTGACATTGTTGTCATTAATATGGGCATCTGCTTTTTTTAATATAAAGATTGCGACATACTCATTCGGACCTATTACAATAGGTTTTTTAAGATCTTTTTTGGGAGCTATACCAGTTTTAATTTTATGTTTTTATAAAAATATAAAAATTGAAGCATTCTCAAAAGACTGGAAGTGGTTTGCAATCATTGGATTGGTAAATTTAGTTATTCCATTCATACTAATTTCTTATGGAGTGAATTTTGTTCAAAGTAACTTAGCAGCTATCTTGATGTCCACAACACCATTAAGCTCAACAGTTCTAGCTCACTTTTTTTTAAAAGGAGAAAAATTTAACTTATTAAAAACTATTGGATTATTAATAGGATTTTCAGGAATAGTATTTTTGTTTTCAGATGACTTTTTAATAAATGGAAATAACTTTGTTGCTGCACTTTTAATTCTACTTGGATCAACTTGCTATGTAATTGGAGGAGTAATAACCTTAAAAATAAGCAATAAAGAAAATGAAAATGTTACAGGTTCAATTTTAATTTGGTCAACAATTATACTTTTTCCATTCACTTTAATTTTTGAAAAACCTTGGATGTTAAATCCTTCAACAGACTCTATTATATCGGTAATATATTTAGGAATTTTTCCTACCGGGATAGCATGGTTATTGAGATTCAGAATTTTAAAAACAAATGGTCTCATATTTCATTCACAAGTCTCATATATCATTCCAATATTTGGAATTATTTTAGGATACATATTTCTTAATGAAATAATTACCTCAAAAATTATTGTTGCATTAATTGCTGTATTTATTGGAATATATTTAGCAAGAAAAGCAGATTATAAAAACGTTACTTAAGTTTTGCCATTGCTTTTATGTGATCAGGACCAGTTTCACAACAACCTCCAATAATTGTTGCTCCATTTTCTTTAAATTTTTTTGCAATTTCATGAAATTTATCTGGTGTAAGATCATATCTTTTTCCTAAAAACTCATTTGGATTTCCCTTAGTTTTTAAATAATTAGCTGTATATCCGTTTTTTGGTTTAGTGGTCATAAATCCATTTAATTTAAATCCAAATGGTACGTTTAATTTTTTGATTTCTTCAAGATTGTGCTCATAATTTTCAGGTGAAACACAAGACAGCATAACGCCTAAAAGATTTCCATCAATAATACTTTTAATATCTGAAATTTTTTCACCACTAGGTAACTTTGTACCTTCTGAAATATGAATTCCTATTAAATAAGGTTTTTTGAATTCTTTAATTGCCTCAATACCACATTTAAATTCTCTAATGCTGCTCCAAACATCAAAGTAATAAAAATCTACATATTCATTTAATAATCTAGCCTGTTCATTAAAGTCTTTAGTGATTTCAACATCACTTCTTGTATCTTCTTCATAAGTTAAACGTTGAGGTGGCAAACCTCCAGCAATCATTATATTTGGATATTCATATTTCACTTTTAAAGCAATTTCTCCTGCTTTTTTATTAAGATATTCGAATTTATCTTCAATGTTGTTTTCACTTAGTCTTTTTCTTCTGGTGGTAAAAGTTGTTGTAACAATTACTTCTGCCCCGGCTTTTACAAAATCTTTGTGTGTACTCTCTACTAATTCATGATATTCAGAATTTAGTATCGCATTAGCACTCCATAAAGTTCCATTTGGCTTCATGCCTCGAGCCAAAAGCTCTTGACCCATTCCACCATCCAATATTCTCGTCTCTTTAAAAAAATTAATATCCATTGTGTCTTCACTTTTTTTGTGCTTTAGCTTTATGCTAGGTGCACAATACAGTTCAACTACCTTGCTTATTTGATTATTTTGGGATTTCCATTTTAGCAGTTTATGCCCGCAATAGGATCAAATCGGCAATTAGTTTTTAATTGATAAATGAATGTTTGTAAACTATTTATCTAAAATAATTTTAGCATTAAAAGAAAAAGACCTTCTTTCAGCATTAATATTAAATGGATATGCAGTATGCATCAAATAGTTTGGAAAAATTATCAAGTCTCTTTCTTTAGGCACAATATTAAAAATACCTCTGCTTAAAAAACCCTTTTGTCCGTTTATAAAATCAATTGTGCCATTAGTCTTATCTTTTTTATTTTTTAAAAGTTTATTTTTAGTCATATTTTTTGGGACTTTTAAATAACCCACACCAGATATATCTCCATCATGATAATGAATAGGGTTATATTCATCTTTAAATTGACTAACTACCCATAAATTTAATATTTTTATATTTTTAACTTTTTTAATTTTTTCATTTTTAAGAAAATCTTTGATATTTTTTTTTATTTCTCTCTCAAAATTCTTTTTTATAAAATTATTTGAAATTTTAATTTCTTTTTTAATTTGACTGGCTAATTTAGAACTATAATCATTATTTTTTGTTAAAACTTTATTATCAATCTCTTTGTTCAAGATATTTAAAAATTTCTTTGAAATTTTTGTTTTTCCAATTGATGGACCAAAAGGCTTAATATTTTTCATAATGCTTAGATATATTAAAAGTATATTAATTCAAGATTAAGCAATAAGTTTAATTCCCATTCTTATTGCGACAAAAATTACAAGAAAAGAAGTGAGTAGAGCTAAAATTTTATTCGATAAAAATTTAATGTTTAATAAGCTACCAATTTGTCCTCCAATAAGCACCGCTAAAAACAATGGCCAATAGTTAGTAACCTGATCTAAAACCTGATCTTTTGTCAGCTGTCCAGCTATTCCAAAGATAGAATTGATTAAAATAAACAAAGATGCACTACTGGTGATATGTCTAGGGTATCCAGCTTTCATTAAAAATAAAAGAGGGCTTAAAAAAATTCCTCCACCAATTCCTACTAACCCTGACATAAAGCCAATTATCGATCCAATAGAAATTGAGATTAATCTTGGTATTTTATTAATTTTAATTTGGTCTTTATTAAAAGATTTACTTTCAATTAATAAAAAAATGCCTGCAACCAACAAAACACAAAATAATAAAATTTCAAATAAACTTTTTTCAATTTTTATTGATCCTCCAATAAATGCAAATGGAATAGAGCCAATTAAATAAGGAAAAAGTAAATTAAAATTTATGTTTTTAGATCTTATAAAATTAATAGAATTACCAGATACAACAATAATATTGCATACAAGAGCTATAACCGGAAATATTGTGTAAGGTACACCCCAAATTAAAAGTATTGCAAGATATGTTGAGCCTCCCCCAAAACCAACACTTGAGTATATTAATGCAGTTACAAAGAAAAGAATTGATAATATAATCATTTTTAAATTATGGATGTAAATATAGCTTTATTGACTGTAACAGATACAAGAACATTTGATAATGATAAATCAGGTGCAATCTTAGTTGAAAAAATTAAAGAAGCAAAACATCAATTAATTGATCGAAAAATTTGTAAAGACAATAAAGAAGATATTGTAAAAATTTTAAAAGAATGGACTTATCAAAAAGATATAGACGTTATTATTACTACGGGAGGAACAGGTCTTACTGGAAGAGATATAACTCCTGAAGCAGTTAATGAAATTGCAGATAAACATATACCTGGATTTGGAGAGGTTTTTAGAACAATAAGTCTAAAAACAGTTGGAACATCATCTATACAATCTAGAGCTTGTGCAGCTTTATCTAATGGTAAATATATATTTGCATTACCAGGGTCCTCAGGAGGTGTAACTGATGCGTGGGATGGAATCTTAAAGCATCAATTAAACGTTAATCATAAACCTTGTAATTTTGTAGAATTATTTCCAAGACTTAAAGAGAAATAATTATTTTTGATATTTGTCTTTCCATTCAGAGTAAGGCATTCCATAAACATGCTGTCTTGCATCAGGATCAGAAATTTCAATTCCTTTTTTTCCTGCTTCTTCTCTGTACCACTTCGAAAGACAGTTTCTACAAAAACCTGCAAGATTCATTAGATCTATATTTTGTACATCTTTTCTTTCTCTTAGATGAGATATAAGTCTTTCAAATGCTGCAGACTGTAATTCTTTTTTTGTATTTTCGTCCATAATTTATTATATGTTTAATTTATGAAATTAACAGGATCTTATAAAATTAATTTAGAGAAACAAAAAGTTTGGGATGCTTTAAATAATCCAGAAATACTAAAACAAGCAATCCCAGGATGTGAAGAATTTAATAAAAAATCTGATACTGAATTTTCTGCAAAAGCCACAAATAAAATTGGACCTTTTAATGCAACATTTTCTGGCGATATTGAGTTAAAAGATCTAAACCCTCCTAACAGCTACAAGATATTAGGATCTGGAAACTCTCTAGTTGGCTTTGCTTCAGGAGAAGCTGAAGTTAAACTTGAGGATACAGACAATGGAACAAATTTAATTTACTCTGTTGAAGCACAAGTAGGTGGTAAAATTGCACAAGTAGGTTCACGACTTATAGATATGACAGCAAAAAAAATGGCAGATATATTTTTTGGTAAATTTTCTGAATTAATTTCTTCTGAAAAAAATGAATCAAGTGAGATAGTTGAGTCCGACGATCAAAAAGTACCCGTGTCAAAAATTAATTATAGATATTTAACTGCCGCAGTAGTTCTAGGAATTTTCATAATTTATTGGGTGTTTTTAAAATAAATTCTAGTTTTACTAGAGTTTAAATTTGATAGTTGCCTTTACATTCCCAAAATGATTAAATCTTAATGGGTAAAGATATTAATTAAAGGAGAGATTATGGGTAAAATTTCACTAGAAGTTAATGGAAGAAAAGTCGAAAAAGAGGCTTCAGATAACACTTTACTATCTACATTTTTAAGAGAGCATTTACAGTTAACAGGTACACATATTGGATGTGACACTAGTCAATGCGGAGCATGTGTAGTTCATGTTGATGGAAATTCTTTAAAAAGTTGTACGGCTTTAGCAGCTGACGTTAATGGATCAAAAGTTACAACAATTGAGGGTTTAGAAACAAATGGAAAAATGCATCCAATGCAGGAAGCGTTCAAAAAACTTCATGGCTTACAGTGTGGTTTTTGTACTCCAGGAATGGTTATGAGTGCAGTTGATCTTTTACAAAAAAATAAAAAACCATCAGATACAGAAATTAGGGATTGGTTAGAGGGAAATATTTGTAGATGTACTGGTTATCAAAATATTGTTGCAGCAGTTAAAGAAGCAGCAACGAAAATGTAATTTTAAGGAGGAAAAAGAAAATGGCAAGTTTAGTAGGTTCTAGAGTTGAGAGAAAAGAGGATAAAAGATTTTTAACTGGTAAAGGCAGATACACAGCAGATATTAATTTAGCAAATCAAACTTACGCGATTTTTGTTAGGTCTCCACATGCAAGAGCATCTATTAAAAAATTAAATATTGATAAAGCTTTAAAATCATCAGGAGTAGTAAGCATACTTACAGGCAAAGAAATAGCAGATGATAAAATTGGAGGTTTAATTGCAGGTTGGGCAATCAGAAGTGAAGATGGTACAGAAATGAAATGTCCTGGAAACCCTCCGCTAGCTAAAGATAATGTAAATTTTGTTGGAGATCCTGTTGCAGTTGTAATTGCTGAAAGTTTAGAAGAAGCAAAAGAAGCTGCAGAAAAAGTTGAAGTTGATTACAAAGTACTAAAAGCAGTCACAAGTACTGCAGATGCTATGAATGGAGATACTATTCATGAAGGCATCGAAAAAAATCTTTGTTTTGACTGGTTGTTAGGCGATAGACAAAAAGTTAAAGAAGCATTTGATAAGGCTGATAAAGTAATTTCTATTGATATCATTAATAATAGATTAATTCCAAATGCAATGGAGCCAAGAGCATGTGTTGCCGATTTCAATGCAGCATCTGAAGAGATTACTTTATATACAACAAGTCAAAATCCACATTTATCAAGATTGATAATGTCTGCTTTTGGAAATGTAGCTCCTGAACATAAGTTAAGAGTTGTAGCCCCAGATGTTGGTGGTGGTTTTGGTTCAAAAATTAATGTCTACAATGAAGATATTGTTTGTAGCTGGGCAGCTAAAAAAATTAATAGAGCTATAAAGTGGGTTGCAGAAAGATCAGAATCTTTTTTAACTGACATACATGGAAGAGATCATGTAACTCATGCAGAATTAGCGGTTTCTAAAGATGGAAAGTTTCTTGGTTTTAAAAATGAGACCATAGCAAACCTTGGAGCTTATGCTCGAGTATTTGGTACAGTGACACCGACTTATTTATTTGGACCTTGTGCAACTGGAGTTTATGAAATTCCAGCAGCTTATACAAATGTCAAAGCTGTATATACAAATACAGCTCCAGTAGATGCTTATAGAGGTGCAGGAAGACCAGAGGCTACATACACTATTGAAAGATTAGTTGAAAAAGCTTCAATGGAATTAGGGATAGATAAAACTGAACTTAGAATTAAAAATTTCCCTACAGCATTTCCTTTTAAACAAACATTAGTTCATACTGTAGATTCCGGTGATTATGTTGCTGGAATGGAAAAGGCAAAACAAATGGCAGACTACAAAGGTTTTGAGGCAAGAAGAAAAGAGTCTGAAGCCAAAGGAAAACTAAGAGGAATAGGTGTTACTTCATATTTTGAAGCATGCGGTATTGCTCCTTCGGCTGCTGTAATGTCTTTAGGATGTGGAGTTGGATTATGGGAATCTGCAGAGGTTAGATTTAATCCAACTGGACAAGTCACTGTTTACACAGGTTCACATAGTCATGGACAAAGCCACCAAACAACTTTTGCCCAAATAGCAGCTGATGAGTTAGGTGTACCAATAGAAAATATAGATATCGTTCATGGAGATACAGATAAAGGAACATTTGGTATGGGGACATACGGTTCTAGATCTTTAGCTGTTGGTGGTATTGCTATTGTAAATGCTTGCAAAAAAATAGTTGAAAAAGGTAAAAGAGTTACAGCTAAAATGTTAGAGGCAAATCCAGAAGATGTTGAGTTTAAAGATGGTGAATTTATTGTTTCTAAATCAAATAAAAAGAAAACAATAGGAGAAGTAGCTTTTGCTTGTTATTTACCGGGTGTAAGAGATGAAATGAAATCTCCATTGCCAGAGGGTGATGAGCCTGGTTTAAAAGAAACTTCTTTTTATGATCCTTCAAACTTTTCTTTTCCAGCAGGAACACATATTGCTGAAGTTGAGATAGATCCAGAAACTGGTCATGTGAAGCTAGAAAAATATACAGCTTGTGATGATTTTGGAAGAATAATTAATCCAATGGTTGTCGAAGGACAAGTTCATGGTGGCCTTGCTCAAGGTATTGGTCAAGCATTGTATGAAAATGCAGAGTATGATGAAACAGGTCAGTTGATGACTGGATCTTATATGGATTATACGATGCCACGTGCAGATAATTTCCCTGAGTTCAACATTGGTTATACTTGTACACATGCAACCACAAATCCTTTAGGAGTTAAAGGTTGCGGAGAAGCGGGAGCAATAGCAGCACCACCTACTGTGATGAATGCTGTAATTGATGCCTTAGGTGGACAAGAGGTTACTATGCCAGCAACAGCTGAAAAAGTGTGGAAGGCTTGTAAGAATCTAAAAAAATCTAACGCAAAAGCAGCATAGGAGGTTTATGAAAGATTTTAATTATCATTCAGCAAAAGATAGTAAAGAGGCATCTAAACTTGCTTCATCTAGTTCTGCTTTTTTAGCAGGAGGAATGACTACCATTCCTTCAATGAAATTAGGATTAGCTACTTACAAAGATTTAATTGATATTAAAAATATTAAAAAATTAAGTGGTATAAAAGTAAGTGGGAAGTCAGTTACAATAGGAGCCGCAACCAAACATGTTGAAGTTTCAAATTCTAAAGATGTAAAAAAAGCAATTCCATCGTTATCTAGTTTGGCTGAAGGAATTGGTGATCCTCAAGTTAGAAATAGAGGAACTATAGGTGGATCAATAGCAAATAATGATCCATCGGCAGATTATCCATCAGCCTGTATTGCTTTAAACGCGACAATACATACAAATGAAAGAAAAATTGAAGCGGCAAAGTTTTTTAAAGGAATGTTCGAGACAGCTTTAAAAAAAGGTGAGTTAATAGAAGCTATAGAATTTCAAATACCAGAAAAATCTAGCTATCAAAAACATCCTAATCCTGCATCTAGATATGCAATCGTTGGAGTATATGTGGCTAAACATAAAGAAGATGTAAACGTTGCAGTTACTGGTGCAAAATCATGTGTTTATAATGATAAAGAAATGTCGAAAGCTCTATCGGGTAATTTTTCCTCTTCTTCAATAGATGGAATGGATCTAGATAGTTCAGAAATGAACTCTGATATGCATGCTTCTGCAGATTTTAGAGCTAGTTTAGTTGTCACTCAGGCTAAAAAAGCCGTTGATGCTTGTTAGTTAGAAACTATATTTTATCAGATGAAAAATTCATTTGATGAGAAAATTTTAGACGAAGCTAAAGATTGGATCAAAGCTAATCAAAAAGTAGTTTTAGCAACTGTAATTCAAACATGGGGATCATCACCTAGACAAGTCGGTAGCAGAATGATTGTGAACGAAAAAGGAGATTTTTCAGGATCAGTTTCTGGTGGATGTGTGGAGTCTGCAGTTGTAAGTGAGTGTCTATCATTAATTAAAGACAACAAGCCTTGTAAAAAAATAGAATTTAAAGTTTCGAACGAGAGCGCGTGGGAAGTGGGCCTAGCATGTGGTGGAGAAATAGCAGTATATATTGAGCAGATACACTAATGAAAATTAAAACACTCGAAGAAATATTAAAAAAAAAATCATCAAAAACTGAGTTTGCAATACTTACAAATTTAGAAAATGGTGATAGTGAAATTTATTTACCTGGTACTTCTCCAAAAGGAGAATTTTCAAAATATGCTGTTGAAATAGAAAATTTTTTTAAATCAAAAAAAAACGGGGTTATAGAAAATTCAGAGATATTTGTTGAAACTTATATAAAACCAATAAAAGTAATTATTGTTGGGGCTGTGCATATTGCACAATATTTAGTTGATTTTGCAAAAAGTTTAAATTTTGAAATTAGTATCATAGATCCAAGAGGATATTTTGCATCTGAGCAAAGATTTCCTGAAATTAAAGTTATTAACAAATGGCCAAAAGAAGCTTTTGAAGAAATTGAAACAAATTCAAGTACAGCCTTAATTGCTTTAACACATGATCCAAAAATAGATGATCCTGCTTTGCAATACGCATTAAAAAATAAATTTTATTATATTGGAGCACTTGGTAGTAAAAAAACTCATGAAAATAGATGTCAAAGATTAGCCGAAGCAGGATTTACTAATGATGAAATTAATTCAATTCACGGACCAATTGGAATTAAGCTTGGTGGTAAATCTGCTCCAGAAATTGCTTTATCTATTATAGCTCAATTAGTATCAGAAACTTATAAAAAGTGATTAAAGCAATATTACTTGCAGCTGGCCAATCAAAAAGAATGAAATCAGAAAATAAACTTATTAAGTTATATAAAAACAAACCGTTAATAAATTATTCATTAAATGTATTAACAAAAAGTAAAGTAAACAAAATTATTATAGTTCTTGGTCATCAACACAAAGAATTGAAAAAAATAATAAAAAAAAATAAAAAAATTATTTTTACCTACAACAAAAATTACAAAAAAGGGATGGCCTCTTCTATAAAAATAGGATTAAAAAAAATATCTAAAAATGATAAGGGCTTTATTGTAGCTCAGTCTGATATGCCATTTGTTAAACAATCAGATATAAATAAAATTTGTAGATCTATAAATTCTAAAAAATTTTTAATACATGCTTTAAAATATAAAACTAGAGTAGGTAATCCTATTGGTTTTGACAGTTCTTTAATAAAAAAATTTAAAAATATTAAAGGTCAGTTTGGAGCAAAATTTATGGTTAAAAGGCTCAAAAATAGAACAAATTTTATTAAAACTATGGGTATTAAATCTTTTAAAGATTTTGATAAAGCCTCAGATTTTAGAAGCTGATCTAGTAATTTTAATTCTAAAAAGTAAAAGAATTACTAAAATAATTAAAAATATAAGTGGTTTGAAAAATATTGTTTTTGACAGCCAAATATAATGAAGCACGCCAAAAATCCCAATTATATAAATTAATCTATGAATTTTTTTCCAATTTTGTTTTAACAGTCTAACCATTCTCTCAGATGAAGTTACAGCAAGTGGGATTAATAACAGCCAAGCTGAAAATCCTATAAAGATAAACTTCTTTTTTAAAACATCGTTTATCAGTGGCTCAAAATCAAATCTGTAATCAAGACCAACATAACTTAACATATGAATAGATGCATAAAAAAAAGTGAACAAACCAAGCATTCTTCTAAACTTGATCCACTCTACTGATTTTGTGATTTTCTTAAGCGGTGTCATTGAAAGAGTTAAAAGAATAAATATCAAAGTCCATTCTCCAAAGTGATTTATGATTCTATCAACAGGCTCTGGACCTAATTTATTAAAAATTATTTGATAAGAAATCACATAAATTGGCCAAAGAGAGAGAAAAAAAACTAGAGTTTTAGAATATCTACTCAATTTAATTTAGAAATTTTTTTTTAAATCCATACCGCTATAAAGACTTGCAACTTCATCTCCATAACCATTAAACATTAAGGTCTTTACTCTAGGTGCCCAAACACCTTCGCCTATTATTCTTTCAGTTGCTTGAGACCATCTTGGGTGATCAACATTGGGATTAACATTTGAGTAAAATCCATATTCTCTAGGCGAAGCCCACATCCATGATGAGGTAGGCATGTTTTCGACAAATTTAATTTTAACAATAGCTTTTGCACTTTTAAAACCATACTTCCAAGGAATAAAAATTCTTAGTGGTGCTCCGTTTTGATTAGGTAGTTTCTTGCCATATAAACCTGTCACTACCGTTGTCAAAGGATGCATGGCTTCATCAATTCTTAGACCTTCATTGTAAGGCCAGTTTAAAACAGGGTATCTTTGACCTTTCATTTGTGCAGGGTCATACACACTTTCAAATTCAACAAATTTTGCTTTATTAGTTGGATTTACTTTTGATAGTAATTTACTTAAAGAAAAACCCATCCATGGAATAACCATAGACCAACCCTCAACACATCTTAATCGATATATTCTTTCCTCAGAAATAAACATTTCTGAGATTTCTTCCATAGATAATTTTATTGGTTTTTCAACTTCACCCTCAATAGTTATATCCCAAGGAGTTGTTTTAAATATTTGAGAATTTCTATGAGGATCACTCTTTGATGTTCCAAACTCATAATAATTATTATAAGTCGTAATATCTTTATAACTTGTTAATTTATCTCTCTCACTTGCTAAAGATTTATTTACAAAGGGTATAGCGGACATTGCTAATGTGCTTGCACTAAGACCTATAGATTTAATGAAAGATCTTCTTTTTTTATAAATATTCTCTGGTGTAATTTCTGAATTTTTGAATTTTATCATTTTAATTATTTAGAGATATTCCTTTTAACCACTCACTGTCCTCATTTTCATAATGCTCTTTTTTCCAAATAGGTGATCTTTTTTTAATTTCTTCAATTATATATCTAGATAATACAAAAGCTTGATCCCTATGTTTGCAAGCTACACCAATAATGATGCTTTTTTCTTTTAAACCCACATATCCTTTAACATGCTCAATAAATACTGCTTTTTCTCTAATATTTAGCTTGTTATCGGCTTCTTCATAAATTTCTTCAAAACTTTTTATAACCATACTTTCTTTGGCATCATAGGTAATACCAGTAACTGTTTTATTTTCATTTAAATCTCTTACAGTCCCAACAAAATATATTACAGCGCCAAATTTTGATTGATTTAAAAAATTTTCTGCTTTTGAAATTTCTATCTTCTCTTTTTTTGAAGCATCAATAATTTTAGTATGTAGCATTAACCGCCTCCTATAGGAGGTATAATGCTAAAGTTTTGTTTTTTAACTATTTTATAATTGTCTGAGACAATTTTATCATCAGACGAACAAAAAGCTGATGATTTAATAATTTTTTTAAAAGTTTCATTTCCTTTAAATTTTATATCAATAAACTCTATCATGTGGTTTCTAAGATCTTTTATTGAAGAATTTTCAATTAATTCAAAGTCTAAATGGGATTTAGTACTAAATTCTCTAGCTGCGCCAAATAGTTCAACTGATATTTTCATTAAAAAATATTTTTTAAAAAATCTGGAAGACCATCAGGGTTTTTCCATAATCCACTTTTTCCACCTTCTTTAATTAATAATTTTACGTTATCAATTTTAAGATGTGGATTTACTATTTTGCTTAAATCATAAATTGTGATTAAGGCAGAGTTAACACCCATTATAGCTTCCATTTCAACACCTGTTTTTGCTACTGCAGAAACTACGCAAAAAACTTCTAATGAATGGTCTAATTCATTCATAATTATTTTAGTAGCCGTATGGTCAATTGGAAGTGGGTGACATAGAGGAATAAGTTCACTTGTTTTTTTTACACCCAACACAGCTGATACTTCAGCTAAAGTAATGGGATCTCCTTTAGGCATCTTCTTATTTTTAATTAGATCGAAAACCTCTTTTCCAACATAAATTTTACCTGACGCAAGTGCTCTTCTAAAAGTTTCTTTTTTTGAAGAAACATCAACCATATTGAAAGAATTTTTTTGAAATATTTCTTTCGCCCAATCTTTAAGCTCTTCTTGATTTATAATTTTTAATTTTGACATTAGCCACCTGTGGTAGATAAATTTTTAGTTAAACCAGTTTCACCAAGTTCCAAATGGTGAGATTCTTTTTTAAATTTCATTTGACCCATTATAAGATCTTGTAATTCTTCAATTTGATCATCTTTTTGTAATAAATGTCTTATACTTATTCCAGTATTTCCAAATAGGCATAATCTAAGATCTCCTCTTGATGTAATTCTTAATCTATTACAGCTTCTACAAAAATCTTTAGAGTAGGGCGCTATGATTCCAAATTTCCCTTTATATTCTGGATTGATATAATTTAGTGACGGCCCAGCATCTTTACCTAAGGTTTGGTAAATCCAATTATTTTTATTTAAGTATTCTTTAAAGATTTTTGAAGATACATGGTATTTTTTAAAATAATCTAGGTTATCACCTGTTTGCATTAACTCTATATATCGAAAATCCACTTTGTTCATTTTTATAAATTTTCCCCAAGACTCAAAATCTTTGTCTGATGCATTTATTCCATTTAAAAGAACTGCATTGATCTTAATATTTTCAAAATTCAAATCTTGTAAGATACTAATTCCTTTTAAAATCTCTGGTAATCGATCATGACCTGTTACACTTTTGAATGTATTTCTATTTAGACTATCAATGCTAATATTAATGCCGTTTAAACCACTATCCACTAACATCTTTGCTTTTTCATCTAAATGATAACCGTTTGTGGTAATTACAACTTTTTTTATTCCAGCTTCATTTTTTAAGATCTTGATTATATCAAAAAAATCTTTTCTTACCGTTGGTTCACCTCCAGTAAGTCTAATTTTGCATACACCCAATTTTGAAAAAACTTTTGCTAAACGTCTAATTTCCTCTAAGTGAAGAAATTTTCTATTATCGCTCTTATCAACTTGGTAACCATTAGGTAGACAATAGCCGCACTTAAAATTACATACATCGGTGATCGAAAGTCTTATATATGGAAAAGACCTACCAAAACTATCTCTTAACATTTTCATTTAAGTTAAAGCTATCATAATTAATAAAATTAATCATGATAGAATTAACTTAAAATCTAGCTTTAACCTGCTGGTTTATAATTAGCCATAGCTTTTGATGCCATGCCTGCAGCTTTACCCATATCCATTTCCTCTAATATGGTAAAATTTGTTATAGCTCCAGAAGCTTCAACTGCTAGCTTAACTGCTGCTGCACCTTCAAATCCAATACTACCACTCACAACTCCTACAAAATCATAAGCTCCTCTTGTTATCATAAAAGATTCCATTTTTCCTCCTACTGCCTCTGATAAAGCAGTAGCTGCTGCAGCCCTGTCTTGATCTGGATTACCTATAAATCCCTTAAAAGCTTGAGCTGTATAATTGCCCATTACTATAAATTTAGCCATAGTTACCTCCTACTTATTATAAAGTAACATTATAGAAGAAAAATAATTAATGAAAAAATTAAATATTAGTTATGTGAATTTTAAATATATTAATTTAAAAATTAATATTTGAGAAATTACAACTTGAGATAGTATTTTAAATTTTCATATTAGTTGTGCACCTTTATATATAGATTTATTTTTATTTTAAATTTTAATAGAACTTAAATTTAAACTAGAGGTTATTAATAAATACTTAAAAATAATATTAACTTAAGATGGCAGAGATAAATATTTCGAAAATTAATAAATCTTTTGGGTCCACACATGTAATCAAAGATGTGTCTTTAGAAATTAAAAGTGAATCTTTCACTGTATTTGTTGGGCCAAGTGGCTGTGGTAAATCAACAATGCTAAGGATGATTGCTGGTTTAGAAGAGGTTAACTCAGGAACAATTTCAATTGATGGACAAGTTATTAATGATCTTCCACCATCAGAAAGAAATATAGCAATGGTCTTTCAATCATATGCTTTGTATCCACACATGACAGTGTTCGATAACATGGCTTTTGGTTTAGAGATTGAAAAAAAATCTAGAGATGAAATTACAGAGAGAGTTATGGAGGCTGCTAAAATTCTTCAAATCGAAGAATACTTGGAGAGAAAACCAAAACAATTGTCAGGAGGACAAAGACAAAGAGTTGCAATTGGTAGAGCAATTACAAGAAAGCCAAAAGTATTTTTATTTGATGAACCTTTATCTAATTTAGATGCAGCTTTAAGAGTTCAGATGAGAGTAGAGCTTGCTAAATTACATGATCAATTAAATGCAACGATGATTTATGTTACTCACGATCAAACTGAAGCAATGACACTTGCAGATGACATAGTTGTATTAGATCATGGAATAGTATCTCAAAAAGGATCACCTTTAAAATTATACAATGAACCAGAAAATTTATTTGTTGGTGGTTTTATTGGTTCACCAAAGATGAACTTTATCAATTCTAAAGTTATAAGCTCTAATAGCTCTGGAACTGAAGTTGAAATTTTAGGACAAGGAAAAATTATTGTTCCAAAAACTTCAGATAAAGTTTCACCTGGCGATAGTGTAAAGATTGGTATCAGACCTGAACATATATTAATTAATACTGGTGAAAAATGCTGGAATAGCAAGGTGTTCGTAATTGAAAAATTGGGTTCATCTACATTTCTATATTTAGAGAAAGATGGAGAACCATTAGTTGTTCAAACAGATGGTGAGAATTCAGCTAATATTGGAGACAATTTAAGCTTAAGTTTTGATTTAAATAAATGTCATTTATTTGACGAAAATAATTTAGCTTTTAAATAATTTATCTTTTTAAGTAAGTTTTTATTTAGATTTAATAAATTAAAAATCAAAAGGAATTGAATTTTGTTCTACAAGCTTTTTGAAAAAATAGTACGATTTTTTAGGTGTTCTTTTTAAAGTTTTAAAATCAACATGCACTATTCCAAATCTCTTTTCAAATCCTAACGCCCATTCAAAATTATCCATGAATGTCCATGCAAAGTAACTTTTAACTTTAGCTCCATCATCAATAGATTTTTTTACAGCACTTAAATATTTTTTAAAATAATCAATACGATCGGTGTCGTTTATTTCTCCATTTTTTTCTATTAAATCTGGATATGCTGCACCATTTTCAGTTAGATAAATATCTGGATTTCCATAATTATTTTTTAAATCCATAATTTGATCATAATAAGCATCTGGAACAATTTCCCATCCCATAAGAGTTAACTTTGCATCTTTGCCCTCAAGACCAAAAGGCAATTCATCATTGAATGCTCCTCTTGCTTTAAGTAAACTTTTATTATCAGCTTTAATTCTAATATGTTGATAATGATTTAATCCAATAAAATCATTTTTTTGAAAAATATTTTTCATATCATCTTGATGAATATGTTTTGAGACATCATCAATTAGTAATTCAGGATATCTTCCAAGATACATAGGGTCGGCAAATGATCTATTCCAATAAGTATCGAATAATTTAGTTGCATGAAGATCTTCACTTGATTTTGTGGCAGGAATACATGGCGCCATATTAAAAGTGCAGCCAATTTTTATATTATTATTTAAAGATTTCATTGCTTGAAAAGCTTTGCCATGTGCAAGATTAACATTATGTATTGATGCAAAGTATTTTTCTAAATCTTTGTATCCTGGAGCCATGTAACCATCTACATATCCATGAATAGTAAAAACTTGTGGTTCATTAAATGTGATAAAATGATTACATCTATCTCCAAAATTTTTAACAATAGCCTCTGAATAATCTGAAAATATATTTGTTATATCTCTATTTGCCCAACCCCCTTTATCTTGCAGTGATTGAGGAAGGTCCCAATGATATAAAGTTATGAAAGGCTCAATATTTTTTTCTAAACACTTGTCTATCAACCTTGAATAAAAATCTACTCCTTTAGGGTTTATTTTACCTATCCCTTCAGGGATAATCCTGGTCCACGCTAAAGAAAATCTATATGAATTTAAATTTATATTAGCCATCAGCTCAATATCTTCTTCGTATCTATGATAATGGTCTACAGCAGTATCTCCGTTTTCATTATTTTTAACTTTTCCAGGTGTATGTGTAAAAGTATCCCAAATACTTTTGCTTTTTCCATCTTTATCTGTAGCACCCTCTATTTGGTAACTTGCTGTAGCCGTTCCCCAAAAAAAATCATTAGGAAATTTATTTTTCATGTTAGTTAAATTCTGGTATCCAATTTTTATGAGCTTTTAATAACTCATCTACCATAGAACTAATTTGATCTAAACTTAATAAAGAAGAAGTAAGTGGATCTAGCATAGCCGCATGATAAATGGTCTCTTTTTTTTTGGTTCTTAAAGCTTCAACAGTTAATTGTTGAACATTTATATTAGTTTTCATTAGGTTTGCTAAATGCATAGGTAAATCCCCAACTTTTTGAGGGTTAATTCCCTCATTATTTATTTTACATGGTACTTCAACACAACAATCATCTGGTAAATTAGAAATTAACTTGTTATTCAAAACATTTCCATGAACTGTGTCTTCTTTTCCGTCAACAATTGATACAATTATCCGTGAAGCATACTCTAAAGATTTCTCACAAACAAATTTTTCTCCATCTAATAAATTTTGCTCTTGTTGATCCCACTCTTTAATTTGTTTTTTGCACCTTCGAATATATTCATTAATTGGAATATTGAATTCACTTAATAAGTCCTCTCTGTTATTTTTAATAAACCAAGGAGTATATTCTGCAAAGTGTTCGGATGACTCAGTAACAAAATATCCAAATTTTTCTAAAACTTTATATCTAACTTCGTTCGTGCATCCATCCCAATTGGTACCAAATTTTTTTTCTTTTCCAGCTTTAAAAATTTTAGGATAAAGATTTTCTTTTTTTCCCTCAGGATTAATTTTTTCAAACTTAGTATAAAAAGACATATGATTGATTCCTGAACATTCATAACTAATGTTTTTTATATCCTCGCCAATATCTTTTGCTAAATCTTCAGCAGTTCCTTGTACAGAATGACAAAGTCCAACATATTTAAGCTCAGGTGCAAACTTAGACAATGCTAAACAATTAATTGCCATAGGATTAACATACTGCAACATAGTTGCGCTTGGACAAACTTCACTCATATTTTTTGCAACTGACAATAAAGCGGGGACAGTTCTTAATCCTCTCATGATTCCACCTATTCCTAAAGTGTCACCAATAGTTTGTTTTAGTCCATACTTTGCCGGAATTTCAAAATCAATAACTGTAGAGGGCTCATAACCTCCTATTTGAAACATTAATATTACAAAGTCAGCTCCACTAAGTGCTTTTTTTTGATTTTTTTCGATTATAATCTTTGGATTTGCACCTATTGATTTTGAAACTTTTTCTGCAACCAAATTTGAGGTTTTTAATCTTCTATCATCAATATCTTGCAAAACTATTTCACAGTTACTGAAATTTTTTTCAAGCAGAATATCTGTAAGTATATTTTTCATAAATACAGTGCTTCCTGCTCCAATAAAAGTAACTTTAATCATACTAACCTTTAGTTGCTCCAAGAGTTAATCCAGCAATAAAATGTTTTTGCATTAAAAAAAACATAATAACAGGAGGTATCGCAGCAACAATAGATCCAGTTGATAGCAAGTGATAAGCTGTAATCCATTGACCATTTAATGATTTTAATCCAGCAGTAATTGGCATTGCATGATCACCTTGTATTAAGACGGTTG
This sequence comes from Candidatus Pelagibacter communis, assembly GCF_001180025.1. GTDB lineage: Bacteria > Pseudomonadota > Alphaproteobacteria > Pelagibacterales > Pelagibacteraceae > Pelagibacter > Pelagibacter ubique_A. The sequence goes on from NZ_CVSK01000067.1 coordinate 101,432, forward strand.
CCCAAAAATAATCGTTCCATATAAATGTAAAAATTAAAACACACAGTGCTGCTATAGCTGGTCTAGTCAAAGGTAATATTATCTTCCAAAATATTCTAAATTCAGATGCTCCATCCATTCTCGCAGCCTCGATAAGCTCTTGAGGTAACGCTTTAATAAAATTTCTCATAAAAAGTGTGCAAAAACCTGTTTGAAAAGCTACATGAAATAAAACCAATCCTGTAATAGTGTTGTAGAGACCAATTTTAAAAGTCAGATCTCTAACCGGTATCATTAAAATTTGAAATGGAACAAAGTTTCCGGCTATAAAAATAAAAAATATTATTAAATTTGTCTTAAACTTATAATTCGCAAGAGCAAAGCCAGTCATACAACTTAAAGCAACCGCTCCTAACATTGTTGGAATAGTTACTTTAAAACTATTTAGAGTGTATTTGATCATTGGAGTGTTAGTGAAAACATCGTATAAATTTGAAAAAAGTAAAAATTCACTTGGAGTTCCCCACATATTTCCTGCAGTAATATCTCCCAAACCTCTTATTGATGTCATTAAAATACCAAAAATCGGTATCAACCAAATAATTAATGAGATAGGTAAAAATATTTTATAAATATATTGATTTACGATTGGTCTTTGATGAATTGGAGTAGGGAACATTTAGTTATTATCCTCCCTCTCGTTTCGATACATTCTGTATATAAAAAATAAAATATAAAACATCATTATTGTAAACAAAACAGTTGCTATTGCTGACCCGTATCCCATTCTGTAACCGTATTCACTTAAAGCTTGCTCAAACATGTAATACGCTAACACATTTGAATAACCATAAGGTCCACCTTGAGTCATTATTGCCACCATATCAAAACTTCTAAGCGCACCAATCACAGTTACTACAATTGCTAAAAAGGTAGCGTGCCTTAGTTGAGGAAGCACTATATTCCAAAATAAATGAAATCCTTTGGCGCCATCCATTCTCCCAGCCTCAATTTGTTCAGGGTTAATATTGTTAAGTCCTGTTAAATATAAAATTAAACAATAAGCAATTTGTGGATATAGACCTGCAAATATTATCCCATAAGTTGCAGTATTTTCATTTGCAAGAATTGAAAATCCTTCTAATCCAATAAAATTTAGAAAGGGTGCAATAACACCATAATTTGGTTGGTAAAACCAAGTAAAAATAAGTCCAATGACTACTTGAGAAATAACAAATGGAAAAAAAAATAGAGATTTAATTAATCTAATTCCAAAAACAATTTGATTTAAAAATATTGCTAGTCCTAAGCCAATAGGAACTGCTAACATAAAAAATATTAACCATTTAAGATTATTCCAAAGTGAAATATAAAAATATTCATCATCTAAAAGTTCAATGTAATTTTGAAGACCAACATATATAGATGGAGATAATCCATCCCATTGATAAAAAGAAATGCCAATAGATACAAATATCGGTGCTATTACATAAATGGAAAAAAATATTAATCCTGGAGCTAGAAAAATCCATGGGCTTATTTTAATTTGATTTTTTTGCCACCAAGTAATTCTTTTAGTTTTTGGATTATTTAGTTCCATATAGTTATATTTTAAAAATTGATGAAATCGAATTTTTAACTGAGGGGCCAGTAAGCCCCACAGTTAAGCTAAAAGTTTATTTATAAACTTTTTGACGTACTTTTTCTAATCTTTCTAAGATTTTTTGTCTTCTGTCAGGATTAGACATATATTCTTGAAAGCCTTTCATACCCTCTGATGCCATTTGAGCTGGAGCATCTCTATCGTAGAATTGCGCCATTGCATAAGCATTATTTAGCATATTCAATCCTGCTTTTAAGAATGGATCTCCCTTTTTAACACTAGAGTTCTTGTTAATAGGAAGCTGACCTAATATTTTATTGATCTCTTCTTGCACATCTGCTCGAGACATAAATATTAAGAAACGCTTAGCATCAGTTTTATTTTTAGCTTTAGAAGGTATATGCACAGTGTCCGTAGGTGCTTCTTCAGCCATTGGGATACCTGGTGTGATTTCAGGGAACTGGAAGAAACCTAAATTAGAATCTCTTAAGCCAGCCTCTTTTAAAGGAGCAACAGCAAAGTTACCCATTACATACATTGCTGCTTCACCGTTCACCATAGGAGTTAAAGCTTCTTGCCAACTAAGTGCTGCATGATTTTCTAAGAAGTATCCAGGCTTTACAAGCTCATCCCATTTATCAAATACTGCTTGCACTTTTGGATCTGTGTAAGGAACCTTACCTAGTGTTAAATCCATATGGAACTCATAGCCATTTGTTCTAAGATTTAAATAATCAAAAACACCAGCTGTTGTCCAAAGATACTTTGATCCGATTGTAATAGGTGTAATACCTGCAGCTTTTAACGTAGCGCATGCAGCTACAAAATCATCCCATGTTTTTGGTACAGATATTCCATTTGCTGTAAATAAATCTTTCCTGTAATACACGCCCCACTGATAATAAGTGTAAGGAATACCCCATTGCTTACCACCAATCGTCATAGATTTTTTAGCATGCTCCATATTTTCAGAAAGGTTTCCGTCTACCCAACCTGAGTCTTTCCAAATATCAGAGACATCTTCAAACAAACCTGCTCTTACAAATGGTAACATTCTATTTCCAGCATACCAGTTTGCAACATCAGGTGGATCAGTGTTTAAAAAATTTCTTATGGATTGTTTGTAACCTTCATGGTCAAAAACATTCCATTTTACTGTGACGTCTGGGTTCTCTTCTTCAAATTTTTTAATAATATATTCAAAAGCTTCTTTTGGTGCTGCATCAGATGTGTCTGTATTTATCACCAAAGTACCAGCAAATGAAGTTGAAGAGATTATTCCAAACATCATTATTAATGAGATAATAACCTTTTTCATTTATGCTCCTTTTTTAATTTATGTTTAATAGATTATGTATTTTTAAAATTGATTACAATTAAAAATTATCCCCATAAATTGTTGATAATTAAATTAACAAAATAAATATATAATTATCTTACTTATAATTTTTTTAAAATTTAACCAGGTGTATATTTTCTTTCAGATTCTGGATCTTTGCTTGAGTAAGGTAATTTTAAAACTTCGTTCCAAAATTCTTCTGGGATATTTGTTTTAGCCCAAGACAGGTTTTTTTCAATACTCTGAATGCTAGTAACACCGCATAGAGTAGAGGTAATTCTTTTATCTTTCATTGAAAACTGTAAGGCAGCTGCACCCATTTCAACATTATACATTTTACAAACTTTTTCTATTTCTCTAGCAGGTGCAAGTTTTTCTTCTGTAACATCTTGATAAGTTATTTTTTTAAAGTTACTTGGACCTTTTGCTAAAATACCACCAGCGTAAGGAGCAGCATTAAAAATAGATATATTTTTACTGTGAGCATAGCTATACATTTCATCTGCTTCTCTGTTTAATAAAGTATATCTGTTATGATTAATTATCACATCAAAGTCCCAATTTTTTAAAAGAGGAAACATTATATTTATTTTTCCCATAGCTAAACCAACTGCCTTAGCTAAACCCTCTTCTTTTATTTTAAATAACTCATCCAAGGCCCCATCTTTTTTAGTGATATCATTTATATCTTTTACGTATTCTGGATCATGAAGAAATAAAATATCAACAGAGTCTACATTTAAAGTTTTTAAACTTTCTTCAATAGATTCTCTTGTTCTTTTTTTATCAAGAACTAGCGTATCCATATTTCTATCAATTTTTGTTGATAAGATAAAATTTTCTGGCCAACCCTTATTTTCCTTTATTGCTATTCCAATCCTTTTTTCACTTTCTCCCATTGCATAATTTCTTGAAGTATCAAGCATATTTACTGGACCTTGAAAAAATCTTTTTAACGTTTCTTGAGCCCTTTGTTTTGGTACTTCATAACCATAAGTATCTGGCATACTCCCCAAAGAGGATGTTCCAAAACTTAATTCTGTAACTTCCAAACCAGTATCTTTAATTTTATTTTTTTTCACAAATTAATTTTTATTAGGTTCACTCACCTAAAATACTATCGTCTAATACCTTGGTGTCATATGCTGAATAAGAATGCCATCCTGCAACTGTCTGATCAAAATCAACAATACTGCCAGTCATAATTCCTGACTCATCTGAGCACAAGAATGCCAATATCTTTGCAACATCCAAAGGTTTGTTTAATCTTTTAAAAGGAACTTTTGATTCAGCTTTTTTCAACCAATTATCATCTGCGTTGTGAAATTTTTTCTGAATTACTGTTTCTGCTGGTGTATCTGTCCAACCTAGATTTACTCCATTCACTCTTATTTGATGACCAGAAACTGAATTTGCAACATTTTTAATCATTACTGCTAATGCTGCTTTAGAAGAGCTGTAAGCAGTTAAGAAAGGCATACCACTATATCCAGCCATTGATAGAATATGAGCTATAGTTCCTTTTTTTTTATCCCTGATCATTATTTTTATAACGTCTTGCATCATAAAAAGAGGAGCTTTTACATTTACATTAAAATTTTTATCATAATTTTCCTCTGTTGTGCTTAAGATCGTTCCTCTCTCAGTAAAAGCTGCAACATTTATGAAAGAATCTACTGTGCTAAATCTTTTATCAGTTTCAGAAATTATTTTTTTACAGTCTTCAAGTTTTTCTAAATCTGCTTGAACGTATAGGCATTCTGCGCCCATGCTTTCTATTTCAGATTTTACCTTGTTTCCATTTTTATTATTTCTTCCACAGATAGTTATTCCTTTAGCGCCTCTGCTTGCTAGTAATTTCGCAGTCTCAGCTCCACTTCCTTGGGTGCTTCCTGTTACAATTATTATTTTATTTTTAAATTGGTTAGATTGTTCAGATATATATTTATTAGACATGTTAGAATTTTATATCTATTACTTTACCACTTTCAAAGGATTCATATGCTGCATTAGCTATAATCAAAGCGTTTCTTCCATCCTCAAATCCTACTAATGGTTTTGTTTTATTTTCAACGCATTTTACAAATTCATTAAATTGATCTCTGTAAGCTTGCTCATATCTCTCAATAAAAAAGAAATGTATAGGTTCTTTTTCATTTGTTGATGTGCTTGTATATCTTTCTAAAGAAGTAGGAGTTTGATTATCAGAGATTACCATTCCTTTACTACCAAATACCTCAACTCTTTGATCATACCCATAAACTGCTCGTCGAGAGTTGTTAATATGAATTAAAACACCATTTTTTGATTTTAAAATAAACATAGCAGTATCTAGATCTTTTACTTGTTGTGAATTTTTATCAAATAAAGCACTTCCAAATGCTGATACTTGAACTATAGGATCATCTCCCAATATAAATCTAGTTAAATCAAAATCATGAATAGTAGTATCTCTAAAAAATCCTCCAGCAGCTTTTAAATAGTCAATTCCAGGAGGCTCAGGATCTCTACTAGTAATAATAAGCATTTCCAATTCACCAATTTCTTTTTTTACCTTTGCCTGTTGTGCCTTTGCATGACTGGCATCAAACCTTCTGTTAAAGCCAATTTGAATAGGAACGTTTGTTCCTTTGATATTTTCCATGCACTCATTTACTTTATTGATATTTAAATCAATTGGCTTTTCACAAAAAATTGCTTTTCCTGCTTTTGCAGCCATTGTAATAAATTGAGTATGAGTTGGAGTAGCAGAAGCTATAAGAACTGCGTCTATATCATCTGCATTAATTGCGTCCTCTGGTGAAGAAGCAATTGAGCACCCTGTTGATTTTGCTACTTCTTCAGCGAATTCAGAATTAATGTCGTAAATGTATTTTAATTTTGCTTTTGGATGTGCTGCAATAAATTTAGCATGCATTTTTCCAATCCGTCCTGCTCCCATTAACGAAAAGTTAATCATAAGAATATAGAACAGAATTAAAAAACAAAATCAAGAAACATTTTTAATGATGAATTAAACACTAATTAAAAATATAATTTTCTTGATGCACATAACATCATCATTTAAAAATGTTTTAACTTTTTAATAAATTTTATGTCGGTAAAATTAGGAATAGCACCAATTGCATGGAGTAACGATGATATGCCTGAATTGGGTGGCGATACTTCTTTAGAACAATGTTTGTCTGAAGCTAGTCAGGCAGGATTTATTGGAATTGAGTCTGGTGGTAAATTTCCAAAAAAATCAGAAGAACTAATCCCTAAACTTAAAGAATTTAATCTAAATCTTTGCTCAGGTTGGTATGGAGCTAATTTAAGGACAAATAGTATAGATGAAGAAAAAGATTTAATTCAAGATCAGCTTAAACTTTTTAAAGATTGTAATTCACCTTGTATGGTTTTTGCCGAAGTTTCTGGTTCAATTCAAGGAGATCCAGATCGAAAATTATCTACAAGACCTCAAATGGGTCTTGAAGAGTCAAAAAAATATTATGAAAAAATCTCAGAAATGGGAAAATATCTTGAAGATGAAGGTATGCCACTTGCTTATCATCATCATATGGGCACGATAATAGAGACTGAAGAGGATACGGTAAGACTACTTGAAAACACACATGATAGTGTAAAACTTACATTAGATACTGGCCACATGTTATTTGCTCAGGGAGACTCTTTAAAAATATTAAATGATTTTAGCGAAAGATTAATTCATATGCATTGTAAGGATATTAGAAAAAGTGTCTTGGAAAAATCTTTAAAAGAAGACTTAAGTTTTAGAGGGGCATTTTTAGAAGGTGCATTTACAGTTCCAGGTGATGGATGTATTGATTACAAGCCATTGTTTGATGTATTGAAGAAAAAAAATTATTCTGGATGGTTGGTAGTAGAGGCGGAACAAGATCCTGAAAAAGCAAACCCATATGAATACGCAAAAATAGGTTACAAGTATTTAACTGAAACTTTAAATCTTAGTGGTATCGAGCTTTATAAAAGCTAACTTTTAAAACAATATATCTTACTACAATCTTACAATTTTTGATTTTTCTAATGTATCATCGAAATAATCAATTATATTTTGAATTGTTTCTACACCCATTCTTGTCATACATTCGTCAGTAAAAGCAGCAGTATGTGGACTTAAATAAACTTTATCATTTTTTAAAAGAGGATTATCATTTTCTGGTGGTTCTTTTTTGAATACATCAATTCCTGCTCCAAAAATTAAATCTTCATTTAAAGCTTTATTAAGATCTTCTTCATTTATAATTCCACCTCTAGCAGCATTAATGATGATACAATTTTTCTTCATTGTTTTAAGCAAATTATAATTAATAAGGTTTTCTGTTTTGTCTGTTAAAGGCATGTGTAGAGATATTACATCCATTGTTTTTATTGCCTCTTCAATATTATTAACTTTTTTACCACCAAGCTTCTCTATTATATCTTTATCTACAAATGGATCATAGACGTAAACATTCATTTCAAATCCCAAACACCTTTTAATTAGTGCTTTACCTATTCTACCAAATCCCATAATTAGGAAATTTTTTTTCCATACTTCAATGGTTTTAGGTAATTTATTTCTGTCCTTAAAATTACCTTCTTTAACTGTCGTATGATAAAGTTCTCTTCTTTTTGCAATATTTAGCAGGACAAACATAACATGCTCAGCAACTGTAACTGCATTTGCATTAGCTGTAATAGCAATTTTTATATCTCTTTCTTTAGCTGTTTTTAAATCAATATTATCGTAGCCAACCCCATGTCTAGAAATTATTTTAAGATTTTTTGCTTCATTAATTACCTCACCTGATAATTTTGCTATTCTAATTGAAGCGCCATCACAATCTTTTATTTTAGATTTTAAATTTTCTACAGAGGTGTCATCTGTTACTTCAACATCAAAGTTAGGGTGGTTATTAATTAATTCCATACCTTTTTCATGGACTTTTTGAATAATCAATATCTTTTTTTTATTACTCATAATTGTATATAAATTTTTTAGAGAGCATTTTTAATACGAGAATTATTATATAAAGTAAATTAGTTTTTTGATTAAAGTTGTATTTATTTAATAATTAAAATAAATTTAGCTGTGAATTTGACAATTAATATTCTCCTATTTGTTTTTAATACCCTTGAGAAAATAAATACTTTTTTTTTAAGAATTGGCAGACAATTTGCATGGATAGCAATACTCTTGATGGTGATTGTTATCTTGGTACAAGTATTTTTTAGGTATGTATTAAATAATGCACTGCCGTGGCCTGATGAGGTTGCTAGATTTTTGATGTTATGGATGACAGGACTGATCGCACCTTCTGCTTATAGATGGGGCGGATTTGTTTCTATTGATTTATTAGAGAGATTTTTACCAAAACTTATATCAACTTTTTTAACTTTGTTTTTATTAATTGTATCTCTTTTTGTATTAGTTATAGGTTTAGAATTAGGTTTTAAACATATTAATGCAGGATGGATATTTAATTCTTCTTCGATAAAAATTCCTTTTCATTTAATTGGTGGAAAAGCAGAACCAATAAAATTAGCTTGGATGTATATGTCATTACCAGTTGGTATTATTTTTTTAATATCTGTGAATATTGAATTAATTTTGAGAAATATTCTTACTAATTTTACAAAGTTAGATTTACCTGAAGATTACGATAAACAAAAGTTGGAGACACAATAATGTTAGTTTGGTTTCTTCCTTTGTTTTTATTATTTTTATTAATTGGTTTACCAGTATTTTTTGGTTTGTTAGCGGCACCAGGAATTTTACTTTGGTTAAATGATCAGGCCAGAGATGGTGCAATGCTTTATAGAAATATTTATAATGGAATTGATAGCTTCCCTTTGATGGCAATTCCATTTTTTATGTTAGCAGGGGAGTTAATGAACAGAGGAGGAATAACCCATCGACTTGTAGAGTTTAGTCAAGCGATGATGGGTCACTTAAAAGGTGGATTGGCTCATGTCAATGTACTAACTTCAATGTTGTTTGCTGGTTTATCTGGTTCAGCTGTAGCTGATACTTCAGCAATTGGATCAATGCTTATTCCTGCAATGGAAAAACAAGGATATACAAAAAAATTTGCAGCAGCTATTACTGCAGCTAGTTCAGTAATCGGACCCATAATTCCACCCTCAGGGATAATGATTATTTATGCGTATGTAATGGGTGAGAGTGTTGCAGCATTATTTTTAGCAGGAATTGTACCTGGTATTTTAGTAGGAGTTAGTTTGATGGTCACAATAAAATTTATGGCCAAGAGATATAATTTTCCAGCAGTGACAGAAAAAACAACCTGGGGTCAAAGAGGTAAGGCATCTCTAAAAGCTTTTTTTCCTTTGATGACACCAGTAATAATTTTAGGTGGTATTCTTGGTGGAATTTTTACACCAACAGAAGCATCAGCTGTAGCAGCTGCTTACGCAATGTTTATCGGTCTATTTGTTTTAAAATCATTGAAATGGAAAGATGTTCCTAAAGTGATGACAAAAGCAGCGATGGTATCTTCCGTTGTACTTCTTTTAGTTGGTGCTGCAATGGCTTTTAAAACTGTAGTTAGCTTATCTCATGCACCTGAGCATCTTGCTGCGTTCGTTTTAGGATTAACTGATAACCCGTATGTTTTATTGTTTCTTATAAATATTTTATTATTTGTTGTTGGAATGTTTTTAGATGCAGGCCCAGCGATAATTATCTTAGGACCAATTCTTGGACCAGTTTTTGTTGAGCTAGGAGTTCATCCTGTGCATTTTGCAATAATAATGTCGGTTAATTTGACAGTCGGTTTAGCAACTCCACCTATGGGTCTTGTACTATTTGTTGCATCTTCTGTTTCTGGGGAAAGAGTTGAAACAATAGCAAAAGCTATATTGCCATTCCTGGCAGTTGAAGCTATAGTTATATTTTTAATAACATATTTTCCATCAATCTCGATGACAATTCCTTTGCTTACTGGATTCGCAAAGTAAATTTCAATATTTTTTTACTAGTCGATAGACTCTCTAATTCAATTTAAGTATAGTTTTCATACATAAATATTTAATGAGAGGGAAATAATTATGAGTAAAATAATAAAATCATTTTTTTCATTATTATTCTTAATTAGTTTTACTGCATCTGTTTCAGCTGCAGATTATAACTTGAGAATGACAATGAACTCTAATGATCAAGATGAAGATTATGATGGTGCTGTAGTATTTAAAAACTACGTAGAAGCAGCTTCAAATGGAAAAATAGCTGTAGAACTATTTGTAGGAACGCAGCTTTGTTCAAAAGGCGCTGAGTGTTTACAAGGTGTATCTGATGGAAGTATAGATATTTACATTTCTACTTCTGGAGGTGCAGCAGGTGTATTCCCATATGTTCAAGTTTTAGATTTACCTTATCTAATGGCTGATGACAGAATTGCTGAAGATGTAATGCAAGGTGATTTTGTAAGAACAATGAGAAAAATGGCTCTAAAAGATTCTAATGATTCAATCAGATTGATGACAATTGGAAATACTGGTGGATGGAGAAATTTTGCTAACACAAAAAGAAGAGTTGCAAACCCATCTGACATGAAAGGTTTAAAAATCAGAACAGTTGTAGCTGATTTACCCCAGGAACTTGTAAGGGCATTAGGTGCATCTCCAACTCCTATTCCATGGCCTGAATTATTTACATCATTTCAAACTGGTGTAGTTGAAGGTTCTAAAAATGGAATTACTGACATTATGAACATGAAGTTTCCTGATGCAGGTCTAAAATATGTTACTTTAGACGGTCATGCATACATGGGAGCATTATGGTGGATGAACAATGCAAAATATCAATCGATGTCAACAGATCTTAAAAAAGTAGTGACTGATGGTTTCTATGCTTTGCAGCAAGCAACTTTTGCTTCTCCTAAGAGAAAATCAATTAAAGCTTACGAAGACTTTGTAGCAGGTGGTGGAGATTTATATGTTCCAACGCCCGATCAAAAAGCTAGTTTTAAAAAAGAAGCTAGCCCAGTATATGATTGGTTTAAAGCCAATGTTAAAGGTGGAAAAGAAATTTTCAACGCTTTAACTAAGGCAGTAGCTAAAGCAGAGAAAAAAGCATCGAGCGCATACAAAAAAGATTTGTAATTTCACATTAATATAATGGGGCGGATTTTGGTTCGCCTCATTATCTAAAAGGATATATCCAGGATTTATAATCTTTTATGAGAATATGAGCTTTTTCAATTTGTTCAGGAGTCATTTTTTTAATAACTTCTTCCTGAGAAATTGCAGCATCAGGATCTCCACCAATAGCAGACAAACCGTACCACATATAAGCTCTAACAAGATCAGGAGCAGGGAGTCCTCTACCAATTTCGTAATACCACCCAACACCAGATTGAGCGCCAGGATGACCTTTCATAGAAGATCTGAGATACCATTCAAAAGCTCTAACATCATCTCTTTCAACACCAAGACCCATAGCGTACATAATCCCAATAAGTTCTTCAGCATCAGCATTACCAGATCTAGCTGCTGGGATAAGTTCCTCCATAGCTTCTTTAAATTTTCCTTCTTCCATCAAATCTCGAGCATTTTCTATTTCTGCAAAAACTATAGATGGAAGAAACAAAAGTATAAAAAGATATTTAATCATTTAAAAATAATAATATTTATAATTCCATTTTTAATTTCAGTAAATAAAACTTACGCAATTGATTTACCAAAACCATTAAAGAGCGAAGATTTCCATGAAGTTGATATAGAAAAAGTTAAAATTGGAAGACTTTTATTTCACGATAAAATTTTATCTGCAAATCGAAACATTGCTTGCGCAACCTGCCATAGTCATGATCAAGGAGGTTCAGATGGACTTTCTTTAGGTATTGGTGAAGGAGGTCAAGGTATAGGATTAGAGAGAACTGCAGGTGAGGGCGATGATAAAATAAAAAAACGAATTCCAAGAAATGCTTTAGCTTTATGGAATTTAGGATTTAAAGACATTACTACTTTGTTACATGATGGAAGAGTAACTAAATCGAATATATTTGGTAACGGTTTTAATACACCTGCTCAAGAAGCTCTTCCTAAAGGACTTGATAATATAGTTGCAGTTCAAGCTTTATTTCCGATGACTAGACAGTTTGAGATGGCAGGAAATCCAGGTGAAAATGAAATTATAGGTTTGGTCTCAAAAGTTGGAAAAGATAGTATGAGAATTGATAGAGTTTGGCCTGTAATTACCCACAGGATCAGAGGAATTCCAGAATATGTTGAATTATTTAATAATGCTTTTGATGATGTAAACAGCGCCTTAGATATTAACATTACACACATTGTTAATTCGATTGCTGCATTTGAAATTCATGAATGGACATCTTTCGACTCTCCCTTTGATGAATATTTAAATGGAGATAAACAAGCTTTAACTTTAAAGCAAATAAATGGGATGAATTTATTTTATGGAAAAGCAAACTGTAGTTCTTGTCATTCAGGATCTTTGTTGTCAGATCAAAAATTTCATTCAATAGGAATTCCCCAATTTGGTCCTGGAAGGACACGTCCTTTTGATCCTTATGCACGTGACGTTGGACGAATGGTCGAAACGGACAATATAAACGATATGTATAAATTTAAAACGCCAGCATTAAGAAACGTTTCTTTAACAGCTCCCTACGGTCATAATGGTGCTTATCCAACTTTAAAATCAATAATTAAGCATCATTTAAATCCAATAAAAATGAATAAGAATTGGAAACCTGAATATGCAAATTTACCTAAGGCACCTTGGTTAGAAGAAATTGATTTCGTAACTTTTTCAGACAAAAGGGAACAAGACAGAATTCTCTCAAGCATTGACATACAGCCTATAGAATTGAATGATAAAGAAATTGATGAACTTGTTTCTTTTCTCGAATCTTTAACTGGCAGAAGTGGAAATCAGAGACCGCTAGGTAAACCAGATAAAGTGCCAAGTGGGCTAAGTATTGATTAAGTTTTTAAATTAAACTGATACAAACAGAATATGAAAAAAATAAAATATGGAATTATTGGAGCAGGGACAATGGCTCGAGAACATATTTTGAATATATCATTAATTGATAATGCCGAAGTAGTTGCACTTGCTGATCCTCATGAAGATTCATTAAATCAGTGTAAAGAAATTCTAAAAACAAAAGTTTTATGTTTTAAAAATCATTTAGAAATGATTGAGAAAAATATTGTTGATGTATACTTAATTTCATCTCCTAACTTTACTCATATAGAAATCTTGAAAGATGTAATCAAAACTAAAAAACACATATTAGTAGAAAAACCATTATGCACTAATACAAAAGATTGTTTAGAAATAAGAAAACTTACAAAAGATTATCCTTCAGTATTTTGGACTGCGATGGAGTATAGATATATGCCACCAGTTTCAAAGTTTATTAATGAAATTCATAATAATAAAATTGGTGATTTAAAAACTTTAACCATAAGGGAACATAGATTTCCTTTTTTAAAAAAAGTAAATGATTGGAATCGTTTTGAGGAAAATACTGGTGGTACACTTGTTGAAAAATGCTGTCATTTCTTTGATTTAATGAGATTGATTATCCAAAGTAAGCCACTCAGTGTTTATGCTAGTGGTGGTCAAGACGTTAATCATTTAGATGAAGTGTATAATGGTAAAAAACCAGACATCATTGATAATGCTTATGTGATTGTAAATTTTGAAAATGGAGCAAGGAGTTTGCTTGAGCTTTGTATGTTTGCAGAAAATTCTGACATGCAAGAAGAGCTTGTAGCCACAGGAAATAAAGGAAAAATTGAAACCTCAGTCCCCTCGGATGATTCAGGTAAAACCTCATCAAATATAAGAATTGGAATGAGAGATGGTAAAACACACATCGAAAATATTGAAGTAGATAAAAAAATTCTTGAGGCTGGCCACCATCATGGATCTACTTACTACGAACACTTAGCTTTTTTGAAAGCTATTAAAAGTAATTCAGATCCAGAGGTTTCATTAGAAGATGGTTTAATTGCTGTTGCTGTGGGAGAGGCTGCAGAGCAATCAATAAAACAAGGTCGATTAATAAATCTAGAAGAAATAATTAGCTAAAAAAATCAGTAATTTTTTTAACTATAAAGTTACTTACTCTAATGTTTGACTCTGTTGTTACACCAGAAATATGAGGTGTTAATATACAATTCATACCTGGTTTTATTTTGTTATAAAATTCACTCTCTATTGGTTCTTTTTCAAACACGTCTAGAGCAAAGCCAGAAATAATATTTTTATGGTAAGCTTCAATTAAATCACTCTCATTTACAATACCACCTCTAGAGGTATTTATTATAATAGGTTTATTTTTCATTTGGGAAAATGATGATTTATTTATCATATTTTTAGTTTCATCTGTTAGAGGTAGATGTATTGAAATGATATCTGATTTTTCATATATCTCATTTAAACTTGATAATTTAGCATCAATTTCTTTATTATTTATTTCCTTAACATAAGGATCGTAAGCTAAAATTTTTAAACCATTTTTTGAGGAATACTCAGCAACTTTTTTTCCAATTGTACCAAATCCTATTATTCCTAAATACTTTTGTTTTACTTCTATAGATTTAATGGTTGTTCTTGGCCATTCACCCTTGATAGTTCCGTTATGAAACATTGGAATTTTTTTAATAAGAGACATTGATGAAGAAACTACATATTCAGCAACAGAGTCTGCATTCATTCCTGTAGCTGGTTGAACATGAATATTTTTATTTTTGCAATATTCTGTATCAATATTGTCCAAACCAACACCCAACCTTCCAATAAATTTTAATTTAAATGCATTTTTTAAAATATCTAAATTTACTTGAGTTTTATTTCTTACAATTAGACCATCATAGTCTCCAATTATTTTTATTATTTCTTTTTCATCTTCACATAATTTTTCATCGTAGTTAACATCAAATTTTTTATTTAAATTTTCTAAACTATTTTGGTTGATGAATTCAGTAATTAAAATTTTAGTCATTAATTTTTTATAAATATTAAACTAAATTAGATAAGTCTCTTTTATTATTTTTATACGTTGGAAGTGGATATTTAAAGGCATATTTTCTTGGTATACATTTTTCTTTTGCCTTTTCCCATAGAGATAACCATTGTTTAAAGTTTTGAACTTTGAGATTTTTTTTATTTTTACTTCTTACATAAAAATTTGGAAGTGGTTCTCTACCTGATGGTTGTCCAGCAACATTATATCTAAGATCAGCACTTATCCTAAAATCATTTGATCTGTTTGGTAAAGAGCAGTGTATGGAGTGTTTATGCAATAATATTATATCTCCAATATTTGCCTCTAAATAAATATGCTTCATATCATCAAGTAATTCACTATTTTTTAATTCTACTTGTCCTCTGTATCCTGATACATGATTTAATAATCCCATTTTATTTATTTTTTTTACTGTAATCATGCATCCATTTTTCTTAGTTGTTTTAGTAAAAGGGATCCAAACAGTAACCATGTCAGTTAATTTTTGTCCTCTAGAATTTAAAACAGCAGCATCTTGATGCCATGGAGTTCTGCCGCTCAAACCATCATGAATTGAACCTTCTGGTAATTTTTTTTCAGGTTGTTTAATTCTAGTATTTTGAACAGGGTTAGACATTATTTCTTTACCCAAAATTTTTTCTACAACATCCAAAATATTTTTATTATTAATTAAATTCCATAATGATTGAGTAGCAAAATAATCACTATCTTTTTTTACGTGGTCTCTTGGTAATCGAGTATTAAAATATTGATCCAAATCATAAATATTAAGCTTTGAGATATAAGAATATTTTTTTTTAAAATCGAAATTAAGAACTTTTTTTATATCTTTTTTTTTTGCATATTTTTGGATGAGACAATCCATAACAAATTCCATATCATTTAGAATTGGTTTTAAATCTCTTCTAAAGTTAAGTACATTTTTAACAATCAAGTACCCATTCTCATATAATTTTTTTTGAAGACTATTTGTCATCATTAAAATTTATTTTATCATTAACAATATTTCAATGTTTTGGTGCTGTTGTTAAATAGTTCGCATCATGAAAAGAGGTTAGCATTCTTTTTTTGGTGCTAATTATGTGCGGATAATATGAAATCCCTTTGTAATTCCATATAACCGGTTTGTTTAAGGCATAACTTCCATAAATGAAAAAACGTTTTGGACAATTTCTTTCTATAAACCGCTTCACGCCATGATAGGAATTTGGAGTAGACTGAAAAAAAACAACGGTTCCTTTTTTTGGCGTAAAAGACTTCACTATTTCAAGTTCGGTTATTTTTGGAAATCTTCTAAAGCTTTTTCTAAAATTTTTTTTTGCTTTTTTTCTATAAATAGTAAGAGAGCCACCATTTTTTTTTGGGATGTCCGATAAATAAATTAAGAAATTATACAACCTAGTTATATCATCCCTATGAGGTCTTAATCTATATCCTCCTTTTGATACTGAAAAATCTATATCTAAATTTACTTTAGGATTTGTATAGTTGTTACCCAACATTTTTTTTAATTCACTAGAATTTAATTTTTTTTTAATGGTGAACTTTTTAGGATTAAATGATTTTGGTTTATGTAAATTTACCCATGATCCATCCTTAAAATTTTTTGTGAAAAGATTTTCAATTTTTTTATAAAAAGATTTACTATTAAAAAGCTTCAAAAGTTTTGCAGAGTTAATTGAATTTTTAATATATAAATTAAAATTTTTAGAACCTTTATTAATCCTGCTTCTACCTCCCATAATCATATCATCAAATGATTTTGAGTTGCTTATTTCTTTAATTAATAAATTACACATATTTTTTGAAACAACGTTGTCTCCAACTAAAACAGGAAAGTTACTTTTGATTTTATTTAATTTATTTGTACTGAGCATTTAGCTGTACATACCTTCTTTCACTTTAATCATTTTATACATAAGATCATTTAAAGGTGTCTTAACACCGTGTTTTTTACCTATTTTTGAAACTGCACCACTAATAAAGTCTATTTCAGTTTTTCTCTTGTATTGAACGTCAAAAGCCATTGAAGATTTGTTGGTTTGCATTGAATCTACAATTTTATTAAACATAAATAAGCATTCATCTTCAGACACATTTACACCATCAGCAAGTGCAACTTCTCTCGTTTCTAAAATTATTTCTTTACCCAAGCCTCGAGATACTTGGTTTGCTTTGTTGTTTATATATAAATCAGTATGATGAAGATCAAAAATTGCAGATAATGGACCAATTGCTGTTAAAGCAAAAAGCTTCATCCATTTTCTTTTCTTTACATCTTCTGCAGCAATCATTTCAAGATTATGTGCTGTAAAAGTATCTGCTATTTCTTTAATTCGATCAGTAATTCCTCCTTCGTACTCACCAATCCAAGATGGTAACGAACCATGATTCATTATATGACCTGGTCCTAAAATATTTGAAGCTTGTGTAGTTGTCCCACCAATTACTTTTTCATTACCTACAATACTTTGAATAATTGCTTCATGACCAATACCATTTTGAAAAGACATAAATACTGTTTTATCTCCTATGATATTTTTAATACTGTTTAATGCTGGCTCTAAAGCTGTAGCTTTACACATAACTATTACAGCATCTACTTTATCTAACGAGGATGGATCTGAAGTGGCTTTAACTTTTATTATTCGATCACCGCCATGTCCATCCATTTTTAAACCATCGTTATTAATTGCATCTACATGTTCTTTCCAAACATCAATTAAAATTACATTTAAACCTTTTTCTGCAAGCAAACCGCCAAACAAGCAACCCATCGCTCCTGCACCAAGAACAGCTACTTTTAAATCTTTATTAATCATCGTTACCTTATTTAAAATTATTTATGTATAGAAATTATATATATTATCTATAGACATTATGCAAAATAAATTATAGCTTATTAACATCATGCAATTAAAAATAGAAAAAGGAATTTTTAAAGATTATTCATTAGAAGATATTTCAGATGCATTAAGAAAAGGATTGTTTGAAAATTTCAAAAATGTTGAAGTTGAAGTGGTTGACTGCCCTAATCTTAGAGATTGGGATTGTCCATCAGAAGGAATAAGTGGAAATCAAAAAATAATAGATGTTGGTGGAGAGCCTTATATGCATGATCCAAAATTTATTGGTGCAGAATTTGACTATCAAGAAATATCTAAAATTATTGACTCTGAAAAATCTTATGCTTTAGGAGCCGGATCAGGTGCAATGTCATGTTTAGATGGTCATTGTGGAGAATTAGTTATTAATGAAAACTTAATAACTGATGAGTCTAAGTCAATAATAGCAAGAGTAAGTCCAGACAAAAAATGTATTGTTGAAAAGTATTCTGCAAAAAAACACGGTGGACTTGGAAACATTTATTATACAGATGGTAAACAGGGAAAAGTTATTAAAATAAAAATCAAAGGTAGAAATGGAGAACAAGGTTCTTTGCCTCAAGCAATGAGGTCTTCTTTATCAAAACATTTAAAAATTAAAGATAATGAACATTTGTCTCTTGCTGGAGTATTTAGAGTATTAAATGGAAAAATAAGATCGCATGTACAACCTGATTATAAAGATATTAAACACGAGTATTACGATCCAAAACAAATGAAATGTGTAAAAGATTTTCTTCAATTTTATGAACCAGTTGGACCAAAATTACAATGTTATACGGTTCTTTGGACTGGTGATCCTACTGGAGGAGAATTAAATCTGAGAGAGTCAGGTGAACATACTCATTTTCATTCTTATGAACATGACAGAGATGCAGGACATTATCATTTTGACGTCACACCTGAAGAAATAGAATATGAAGGTTATTTTAATACCGCAACAGAAGTACATAGAGTAAATAACATTTATAAAGAGCTATTAAATAAAAATAGTATTGAATAGAAAACTTAATGAGTTTAAATTTATTTAAATGAAAAGACAGTTCAAGTATCCTAAGCACTTTGAAGAACAAAAAAAAATTCCAAAACTTACTCAAAAAAGAATTCAATTAGCAGAAATATCACTCGGTGATTTTGAAGGAAGATTAGCTAACGAGTTATTGAATTGGTTTTCTTTAACCCCACAACATTGGATAATGTTGCACATGGTAATGCTTGCTTATTATAAAAATAAATCAATTACTAAAAATCAATTACTTAAAGTGATCGAGAAATCATATTTAACCTCAAACGTTTATATCGATACAGCAATTAAAAAAGGTTATTTTAGAATTATAAGAAATGAGAGAGACAAAAGATCTATATTTATATTACCTTCAGTAATTACCATTAAAACCTTTGAGGAATTTATTGATAGGAGAGATATTCTTTATAAGGGAATTAAATAGTTAACCTAGTAAGCTTTAGACTCTTCTTTTTTTGAAGAACCTTTCATTTTTTCTACCACTGCTTTAGCGCCCGCACTTAATGCTCTTTGATCAGCCCCAATAGTTACAAAATTGAAACCTTTATCTATCATTTTTTGTGCATACTCAGGTGTACCATTATGAATTCCTGCAAAAATATTATTTTTTTTTGCGTGTTCTAAAATTCTTAGTATTTCCGAATAAGCTTTTGTGCTTTCTGCTCTATCAAAGCCAGGTTCTTCTCCTATTGCTAAACTTAAATCAGCTGGCCCAATATATATTCCATCCACACCAGGAGTTGACATAATCTCATCTAATTTTTCTAAAGACTCTTTTGTTTCGATCATAGCTAATTTGAGCATTTCATCATTTGCATGTTTTGCATAATCTGAACCTCCATAGATTAATCCTCTAACGGGACCAAAACTTCTATAACCACGAGGAGGGTACATACAAGCTTGAACAAATCTTTCTGCTTCCTCTTTATTACTTACCATTGGACATATAATTCCATAACAACCCGCATCTAGAATTTTCATTATTTGACCTGGCTCATTCCAGTTTACTCTAGCTAAAGGAGTTACATCTGTTGTTGAAATTGTTTGAAGCATTGGAAGTGCATTAGTGTAATCAACTAAGCCATGTTGCATATCTATTGTTAGAGAATCCCAACCTTGATGAGCCATTACTTCAGCTGAAACAGTACTAGGTATTTGAAGCCAACCATTGATAACAGGTTTCCCTGCTTTCATCATTTCTTTAACTTTATTTTTTCTCATTTTTAGATTTTTAAGCCCATGTGAGTATATTTCACATTTAGATAATCTTTGATTGCACCTGATCCACCTTCACGACCATAACCAGTTTGTTTTATCCCTCCAAATGGTGCTTCAGCAATAGCAACAACACCAGTATTAACCGCAACACAACCAGACTCTAGTTTTTCAGATCCAATATGAGCTTTATCCATAGAATTAGTATATAAATAACTACATAATCCTAAGTCATTATCATTTGCTCTTTCAATTACTTCATCAAAAGTTTTAAAAGTTAAAATTGGAACTAGTGGACCGAAAGGCTCTTCTTTCATAATTGTAAAATTATCTTTAACATCATCAAAAACTGTCGGTTCATAATAATATCCCTTATTGAAACCAGAAGGTCTTTGTCCACCCATTAACACTTTAGCTCCTTCTTTTTTAGTAGTTTCAACTAGTTTTTCTATTTCTTCCAATCTCTTAGCAGTAGTTAAAGGACCCAGATCCACACCTTCGTCCATACCGTTTCCAATTTTTAATTTTTTTGCTCTTTCGATAAAAGCATCAACAAACTCATCTTTTCTATTTTCTTGAATATAAAATCTATTTGGTGAAATACAGACTTGACCGTTATTTCTAAATTTACCGGTTATAGCTATATCAGCTACTTTGTTCATATCTACGTCTTCACACACAATAAAAGGAGAGTGTCCACTAAGCTCCATAGTGACTCTTTGAACTTTATCAGCTGCTTTTTTTAAAATAATTTTACCAACTCTAGTCGATCCAGTAACTGAAACTTTTTTAATTATATCAGACTCCATTAATTCATTTGATATTTCAGCAGGATCACCTGATAAAAGACTAACAACACCATCTGGTACACCAGCTTCTTTGCAAATGTTTACTAATTCCATTACAGCACCAGGAGTAATTACGTCTGGCTTACAAATTACAGAACATCCTGCAGCTAAGGCAGTAGAAATTTTTCTAGATGCTAAAACAATTGGGAAATTCCATGGAACTAAAGCTGCAACAACACCAACAGGCTGATAATAAACATGAACCCTTGTATCTGGAAATCTACTTTGTTGAGTTTGACCATAAATTCTTTTTGTTTCTTCAGCATTCCACTCAAAAATATCAGCTCCACCACCAACTTCACCAACTGCCTCTGCAAGAGGTTTTCCAACTTCAAGAGTTAACCATTTTGCAATAACATCTTTTTTTTCTCTCATCATATCTGCAATTTTTCTAAGCACATAAGCTCTTTGCCATGGTGCAGTGTTTTTCCAAACTTCCAAACCTTTTTCTGCAGACTTTAATGCTTTTTGTACTTCAATAGATGAAGCTTTCGAAGCTTTTCCAATTACTTCTTCAGTTGCAGGGTTGATTACATCATAAGTTTCTTTTTTTTCAGCTTGTTGCCATTTACCATCAATGAATTGTCCAAATTTTTCGTACATAGAAATTATTTTTAAGTTTACTTAATTAGGTTTTTTAATTTATAAATAGAATTATATATAAACACTATACATATTAAAAGATAAACATATTTATGAAAAAAATTACCCTCACTTGTGCTCATGCGATAGTTAAATATTTAATTGCCCAAAAAATATTAATTAACGGCAAAAAAGAACCACTCTTTCCTGGTGTCTTTGGAATTTTTGGACATGGAAATGTAGCTTGTTTAGGTCAAGCACTAGAGGAAAATCAAAAAGAACTTCCAACATATAGAGGGCATCATGAACAAAATATGGCTCTTACAGGTATTGGCTATGCTAGAGCAAAAAGAAGACAACAAATTTTCGTAGCAACATCCTCTGTTGGACCTGGAGCAACAAATATGGTTACAGCTGCTGCAGTTGCTATGAGTAATAGGTTGCCAATATTATTTTTACCTGGAGACACTTATGCAAACAGAATGCCAGATCCAGTATTGCAACAAGTTGAACATTTTAACAACCCAAGCACAACTGCGAACGATGCTTTTAAACCAGTAACAAGATATTTTGATCGTATCACAAGACCTGAACAAATAATTCAATCATTTCCAATAGCAGTTCAAACAATGTTAGATCCTGCAGATTGTGGTCCTGCATGTATTGCGTTAAGTCAAGATATTCAAGGCCAAACTTTTGATTACCCAGAGGAGTTTTTTAAAGAAAGAGTTCACACAATTCGAAGACCAAGACCAGATGAATTTCAAATTAAAGAGGCAGCAGAAAAAATTAAGTCATCTAAAAACCCAATTATAATTTCTGGTGGTGGAGTTTTTTATTCAGATGCAATGGAAGAATTAAGTCAGTTTGCAATCAAACATAATATTCCAGTTACACAAACTGTAATGGGTTATTCAACAATGAAGAGAGATCATTCTCATTACGCAGGTCAAATTGGAGGACTGGGAGGAAAAAATACAAACACATTAGCTAAAGAAACTGATCTTGCTATTGCGGTTGGCACAAAGCTTGCTGATTTTACAACAGGATCATGGGCAAATTTTGAAAACGAAAATTTCAAGTTAGTTTCTATTAATGTATCAAGATATGATGCCAATAAACATTTAGCACAAGCGGTTGTTGGAGATGCAAAAGTTTCTTTAACTGAACTTTCTCAAGCTTTAGGTGATTGGAAAGCAGGAGAAGATTGGAATAAAAAATCTCAAACTGAGCTTAAGTCATGGAATGAACATATAGATAAAGAGAGCGCTCCAACTAATCAGGAAGTCCCAAGTTATGTCCAAGCAATTGGTGCAATCTATAGAAATTCTGATCCAACAGATATTGCGGTTACGGCTGCAGGAGGTTTGGTTGGTGAGGTAATTCAAGTTTGGAGACCAAGAGAACTCAATACTCATGAAACAGAATGGGGTTTTAGTTGTATGAGTTATGAAATATCTGGAGCTTTAGGAATTAAAATGGCAAATCCAGATAAAGAAGTAATTTCTTTTGTAGGAGATGGATCTTATTTATTA
Organism: Candidatus Pelagibacter communis; assembly: GCF_001180025.1. Classification (GTDB taxonomy): domain Bacteria; phylum Pseudomonadota; class Alphaproteobacteria; order Pelagibacterales; family Pelagibacteraceae; genus Pelagibacter; species Pelagibacter ubique_A. The sequence continues at coordinate 124,468 of NZ_CVSK01000067.1, forward strand.
AATAATACTGATATTTATTCTTCAGTAATCACAAAAAATAAATTGATTATAATTGTTTGTGATAACGGAGGTTTTGCAGTTATTAATAGATTGCAATTATTTAAAGGTGGTAAAGAGTACAACAACTTATTAAAGAGTTCTAATACACCTGGCTTAGTTGATGTAGATTTTGCAAAACATGCAGAAAGTATGGGTGCAAAATCTGAACACGTTACCTCAATATCAGATCTTGAGGCTGCATTTAAAAGAGCAAAAGCATCTGATGTGACTTATGTTATTTCAATTAAAACTCATGCATATAAATGGGTTGAAGGCTCATCTTTTTGGGATAGTCCAACTTTAGAAATTCCAACAACTAAGGAAAATGAAGAAGCTTTAAAACTTTATAAAGAAGGAAAAGGAAAACAAAGACAAGGTATTTAGCCCTTTATGAACAAAGTATTTAAAGTAGGTCTAATAGGCTGTGGGCATATTTCAGAAACTTATTTTAGAGCTCAAGAGTATTTTAATAATATTAGGATTATTAAATGTGCTGATATCAACATGGAAACAGCAAAAAAGTGTGCAATCCATTATAATATTGAAGCAGTAACTGTTGAAGAACTTTTAAAAGATAAAGAGATTGAAATAATACTAAACCTTACAATTCCTAGAGCACATTTTGAAGTTTCAAAAATGGCCTTAGAAAATGGTAAGCATTCTTATGCCGAGAAACCTATGGCTGTTAATTTTGAAGATGGAAAAAAATTAGTTGAGCTCGCTAAAGAAAGAAATCTTTATATTGGAAATGCACCTGATACTTTTTTGGGTGGAGGTATCCAAAAAACTAGGGAGCTAATTGATAATGGAGTGATTGGTGAAATAAAATTAGGTAATGCAATTTTTGCTTTCCCAGGAGTTCAATCATATCACCCTAATCCAGAACCTTGGTTTGCTGAAAATGAAGGTGGCCCTGTAATAGATATGGGACCATATTATCTTACAGCATTAGTAAATCTAATTGGTCCAGCAAAACAAGTCCAAGGAAGATGTACAAAAGTCTTTGAAGAAAGAGAAATTGGAATAGGTCCAAAAAAAGATCAAAAATTTAAAGTAGAAACTCCAACGACTTATCTTGCAACTATACAATTTGAAAATGATTGTATCATACAGATAACTTTATCTTTTGATGTGGTTGCTCATCAAAGAAACCATATAGAGCTTTATGGTAATAAAGGATCAATTATTGTTCCTGATCCAAATATGTTTGGAGGATCTGCTTTTGTTTCAGTAACCGCTGGCGGTAATTGGGGTGAACATAAAACAGATATGATGCCTTTAGGAAGAATTAATATTAAAAGTCAAAGCTCAAGAGCAAATGAATCTCCAACAAATGCAAATTATAGAGGAGCTGGTCTATCAGAGATGGCTTATGCAATTGAAAATAATTTAGAACATAGATGTAATGGAGAGCTTTCTTTGCATGTTTTAGATATCATAGACTCAACAATGAGAGCGTCTCAAACAGGTATTCCGCAAGAAATAAAGACAACTTGCAAGAAACCAAAACCTTTTACTTTAGAAGAAATAAAAAAAATATTAAATTAATTATAAATTCTTATTTAAATGAAAGTTGAATATTTTGATTTAAAAGATAAACGCGCATTAGTTTCAGGTGGAGCATCTGGTATTGGTGCATCAATTGTCGAACACCTTTGTGAACAAGGTGTTGAGGTTTATTTTTTCGATATAGATAAAAAAGGAGCTGAAAAATTAATTTCAAAAATTAAAAAGAAAAAACAAAAAATACCCACTTTTCAATTCTGTAATATTAAAAATATAAAAAAATACAAAACTCTAATTCAGAACATAATTAAAAATAAGGGAACAATTGATATTTTAGTTAACAACGCTTCAAATGATCAAAGGCACACTCTTGAGGAAGTTACAGAAAAATACTGGGATGAAAGAATGGCAATAAATTTAAAGCACTATTTATTCGCTATTCAAACAGTTAAAAAAAGCATGATTAAAAACAAAGGTGGATCAATAATAAATTTAGGTTCAGTTAGCTGGATTAGAGGAGCTGTCATGTTTCCAGCATACAGCACAGCAAAAGCTGCAATTTATGGTTTAACCAAATCTTTAGCTAGAGATTTAGGACAACATAATATTAGAATTAACTCCATAGCACCTGGATCAGTTGCAACTAAAAGACAGTCAAAATTATGGTTAAATCCAAAATTTAAAAAAGAAATTTTAGATCAACAGTGTCTTAAAAAACAAATATTACCAGAGGATGTTTCAAAAATGGTTTTATATTTGGCATCAGATGTTTCATCGGGATGTACTAAACAAAATTTTACGGTAGATGCTGGTTTAATTTAAAGCTTAGCTTAACTTCTTTTTATTTTCAGCCATTGATAATGCAATCTTAAATGAATTTAAAATTGGAGCTAAGTTAGCTTCATTTTTTCCAGCAATTGCAAATGCAGATCCATGTGCAGTAGTCGTTACTGGTACAGTTAATCCACCTTGAACTGTTACTCCTCTGTCAAAACCAAATGCCTTAAGACCAGATTGTAGTGCATCATGATACATACCAACCATACAATCATGGTTTTTATTTTTGTAGGCTACTACAAAGGATGTGTCGCATGGCAATGGACCATCAACATTGTAGCCAAGTTTTTTTGCTTCTTCAATCGCAGGAATGATTTCATCTTTTTCCTCTGTGCCAAACTCTGCGTGTGGATTTAAAGCTTGAATGGCAATTCTAGGTTTCTTTACACCATTCAATTCCATAACCTGATTTATTAATTTTATAGGCTTTAAGATATTTTCTTTAGTAACATGTTGAGCAACTTCTTTGATTGGAATATGAGAAGTTACTCTTGCTGTCCAAAAATTATCAATCACATTAAATTCGCAACAAAAACTATTCACTTCAAGTTTTTCAGCCATTAACTGTAATTCATCTGAATGTTTATTTCCTCCAAGTTTTAAACTTGTCTTATTCATTGGCGCAAAATTAATTGCATCTATTTTTTTTTCCTTAGCAAGAGTTAAAGCTAAATCTAAAGCTTCCAATACACTTTCACCAGACTCTTTTGATGGTTCTGCTATTTTATATTTATGATTTTTTCCTTTAGAAATATCTAATAAAAATCTATTTGATTTATCAAAATTTACCTCATCAAAATTTTCAACAATATCTATATTATGTGAAATTCCTGTGATACTATTTCCACTTTCAAATACTTGTTTCTCACCAATGATGACAATGTTTGCTTTTGTAGTCATTTCATCTTTTAAAAGCTTTGAAACTAACTCTGGTCCGATCCCCGCTGGATCACCAAGAAGAACTGCAATGTTAGATTTGTTTTCAGGCATTTTTTTCTTTACGTTTTGTATCAGATTATGTTTAAATTATTAAATATAAATTAACTAAATAAGAGGGAAATAATGAAAAAAAGCTTTAAACTATTTTTAGCAGCTGCTTTTCTAGTAACTGAATTTTTTGTTGTGGCTCTTCCATTAATGATCACATCAGCTAAAGCTGATGGTCACCCAATACAAGCAATTACACACGCTGGTTTTGGTGGTGGAACTGATGTTACTACTAGAATGATGTTATTAAGAGCAAGAAGAGTTCTTAAACAGGATATGCAATTAGTAAACAAAAAAGGTGGTGGTGGAGCAGCATCTATGGACTACATGATGTCTTTACCAGCTGATGGAAATCATACTTTAACCTGGACTACAGGTCATGCTGTATCTATGGCTTTAGGTAAAACTAAAGTTAAGTTGAGCGATATGCAACCACTTGCAAGAGGTACTGATGATCCTCAATTATTTGTTGTTAATTGTAAAAACGATATCAAAGATGCTAAGAAATTTATAAGCACACAAAAATCAAAATCACTAAAATATGGAACTACTCATACTGGTGGTATTGATGATGTTAGTGCAATCGCATTTACTAAAAAAGGTGGATTAAAAGATCCAACTATCGTTGCTTACAAAGGTGTTGCGCCAATTAAAACTAACCTGATCAAAGGAGATATTGATGTAGGTGTTTTAAACTTAGGTGAAGCATTAACTGAAATTAATGAAGGTAAACTTTGTGTTTCAGTTGTATTAGCAAACAATAGAATGGCTAAAATTGGAGACTCTCCAACAGCAAAAGAATTAGGCATACCTGTTTCTTTATCTACTGTTAGAGGTTTTGTAACAAAAAAAGGTGCTCCAGCAGACAGAGTAAAACAATTAGAAGCTGGAATGATGAAAGCTATGAGCCACAACTATTACAAAAATTTCTTAACTGAAATTGGTCTTGATGACACTAGTGTAGTTGGTGCTGACGAGTGGGGTAAGCAAATGGAAGAAATGCTTACAGAAATGACTGCTCAGCTAAAAGCATTAGGTTACATTAATTAATCTAATTTAAAGTACATTTAAATATGAAGAATGTACAAAAACAAAAAAGGGCAAACAAAAGTTTGCCCTTTTTTTTTAGAGACGAGTTTAAAGTTTGTTTGGTAATTATTTTAGTTTCTGTAGCATTATTAATCACTACTTTTACATTTGATATTGTCCCCCCTATTTTAAATAGAGGAATTCAACCAGCAACATTTCCAAAGGCACTTTTGATTTTAATAATAGTAATGAGTTTATTAATTTATTATTTAGCAATCAAAAATCCTTGGAAAGTTGAAAAAAAATTACCTAAATCATTTTTTTTAACACTTTTAAGTTTTTTTATTTTTGTAGTGATTTCGAAAACTTTAGATTTCTTTTTAGCAATTTCAGCTTTATCTATTTTTGTTTCCTACTATTGGGGAGAAAAAAGAATATTTTATTTATTACTTGTTGGAATTATTTTTCCAGTCTTAGTATTTATTTTTTTTGAAACAATTCTAGGTCTAAGGTTTCCACCTGGAATTATAACTAATATTTATTATAGCTAGATGGAAAATTTATTATTAATGATGGCTCCTTTGTTTAGCTCAAAGCTATTGTTAGTTTTATTTTTTGGAACTTTGTTTGGTTTAATATTAGGTGTTTTACCTGGTTTAGGGCCAACAACTGGTGGAGCATTAATTTTACCTTTTACAATGACGCTCGATCCTTTATCAGCAATTGTATTGTTAACCTCGATTTATTGTGCAGGTACTTATGGAGGTGCAATAACTGCAGTTCTGATTAATACACCTGGAACCCCAGCTGCTGCAGCAACTTGTTTAGACGGGTATCCTTTAGCACAAAAAGGAGAGGCTGGTAGGGCTTTAGGAATGGCAACTGTTTCTAGTACAGTTGGGGGTATTTTTAGCGTTATTATTCTTGTATTTTTTGCACCTATTCTGGCTCAACTAGCTTATGAATTTGGTCAACCAGAATATTTTGCGTTAGCAATTTTTGGTTTAACGATGCTTGCATCAATAGGAGAGGGAAGTCCAATTAAGAATTTAATCGCAGGTGCGTTTGGAATTTTAATTTCAACAGTTGGCAAAGATTTTATGACTTCAATTGATCGATTTACTTTTGGAATTAATGAATTAACTGAAGGGATTGGTTTTATACCGGTAGTAGTTGGTTTATTTGCAATGAGCGAGATGCTAACTCAATCAACTTTAATTAACCAAGTATTTAATAGAATAGCTTTAAAAGCAATAAAACTTCCAAGTAAAGATGATTATAAAAAAACCTGGAAAACAATTTTAAGATCCAGTGGTATAGGTTCATTTATTGGAGTGTTACCTGCTGAAGGCGGAACAGTTGCTTCTTTAATTGGATATTCAGAAGCAAAAAGGTTTTCGAAAAAACCCGAAGAGTTTGGAAAAGGCTCTATAGAAGGTATTGCGGGTGCAGAAGCAGCAAATAATGCAGCAACAGGAGGTGCAATGGTTCCAACACTTGCACTTGGAATTCCTGGTAGTGCTACAACAGCTGTTATCTTAACAGGATTAATTATACATGGTGTAAGACCTGGGCCTGATTTATTTAGAGAACAACCCGATTTTTTATATGGAATCTTTGGAGCAATGTTAATTGCTAATGTTTTATTTTTTATATTTGGGTTCTTTGGAGCAAAAATTTTTGCAAGAATAACGTTGGTGCCAAATAAAATCTTATGGCCAATGATATTCGCAGTTTCAGTATGTGGAACTTATTCTTTAAATCAATCCATAATAGATGTTTGGATAATGTTATTTTTTGGTGTTCTAGGTTTTTTTATGAGAAGATATGGTTTCTCAGTTGTGCCAGTTATTATCGGATTGATTTTAGGTGAGTTAGTTGAAGGAACTCTAAGACAATCTCTGGTTATATTTGATGGTAATTGGCTGATGTTTTTCACAAGACCAATAGCTTTAACGTTCTTTATTTTGTCTTTAATTGCCTTAGCTTTTCCTTTAATAAGATCAAAAAAATTTAAAAAATAAAGATGATTAAATATGATTTGAAAAATAGAGTAGCAATTGTAACAGGTGGAGCCCAAGGATTTGGTTTAGCTATCACTGAAAGATTTATTGAGTCTGGAGCTAAAGTAGTAATTTGGGATATTGACGAAGGTGAAGCCAAAAAAGCTTTAGAAAAAGTAAATTCTGAAAACTTAATTTATCAAATAGTTGATGTGAGCAACTATGAAACAATAAATTCAAAATTATCTGAAGTTGAAAAATCACATGGTAAGATTGATATCTTTATTAACAATGCGGGTGTGGCTGGAATGAACACTACAGTTGCAGAATATCCAATAGAAGAGTGGAATAAGGTAATTAACTTAAACTTAAATGCAGTTTTTTACTGTTGCAAAGCAGTTGTTCCATTTATGGCTAAGAATGATTATGGAAGAATTGTAAATATTGCGTCTATAGCAGGTAAAGAAGGAAACCCAAATGCAAGCGCTTACAGTACATCTAAGGCAGGTGTTATAGGTTTAACAAAATCTCTAGGCAAAGAGCTTGCGCAAAAAAATATAGCCGTAAATTGTGTAACACCAGCAGCAGCAAAGACCAGGATATTTGATCAAATGACAGAAGAACATATAAATTATATGTTATCAAAAATTCCTAGAAATAAATTTGCAAAAGTTGAAGAATTAGCATCATTAGTAACTTGGTTAGCCAGCGAAGAAAATTCATTTTCAACTGCAGCAGTTTTTGATTTAAGTGGTGGAAGAGCCACATATTAGTTATGCAAGTAGGTATTGATGTTGGTGCAACCAAAATAGAGAGTGTTGTTCTTGAAGAAAATGGGAACGAAAAACACAGATCAAGAATATCGTGTCCAAAGGAGTATATCCAAATTATAACTGCTATAAGAGATATTCATAGACAATTAGAACAAGAGTTTAAACAAGAACTTCCAATTGGAGTTTGTCATCCAGGTGTTCATTCTCCTCAAACTGGATTAGTAAAAAATGCTCCAAATATATCTTGGTTAGAAAAAAAACCATTTCAAAGTGATCTACGTAAAGCACTTGGAAAAGAAGTATTTTGTGAAAATGATGCAAACTGTTTTTCTTTATCAGAAGCTATAGATGGATCAGGTAAACATTACAAAATTGTTTATGGAATTATATTAGGCTCAGGAGTTGGAGGTGGTTTAGTAATAGATAAAAAAATTATTACAGGCTCGAATGGAGTAGCAGGGGAATGGGGACACAACCAAATTCCATATTTTGCAGCTAAGAAAGAAAATTTTGACTCAAGCAATGCTAGGGAAGCAGAGATTGAAAGTTTTTTATCCGGTTTAAGTTTAGCAAAAAGATTTAAGAAACTTTATGGAAAAAATTTAAAAACAAATGAAATTTTTGAACTGAACAGAAAACATGATTTAGATGCAGAAAGATTTATAGATGATTTTAAAGTAAATTTGGCAATGTCACTTTCAAGCATCATAAATATTTTAGATCCTGATGCTTTTATCTTTGGAGGAGGAGTTTCAAATGAAATAGATTTTTTACATGAAATAGATTCGCTAGTTAGAAAATTTGTTATTGGTAGAGAATACGAAGGTGTTTTTTTAAAACCTAGATACGGAGACGCTAGTGGAGTTAGAGGAGCTGCAAGATTAGGAAGAAGCGCGACATATTAGAAAGTTCAATTCTAAATTTAATATAAAAAAAATTAAATTTTTTAAAAAACACCATAACATTAGAAAAATTTTAATAAAATTAATATCAACCAAGAGTTGAATTCATATCAATCTGCCAAAGATAAAATTAGGTATAGATATTATATATAAATTTTTAAAATTTTTTATTTTTTACTTTACGGATTGTGTTTGGATATGTTTATATCCCGTTCAAATAATTAATATATATATATTAACTAAATTAACTTAAGAGGGAAATAATGAAAAAACTTATACTTTCGATTGCAGCTCTTGCATTATTTGCAACTTCTGCTTTCGCTGAAAGATATGTAATGGTCACTCATGGAGAAGGTAAAGATCCTTTTTGGCCAGTAGTTCAAAAAGGTGGTGAAGATGCAGCTAGAGCAATCGGTGCTGACTTCGAATATATCTACAACCCTTCTGCTGATATGGCTGATATGGCAAGCTCAATTCAAGCTGCTGCAGCTACTCAACCAGATGGAATGGTAATTTCTTTACCAGACCCAGATGCATTAGGCCCAGCTATTAAAGCTGCTGTTGCTGCTGGTGTTCCAGTAATTACAATGAACTCTGGTTTAGAGTCTTCTGCTAAACTAGGTGCTTTAATGCACGTTGGTCAGCCTGAATTACTTGCTGGACAAAAAGCTGGTGAAAGAGCAAAAGCTGAAGGTGCTACTAAAGCATTATGTATGATTCAAGAAGCATACAACACAGCTCTTGTAGACAGATGTGAAGGTTACGGTTCTGCTGTTCCTATGCAAATGACTGATACTACATCTGACCCTGCAACTATTCAAACTAGAGCTACTGCTGCTTTACAAGCTAACAGTGATATCAATGCGATCCTTTCAGTAGGACCACACGTATGTGAAGCTGTTGATAAAGCTTTAGTTGATCTTGGTATGACAGTGCATCACTCTTGCTTCGACTTGAGTCCTGCAGTTATGGATTTAATCGGATCTGGAAGAGTTTCTTTCACTATCGATCAACAACAAAGACTACAAGGTTATATGCCAATTATCGTATTACACTTGTACAATAACAGTGCTGGACTTCTTCCAGGAGCTAACATCCCATCAGGACCTGGCTTCGTTGATAAGTCTAACGCTTCTTCAGTTGCTGCTCTTGCAGGAATTGATAGATAATTAAATATAATTTAAAGGGTCGATTTCAAAATCGGCCCTTTTTTTTTATAAATCAACAAACCTTTTTTTTAAATGAATACATCAACAACAAAAAAACCAAGACAAGAGTCAGACAGACAAGGAGAGAAAAAATGGTATTCCGCGTTAACCTCTCGTCCAGAGATCGGACCTTTTGGTGTGATGGTCTTACTTTTTTGTATGTTGGGATACTTTTCAATTCCAGAAGGACAATTTTCTCTTAATCCTTTTTCTGGTGAAGGATTTAACGCTTTAGGAATTAGAAATAATTTTAGGGTAATTGCTCAATTAGGAATCGTAGCACTTGCTGCTGGAATGTTAATTATAGCAGGTGAATTTGATCTTTCCGTTGGTTCAATGATCGGTTTTGCTGGCGGTTGTATGGCAATGATACTAAAATGGGGTTTTGCTGTTGTTATTCCTTACATATCTTTTGAGGGAGGTTTTCATTTTGAAGGATACACATTATTTAAAATCAAAGATGTTTCGCCACTACTAGCAATATTAATTACTTTATGCATGACTTTATCTTTTGGATGGATTCAAGGATGGATAATAGTTAAAAGTGGAATAGCTTCTTTCATTGTTACACTAGGTGGACTTTTCTTTTTAAGAGGATTAACAGAAGTTTCGTATAGAGCTTTTAATAGAGCTCCAGATCAAACTGCTGGATCAACAACTGTTACAGATTTACCAGATATTAAAAACATTATTAATGTACCAGGTCATGGAGAAATGGAAAGAGATGCAGCTAAAGCTTTACCAAATGACCAATTATTAGAAATTCTTAGCACTGTGCCGGCAAGCACGGTAGCAAAATTAACTGAAAAATTAACATATATTAACGAAAAAGTTGCAGCTTTCAAAACTGAAGCAAATGCTGAAAAAATGATTTCAACTTTAGAAAAATCATTAGCTGGAGCAAAAAAATCTGGCAATGATTCAATGGTCGAAATTTTGACAAAGAAAATAGAAGCTGGAGTTAATGTTCCTGATGTTGCTGCAAAAGCGGTTACTGATATTGATATAGCAAGAGCTTACATAGATACAATAGTTACAGCAAGACCGGTTGCTAATTTTTTTGGAGGCGACATTATGGAGCCAGTATTTAATTGGTTATATTTTACAGCAGATTGGAATGTAAATAACTATGGGAACATTTTTGCTAAAGGAATGTATTCTTGTTTAATGATTTGGGGACTTATAGCGTTTATTTGTTATTTAATTTTGAGTAAAACTCAAGCAGGTAATTGGATTTATTCAACTGGTGGAAACCTTAGTGCTGCAAAAGCTAACGGTGTGCCAACTAATAAAGTTAAGATTTCATTATTTATGTTTACTGCGTTCTGCGCAACTATGTTTGCTGCGTGCCAGGTATTTGAAGTTAATACTGCGGATACAGCAAAAGGTAATTTAAAAGAATTAGAAGCAATTGCTGCAGCAGTTATTGGGGGTGTCGTGCTAACAGGAGGTTTTGGAACAATAGGTGGAATTATTCTAGGTACAATTATTTTTGGAATTGCAAAAGAAGCATTCTTTTATATTCCAGGAATTGATGGATCATTCTATAGAGTATTCCTTGGGGCTGTTCTTGTTACTGCTGCCTTAACAAATGAGAATATCAGAAAACGAATTATGGGAAATATCTAATGGATAAAAAACCATTAATTGAAATAAAGAATTTAGTAAAAAAATTTGGAACTTTTACTGCTTTAAATGGTGTTTCATTAGATGTTTATCCGGGCGAAGTTCACGCGCTTTTAGGTGACAATGGTGCTGGCAAGTCAACTTTGATCAAAGTTTTATCCGGAGTTCATCTTATGACAAGTGGAGAAATAAAAGTTGATGGAGAAATTGTTAATTTTTCTACACCGCGTCAAGCATCTGATGCAGGTATTGGAACAGTTTATCAAGATTTAGCACTCAACGCTCTAACATCAGTAACAAGAAATTTTTTTCTTGGACGTGAATTAATAAAAGGACCTAGCGGATTTGGTTTAATGCAAATGGATGAGATGGATAGAATAACAACAGAAGAAATGTCTAAAATTGGAATTAATATTGCAAACCCTAATCAACCAGTTGGAACAATGTCAGGTGGACAAAGACAAACCTTGGCTATTGCGAGAGCAATTTATTTTGGTGCAAAAATATTAATATTAGATGAACCTACGTCAGCATTAGGTCAAAAGCAGCAAATGGAAGTTTTAAAAACAATTAAAAAAGTTCAAAATTTAGGAAATATTGCAATTATACTTATTACACATAATGAAATTCATGCGCGTCTTATAGCTGATCGATTTACTTTTTTAAGTTTAGGAGAAGTAATTGGTTCAGGATTATCTTCAGAACTTGGTGGTGAAGATGTAAAAAGATTGATGGCAGGTGGTGCAAAAATTGGTGATCTTGCCAAAGAATTAGAATTGTAATGAAAGTAAAATATTACGATTTAGAAAATAAAAGAGTATTTATCACTGGGGGAGGATCAGGAATTGGAGCTTCAATTGTTGAACATTTTTGTGAACAAGGTTCAGAGGTTTACTTTATAGATATTAAAGTTTCAGAAGCTGAAAAATTAATTGAAGATATAAAAAATAAAAAATATTCAGTACCAACTTTTATTGAATGTGATTTGTTAAATATAAAACAACTTCAAAAGACAATTGTGGACATAATTGATCAAAAAGGCCCAATTGATATCTTAATTAATAATGCTGCTAACGACACACGACATAAAATTGATGATGTTACAGAGGAATATTGGAATGAAAGAATGAATGTAAACCTAAGACATTATTTTTTCACAGTTCAATCAGTTAAAAAATCAATGATTGAAAATAAAGGTGGTGTAATTGTTAATATAGGATCTTCTTCTTGGATGGTTGGACAAGGTGGGATGGCTGCTTATACAGCTGCAAAATCTGGAGTAGTTGGTTTAACTAGATCATTTGCAAGAGATTTAGGTGAATTTAACATTAGAGTTAACTCAGTAGTACCAGGGTGGGTCTTAACACAAAGACAGATCGATCTTTGGCTAAACGAGGAGTCTGAAAAAGATTTGATGAAAAATCAATGTTTAAAAGAGAGATTGTTGCCTCATGAGCTTGCTCAAGCAGTATTATTTTTTTCATCAGAACAATCAGGCGGATGTACAAATCAATCTTACATTGTTGATAAAGGTTGGTTGTAATAGGCTTTGTGAAAGTACAAAGTTCGACGATAGAAAATAAATATTTAAGAATTAAATCGATTAACATTGGCGCATGTCTGTATGAGGTTTATGACAAGCAAAAGAAAATAAATTTAATCTTAAATCTTGGTCCTACTAAAAATTATGGTAGTAAAAATTTTTACGTAGGTGCTACTTGTGGACGGTATGCAGGTAGAATATCAAATTCAAAATTTAGGATTAAAAATAAGATTTATAAACTTGATGGTAACGAAGGAAAAAATACTTTACATGGAGGAAAAATAGGATTTGATAGATTAGAATGGAAAATAAAATATCATTCTAAAACTAAAATAATCTATCAATTGTTATCTAAAAATTTAGACCAGGGTTTTCCAGGAGACCTAAATTCAGAGTGTTTTTTTGAAATCAAAAACAAAAGTTTATTTATAAAATATCAATATAAATCAAATCATTTAACACATGTAAGTTTAACTAATCATAGTTATTGGAATTTAAATAAAAATAAAAAAGAAACTATTTTTAATCATAATTTAAAAATTAACTCCGAAAAATATCTTGAAGTAAACAATAAATTAATCCCAACTGGAAAAATTAAAAAAGTAAAAAATACTATTAATGACTTTACCAAGTTTCAAAATATTGGAAAAAAAATAAATATAATAAAAAATAAAAAAATAAAGAGAGCATCTAATACAATCAATCAATTAGGATTTGATTTAACATTTTGTATTAAAAAAAATTCCAAAAATTATTTAGCCTCATTAAAAAATAAAAAAACCAATATCCAATTAGATTTTTATTCAAATCTTCCCGGACTACAGCTCTATACTAGCCAGGGTTTACGATATAAAAATAAACTTTCTCCTTACCAGGGTGTTTGTTTAGAAACTCAACATTATCCAGATGCTCCGAATAATAAAAATTTTCCAAGTACTTTAATTAAACCCAAAAAACTTTATAAGTACTTTACAAAAATAAATATTTCATAAAATGAATAAAAAAATAAACATATCAATTGTTGGAACCGGTTTAATGGGATTGCAGCACATAAAAGCAATTTCACAATCTAAAAAAGCTAAACTTCATTCAATAGTAGATATTAGTAACAACGCTAAAAATTTATCAAAAAAATATAAAATACCATTGTATTCAAATGTAGTTGAACTTTTAAACTCACAAAATTTGGATGCAGTAATTGTAGCTACTCCAAATCAACTTCATGAAAAACATACAGTTAGTTTCTTAAAGAGAAAAATTCCAGTATTATTAGAAAAACCTATTTCAGATAACATTAATTCAGCTAAAAGAATTATTAGTAGCGCTAATAAAAATAAAACACCGTTATTGATAGGGTATCATAGAAGACATAACTCAATAGTATCAAAGGTAAAAGATCTTATCGACAAAGGGAAGTTAGGAAACATTGTTTCAGCAAATGTGTTGTGTTGGCTTTATAAACACAAAGCTTATTACAATGAAAAATGGAGAGTTAGGAAAGGTGGAGGGCCTTTAGGTATTAATTTAGTGCATGACATTGATATGATTTGTTATTTATTGGGTTCAATAAAATATGTGCAAGCATTTACAACAAACAAAACTAGAAAATTTCAAGTGGAGGATACAGCTACAATAAGCTTGATCTTTAATTCAGGAGCGCTTTGTACACTTAATTTGTCAGATACAATTGTTGCACCGTGGAGTTATGAATTAACTGCTGGAGAAAATCCTGCATACCCAATTACCAACCAATCTGCTTACATGATTGGAGGTACCAAAGGTTCCTTACAGTTTCCCAATCTTAAATATTGGTTTTATAAAAGAGAACGAAGCTGGTGGAACAAAATTTTTGTTAATGAAGATAAAAACAAAAAAGATGACAATACATTAGTAAATCAAATTGATCATTTTGCTGATGTTGTTGCAAAAAAAGCGAAACCAAAAGTAAATGGAAATGATGGTTTAATCTCTCTTAAAATTTTTGCCGCAATAACTAAAAGTGCAAAAACTGGTAAAAAAGTAAGAATATAAAATTTTTATTAAAATTTAAATCATTCATTGTTTTGACATATTTTATTTGTTAACTTTTTATATGAAAAAAATTATCTTAATTGCTTTATTCAGTCTGTTATTTTTTACAAATTCAAATGCTGCATGCGATGATCCTTTAACAGAAGGTGTTGATTATTCTAATTGTAGATTTTCAGACTCGCAAGATTTACAAGGAAGTTATCTTCCAAATTCAAACCTTTCTTTTGCAAGTTTTATTCAAGTGAATTTTGATAAAAGCATTATGATGACTTCAAATCTTTCATTTGGTACGTTTCCAGAGTCTACTTTTGTAAGAGCCAATCTTTATGAGTCTGTTTCTATCGGCGCAAATTTTGAAAAAACTAATTTTACTGGAGCTAACTTAACTAGAGTTGATTTTATGGGAGCAACCTTAATCGAGGCAAATTTTCAAAACTCTAATTTAATGGAAGCTAACTTTACCTCTTCTAACATCACCAACGCTAATTTTGATGGAGCTAATTTAACTGGAGCAACGTGGACCAATGGTCAAACTTGCGGTCCAGAATCTATTGGTACCTGTAAACAATAATTTATGAACACTTCAGTAAATACTGATGATGTTATTTTTAATTTTTTTAAACAAATTTGTGATGAAAAAGATGATCATAAATGTGTTGCGCTTGGAAATGAATGGATAAAGGCAATGGAAACTAATTTGTCTGAAATGGAAAAGAATCTAAATGGAGCTGATTATATTAAGCATAAAGATGATATTCAAAGTAACAGAAATCATTTGGATAGCCTGAAGAATAAAACATCATCTGAGTGGAGAGAGTATGCAACTCAATGCATGATCGAAATAATGAATCATAAAAGTCAAAAATAATTTAAAAAATAAAATTTAAATCACTAGCTATATCGATTAATATAATATAAAGATTACTAAAAGGGGTGTCTTAACAGACTGAGATTATACCCTAAGAACCTGTCCGGTAATTCAGAAAGGGATATAATGGATAAAACATATTATTTAAATCAATCAACATCATTAATATTAGTAATCGCTATTAGTTTAATATTTGCTTTTTTAGGAATTATTCACTCTAAAAAATTTAAAGGAATTAATAATTATTTAACTGCAAATAGAAACATTGGTTTATTTTCACTTACTACAAGTCTTGTAGCATCAGCTTTAGGAGCTTGGATTTTATTTGGTCCCGTTGCGGCTGCAACCTGGGGCGGAGTAGGTGCTGTGATTGGTTATGCATTAGGCACAGCTTTTCCAATGATTTTCTTAATTTATTTTGGAAAAAAAATTAGAAATGAGTTTTCAAAAGGATCTTCTTTAGTTGAGTTTATGAGAAAGAAATTTGGCAAAAGTCTATTTAAGTTAATTTTGTTAATGACAATCTTTTATATGTTCATTTTTCTTTGTGCGGAAGTAACTGCGGTTGCGGTGTTAATTAATTATATATCAGGAACAGAATTGTGGATTACAGCATTAATAGTTTTGGCAGCTACTTTAAGTTACACACTTTATGGGGGATTAAGAGCGTCCATATATACTGATAATATTCAAATGATTGTAATTGGTGTTTTATTATTTACTCTAATTTCAATTATTAGTTCATCTTCAGGAGATAATTTTTCTTTTTCTTTAATTAAAGAAAAGAATCCGCAATTATTAAGTTCAAATTATATTCCTGGATATACTGCTGGATTAACTTTCTTTATTGCGGTTGCAGCAACAAATTTATTTCATCAAGGAAATTGGCAAAGAGTGTATGCAGCAAAAGATTATCAAACATTAAAAACTGGTTTGATAATTTCTTTCTTTATTATTATTCCAATAGTTTTTTTAATGGGTTTTATTGGAATGGTTTCATTTTCTATGGATCCATCTATTAGACCTGATTTAGGTTTTTTTAGTTTATTATTAAAAAATCAAACTGAAATTTTGTCCTTATTGATTATTATCCTTGGTCTTGCATTAACAATTTCGACTGTTGATACTTTAGTTAATGCTATTTCTAGTTTATTTGTAGTTGATGGCAAAGCAACTTTTAACTTAGATAAAAAAACTGATTACTTAAAAATATCTAAATATTTCATTTTAATGTTGTCTGTAATTGCTTTTGGTATTGCTTCAAAAGGATTTGATATTTTATATTTATTCTTACTTGCAGATTTATTTTGTTGTGCGTTTGTAGTGACTGTTTTTTATAGTTTTTATAATAAAGTGGATGAAAAAACTGCGTATGTTTCAATTATAATTGGTTTAGTTGCTGGATTTTTAATGTTTCCATTTCCAGATTTTTCTAAAAGCTTGTTAGTGGGAGTATTTTTGTCTAAAGACTTGTTTTCACCTTTTATATCTCAATCTTTATTATTTTTATCTTTTGTGATTGCAACTTTCTTGCCTGCAATAATTTTAAAAATTAAATTTAGATAGAAGATTTTAAAGCATCATAAATAAGTTCTTTGGTAGTCTCACCAATACTTCTGTAAACTTCTTTATTATCTTTGAAAATTAAAAGTGTTGTTTGATATTGAACGTTAAAAAATTTAGCAATTTCTTTTTTTGTTACATCAAAAGCAAAGTATTCGATATTATCAAAATCATTTTTTGCTTTTTCAAGAACTTTCATTTGACTTGCACAAGAAGTGCAATATTTAATCCAAGAACTTACAACTACAACTTTTCCTTCCGATAATGCTTTGTCGAATAACTCTTTACTGTAAGTAGTCTCTTTTCCAATAGCATTGGTGCTGAATGCCAATATAAAACAAATAAAAACTAAAAATTTTTTCATAATTCTAAACTGTTAGAGCAAATTTTAATTCATTGTAATACAACAAATTGACCCTATATATGCATAAATCAAATGTCTAGTAATCAAATTAATATAAACAATCTATCTAAAATTTATGACAACGGTTTTGAAGCTTTAAAGAACATAAACCTAAACATCAAAAAAGGTGAAATCTTTGCGATGCTAGGACCTAACGGTGCGGGAAAAACAACACTTATTAGCATTATTTGTGGAATTGTGAGGCCATCATCTGGAAATGTATCAGTTGATAATTTTGATATCGTTAAAGATTATAGAGAAACAAGATCTAAAATAGGTTTGGTTCCTCAAGAATTAACTTTAGAGCAATTCGAAACAGTTTTTAATAATGTTTCTTATTCAAGAGGTTTGTATGGAAAAAAACCTGACCCAAAACATATTGAGAAAGTTTTAAAGGATTTAAGTCTTTGGGATAAAAAGGATTTAAGACTTAGACAGTTATCTGGTGGAATGAAAAGAAGAGTTTTGATTGCAAAAGCATTATCGCATGAACCAACTATTTTATTTTTAGATGAACCAACCGCAGGAGTAGATGTTGAGTTAAGGCAAGACATGTGGAAAGTTGTTGAAAGTTTAAGAAAAACTGGTGTTACAATAATTTTAACCACTCACTATATAGAAGAAGCTGAGGCGATTGCAGATAGAGTAGGAGTGATCAATCAAGGTGAAATTATAGTAGTTGATGAAACAAAAGAATTATTAAAAAAAATGGGTCATAAGAAACTTACTGTAGACTTACAAGAAGAATTAAATGAACTACCAAGTAGTTTAGAAAAATATAATCTTGAAATTGGACAAGATAAAATGTCAATTGACTATACATATAACGTTCAAGCAAAACAAACAGGGATTACAAATTTACTTCAGGATTTAAAAGATGCAGGATTAAAACTTAAAGACCTTAAAACAGAACAGAGTACATTAGAAAAGATTTTTGTCAGTTTAGTAAAGGAAAATAATGAAATTTAATTATTATGCATTTAAAGCAATCTATCTTCATGAAATGGATAGATTTAGAAGAACATTAATGCAATCTTTGTTGTCACCTGTTTTATCAACTTCCTTATACTTTATTGTTTTTGGTTCAGTGATAGGTGGTTATGTTCAAAAAATAGATGGTATTAGCTATGGGTCATATATTGTCCCGGGATTGTTAATGCTTACTCTTTTAACTCAATCAATTAGCAACACCTCATTTGGTATTTTTTTTCCTAAATTTAATGGAACTATTTATGAAATTTTAGCAGCACCAATTTCAACTCTAGAAATAGTTCTTGCTTTTGTAGGTGCAGGGGCAACTAAAACATTAATAGTTGGTCTAATGATTTTTTTAACATCTACTTTTTTTGTTGAAGTTGAAGTCAAATTTCCTTTATTAATGATTTTTCTTTTAGTATTAGTTTCATTTACCTTTGCTTTGTTTGGTTTCCTAATTGGTTTGATGAGTTCAAATTTTGAGCAAATGTCAATTATCCCCTCTTTAGTGATAACACCAATGGTTTTTTTAGGTGGTAGCTTATATTCTTTGGATATGCTTCCTGAGTTCTGGCAAATAGTTACTTATTTTAATCCAGTTGTTTATTTGATTAATGGATTAAGATTTTCTTTTTATGGGGTATCAGATTTTAATATATGGATAAGCGTAGGTTTAATGCTAGCTTTTCTTGCCATTTGTATAGCAATAGTAACTAGTCTACTTAAAAAAGGTTATAATATTAAAGCATAATTATCTCAAAAAAGTAGCCCAATTAAGGGCTACCAAAAAAAATGGAGAGGGAAGTTATTTTTTTTAAAATTGTTCAGATTCTGTTGAGCCTGCCATTGCAGTAGTAGAGCTTTGACCGCTACTGATAGTATTTGATACTGCATCAAAATAAGATGTACCAACTTCTCTTTGGTGTTTAACGCTAGTATAACCATCTTTTTCTCGAGCAAATTCTTGTTGTTGAATTCTAGAGTATGCAGTCATACCTTCTTTTCTGTATTTTTCAGCAAGTTCAAAGATTGCAATATTTTGAGTATGAAAACCAGCAAGAGTAATAAATTGAAATTTATAACCCATTTTTGAAATTTCTTGTTGGAATGAAGCAATTTCATCATCGCTTAAATGTTTTTTCCAATTAAAAGAAGGTGAACAATTATAAGCTAAAAGTTTTCCAGGAAATTTTTCATGTATAGCATCAGCAAACTTTTTAGCTTCAGCTAAATTAGGAGTTGCTGTTTCACACCAAATTAAATCAGCATAAGGAGCATAAGCTAAGCCTCTAGAGATAGCTTGTTCAATTCCATCTTTTACGTAATGAAAACCCTCAGGAGATCTTTCACCTGTTAAAAAAGGTTTATCATTTTCATCAAAATCATTCGTAATTAGTTTTGCAGCATTCGCATCAGTTCTAGCTAAAATTATTAATGGAACCTCTGCAATATCAGCAGCTAATCTTGCAGCTTTAAGATTTTTTACCATTGTTCCTGTTGGAACTAAAACTTTACCACCCATGTGACCACATTTTTTTTCACTAGCCAGTTGGTCTTCAAAATGCACACCTGCAGCACCTGCTCTTATAAATTTTTTAGTTAATTCAAACACATTTAATGGACCACCAAATCCAGCTTCGCCGTCAGCAATAATAGGTAACATGTAATCTGTTCTATCTTCTTTTTTCATATCACCGTCTTGCATTTCCATATGTTGAATTTGATCAGCTCTGATTAAAGAATTATTCATAGACTCAACTAATTTTGGTGCACTGTCATAAGGATATAAAGATTGATCTGGATACATTTCACCAGCTGTATTTGCATCAGCAGCAACTTGCCATCCGCTTAAATAAATTGCTTTTAAACCAGCTTTTGCATGTTGTACTGCTTGATTGCCCGAAAGAGACCCAAGTGTATTTATATAGGGTTCAGAATTTAATAATTTCCAAAGTTTTTGAGATTGGTTTTTGCACAAAGAATATTCAATTTTAATTGAGCCCCTTAATCTTTCAACTTCCTCATCAGTATAGTCTCTTTTTATCCCGGCAAATCTTTTTAAGTCGTATGAGATATTTTCTGCACTCATTTTTTAGTTTCCTTTGTGTTTTAATTTAGAAAATTGAATAAGAAGAATGAATTAGTTGCTATCGTCCAAGGCTTTGATTAGCTCACTCATTCCACTTGAACCCCAATCACAATGATCATCTCTCATGTAGATTCCTCTACTGTTGTGCTGATCTAAGTCCTCTTTTTTGATGATTTGAGCTTCATTTTCTGTGTTTTTTAAATTTTTATCCATGAAAATTATATATTTTACAGAATTTACAAAATCTATAAAAAACTTTAAAAAGCTTTGTAAATAGGGAAAAAATATTGTAAAAATAAATTTACAAAATTTACAAATAGTAAATGTGAGTCAAATAGATTTAAAAATAGGTCCTAAAATCAAGTCTTTTAGAAGACAGCTCGGTCTTCAAGCAAATAAATTAGCAGAAGATTTAAACATTTCTCCAAGTTATTTGAATCTTATTGAAAGTGGAAAAAGAAAAATTGATGGCGATCTACTATTAAACTTATGTGAAAGATTAAATATTCAGTTATCAGATCTTACTTCAAAAACAGATATTAATCTTCAAAATAATATTTCTGAAATTTTAGACGATAGTTTATTTGAAGATTTAGATATTTTAGGACCTGAAGTAAAAGATTTAGTTAGTACTAATCCAAAAATTGGAAAAGCAATTGTAAGACTTGGAGATATTTTAAAGAAAAAAGATCACGAACTAATTAATAAAATTGAAAAAATTTCTGGGAAAATTGTTGATAATAGAAAAAATTCTTTTCCAGGAGAAGTTATTTCAGACTTTTTACAAGATAATAAAAATTATTTTCCTAAATTAGAAGAATTTGCAAATAAAGTATTTGATAAAATTCAAAAAAATAATCGTACAAGATACATTGCTTTGTGTGAATATTTGTATTCAGAATATTCTATTTCTGTAAAAGATGTTATTCCTGATGAAAGCAAACCATTTTCAAAAATTTACAATAAAAATAAAAAAGAGTTATTGCTTAGTGATTATAGTTCACTAGAAACAAAAAAATTACATGCAGCTGCACAAATAGCACAAGAAGGCGCAAATAAAGAAATCGATGACTATCTTTCTAAATTTAGTTTTCCATCTGAGGAGTCAAAAAAGTTAACTAAAGTTGCTTTACTCAATTATTGTGGGGCAGCTATTTTAATGCCTTATAAGTTATTTCATTCTGAGTGCAAGAAACTTAAATATGATTTAGAGTTACTTCAAAATACTTTTGCAACATCTTTTGAACAAGTGGCTCATAGAGTAACTTGTCTTCAAGACCCAAAACTTCCAGGAATTCCTTTTCATTTTTTAAGAGTTGATATGGCAGGTAATATTTCTAAAAGATTTTCTTTATCAGGTATAGATATCCCAAGATATGGCGGTGCTTGTCCACGATGGAATGTTTATTCTGCTTTTACTAGACCAGGGGTTATTCAGGCAGCTGTAAGTAAAATGAATAATGGTGAAAAATACGTTTGTATTGCAAGAACTGTTGAAAAAGGTATTGGACGATTTGGTCAAGCTAAAAGTGTTTTATCTATAGGACTTGGTTGTGATGCAAAATATGCAAAAGATTTTGTTTATACTGAAAACGTAAATATAAATGATAAATCTACTGAAATTCCAATTGGAGTTTCTTGCAGAACCTGTGACAGATTAGATTGTTCACAAAGAGCATTCCCCCCATTACATAAAAAATTTGATGTTGATTTAAATACAAGAGGTGTTTCGGTTTATGTCAGCGATGACAAAGCTTAATTATGATTAAATATATACTGCCAGCTATAATTATTTTTTTAATAGTATTATTCTGGGAACAAATCACTGAGTTTGTAGAAAAAAAATTCAATATTAAGCTAAATTATATTGTTGTTAGCTCCATTATTGCTGCGATAGCAGTTATCCTTTTACTCCTAAATTACTAGGATTTATGAACAGTCTGGAAGTTTCAAATTTTAAAATTGAGGAAACTGAGGGAGTTTTTACCTTTAAAAATGAAAATACAACAATAGGCTTTGTTAGATTTAATGAAAAAGGTGAGGTAGAGTATATTTTTGTTAATCCAATTTTTAGAAAACAAGGGTTAGCAACTAAACTATTACTATTAGTAAAACAAAAAACTGGAAAAGAAATAATACTTCAGGAACCAATTAGCCCTTTAGGATCGAAATTATTAAAATCATTAAATAAATGGAAATAAACTTATTATTTTTTTTTACAGTTGTTCCAGCCATAATTTTATACGGAATTGCAAAATCAGGCCTAGGTGGATCCATGACTTTAATTTCTGTTCCGTTAATGACAATAGTGATGCCGCTAAATCAAGCTTTAGGAATTATTTTACCAATTCTAATTTTTTCAGATTTTATTGCTGTTTATAAATATAGAAAAGAATTTGATTTAGGAACTTTAAAGCTAATGGTTCCATTTGCAGCGATTGGTATAATTATTGGATCTTTAACTTTTTCATATTTTTCAGAAGATTTGTTAAAATTTATAATTGGAGTAATGGGCTTTTTATTTGCAGGCCATTATTTTTTTTTTAAAAAAGACAAAGAAAAACAATCAGAGAAAAATTTTTTAAAAGGTGGAGCTTGTTCTGTGGTTGCAGGTTTTACAAGTTTTTGTGTGCATGCTGGAGGAACTCCAACCAGTCTTTACTTACTTCCACTTAGAATGAAAAAAGAAATATATGTTGGAACAAGAATATTTTTTTTCACTTTTGTGAATTTAATTAAACTTCCTTTGTATATTAATTTGTCTATGACAAATTTAGAATCTTTTAAACATTCAGCTATATTATTTCCAGTTGCTTTATTAGGAATATTGATTGGATATAAATTACTTAAAATTATAGAAGAAAAATTATTTTATAATTTTATATATGCTCTAATTTTCGTAACTAGTTCAAAGCTTTTATACGATTATCTAATATGATTTTTTTACACATACTAAATTTTGAATAAATGTTTAAATTATTTAAATCATGAAAAAAAAATTCAATCCAAGAATTAAAGCTAGATTAAGAAAAAATAGACAAGTCTTAAGTAAAAATATCGATAACTTTTTTGGTTGGGTTAAAGGTGCAAAACTTGTTGAGCTAAAAGAATGTAATACAGATGAAGATCCTGTAAGACCGGAGTTAGATAATAAGTTTAGAACGGGATACGGAAGAAAAATTTTTGGAGTTGAATACAAAGGAGAAATTCATGCTGTCATGTGTTTTGCTTACACAAATGAAATTCCAAAAAGTGTTGAAGAATTAGAAAAACTTAGCACTGATGCATTTCTACAAACTGCTATGCGAGATCAGGCTGGTGGTCAAATAGCAATTGCTTACACTGTATGGTCTAAAAAAAAGGGTGGAGGAAAATTAATAGTAAAAGAAGTATTCAAAAAAATAAAAAAATCTAATCATTTAAATAGATTAGTAACCCTGTCACCTTTAACAGAAATGGCAACTAATTTTCATGAGAGAAATGGAGCTAAATTAATTCAAATTAATGAAACTACACAAAATTTCGAATATAAAGTTATGTAATAATGAAAATTATTAAACTTTATCTTATAGTATTTTGTACTTTATTTGTTTTACCTTATTCTACAGTTATGGCTTACGAAGAAGCTAATTATGAAATTGTCTCTAAAAATGAAGTTTATGAGATTAGAAAATATTCAGATCGTTTAGCGGTGGAAACAATGACATCTGGAATAGATAGTAATTTTAGAAAACTATTTAATTACATTTCAGGCAGAAACGATACACAAGAGAAAATTAAAATGACAACACCAGTTACTCAAGTTGAGAAAAATGGAAATATGAGTATGCAATTTTATTTACCTTCTAAATTTAATTCAGAAAATGCTCCAAATCCAAGTAGGGAAGATGTTAAAATAGTTAATATCGAAGGAGGTTACTACGCAGTGCTGAGGTATTCTGGACGAGCATCAGATAGAAATTTTCTTAAGCATAAAGAAATTTTAGAAAAAGAGTTGCAAAAAAACAATATATCAATCATAAGCGCTCCAATTAGAGCAACATATGACAGTCCATTTACTCTTCCAATGAATAGAAGAAATGAGGCTATGTTTAAAGTAGAATTAAATTGAAGAAACCTAAATTTAAAGCAATGGTGTTATCTTGTATGGATCCAAGATTTCAACATATAGTTTATAATCATTTAAAGAAAAAAAAATTAACAGGAAAATATAGTGCATTCACAATTGCAGGTGCAGCTGTTGGTGTTACACATAATAAATTCAAAAAATGGCATAAAACATTTTATGATAATTTAGGAACTTCTATTCAATTACATAAAATAGAAAAATTAATTGTCATTAATCATAATGATTGTGGTGCAGCTAAAATTGCTAATGGAAATAAAGAGTTTAGCCTAGTCAATGAAAAAAAAATTCATAAAGAGTCATTCTCTAAAATTAAAAAACAAATAAAAAAAAGATTTCCAAAATTGAAAGTAGAATTAAATTTAATTTCTTTGGATAGTAAAATTACCAAAATTTAATTATTGATTTCTTATTAAAGGATAAACTTTAGGATTTAGATATTTTAAGTTTGTTAGCAATATTAAAATTAAAGTAACAAAGCCAATTGAAAATCCTAAATAGATCAAAACTTTAAAGTCAAACATCCACACTAGCTCAAAAATATTTTCTATAATAAATTTTGAACCAATCACTGCAAAAAATATTGCAATCAAAATTACAGATTTAAAAATAATGATGAATTCAATTAACGATGAAAAAACAATTTGTTTTTTTGAAAAACCTAAAATTTTAAAAACTAAATTTTGATATTCTTTTACTTTTCCTTGGACCATAATTGCGCTCGAAATTACGATTAACCCTATAACAATAGTAACTGCTGAAATTAAAGTAACTGCAATAAATACTTTATTTAAAACAGCTGTAACTTTAGATAAATAATCTGCAATTTTTATCATTGATAAACTTGGCATAATTTCAAGCATTTCAGTTTCATCAAATTTATTTGAATTAAATTTTGCAGTAGCTAAATATTCGTGTGGAATATTTTTTGCAAATTGCGGATTAAATAACATTGCAAAATTGATACTTAAATCTCGATAATCTACTTCTCTAAAATTAATTACTTCACCTTCAATTTCACGTCCATAAACATTTAAAGTAAAAATATCACCTAGCTGGATGTTTAAATCTTTAGCAACTTTTGCATCAAGAGATATTTGAAGTTGATTAGGGTTTGATAAATCCCACCATTTACCTTCTAAAATTGGATTATCTTCAGGTACATTTTCCACCCAAGAAGATCTTCGTTCACTACCAATTACCCAATAACTATCATTATCTGGTTTAATATAGGTGTTAGGATCTACACCATTAATTTTTACAATTCCAGAAGATACCATAGGCACAATTTCAATAGATGCATTGGGATCCATATTTAAAATACCTTGCTCAAATTTCTCTCTTTCTCCTTTTTGAATACCGACAAAGAAATAATCAGGTGCAATATCAGGAATAGATTTAGCAATTTCTCTTTGAAAATTTGTACCAACTAAGGCTAGGGTTAATAACAAAGTAACCCCTAAGCCAAGAGACATAACTGTAATTGGAGTTATACTTTTTGTTTGGGTAATATTTTTAATTGAAACTTTTAAAGAAATTATTGGACTTGATTTGAATTTTTTAAGAAAAAAAATGATTAATTTTGAAAGTAAGAAAAATACAATTAAACAAACAAAAAAAGCAGCAAAGTAGCCCAAGCTATAAGAAGGTTGTTCAGATCCAATTGTGAATAATAAAATTAAGATAGATAATAAAACAAAGCTTAGAACAACCGATCTCTTAGAGTAATAAAATTGAAGGTTTTGAAATACGTTTCTAAATAAATTAGATGCTTTAACTTGATCAATAGAACTAATTGTCGGAATAGAAAAAATTATCAGCACCAATAATCCTACTAAAAATATTTTTAAAAAATTCAGCAATGAAAACACTGGATAAACATTCAATCCTAATCCATCAGATAAATATTTATCTGCTATTGGTACAATTAAAAAACTCGATCCATAAGCAACAACAGTGATGATAAATAAAAGTATAAATAATTGCAGGTAGTATAGTGTTTTAATATTACCTGAATAAAAGCCAACTGCTTTTCGTACAGCTATCGACATATTGTTTTGATTAATAAAAGAGAGCAAAGTATTTGCTATTCCAATACCTGCTATTAACATTGCACTAATAGATACAAGAGATAAAAATTGAGAAAAATTATTAATAATTCTCTTTATTCCACTTGCAGAATTTTCAGGATATCTAAGTTTAACTTTTTGATCGTTTTTAAAGATTTCTTCAATTCGTTGTTCAATTTCTTCTGGCTTATCATTTTCATTGAACTTTACTTTGTATTCATAGTTTAAAAAGCTTCCAATTCCGTTTAGTTTTAAAATTTCTAAAGTTTGTTTTCCTGCTAAAGCCCAATCGCCAAATGCAACAAATCCACTTACATCTGGTACTGATTTAATAATTCCAATTACTGTAAAATTTTGATCTTGAACTTTTACTATTTCATTAATTTTAATATTTAGGGTTTTTGATAAACTTTCATTGATCAGGATAGTGTTAGGCTCTTTTTGCATTCTTTCATAAGCACCAATTGGCTCATAAACAACATTTCCATATAAAGGATATTTTTCATCTACAGTTTTAATTCTAGTAAATAATGATTTATTTTTTTCTCTGGCAGTAGTTGAAAGCATAGTACTGAACTCAATCATTTGAGAAACAGTTGCAAATTCTTTTACTTGGTTAACTAAATCTAAATTTCCTTGATTACGATTGTAATCAATCTCTAAATCCCCACCTAAAAGTGCTTTGGCATTATCATTCAGTTCTTTTTTAAGACTATCTTCAATTGTGAAAATAGCACTTAAGATAAATAAACTTATAAAGAGGGTAACAATGATACTGGAAATTTTATAATAATTTCTGCTCAAGTCTTTTAAAGCATATTTGAAAATCAAACTAAATTCTGAAGGATTATTTAATTTTTCCATCTTTAATTTTTATTTTTCTTTTAGCTTTGTCAGCAAGTTTAGGGTCATGGGTTACCATGATTAAAGAAGAACCTTCTTCTTTGACGTAATTAAATAAAATATTTGCAATCATGATAGAATTTTCAGTATCTAAGTTTCCAGTTGGTTCATCTGCTAAGATTAATTCAGGCTTCATCGCAATTGCTCTAGCGATAGCAACCCTTTGTTGTTCACCACCTGATAATTGACTTGGTAGATTATTAAAACGATGTTTCAAACCAAAACGATCTAATAAAGTTTTTGCTTCTTTTTCTGGATCTTTAAAATTATTAAGCTCAAGCGTTAAAGCAACATTTTCAACCGCTGTATAATTAGGAATTAGATAAAATGACTGAAATATTATTCCAATATTTTTCTTTCTTATCTCAGATACTTGGTCTTCACTAAGGCCTGTTATGTCTCGATCATTAAAAATTATTTTACCAGAAGTTGGTTTTTCTAAGCCTCCAATTAACATTATTAAACTTGTTTTCCCTGAGCCGCTTTCTCCAACTACTGAAACAGTTTCTTTTTTCTTAATATTTAAATCAATATTCTTTAAAACACTTATACTATCTTTGCCAGTTTGGTATTTGAGATTTATTTTTTTTAATTTAAGAAGAGTACTCATGAACAAAAGTTTATTTACAAAAATTTTGATAATCTTTCTAGTGCACATAAACGCAAGTGCAATAGAAAAGGTAGTTTTATTTGGTGATAGTTTGATGGCCGGTTATGGATTACCTAAAGAACAGCATTTATCAATAGTTTTAGAAAATAATCTTAAGCAAGCTGGGTTAAATATTAAAATCATTAATGGAAGTGTCTCTGGTAGCACGTCATCAGGTGGATTAAATAGAGCTGATTGGAGTTTATCAGAGCCAGGTATTGATTTAATTATTTTAGGATTAGGTGCTAATGATATGCTTAGAGGAATCCAACCAGAGGAAACAGAAAAAAATTTAGAAAAAATAATAAAAGTTGCTCAGAATAAAAAAATTAAAATTATTTTAGCTGGAATGATGGCACCAGATACTCATGGGGAAAAATATAAAAAAGAGTTTGATGCTATTTATCCAAAGTTATCAAAAAAATATAATTTAGCGTTAATCCCATTTCTTCTTGAAGGTGTGGCACTTAATCCAAGTTTAAATCAACAGGACGGTATACACCCCAACAAAGATGGAACAATAAAAGTAAGTGAAACAATACAAAAAAGTATTATTAATATAATAAATTAAATGAAAATCTTTCTATCAATATTTAGCTTATTATGTTGTTTTAGTTTTGCTCAAGCTCAAAATACAAATATTACACTAAATTCTGATTTGAACTTAAATTGTAAATTTGAAAAAGTAATTTTAAAAAATCCAGACCATAACTTTGAATCTTTCACAAAAGATCAAATTAAAAGAAAAGATATTAATAAGTTAATAATCGAGTCTAAAACACCAGACATTCTAAATGTTAAAAATTTATCAGAATTTTTTAATAAAATTGATTTAGAGGTTAAAATTTCGAATAAGGATATATTCTTAATTCAAGCATTCGATAAAGAGAGGAATTATTCTGAGTCTGCAGTCTATACTAGAAAAACTGGCGAACTTATTCATGAAATCACAACCAATATAAAACAAGAGGAAAAAGAAAAAGATATTTCTTTTTATAGTTGTAAAAATAACAACAAAGACACTTAAGACCAAAGACTCTAATTCTAATATTTGATAATATCTCAATATGAAGAGGTTATTCTTAATAATTTTGTTTTATTTATTTTCACAAGTTAGTTCTTTAGCAAACGAAAGAGATACTAGACTGAACCAATTATTTAATGAGTTAAAAGCAAATAAATCAAAAGTAGCTTTTATAATTGAAAAAGAAATTTGGGCCTTGTGGAGCACCCATCCAACAGATGAAAAACTTACTGCAAGACTAGAGGAGGGTTCTCAATTTGTGAGAGACCAAAACTATATAAAAGCAAAAGATATTTTTACTGAGGTTATTAATCTAGATCAAAGTTGGGCTGAAGCTTGGAATAAAAGAGCAACTGTGCTTTATATGCTAGGAGAATTTGAAAAATCTCAAAATGATATAGATCAAGTATTAGCCTTAGAACAAAGACACTTTGGAGCTTTAGCAGGGCAGGGTTTAGTAAATATTCAGCTAAAGAATTATGAAAAAGCAATAAGAAGTTATGAGCAAGCGCAAGAAATTTACCCTGCTATGAGATCACCAAAAATAATGATTAAGCAAATAGAAGAATTAATGAAACAACAAACAATATAATGTGTGGAAGATACGTAGTAAAAAATCCCGTAACAAAAACAAATAAATTAGTAAAATCTGCAATTCAGGTTGAAGATACTGAAAACTATAACGCTCATCCATATCAAAAACTACCTGTAATAAAAAAATATAAAAATGGAAATACTTTAGAAAATCTACAATGGGGTTTAGTTCCAGGTTGGGCTAAAGACAAAGATTTTAAAGCTTTGATTAATGCAAGACTTGAGACCATTGATGAAAAAGTTTCATTTAAAAAATTGATAAAAAACAACCGATGTGTTGCAGTTGCAGATGGTTTTTATGAGTGGAAAAGAGAAGAAAAAGAAAAAACTCCTCATTATTTTACCCGTGAAGATACTAATCCTATTTATTTTGCTGGCATCTTTGAAAATGATCAGTTCTGTTTGATTACAGAGGAAGCAAAAGAAAATATAAATGAAATTCATCACAGACAACCAGTTATTTTAAATCAAGCTGATATTAATCGTTATTTAAATTTAGAATTACAAGGTTCTACATTTTTAAAGGAACGTAAAATTCCTAATTTAATTTTTCATGAAGTTTCAAAAGATGTTAATAAACCTACAAATAATAGCGCGTCCTTAATTCAAAAAGTTTAATTAGTCTCTAAAATTAACAAAATCAATTGGAAGCCCAATATCAATTGCTTTGATTGCACCGATAGCTTCTTGAAGATCATCTTTTTTTTTGCCATCTACTCTTAATTCATCACCTTGAATTTTAATTTGAATTTTTAGTTTTAGTTTTTTGATATCAGCAATAACTTTTTTAGCATTTTCTTGACTAATTCCTTCTTTTAATTCACTGACTTGTCTAATAGATCCTCCTGACGCTCCTTCAGAAGTTTTAACTTCTAAAACCCTTGGATCTACTTTTCGTCTAACCAAATGAGTTTGCAACAATTCATTTACTTGCTTTAATTTTAATTCATCAGATGCATTAGTAGTCACCGTCTTATCTTTTCGTTCAATTGAAATATGAAGTCCTTTAAAATCATAACGGTTACTGATTTCTCTTAAACAATTAGCTAAAGCATTATCAAATTCTTGATAATTTATTTTACTAATTACATCAAATGAAGGCATATTTATATTATACAGTATTAATGACCAAAATTTAAACTAAAATATAAATTCTAGCAATAATAAGGCATTTTAGCTTATTGAGTTAATTGTAAATAATAATATATTTAATGCATGCTTAGTTATATCATTCCATTTTTAATACTTATCTTGGTAGTCGTTTTTATACATGAATATGGACACTACTATTTTGCAAGAAAATATGGAGTAGGTGTTACAGATTTTTCAATTGGTTTTGGTAAAGAGTTATTTGGTTGGAATGATAAATCAGGCACAAGATGGAAAATATGTGCAATTCCTCTAGGTGGATATGTAAAATTTTTTGGAGATAGGAATGTTTATTCACAAGCTGATCATCAAGAAATATTAGAAAAATATAATGAACAGGAACGGGAAAAATTATTTATTTTAAAACCTTTATATCAGAGAGTTTTAATCGTATTTGGTGGACCTTTGGCTAATTTTTTATTAGCTTTAGTAATATTTTTTTCAATCTATACCTTTGTAGGTAAAGATTTTACTCCCGCAGTCATTAATGAAGTTCAGAAAGATAGTCCCGCAATGGTAGGAGGGCTAAAAGCTGAGGATATAATTTTAGAAATAGATGGTAATGAAGTTAAAAGCATTATGGAAGTTTCTAAATTTATCACGATGTCTACTGGTGATTTTATAGATTTCAAAGTTAAGCGTTCCTATGATGAATTAATACTAAAAGTAAAACCCAATATTGTTGAAGGTGATGACGGATTAGGGAATAAAATAAATAAAAGAATGGTAGGTATTAAGCTTGGTGCCTATAATAATAAAGTTAACCATGTTAAATTAGGACCTGCACAGGCTTTATATCATGCAGGTTATGAAGTTTATTTTGTAAGTATTTCCTCACTTAAATACATCGGGGGAATGATTTTAGGTAAAGCAGATACATCTCAATTAGGAGGTCCAATTAGAATTGCAAAAATTTCAGGACAAGTTGCAACCTTTGGAGTGTTGGCATTCATTAGTATGATGGCCTATATTTCAATAAGTTTAGGACTTATTAATCTATTTCCAATACCAATGTTAGATGGAGGACATTTAATGTTTTATGCATTTGAAAAAGTTTTAGGCCGACCTTTATCTCAAAAAACTCAAGAAGGATTTTTTCGAATCGGATTGTTTTTGTTGCTATCATTGATGTTTTTCACCACATTTAATGATCTAAAAGACCTAGGTTTATTTAGATAATTCACATTTTTAAACTTATAAAAAAGTCAATAAATTCAACGCTAATTTGAGTTTTTACAAGATATTGTATGTTTAAAAAAACTAAACACTAAAAAAAAGCTTGATTTATCAACGTTTATGAGAAGTATAAATATTAACCAACAAAACCGGAGCTAAAATGAACAAAAAACAACTAATTGCTAAGCTTTCTGGCTCATTAAATTTGAGCAAAGCAGATGCTGAGCGAACTTTTGATACAATTACCAACACTATTTTAGATGCTCTAAAAGGTGATGACTCAGTAAAAATTGCTGGGTTTGGTACGTACAAAGTAGCTAAGAGAAAAGCAAGAGTTGGAAGAAACCCTAGAACGGGTGAGCAGATTCAAATTGCTGCTTCTCAAAAGGTAAAATTCTTACCAGCTAAAGCTTTAAAAGAAGTATTCAACAGATAATATTTTTTTTTAACAGCCCTAACGTTTTCAAAACACGTTCAGGGCTGTTACTATATGCAAAAACTGCATAGCCAATTTTCCTAATCAGCGTTAGTTTTAAAAATTAATAAAACTATAAGACACCATTTAAACAAGTGGAGGTCTAATGACTAAAATAATAAAAAAAATATCAGCACCGCTTCTTAGTTTAATATTTTTATTAAACATGAGTAGTGCAGGTATGGCAGAGACAACAGTCTCTGGAGAAGTTCAAGCGATATTTAATTCGCTTCTATTTTTAATTTGTGGTTTCCTTGTCATGTTCATGGCAGCGGGTTTTGCGATGCTAGAATCTGGTATGGTAACTTCAAAAAGTGTGTCAGTAATTTGTGCTAAAAATATAGGTCTATATTCAATTGCCGGAATTATGTTTTGGCTTTTTGGTTATAATTTAGCTTATGGAATTCCTGAAGGAGGATACATTGGAACATTTACACCTTGGTCAGATGCAAGTGCAGTTGATACAGGTTATGCTGATGGATCAGACTGGTTCTTCCAAATGGTATTCTGTGCAACAACAGTTTCAATTTGTTCAGGTGCTATGGCTGAAAGGATTAAGCTATGGCCGTTTTTCTTATTTGCAGCTATTTTAGCTGGAGTAATTTATCCAATCGTTATGGGTTGGCAATGGGGTGGAGGCTGGTTAGCAGAACTAGGCTTCTCTGATTTTGCTGGTTCTACTTTAGTACACTCAACAGGTGGTGCAGCTGCTTTAGCAGGTATCATGTTGCTAGGTGCTAGGTATGGAAGGTTTGATAGCAAAGGTGAGGCGAAAGCAATTAAACCTTTTGCTGCTTCTTCAATTCCATTAGTAACTGTTGGAGTATTTATATTATGGTTAGGTTGGTTTGGATTCAACGGTGGATCTCAACTAGCTATTGGAACATTTGATGATGCAGTTGCTGTATCAGCAATATTTATCAATACTAATCTTGCTGCTTGTGGTGGTGTTATGGCTGCAGCAATAATCACAAGATTAATGTTTGGTAAAACAGACGTAATTCAAATGTTAAACGGAGCAATTGGTGGTCTTGTAGCTGTTACTGCTGAACCATTAGCGCCATCACCTTTAGCAGCAATTTTCATTGGAGCTGTAGGTGGATTGATAGTAGTATTTGGAACTAAATTATTATTCAGTTTCAAACTTGACGATGTTGTAGGTGCAATTCCAGCTCACATGTTTGCTGGTATTTGGGGAACATTAGCAGTGCCATTAACAAACGCTGATGCATCGTTTAGTGCACAATTAATTGGTGTACTTTCAATTAACATTTTTGTGTTTGCTGTGTCCTATGTAATCTGGTCAATAATGAAAGCTACGTTTGGAATTAGATTAAGTAAAGAAGCCGAAACCAAAGGTACTGACGTTACAGAAACAGGAGTAATAGCATACGCAATTCGTGACTAATTGCATGCAATATAGAGGCTCTTCGATCTCCATGTCGTTATCTCATTGAAGAGCCTCTAATAAAATAAAAAGAATTAACTAAAATCTCTCTCTCTAGTTAGTTAACTAAAGGCCCCAGAAATGGGGCCTTTTTATTTATACATGCTTATACAGCATAACTCTTTTGACCTATCAGCAATTCACTATCTGTAAAACTTTTATAAAAGCCTCACTTAAACAAGGAGAGATAATGACACAATTTTCAAAAACATTAATTATAAGTTTAATATCATTATTAAGCTTTTCTAACATTGCTTCAGCAGAAACAACAATGTCAGCTGAAGGACAATATATTTTTAATTCACTTGGATTTTATTTGGGTGGTGTATTAGTTGCTTTTATGGCTGCAGGTTTCTGTATGCTTGAAAGCGGATTAGTAACAACAAAAAGTGTATCAACAATTGCAGCAAAAAATATAGGTAAATTTGCAATTTGTTCATTAATATTTTTTCTATGTGGCTATAATTTAGCTTACGGTATTCCAGAAGGTGGATTTATTGGATCATTCTCAATGTGGAGTGATTCCTCTGAATTAGCCACTGGTTACTCAGACTATTCAGATTGGTTTTTTCAAACTATGTTTGTATGTGCAACTGCTTCTATTGTTTCTGGAGCTGTAGCTGAAAGAATTAAAATTTGGCCATTTTTTATTTTTGCTGCAATTATGGCTGGACTAATTTATCCAATTTCAATGGGATGGCAGTGGGGTGGAGGTTGGTTAGCAACTTCAGGTTTTTCTGACTTTGCTGGATCAACATTAGTTCATGCTTGTGGTGGTGCCGCTGCATTAGCTGGAGTTATAGTGTTAGGAGCAAGAGAAGGAAGATTCTCAAAATCAGGTGAAACTAAATCCTTAGTACCGTTTGCTGCATCTTCAATTCCATTAGTAACACTTGGAACATTTTTACTTTGGTTTGGTTGGTTTGGCTTTAATGGCTTTAGTCAATTAGCTATGGGAACTTTTGATGATGTTAATGCAATTAGCAAAATTGCAGTGAACACTCATTTAGCAGGTGCCGCTGGTACAGTTGCTGCAGCAGTTGTAACAAGATTGCTTGGTGGAAAAACTGATATTGTTATGATGTTAAATGGTGCATTAGCTGGATTAGTTGCAATTACTGCTGAGCCTTTAACTCCAAGTCCGGTGTTAGCAATTGTAATTGGAGCTATTGGATCATTAATTATGTACTTTGGTACAAAATTTTTAGAAAGTAAAAAAATTGATGATGTAGTAGGTGCAATCCCTGTACATATGTTTGCAGGAATATTTGGAACTTTAGTTGTTCCAATAAGTAACCCAGGTACAAATTTTGGAACTCAGTTAACAGGTGTAATCGCAGTATGTTTATTTAGCTTCATACTGTCTTACATTACTTTTAGAGTTCTTAAACAAACTATTGGTCTTAGAATTAGCGCCCAAGCTGAAAAACTTGGTACTGATGTTGCTGAAGTAGGTGTTAAGGCTTACGCAATAAGAGACTAAAATATCTCTCTATATATATTAAAGGCTTCTTAGAAATAAGGGGCCTTTTTTATTTTTTTACAATATTTTGTAAGGTTTCTAACACTTCTTTTGCGTGGTCTTTTACTTTAACATTATACCAAATTTTGATTATTTTACCTTTTTTATCGATTAAAAAAGTAGTTCTAACTATTCCCATAAACTCTCGTCCCATGAATTTTTTTTTAGCCCAAACTTTATATTTTTTTAAAACTTTTATTTCTTCATCAGCCAATAGATCAAATTTGATTTTATATTTATCTCTGAATTTGTCATGACTTTTTAAATTATCTTTTGAAATACCTAAAATTTCACAATTCAATTTTTTAAATTTTGCAAGCAGCTTATTAAAATCATTGGTTTCAATTGTACATCCTGGAGTATCATCTTTAGGATAAAAATATAGAACTATATATTTTCCTAAAGAATCCTTTAAAGAATATTCATTATTAGAGGTTGATGGAAGTGAAAAACTTGGTGCTTTTGAATTTACTTTCATAGCTAATATTTATTTTTTTCCCATATCTTGAGCCAATCTTTTAAAGGAGACAAACCATAGATTGAATTAATATTTGTCAGATGAATACTTAAAGAAGGCATTGGAGAAAAGCAATTTATATTTTTATATAATTCATGCAGTGGCTTTTCATAGGGATCATAATTATTTAAAAACATATCTTCATAATAATTCCAATACTTTTTTAAAGTCATTTTAGAAATTAAATAAGTGCATAAAGACTGATTTACCTTACACCAGTGTTTTTTATAACCTATTAGATTTTGAGTATGTTCCGTATTTACATAAAGATATGGATAATCTGCTGGACACAAAACAATCTCGTCATTTAGTTGGGAAGAAATTCTTTGATAGCTATAAACCATTTCAATTAAGGCATCATCATCATGAAGATAATCATCCTCAACAAAATAAAGTAAATCAAAATCAGAGTTAATGGCAAAATTTTTTGATTCAAAAATATGTGAATTGTGCGCAAGCATTCTTCTATTGTTATTAAATTTCATTTTACTTTCATATTTATTGGTATCTAAATTACTAATTTCAAAACTAATATTTTTATCAGTACATATTTTTTTAATTTGATTTGTCACACTTTCGTGTGAATTATCATCGATAATTTTTAACAAAATATTAAAATCTTTAATTTCTTTTTTTAAATTTATTATATTATTACAAATTGAATTTAGAGATCTTAGCGTATATTCCTTTTTTTCTTTTTCAAAAAGCCTTTTTTTATTTTGAGATAAAAGGTTATTTTCATTTGTAAATGATCTAAAAATTATTAGTAAATTTTCAACTTTTCTTTTTATGTTCACCTCACCCAATGGAAGAACAATATTTTTTTCATTTAAAATATTTAGACTATCATCTAATTTTTTTTCACTGGTTGGTACCGTTAAGTTATTTTGATCAATTAATTCAAAACCAAGTTTTCTTACAGCTTTAATTAATATTTTTTTTATAAAACTATTTTGATTAATTTTTATCTTTTTCATAAATGTTTCAAATAAAATTGATATTTACATCATCATTTCTTTTTACACTTGGAAAATCAAGTCCCGCAATTGGATAATTTTTATAATTAGATTTTTTTTCATATTTAATTCTTTTTACGTTGATAAATGTAATTTCAATAGCGTATGGATACCCATTTTTGTCTAATTTATTAATATTATTCCCATGTATATGGATAGATTTTAAATATTTTATATTATCTATAAAGTTATAAATTTTTTTAATATTTTTTTTTATGTCATGAAATTCAATTATTAAACAATTTATTCTTTTGCTATAAAATTTTATATCGTTAAGAATTTCATATTCACCACCCTCAATGTCTACTTTAAGCAAAATATTTTTTTTATGATTAATTATGTTTTTAATGTTTATCTCTTTATTTTTGATATTTTTTCTCCCAACTTTTAACTTCATATGTTGGTTTTTTTGGCCAAAGAAACTCAGATAATCAAAATATTTAAAAATATTAATAATTTTCCAAATACTTAATTTTTTAAGTAAAAAAAAATGGATTAAATCTTTAGTTAATCTTTTTTTCCAAAAAGATAAATTTACAGTATGATCAAAAGCTAAAACTTGAGTTTTTTTATTTAATTTTAAAAAATTTTTTTCAAAATCCCAATCATCACTTAATCCACAGGTAATAATATAGTCAATCTTATTTATTATTCTTTTATCAATAATATATCCACCATCCCTTTGAGGTCCTAATCTTACCAAATATTTATTTTGAACAAAGATAGGTTTTAATTTTCTTGAAAACATGTTAACTAGAAATAGTTAATTATGACCATTAAATCAATTCAAACTTTAGTAAATGATGCTATGCAGGAGATTAAAACAATTTCAGCAGATGAAGCTTATAAATTATTTGAGAACAACAATTGTAATTTGATTGATGTAAGAGAGATTAATGAATTAGAAAATAGCGGGAAAGTTCAAGGTGCAAATCATATGCCAAGAGGTATGCTTGAAGTTTATTTAGATCCAAATAGCCCTGTATTTCAAAATGGACAACTAGATAAAGATAAAGAATTTGTTTTATTCTGTGCAGGAGGGGTAAGATCTGCTTTAGCTGTCAAATCTTTAAAAGATATGGGATATCAAAAAATTTCTCACATCGAAGGCGGTTTTGCTTCTATCGCTGGTAGTAAATTTAAAATAGTTTAATTTTTCAATTCTTCAATAGCATACTCAAGTCTGTCTTGTCCCCAAAAAATTTTATTATTAATTATAAATGTTGGTGTTCCAAAAACTTCTTTTTGAAAAGCATCAGAAGTTAATTTAATCAATTGATCTTTAATTGATTGTTCTTTTATAGATTGAAAAAATTCTTCACTATCAATATTTAAATCTCTTATTAATTTAGACATATTTTCAACATTCGATAAGTCATGATTATCTTTCCAATAAGCGTCAAAAAAACAATTTAAGTAATCGTTTTGCTTATCCTTACTAACACTAATATATCCTCTCATTATATTTAAAGAATTTATTGGAAAATTAGAATTCCATTTGAATTCAATATTATTTTTTTCAGATACCAAATTACAATCATTTATATTATTTTTCAGTTTGTATTTATTGAATGCAGGAGAATCAATTCCAGCTAGCTTATGAAGACCCCCTAAATAAATTGGTTTGTAATTAAATATTATATTTTTGTGTTTAAGAATTTTTTTGTGTGCAATATATGCATAGGGACTAATTATATCGAAATAGAAATCTATATGATTACTCATATAAACTAATTCTTTTTGCGTAAAAAATTCTAATTATCCAATATATAAATAAACCTATTGGACCAATTAAATAAGTCACAATTAACGGCACAGCCAACAAAACTTTATTTATAGAAAACTTTTGAGAATCTTTAACAATCCAACCACCAATAAATAAGTTTATTGCTATGAAATGAGTCCAAAATATCATTATGTACAAATGATCTTCAAACAATCTAGATAGCTCACTCAGACCTAGGTAAAGTGAGAAATTGCCATCAAAATCGTAACCAATTAAATAAGATTTATATAAAATAAAGATATACGCACCGCTCAAAATGAAAAAAGGAAAAATTGATGTTACAAAAATTCTACTTAAATGAGATTGAGGAAACACTATCAAGATAAACCAAAAAGGTAGAACTCCAAGGTTGATCCACATGTAAAGTGTCTCAATTGTAAAATAAGTATAAATTTGTTCAATCATTTAGGTATATTATATTAAATCTAACAATGATTCCTATAAGAAATAGAAAAAAAACACTCCAAGTAACTGTTGATGAGATGCGTAATTTTGCCTTTGCTTATGTTGAAAAGTATGCTCCTTCAAAGCAACAACTCAAAACTTATTTATTAAAAAAATATATGAAACTATCAGCGTCTGATGTAAGAAAAAAAGATATAGATAAATTGATTGATATTGTTTTGTCCGACCTAGAAAAAAACAGATTTATAAATGATCAATTTTATTCTGAAAGTAAAGCTAAAAGTATGATTCAAAGAGGAAACTCAATTAACAAGATTAGAAATTATTTAATTGGAAAAGGGATTAACGAAATATTTATTAAGGATACGGTCAATAAAATAAAAGAAGATAATTCTGATCAAGATTTTTTTTCAGCAATCAAATTATGTAAAAAGAAAAGAATTGGTCCCGCTAGAGCAGAGGATAATAGAACTTTATTTTATAAAAAAGATATATCTCTACTTGCAAGAAATGGATTTGATTTTGAAACATCAAAAAAGGTAATGGATATAGAAAAAGATGAATATCTAAAAATAATAAATCTACTTTGACTTTTTATCTTTTTCTTCTTTTACAAGCTGATTTATTTTATTTCGTATGTAATTTTTTACGAAAACAAACAATAGCAATCCAAAAATTGAAACAGAAACAATAATTATTAGTATTATTCTTAATTGTTCATCCATTATAAAATATTTTTATTTTTCAAAATTATACTTGGATTTTTTAAATCTTTTTTACCATACAAAATTTCATTTCCTTCAAAATCAGTTACAGTTCCACCTGAATGTTCTAAAATTGCATGACCAGCAGCTATATCCCATTCATATGCCCTGGGTTCAGCAACATAACCATCGTATTCACCAGCAGCAACGACACAGAATTTTAAAGAACTTTTCATTCTAGTATTTTCTTTTACTCCTAAATCATCATAAATTTTTTGAATTTCAGGCTTTATTTTAGTTGAGTATGAAATAAATTTTAAATTTTCTGATTTCTTGGCAGGTAAAATGCTTAAGTTTATTTTTTTACCGTTGCTAAGCTCAAAAGCATTACCTTTTTTATATGAGTAAAACATTCTTTTTTTTGCAGGAGCATTTATTAATCCTGCAACAGGTTTATTATTGATTACCAAACCAGCATTAATAGTAAATTCTTCTAAATTATTAATATAATCATAAGTTCCATCAA
This sequence comes from Candidatus Pelagibacter communis, assembly GCF_001180025.1. GTDB lineage: Bacteria > Pseudomonadota > Alphaproteobacteria > Pelagibacterales > Pelagibacteraceae > Pelagibacter > Pelagibacter ubique_A. The sequence goes on from NZ_CVSK01000067.1 coordinate 164,938, forward strand.
TAGGATCAACCAGCCAGAAATCTTTTAAATTTAGGTTATCTTTATTTTCAGAGGTTTCTTCTGAAATGATAGGTAAATTAGGAGTAACTTCTGAAATTTTTTTTGATATAAATTTGTTTACTTCCAAATCACCATTACTCACTGGGGTGTTATCTGGTTTAATTTTTTTTATTAAACCTTTTTCTCTTAATTGAATAGCTAAATCTCCAGCCTCTAAAAAATTATCAATTAAATTTTCAACAATCTCTTTTAAGTTTACCTTCATTTTCCTAGTTTTTTTAATTCAACGTTTTTTGCGTTAATTACTTTTTTTCCAACATTTTCAAAATTAACTGTTACTTTATCTTTAATTATAGATTGCACTTGCCCAATTCCCCATTCTTTTTTTTGCGGATTAGTGACTTTGTCACCTGGTTCATAATCTAAAATCATTTAATTTAACTTATATTGTAAATAAGTATAAATACCACCTTATGAATAAAGATTTAAATTCTATTGGATTAGATAAAAAACCCTCAGATACTACTGTAGTTGTCGCAATGTCGGGTGGAGTAGATTCATCTACTGTAGCAGGCATCATGAGAAAAGAAGGTTACAATGTAATTGGTATAACACTAAAACTTTATGACGATGGCAAAGAAGTAGCTGCATCAAAACAATGTTGTTCAGGTCAAGACATAATGGACGCTAAACGTGTTGCACATAAGTTAGGTATAGAGCATAAAATTTTATATTACCAAGACAAGTTTAAGCAAGGTGTTATAGATAATTTTGTTGAGAGTTATTTAAAAGGTGAAACCCCAATTCCATGTGTTCAGTGTAATCAAACTGTTAAATTTAAAGATTTATTTGAAGTTTCAAAAGAACTCAAAGCTGATGCATTAGTTACTGGCCATTATGTAAAAAGTATTACAGAAAATAAAACTACAAACATGTATAGAGCAATTGATGAAAATAGAGACCAAAGTTATTTTTTATTCAATACAACTAGAGAGCAATTAGATTATTTAAGATTTCCATTAGGTGGAATGTTAAAAGACAAAACTAGAGAAATCGCAAAAAATTTAGATTTAAACGTTGCTGATAAACCTGATAGTCAGGACATATGTTTTGTTCCAAATGGTGATTACGCTTCAGTAATACAAAAGTTTAGACCAGACTCCTTTCAGAAAGGAAATATAAAAAATTTAGATGGTGATGTAATTGGTGTTCATGATGGAATTATTAATTTTACAATTGGACAAAGAAAAGGAATTAAAGTTTCAGATAAAGAAGCCCTTTATGTGTTAAAGATAAATTCGGATAAAAATGAAATAATAGTTGGACCTAAAGAAAAACTTGGAAAAAAAATAATTTCTTTAAAGGAAATAAATTTATTAACTAACAAAGAGGATTTAGATCAAAATTTATTTGTTAAAGTTAGATCTACTGGAAGTCTTCTAGAGGCAAAAGTTGATCTTATAGATAACAATAATGCTAAAGTTAATTTAGCAATTCCTGAGGATGGTATTTCACCTGGTCAGGCATGTGTTTTTTATCGTAAAGACCAGTTTGGCCACAAAGTGCTTGGTGGTGGTTGGATTAAAGAATAGCAGAAGAATTATTTCTTCTTATTTTTTCTTTTAGCTCTTCTTTTTTTAGACCCTTGTTTTCTTCGGCCTCTATGTTTCTTTGGGTAACTCATTTAGTCCTATTTTAATTTTATTGACGTTTTTCATGGGATATAGCATTGTCTTAATAACATATCAAATTTATTATGGGTAATTCCTTCAAGACTTTCCTGAAACATACAGCTAAAGATTTTCATAATCAGTCAGTAAATCCTCCTGTGGTTAGAGCTTCTACTATTATTTTTAAATCTATGCAGGATATTAAAAAAACTCAGAATAAATATTTGAAAGATCCAGTAAGTGGAAATTTTGATTATGGTCGACAGGGAACATCCACAACATATGCTTTACAACAAATTTTAAGAAAAATTGAAGAATGTTATAAGGTTTATTTAACCCCCACTGGTTTTGGTGCAATATTTCTTGGTGTGTTAAGCGTTGTTAAACCAGATGATGAAATACTTGTTACAGACTCAGTTTACTCGCCATCAAGACTTTTAACTGAAACATACCTTAAAAAATTTAATATTAGAGCAATATTCTATAATCCAAATGACTTTAATGATCTAAAAAGTAAAATTACAAAAAAAACAAAGCTTATTTTTGTTGAAAATCCTGGAAGCAACACTTTTGAATTTCAAGATTTATCTAAAATAGTTGCATTGGCAAAAAAAAATAAAATTTATACAGCCATAGATAACACTTGGGGAACACCTTATTTTCTGAAACCAATAAAGCTAGGTTTTGATATGTCGATTGTCTCTGCAACAAAATATTATTCTGGTCACTCAGATGTAATGGGTGGCAGTTTAGCTATAAGTAAACGAGTTTTTAAATTAGTAGAAGCAACAAATAAAGTTTCAGGATTAAGATTAGGTCCTGATGATGCGTATTTAATTCTAAGAGGTATTCGAACTTTAGATGTAAGATTAGAAAAACATCAGGAAAATGCACTTAAAGTCTCCAAGTTTTTATCAAAACAGAAAAAGATAATTAAAGTTTTTTATCCATATAAAAAAGGTAGTCAAAATTATAAATTATGGAAAAAATATTATTCTGGCGCATCGGGTTTATTAGGATTTAAAATAAAATCAAAAAATAAAAACTCAGTATTAAAATTTGTTAATTCTTTAAAACTTTTTGGGTATGGATTTAGTTGGGGAGGTTTCGAAAGCTTAGCACTTTATCAAACACACCAAGCACTAGGTAAGAGACAATTTACACATATAAATAAAGATGAACATATAATAAGGATGCATATTGGACTTGAAGATCCTAAGGACATTATAGATGATATAAAACAAGCATTAAAATTTATTAAATGAGTTCAGAAAGTTTTACTATTAGCAAAAAAGCACTAATCACTTTAATAGCTGCTTCTATAGTTGTTATTATTTCTTTAGGAATAAGACAGACCTTTGGATTGTTTTATTTTGATTTTAATACTGACTTAGATATTTCCATTTCTCATTTTGGTTTTGTTATGGGATTGCAGTTATTACTTTGGGGAGTATTCAGTCCGTTGTTTGGTGTAATTACTGATAAATACGGTGGGGCGGTTGCAATATTTATTGGTTTTGTTTTTTATTTAGTTGGGATTTTGCTTTTTTATTCTGGCTATAATACTGGAGGTTATTTCACTTTAACCATAGGAGTAATGATAGGAATTGGTTTAGGTTCAACGGCAATAGGTATTCCAGTATCAGTTGTAGCTAAACATTTTCCTGCATCTAATAGAACTATTGCAACAGGAATTGTTACATGTGCAGGTTCATTTGGATATTTTGTATCACCTTTACTTGTAAGATATTCCTTAGTTGAAACAGGCTGGGAGAATACTCTTTTATATTTTTCTCTTCTTTTAGGATTAGGATTAGTGGTAGCTTTGTTTGTTAGTACTCCAAAAATACCTGTAGGAGTTAATCAAGATAATAATCAAACAGCTAGAGAGGCTCTAAAAGAGGCATTTGCAAATAAAAGTTTTATTTATCTCACTTTAGGTTTTTTTGTTTGTGGTTGGCATATTGCTTTAGTAGCAACACACATTCCTACCTATATGGCAGACAAAGGTTTGCCTGATTGGACACCCGCAATGGTTTTGGCTTTGATTGGTGTATTTAATATGGCTGGTACTATTACAAGCGGTTATTTAGCAACAAGGTATAGTAAGAAAAAAATTTTAAGTGCTATTTATCTTTTAAGAGGCGTTTCAATTATCTATTTTATTTTCTTACCACCAAGTATATTTAATTCTGTAGTTTTTGGAGTTACTTTTGGTTTTTTATGGCTATCCACAGTTCCTCCAACAAATGGAATTGTTGCACATATATTTGGTACAAAATATGTTGGACTTTTGTATGGAATAGTTTTTGTAAGCCATCAAATTGGTTCTTTCCTAGGAGCGTATCTAGGTGGTGTATTTTATGAATTAAATGGAAATTTTGACTATGCATGGTACGGATCTATCGCATTATCATTATTTGCAGGTCTGATACATTTACCTATAGTAGAGAAAGCAATTGAAAGAACTCAGCCAGCATAAGTTTAAATTTAACCCTTATTTAGAGGATCTGTATCAATCAGATAAACCTTTAATTATTTATAAAGTAGACGGTGGATACAATATTTACACTGATTTTTCAAAGAAGATTATTTTAACAAAAAAAAATATCCACAATTTTCTTAATTCGTTAGAGAAAAAAAAATACAAAAAAGAAACAGATTTATATCTTGGTTTTTTTGGTTATGAAATTTTATGTAATTTGATTGGTATTAATTTAAAAAATAAAAAAAGTATAAAGTTTTATAAAGGAATTTTTTATAAACCTGAGACTATAATTAAAATTAGAAAAGATATTAAGGTTATATCTAATATAAAAAAACATGCATTCAATTGTCAATTCAACAAAACTCAAATACTAAGTCCTTTTAAGATTAATATTTCTTATATTAAATATAAAAAAATATTTGAATTATTTTCGAAAAAAATAAGACAAGGTGAGACTTATCAAATTAAAATTTGTACAAAATATAAGAATAAATCATTAATTAATCCTATTAATTTTTTTTGGAAATTAATGCGCGTTAATGCGTCTCCAGAGTCTTTTATGATAAAAGACAGGGACTATTCTATAGTAAGTTGTTCTCCTGAAACATTAATAGATAAGAAAAAAAAAAAAATAATTACTAAACCAATAGCTGGTACTTTTAAGAAAAAATTACTATCAAATAAAAATATAGCTCTTAAATTTTTTAAAAATAACGAAAAAGAAACCAAAGAACATAACATGATAGTTGATATGGAAAGAAGTGATCTATCCAAAATATGTAAACCAGGAAGTGTTAAAATACTCAAAAAAAAATATGTCGAGGAATACAAGCATCTTTTTCATTATGTGACTTCAATTGGTGGAATATTAAACAAAAATACGAAATTGATTGATATCATTAAGGCTATGATGCCTGGAGGATCAGTAATTGGTTGTCCTAAGATAAGAACTTTAGAACTTCTAAATAATCAAGAAAAAGAAAGTAGAAATATTTTTACAGGAAGTTTTGGATTTATTAAATTTAATCAAGATATGAAGTTTAATATTATAATTAGATCTATATTAAATTACAAAAATCAATCAGAGATCTCTGCTGCATCTGGAGTAGTATTAGATAGTTCACCTAAGAAAGAGTTTAATGAAAATTATATTAAAGCAAAATCTTTACTGGAGTTGTTTAAATGATTTACATAATCGATCATCAAGACTCTTTTACTTGGAATGTTGTTCATCAATTTGCAAAATTTGATAAAGTTATTTGCTCAAATTATTATGAGTTGAATAAGAAATTACTTGATAAAAGTGATGTGATCGTTTTATCACCAGGACCTGGATCACCAAAGGATTACCCTAATACTTCAAAAATTTATAAAAAATATAAAGGAAGGAAAAAAATTATTGGTATTTGTCTTGGTTATCAAATGATTCTGCATAATGAAGGGGGCAAAATAATACAACAAAAAAAAATTTATCATGGATTTCAATCTAAAATAAAAACAAATAATCAAAGTAAAATCTTTAAAAATAATCAACAGTTTAAAGTTGGAAGATATCATTCATTAAAATTAAAGGAGCCATTTAAATCTAATTCTATTAAAATAACTATGAGATGTAGTAAAACAAAAATACCAATGGGCCTTGAGGATAATCAAAATAAAATATATGGATTTCAATTTCATCCAGAATCTTTTTTAACAGAAAATGGCAACACTATTATTAAAAAAATCTTATCAGCTTAGTAATCTTAAAGAAGTTAATTTCAATGATCTTTGGGGATCTAGAGGTGTATTCACTACAATGCGAATGGTTGGAAAACCTCCTAAGTTAATACTTTTAAAACCGCATTTAGAGAACTTAATAAAATCTACAAAAAAATATGGAATAAGAAAAAAAAATTTAAAAAGCATTATTAAAGATTTAATTGACAAAAACATTCTATATAAAGGTTCTGATAATTTATTTCGTATAGCTTTAAATAAAAAACTGATATCAGTCTCAATTAGAAAAAGACCAAAACCAAAGAGTAATTTTAATCTGTTATTATTTAGATATAAACGAGTAGAGCCAAATTATAAAAATCTCTATTATAAAAAAATATTAGCAAAATTAAGTAAAGTTGACTCAACTAAATTTGATATTGCTCTAGTCGCTAATGATAAAATTTTAGAAACTGGTACTTCAAATTTAGTTTTTGTGAAAAAGGGAAAAATTTTTTCACCTAAAAAAAATTGTTATTTTGGGAACACACTTAAATTTATAAGCAAGAAAATTAAAATTAATTTTAAAGATATTTCTATTAAATCTATTGATGATTATGATGAAATAATTCTTATTGGATCTGGTAAAGGAGTAACATCAGTTTCAAAAATAAATGATCTTAAATGGAAGAGAAGAAAGACTGGTTGCTACACTAAGTTAAATAAAATATATAATTCTCTTGTTTAAACATGAAAGATCCAAACAACCCTTGTATATTTTGCAAAATTAGAAAAGAAGAGCTGCAGTTTGAAAATCAATTGGCTTACTCATCCATAGATAGCTATCCAGTCTCAGAATTTCATAGTCTTATCGTTCCTAAAAGACATGTAGAGACATACTTTGAGCTTTCTAAAGATGAAATTCAGGCATGCAATGAGTTAATTTTAAAAACTAAAGAAAAAATTTTAAAACAAGACTCTAGTGTTAAAGGTTTCAATATAGGTACAAATGCAGGAAAATCTGCAGGCCAATCAATTATGCATTGTCACATTCATCTAATTCCTAGAAGAGAAGGGGATGTAGAGAATCCGCAAGGAGGCGTCAGGTCTGTGATCCCGAAAAAACAACATTATAAAAGAAAGTAAATATTTTTTAATTGTTATTAAAGACAAATTTATCAATAGTTTTTGTTGATATGATGAGTTATCTAGACTAGAAAACTTTAAAATTATTTAAAATAATTATACATAAGGGTAAAATGCTTGAAACAAATCCATTTTCGATATTATCAGAAGTAGTTCCTACTGTTGTTATGCAGGGTTTTATAATTGCAATGGTTCTTTTAATTGCTTTTGGAACAATTATTCAGATGATACACCATAAAAATTTAACTTACTTCTTTAACAATGCAAAAAAAGCAAAATTGCAGGCAACAAGAGAGGTTGGAGCTGCTGAGAAGGCAAAAATTATTGCTAAGACAACTGTTTATGAGATTGGAACAACATCAGAATTAGGTTTTGGAAAAAGAAGATTGGCACATGTTCTTGGTATGTATGGAACTATAATCTTTTGGATTGCTTCAGCAATGTTAGTGTTTTGTTATACAGGCGCAGATAAAACCTCTTCTACATTTTGGTCAATGCTATGGCATGTAGGTGCAATACTTACATGTGTTGGTGGATTTTGGTTTTGGTTTTTTTTAAGAGTAGATGTTTCTGCAGAAGCACACCCTTGGTATAGAATTATTAAAGCTGATTTGTTTGTCCTAGCATTATTAGCATGTTCAACTTTTGGGCTAGCTTGGTCTTACACTCAATTTAATGGTCAAGAAGGTTTGTCATTCTTATTTTTTGCATTGTTTGTAGTATCAAATTTAGTTTTATTTGGTGGAGTTTACTGGTCTAAGTTTGCTCACATGTTCTATAAGCCTGGTGCAGCAATACAAAAAAATTTGGCTGAAGCAGACGGTTCTAGAGATAATTTACCACCTCCTGCGGATGCGCCTGAGCAATTTGGCCTAGGAATAAAAAGAGAAGAGCCAAAACATTATTAATATGATAACTAAAAAGGAAAGAAAATAAATTATGTCAACTTTTGTATATATGACTAGATGTGATGGATGTGGTCACTGCGTAGATATTTGTCCATCTGATATAATGCACATTGATGAAAATATTAGACGTGCAAAAAATATAGAACCAAATTTTTGTTGGGAATGTTATTCATGTGTAAAAGCATGCCCAAATCACGCGATTGACGTAAGAGGTTATGCAGATTTTGCTCCGATGGGACATAGCGTAAGAGTAAGACGTGAAGAAGAAAAAGGAACTATTTCTTGGAAAATAAAATTTAGAAATGGAACAACAAAAGACTTTGTTTCACCAATAACAACGAAACCATGGGGAAAATTTATTCCCAAACTTGCAGATGGTGAAAAAGTAAAACAAGGAGAATTAAATTCGCAAAGACTTTATACTGAACCTGAAGGACTAAATATCGATGGTGAGCTTCCTTCAGTTCCAAAAGAGTCCTTTAAAAAAGGAGTTTATTACTAATGGCTAAGCACAAAACTCATTACGAAGACTGTGATATATTAGTTGTTGGTGGAGGAATGGCCGGCACTGGTGCAACTTTCGAAGCAAGACACTGGGGCAGAGATATGAAAATTGTTTGTGTTGAAAAAGCAAACATAGATAGAAGTGGGGCAGTAGCCCAAGGTCTTTACGCAATTAACTGTTATATGGGTATGCAGTGGGGCGAAAATCAACCTGAAGATCATGTCAGATACGCAAGAAATGATTTGATGGGAATGGTTAGAGAAGATTTAGGGTATGACATGGCACGTCACGTAGACTCAACTGTTCATATGTTTGATGAGTGGGGTCTTCCTATGATGAAAAATGAAGAGACCGGAAGATATTTAAGAGAAGGTAAGTGGCAGATAATGATCCATGGTGAAAGTTATAAGCCAATTGTTGCAGAAGCAGCAAAAAAATCTGCAGACAAAATTTATAATAGAATTATGATTACTCATCTTCTAATGGATGAGGCTCAAGAGAATAGAGTGGGTGGAGCCGTTGGATTTAATATGAGAACAGGTGATTTCCATGTATTTAGAGCAAAGGCTGTAATTGTTGCAGCAGGAGGAGCTTCACACATATTTAAGCCTAGAGCAGTTGGAGAAGGTATGGGAAGAACTTGGTATGCTCCTTGGAGTAATGGTTCAGCATATGCATTACCAATTGCAGCTGGTGCTAAAATGACTCAGATGGAAAATAGAATTGTGTTATGTAGATTTAAAGATGGATATGGACCTGTTGGCGCTTACTTCTTACATTTAAAAACATATACACAAAATGCAAATGGTGAAAACTATGAGAAGAAATGGTACGACCAGACTAAAGAATTAGTAGGTGAATATATAGATCACCATCCAACACCTACGTGTTTAAGAAATCATGCTTTTATTCAAGAAACAATGGCAGGTGGTGGACCAATCCATATGGTTACCACTGAGGCTTTTCAAGACCCACATTTAGAAACTGTTGGTTGGGAGAATTTCTTAGGAATGACAGTAGGTCAAGCTGTTGTTTGGGCATCTCAAAATATTGACCCGAAATATACAAATCCTGAATTAACAACGTCCGAACCATACGTAATGGGTTCACATGCTACTTGTTCCGGAGCTTGGGTAAGTGGACCAGAGGACTTGTCTCCACCAGAGTATTTCTGGGGTTATAATAGAATGTTGACAATTGATGGATTATTTGGAGCAGGTGATACTGTAGGTGGAAGTGCTCACAAATTTTCGTCAGGCTCATTTACTGAAGGTAGATTAGCAGCAAAAGCGGCTGTAAAATATATTGAAGACAAAAAAGCTGAGGGTTTAAAAGTATCGGATAAACAATGTGAAGATTTCAAAGTTAAAGTTTACAAACCTTTAGAAAATTACACAGTTGCTCAAAATGAGATTACAGGAGGAACTGTATCTCCAAGCTATATCTCTCCTATTCAAGGCTTACAACGTTTACAAAGAATAATGGATGAATATGTAGGTGGAATAGCTACAAATTATATGACTAATGCTAATATGCTAAAAAGAGGATTAGAGTTGTTAGCTTGGCTTGAGGAAGATCTTGAAAACGTGGGAGCTGAGGATTATCACCAGCTTATGAGGGCATGGGAACTTAAACACAGAGCTTTGACATCTCAGTGTGTAACAGAACATACTATGTTTAGAGAAGAAACTAGATGGCCTGGATATTATTATAGAGGCGATCATATGAAACTTGATGATGATAATTGGCATTGTTTGACAGTTTCTAGAAGAGACCCTAAGACTGGTAAGTTTAGTATGGAGAAAGTTCCTGTCTACCATATAGTGGATGAAAACGAGAAGAAAAAAGCTTCTTAATAAACTTTTCAAATAAATTTTATGGATATTTTATCTAAAACAGATGATGAGATATTTGAATTAGCCAAACCTATTTGGGATAATTTGGTCAAATCTTCTAATCTCAAGGATTATGGTGGTTTCACTAAAGATTTCTCCACTCAAATGCTTTTTGGTGCTAACGAAGTAGAGCTTGGAAAACAGTGGGCTAATAACAAGCTAATTACTAATCTTAAAGAGACTTTTGAACCGTTTGGATGTCTTAGAAGAGGAGACCATATAACTGTTCTAATTAAACAGACAAATAAAGAGATCCCAGGAGAGTTCCTTGGAAGATTGGTTTTAGGAGTTGAGGACGACACAATTAAAGTTTTTGGGGCTACCATCTACTAGGCAAAAAATATTGCTTAATAATAAATAATTGTTTGACAAATTTCGTTGTGGGTGTAATGACGAATTTAATGTTACTTTCTAACGTAAAAATTATAAACAAACTCTCGAATTTTAAAACTACATTTATTAAAGCAGGAATTATAGCAAGCTTAACAGCTTACTGGGGAGTGATTTTAGTTGGAACTTTTATTACATTTAACTAAGTTGTTTTTTAACAACTTTTAAATTTTTTATGGAAGTATTTTTACCGATAGCTCAAGTTTTTGTTAACCCTATCGAGATACTTTTATTAAGCGCAATTGTTGGAGTACTTTCAGGTTTATTTGGTGTTGGTGGTGGGTTTTTGATGACACCTTTTTTAATTTTTTTAGGAATACCTCCTGCATACGCTGTTGCTAATGAAGCAAATAATATTTTAGCTACTTCAGTTTCTGGATCTACCACGCATTATTTAAAAAATACTTTAGATTATAAAATGGGTTCAATGATTGTCATTGGAGGTGTAATTGGAACCTCTTTAGGAATTTACACTTTTACTTATTTTAAAGGCATTGGAAAAATTGATACAGTTATCTCTCTGGCTTATATGTATATATTAGCAATAATCGGAACTTTAATGTTGGTTGAAAGTTTGGGTGAAATAGATAAAGCAAAAAGAAACGTTGTAGTTAAAAAAAAATTACATGTTCATTATTGGATACATGGTCTTCCATTAAGAATGAGATTTCCAAAGTCAAAATTATATGAGAGTATTTTTACACCAATTATAATTGGTCTATTAGTTGGATTTATTGCAGCCATTATGGGAATCGGAGGTGCTTTTATTTTAGTTCCTGCAATGATTTATATAATTAAAATGCCTACTAAATTAGTTCCTGGTACATCTTTATTTGTAACAATTTTTGTAAGTGTGGTTGTTACTTTTCTTCATTCATTTAATTATGGATCTATAGATTTATTTCTAGTTCTTATGCTGGTTGTAGGATCTATAATAGGAGTTCAAGTTGGGCAAAAATTAGGAGAAAGAATTGATAGTTCTGGTTTGAGAGCTTTATTAGCAATTTTACTACTGATAGTGGGTATAGCAATAGCATACGATACATTTTTTGCAGAAAAAATTATAAATGAGACTGCTAAAGCTACTAGTTCAGATTTAAACTTCTTTTCTGAATTTATAATTGATTTTTCTAAAGAGATGCCTTTCTTTTACGGACTATTTACAATTATGTTTGCAATTATTTTAGGTGTTGGAGCTGCTTTTATAAGACGATTTATTTCAAATTTTAGAAAAAAATTATTAGTTAAATCTTAATTAAAATAATTTAGATATAATTCGATAGTTGTAATACAAACTACTCCAACAGTTGCCATACTTATAAAACCAACAACAAATGGTTTATAACCCATATTTTTAATTTCTTTTAAGTTAGTGGAAAGACCTATTGCTGCCATCGCCATTGTTAAAAATATTTTTGATGACAATTGAATACTCTCAATTGTAACCAACCATTTGTAGTTATTTAAGTACATTAGATCACCTAAATTTCTAATTATTATCATGGCCACAAAACCTAATACAAAGTAAGGAAAAATATCTATTATTGAGTATTTCTTTTCTGTAGTTTTTCCCCGATTATAAAGAAATGCAAATAAAGGGATCATGATAATCAAAAAGGTATTCCTTATTAATTTCGTGACTGTTGCAATATTTAAAGTTTCAGGACTATTAAACTGCTGGTCATAAATTAATCCTGCGGCTGCAACTTGAGAGGTTTCATGGATAGATGTTCCCAGAAATAATCCTATTAATAATGGCACACTTTCAAAATAAAAGTTAGCAAAATAAGGATAAATAAGCATCGAAAGTATTCCAAACAATGTAATATTAGCAATTGCATACGACACCTCGTTTTTTTTTGCACCAATAACAGGAGCAGTAGCCATAATTGCTGTAGTGCCACAAACAGTACTGCCTATTGATATTAAGTAAGCCATTCTTGTTGGTATTTTTAATTTTTTAATAAGAAGTTTAATTACTATTAACACACTGATTATACAGATTATAATTAATGGAATTGCTATTTTTCCGAATTCTAAAAATTCAAATGGCTTCAATTGAATACCTAGACAAATTATACCTAGTTTTAGAATATATTTTTGAGTAAAATCTAACCCTCTTAAAAAACTTTCTCTAATTTGAAAAACATTACCGAAAAACATTCCTAATAAAATAGCAATCATTGCAGTAGATATTGGGCTTTTTTCATAGCCTAATAGCTCAATACCAAGAATATTATTGAAACCTTGAGATAAAGTGTAAAGAACAAATGCTAATATAATACCTGGTAATACAACCAGGTATTTCTTAATATTCATGAAAGACTAAAGTTAATTAAGCACTTCTGTAAAGTTTAGTCATAACAAATTCTTTATGACCCAAAGCTTCAGCACAAGTTAATCTACCGTTTGCTACTCTAAGTGTCGTTTTAATTAATTCATCACCTGCTTCAGATAAATTCATTTCTCTTGAAAGAATTTTTGAAACATCACAATCAATATGCTCTCCCATGCCTTTTACAGTTAATGGATTAGCTGTTAATTTAACAACAGGTTCAATTGGATTTCCAACGATATTACCTTGTCCAGTTGGAAATAAATGAATATTAAAACCAGCAGCTGCTTGAAGCGTCACACATTCTGCAGCAGCAGATGATGTGTCCATAAAATATAAACCTTTTCCTTTGGTTGGTTCTTCAGCTGGTTCAAGAACATCAATAAATTTACAATTTCCAATTTTTTGAAAATTACCAAATGCTTTTTCTTCAATTGTTGTAAGTCCTCCAGCAATATTTCCAGCTGTTGGTTGACTTTCAGAAAGATCATCTGTCGCTTCTTTTAAAATAAAATCATTATAAGAGCTCCAAGTTTTCATAAATTTTTCAGAAGCTTCTTTTGTAGCTCCTCTAGTTGCACAAACTTGTTCTGCACCAGTTAATTCAGATGTTTCACCAAAACACAAATGAACACCTAACGGCTCAAGTTTGTCCATTAGATTTCCAACAGTAGGATTTGCAGCTAGTCCTGAAGTAGTATCAGATTCCCCACACTTAACTGAAATCCATAAATCGCTTAAAGGGCACTCTTCTCTTTGTTTTTCTGAAGCCCACATCACAAATTCTTGTGCTTTTTTTGACGCTTTCATTGTCGTGCCAATATCGCCTGTACGCTCAATATGAAATCCTTCAACTGGTTTTCCAGTTTTAGCAATTCCATCTACAATTTTTTTTGTCCATTTAGGTTCGATACCAATGACAATTACTGCTGCAACGTTCGGATTGCATCCAGTTCCAATCATAGTTCTAAAATGGAGCTCTAAATCTGCACCAAACTGAAGTCTTCCGTAAGAATGAGGAAGAGCGATTGTGCCTTTAATATTATTTGCAACTGCCTCTGCACATGCGTTTGAAATGTCATCAACTGGCAAAATAATCACATGATTTCTTGTTCCGGCTCTGCCGTTTTCTCTTTTATAACCTAAAAAGCTTTTTGGGATTTCCATACTATTACCACTTCTTTGTTTTTACATTGTGAACATGTACATGCTCACCTTTTTTGATTGATTTAACAACTTTACCAATATCGTGACCATACTTTAAAATAGTATCGCCCTCTTTAAGGTCAATCATTGCAATTTTATGACCTAAGGGTATTTCATCTAAGGATTGAATATTTGTTGAACTGTCGTCTTCCATTATCCAGCAAGCACAATCTTGTTTAGGAGTGATTTTTTCAATAACAACTACTCCCACGTTGTCTTTTTTATCATGTATGATTATATCTGTTGCCATATCGTGTCGATTTGTTTGTTTGAAATTTGTAAAAACTTATATATTAATCGCACAAATTAACAAACGAATTTTATAAATAGTATAATTACACTTTAGAGAGGTTCTAGTTTTATGACAAAAATGACAACAGAAGAAGCTTTTGTAAAAGTTTTGCAAATGCACGGTATTGAACATGCGTTTGGAATTATCGGTTCAGCCTTTATGCCAATTTCAGATATTTTTCCAGATGCAGGTATTACTTTCTGGGATGTCGCTCATGAAACAAATGGTGGTTTAATTGCTGATGGTTACACAAGATCTACTGGTAAAATGTCAATGGTTATTGCTCAGAATGGACCTGGAATTACTGGATTAGTTACACCAATCAAAACAGCTTATTGGAATCATACTCCTCTTTTATTGGTTACACCGCAAGCAGCGAACAAAACAATGGGACAAGGTGGATTTCAAGAAGTAGAGCAAATGAATCTATTTAAAGACATGGTTTGTTATCAAGAAGAAGTAAGGGATCCAACAAGAATGGCTGAAGTACTAAATAGAGTTATAGAAAAGGCTATAAGAGGATCAGCGCCAGCACAAATTAATGTTCCAAGAGATTATTGGTGTCAAGTAATTGATATCGATCTTCCTCCAATTGTGAGACTTGAAAGACAAGGGGGAGGTAATGATGCTGTAGCTAAAGCAGCTGACTTGCTATCTAAAGCAAAGTTTCCAGTAATATTATCAGGAGCGGGTGTTGTTATTGGAGGAGCTATAGAAGCTACAAAAAAACTTGCAGAAAAATTAGATTCACCTGTTTGTTCAGGCTACCAACATAATGACAGTTTCCCAGGAAGCCATCCTTTAGCTGTTGGTCCTCTAGGATATAATGGATCAAAAGCTGCAATGGAATTAATTTCAAAAGCTGACGTAGTGTTAGCATTGGGAACTAGATTAAATCCATTTTCTACTTTACCTGGTTATGGAATTGATTATTGGCCAAAGAATGCAAACATTATTCAAGTTGATATTAATCCTGATAGAATAGGTTTGACTAAAAAAGTTACTGTAGGAATAAGTGGTGATGCAAAATTAGTTGCTGAACAAATTTTTGAAAAATTATCTTCAAATGCTGGTGATACTGACAGACAAGCTAGAAAAGACTTAATTCATCAAACTAAGTCAGCTTGGTTACAAAAACTTTCAAGTTTAGATCATGAAGATGATGATGAGGGAACAGTCTGGAACAAAGAAGCAAGAGAAAGAGATGCAGATAGAATGTCACCAAGACAAGCTTGGAGAGCAATTCAAGCAGGAATGCCTGATGATGTAATTATATCAAGTGATATCGGAAACAATTGTGCGATAGGTAATGCTTACCCTACATTCGAAAAGCCAAGAAAATATTTAGCACCAGGTTTATTTGGTCCTTGTGGTTATGGTTTTCCATCAATATTGGGTGCAAAAATTGGTTGTCCAGATACTCCTGTTATAGGATTTGCTGGTGATGGTGCTTTTGGAATAAGCATGAATGAAATGAGTTCATGTGCAAGAGAAGAGTGGCCTGCAATAACAATGGTTATTTTCAGAAATTATCAATGGGGTGCAGAAAAAAGAAATACGACACTTTGGTTTGATAATAACTTTGTTGGTACAGAATTAGATCCAGAATTAAGTTATGCTAAAGTTGCTGACGCATGTGGTTTAAAAGGTGTAACTGTCAGAACAATGGAAGAAACAACAAATGCAATCAAGCAGTCTTGTGAGGATCAGAAGAAAGGCATTACAACATTTATTGAAGTAATTCTTAACCAAGAGCTTGGGGAACCATTTAGAAGAGATGCTATGAAAAAACCAGTAAGAGTAGCTGGTATTAAAAAAGAGGATATGAAGAAGCAGCCTTCTTTGAATTCTTAAAATCTTTTAAATCGCAATCAATTATCGTAATCTTCTTTCATGGAAGTATTAAACGATAATAGTTGTAGTTGGATTAATGATTTAAGTCCAAGAAATAACATTTTAACACTTTCATCTGATATAGATTGTGAATGGTTAATTGTAGGAGCGGGTTATACAGGATTATCTGCAGCAAGAAAATTAGGTCAACTTTACCCTGGTCAGAAAATATTATTAGTTGATGCTCAGCTAGCAGGCGAGGGTGCTAGCTCAAGAAACTCAGGATACTTAGTGGATACAACACTTAATGATGGTTTTACCTCTAATAAAGAATTAGATAATTATAAAAAAAAAGCAGACATCTATAAATTGGGAATAGATGTTATTAAAAAATTTATTAAAGAATATCAGGTAGATTGTGATTGGAATGAATGCGGAAAATATTTTGCATCATCAAAGCATGAAGATAGAAAAATATTAGAAAATTTTTCAAGAACTTTATCAAAACTAGGTTTTGAACACAATTTGTTATCAAATAAAGAACTTAAAAAAAGATTAGGTACCAATTTTTATAATATTGCTCTTCATACAAAGGGAGGGATTTTATTACATCCAGGTAAATTGGTTAGAGCTATGATTGATACATTACCAGAAAATGTAAATCTTTATGAAAATTCTTCATTATTAAATTGGAAAAAGAAAAATAGTACTGTCATTTGTAAATTTAAAAATGGTTCAATTAAAACTAAAAAGATTATTTTTGCTACAAATGGGTTTCTGAAGTCTTTAGGAATAAAATCAAATTATAATTTTCCAATTACTTTAACAGCTAGCATGACTAGATCTTTATCAGATGAAGAATTTATATCTCTTGGAGAGCCTAAAGAATGGGGAGTATTACCTGTTAGACCGATGGGGGCCACTATAAGAATGACTAAAGATAGAAGAATTTTAATCAGAAATACTGCAGAAGTTTATAATCCTTATCAAATGTCTAAATCTGAATTAACCAAAAGATCATTAAAACAAAAGATTGGAATTAAAAAAAGATTTCCGGAATTACCTGATGATATTATTCAATCTTCGTGGTCAGGAATTGTTTCAAGAACTAGAAATAGTTCTCAAATTTTTGAAAAAATAGATGACAATATATTTGTTGCAGGTTGTTATAATGGCTCTGGTATTGGAGTTGGTACTTTATTTGGAGAGCAAATAGCAATCAAAGCAAGCAATGAAAACACAAATGAGATTGAAACTATTGAAGCAAGAAATAAACCTACATGGCTACCTCCTGATCCAATTTTAAGTTTAGGAGTTAGAGCTAGGTTGATTTATGAACGTTTCAGAGCAAAATCTGAGATTTAGTTTAAGACAGACATGGGATCAAGTCGTGTTTGAAACCAATTAACTCTAAAATCCAAATGTGGTCCTGTTGATCTTCCTGTTGATCCTACAGTTCCTATTACATCACCTTGATTAATTTGATCACCAACTGAGACCAAAACATTTTCTAAATGAGAATATATTGTGGATATCCCATGACCATGATCCATTATAACTGTGCCTCCAGTATAATATAAATCATCTTCAGCCATTGTGACAACACCCGAACCAGATGATTTAATCATCGTTCCTTGTTTAGCAGCAATATCTATTCCGTAGTGAGGCCATCTTGGTTTACCATTTAAAATTCTTTGACTACCATAAACACCGCTAATTATACCTTCAACTGGCATGATAAATTTTTCCTTAAAAAATTGTAAATCAGAATTAATTGCCCTTGCTTCTCCAATCGCATTATTTTCTTTTTTAATCCTTTTATAAACAGACTCAGGTGGGGTGACTTTACTTTCTGCCAAACCATCTATTCTTTGTATATTATATTTCCTCTTTAAAACTTTTTTTGTAATTATTGATTTTTTTTCATTAATAATTTTTGTAAATTTTAGGTCATATTTTTGATCTCGATCTATACCAAAAGCAAAAAAACCATCTTTTGATACTTTAACCTCTTTTTTTCCAACTAAAATTTTAGCGTTAGGATCAGTTTTACCTAATATAAAATGACCTTGTAGAAATTTACCTTGGAATTCAATAGCTTTTACTGGTGATATAAAAATTAAAAAAACAAAAAAAAGTCTATAAATTATTGAGCTGTCCATCCACCATCTATAATTATTGATGTTCCAGTTATCATTGAAGATGCTGATGATGACAAAAAGCATACTGTTGTAGCGATATCACTTTCAGTGGCTGCTTTTCCCATTGGGATATTTCCAAGGGCTAATTTTTTAAATTTTTTGTTTCTAAAAAAATTTTTAACCATAGGTGTTTCAACAAAAGTAGGTGCTACCGTATTAACTCTGATATTTTTTTTAGCTAATTCGACACCCATTCCCTTTGTCAATCCTTCAATTCCAAATTTTGTCATATTGTATATGTTTCTACCACTCATACCAACATGACCTAGTTGAGACGACATATTTATAATTGAGCCAGGTCTTTTTTTATTTTTTAGCATCTTTTTTACAACAAGTTGTGCCACGTTAAATGCTGCCTTAAGATTTAAATCCACAAGGTAATTCATGCTTTTTTGTTTTATTTTTTCAAATGGTTCTGGAATATTAGTTCCTGCGTTATTAACCAATACATCAATAATTTTAATTTTATCTAATTTTTGTTTTAAATCTTGATAGTTCATCACATCGCATGAAACTTTAATAATTTTTCCCTTAACTTTTTTAATATCCTTTTCCAATTTATTTAAATCTGAGGTTGTTCTACTTAAAGCTATAACTGTTGCCCCTGCTTCAGCTAGTGCAATGGAACAAGCTCTTCCCAAACCTTTACCTGCACCAGTAACTAAAGCATATTTGTTTTTAAGATTTATTTTTTGAAGATACATTAAAAGAATAATATTTTAATATCTGTGTAAATCAACTCAACTGCTACAATTAATATGGCTAATAATCCGAGCCAAGCTATCCATCTATATTTTTTAATCCATCCAGAAATTAAAGTTGCTGCAGTTGCCATTA
>NZ_CVSK01000068.1 GCF_001180025.1 Candidatus Pelagibacter communis
TTTATCTATGTCTGTTCATAAATGGATTGAACTTGAAACTGGAAATAAAATAAAAAAATTTAATTTAAAATCATCGTGGATAGTTAGACAGTTTCAGAATGAATATAACCCGACTCATTGGCATACTGGTCATATATCAGGTGCAGGTTTTTTAAAAGTACCAAAAAGATTTGGTGAACATAAACAAAAGTCAAAACAAAATAAATACATGGGTGGAAGTTTACAGTTGATTCATGGATCTAAAATGTTTTTGTGTGAATCAACACTTACAATAAAACCAGAAGTTGGAGATTTTTATTTTTTTCCAAATTATTTAATGCATACTGTTTATCCATTTACTGATACTGACGAAGAAAGAAGATCAATATCTTTTAATGCTAATATAGATGAAGAAATTCATGACGTTTATAGAGGGAGATAAAAAACAACAAAATGTTCTAGGTGAAAAGTTAGAAGAATGTTCTAATAACCCATTAACTGGATGGTTAAGAGATGGTTGTTGTAACACTGATGAAAATGATCATGGTGTTCATACAGTTTGCGCAAAAGTAACGACTGAATTTTTGGAATGGTTAAAAGAAGCAGGAAATGATTTGATTACTCCACATCCAGAATTTGGTTTTCCAGGATTAAAAGATGGTGATGGTTGGTGTGTATGTGCTAGTTGGTATGCTAAAGCTGTTGAAGCAGGTAAAGGTTGTCCAATTTTCTTAAAAAGAACTCATAAAAATACTCTAAAATATCTTCCTATTGAAACTTTAAAGAAGTTTGCAATAGATTTATCTTAATTACATATTTCCATATTTTGGACCACCGCTACCTTCTGGTGTAACCCAAGTAATATTTTGAGATGGCTCTTTAATATCACATGTTTTACAATGGATACAATTTTGAGAATTGATTACAAATTTATTTATATCATTTTCTTTTTGAACCTCATAAACCCCTGCAGGACAATATCTTTGAGCAGGTTCATCAAATTTTTCCAATGTGTAATTAATAGGCAAATTAGGGTCTTTAAGCTTTAAATGAACTGGCTGATTATCAGCATGATTTGTACCAGTAAGATAAACTGAACTTGTTTTGTCAAATGTTATTACATTATCATATTTCGGATAATCTATTTTAGGCATTTGGTTTGCAGGTTTTAATGTTTCATGATCAGCATGTTTATGTTTAAGAGTAAAAGGAAGTTTTCCTCTAAATAAAATTTGATCTATCCCTGTAAAAATAATTCCTAAAATTAATCCCCAGCTAAAACTAGGTTTTACATTTCTGGCTTCATAAAGTTCTTTATATAACCAGCTATTTTTAAATTTATTTTCATAAATGGATAAATCTTTGTTTTCTTTCAAATGTTCATTAATAGTTTCAGCTGCAATCATTCCACTTTTCATCGCTGTATGAGAACCTTTGATTTTTGGCATATTCAAGGTTCCTGCATCACAACCAACTAGTAAAGCTCCAGGCATAAACATTTTTGGCAAACTTTGAAATCCACCTTCAATTAAGGCTCTTGCTCCGTAAGAAATTCTTTTTCCACCTTCTATTATTTTTTTTATTACCGGATGCGTTTTAAATCTCTGAAATTCATCATAAGGAGATAAGTGTGGGTTTTTATAATCTAATCCAATAACATAGCCTAAAAAAACTTGTTTATTTTCTGCATGATACATAAAACTACCACCATATGTATTATTATCTAATGGCCATCCAGCTGTATGCATTACTAAACCTTCTTCGTGATTTTTCTCTTCTATTTCCCAAATCTCTTTAAAACCAATTCCGTATTGTTGAGGATCTTTACCTTTATTTAATTCAAATTTTTCAATCAATTGTTTTCCTAAATGACCTCTGCACCCTTCTGCAAAAACAGTTACTTTGCCTAAAAGCTCAATACCTGGTTCAAAACTATCTTTTTTATTACCATCTTTATCTATACCCATATCTTGAGTTGCAACACCTTTAACAGATCCATCTTCGTTATATAAAATTTCACTTGCTGGAAATCCTGGAAAGATTTCTACACCTAAATTTTCAGCTTGTTCAGCAAGCCATCTACATAAGTTTGCAAGACTAATAATATAATTTTTATGATTTTGTTGTACCACAGGTAGAAGCCAAGTTGGCCAACTTAAAGATTTGGTTTTTCCTAAAAATAAAAATTTTTCTTTAGTTACTTTTGTTTTAATTGGAGAATTTAATTCTCTCCAATTTGGTAGTAATTCATCTAGAGCACGCGTTTCAAATACATTTCCACTTAAAATATGAGCTCCAATCTCTGATGCTTTTTCTAATAAACAAACATTTAAATTTGGATCTAATTGTTTTAACTTTATTGAAGTTGATAATCCTGATGGCCCTCCACCTATGATTACAACATCATATTCCATCGATTCTCTAGACATACTCTAGTTTTTAACTGTAAGGATTATTTTTGTATAGTGTTTAATTTGT
>NZ_CVSK01000069.1 GCF_001180025.1 Candidatus Pelagibacter communis
AATTGTTATAGCAAAAAAATTTAGGACTTTGTTTGCGGCATTTTTGGTTTTTTTATCGTTAATATAGTCTTCAAAAACCTCACTTATAGTCAAAGCTGAAAAAAAATAAGCAATAACTAAAAATAATCCAATTAGGAATTCAGATGGTTGTGTTGTTAAAAAATTCACTATTTCTAAATAACTTTTATCATAAATATTCACTAAATTTATAATAAACCAAAGCATTAAAGGTAATAAGATTGCAGAACTAATTTTTAAGAATAACCATTTTTTTGTTACTGGCAGCATTATATTAATCCTCTGCCAATTAAATAAATTAAGATAGTTAAAACAATCGAACCAAAAATAACTAACAAACCTGTAATTTTTGTTGTTTGTAATTCAAATCCATAACCTAAATCCATAATCAAGTGTCTTACTTCACTTAACATTTGAAAACTAAATGACCAGGTTATTCCAATTAAAATAAATTTACCTAAAAAAGTTTCTAAAAAATTTTTAATAATTTGATAATTACTTTCTCCTAGAAGCATTAATGCAAACCAAATACAAATTAATGTGATTGCAAAAAAATTAATTATTCCTGTAATCCTGTGTGAAATAGATACTAATGAAGAAATATGCCATTTATAAATCTGTATGTGTGGTGATAAAGGTCTGTTTTCCATATTTTATTTTGAATTAATAATTGTTTCGGCAATTTCAACAGAATTAAGTGCAGCACCTCTCAATAGGTTGTCTGATACAATCCACAAATTTAACGAATTTTTTTTAGTTTTGTCCTCCCTAATTCTAGATATATATGTCTCATCACTCCCAGCTGCTTCAAATGGTGTGCTATAACCTCCATTTTCTCTTTTATCAATAACCTCACAACCATCTGATTTACTTAAAACATCTCTCACTTTTTCTAAAGTATATGGTTTTTCAAATTCTATATTTACAGACTCCGAATGAGATACTAAAACAGGAATTCTTACACATGTAGCTGTAAGTTCAATTGACTCGTCTAAGATTTTTTTTGTTTCATATGTCATTTTTAATTCTTCTTTTGTATATCCATCATCAGCAAAAACATCGATATGTGGAATAACATTAAAAGCGATTTGTTTAGTAAAATTTTTTGACTCTATTTTTTTTCCATCTAAATATTGTTTAGTTTGATCAATTAATTCGTCCATTGGACTTTTGCCACCACCTGAAACAGATTGGTAAGTTGAAACTACAACTCTTTTAATTTTAAATAAATTATGTAGTGGTTTAAGTGCTATAACAAGTTGTGCTGTAGAACAATTTGGATTGGCAATAATATTTTTTTTCATATTTTTAATTTCGGCTGCATTCACTTGTGGAAC
>NZ_CVSK01000070.1 GCF_001180025.1 Candidatus Pelagibacter communis
AGTCAGCAGATCAATTTAATTTTCTAAGGGAAAAACTTTTAAAAATTTTATCACATGTTGAAGCTAAAATTGATTTTCCAGATGAAGATTTACCAAACAATATTTTAAATGAAATTAAAAAAAATTCAGATGAAGTTATAATCAAAATTAAAAAAATATTAAACGATCATAAAGTTGGAGAAAGAATTAGAGAAGGTTTTAAGATTGCAATCTTAGGCCCAACTAATGCTGGAAAGTCTAGTTTAATGAATCATTTGTCTAATAGAGACGTTGCAATTGTTTCTGAAATTGCCGGCACTACAAGGGATGTAATAGAAACACATCTTAATATTGATGGTTATCCAGTTATAATTTCTGACACAGCTGGAATAAGAGTCTCTAAAGATGAAATAGAAAAGAAAGGTATTAAGTTATCTCTTAATAGAGCAGAAGAAGCAGATTTAAAGCTTGTCATGATTGACGCCAAAAACCTTGATTTTACTGATGTTTTGAAGGATTTGTTAAATGAAAATGCAATTTTAGTTATAAATAAGTCTGATCTTTTGGAAAAAGATATTGATCCAGAAATCAAAAAAAAAAATCATGTTTTAATTTCAATCAAAGAAAATAAAAATATTGAAGAATTAATTCTTAAAATAAAAAATAATTTAAAAAATAAATTTATTACTAGTGATGATATTTTAATTACAAGAGAGAGGCACAGGCAACATTTGCAACAGTGTTTGGATCATCTAAATAACTTTAATCAAAAAACAGAAATCGAAGACTTTGATAAAGCTGCAGAAGATTTAAGATTGGCTACTAGACATTTAGGTATGATAGTTGGAAAAGTTGATGTAGAGGAGATATTAGGTAGTATTTTCAACGATTTTTGTATCGGCAAGTAATACCCTATTTTGCTGTCTTTTTGCACATTTTCTATTAAAAAATGTTGATAAATAAGGCTTATTTACAAAAAATTAAGCCTATCTTGTAAATTATATAATCACATATAGATTTGGATTATGAAAAATGATTTGTCATTTGATGTAGTTGTAATTGGAGGAGGTCATGCCGGATGTGAAGCTGCAGCAGCTTCTGCTCGTCTTGGAGTGAGCACTGCCCTTTTCACCCACAAAATAGAAACCA
>NZ_CVSK01000071.1 GCF_001180025.1 Candidatus Pelagibacter communis
ATTACAGATAATGCTTGGGCTGAGGGCTGGGTAAAACCAATTAAGATAACAAATGAAAAAAATCAAAGCGTAGGAATTATAGGAGCAGGTCCTGCTGGTTTAGCTGCCGCAGAACAATTAAGAAAAAATGGATACAAAATTACTGTCTACGATAGATATGATAGAGCAGGAGGATTATTAATTTATGGAATTCCAAATTTTAAATTAGAAAAAGAAGTTGTAGAGCGAAGAACAAAACTCTTAAAGGATGGGGGAATTGAATTTGTTCAAAATTTTGAAGTTGGTAAGGATGCAAGCCTAGATCAATTGAGAAAAAAACATGATGCAATTTTAATTGCAACAGGAGTTTATAAAGCAAGAGAAGTAAACTTACCTGGAAATGATCTTGATAATATTTTTCCTGCAATGGATTTTTTAACAGCATCCAATAAAAAAGGTCTAGGAGATGATGTTGAGTTGTTTGACAAAGGAATTTTAAATGCAGAAGGTAAAGATATTGTTGTAATCGGTGGAGGTGACACAGCAATGGATTGTGTAAGAACTTCTATAAGACAGAATGCAAAATCTGTTAAATGTTTGTATAGAAGAGATAAAGAAAATATGCCAGGATCTGCTAGAGAAGTTGCAAATGCAGAAGAAGAAGGTGTTGAGTTTGTTTGGTTATCAAGTCCTAAAGAATTTAAAGGTACAAATAAAGTAGAAAAAATAATTGTAGATCAAATTAAACTAGGTGATCCAGACGAGACAGGAAGAAGAAAGCCACAAGTACAAGAAGGCTCAAGTTACGAAACAAAAGCTGATATGGTTATCAAAGCACTAGGTTTTGATCCTGAAGATTTACCAAATTTATTTGATAGTAGTGAATTACAAGTAACAAAGTGGGGAACTATTAAAACAGATTTTGATACTATGGAAACAAATTTAAAAGGGGTGTTTGCTGCTGGTGATATAGTTAGAGGAGCTTCATTAGTTGTTTGGGCGATAAAAGATGGAAGGGATGCAGCAGCTTCAATTAAAACTTATCTAGAGAGTAAATCTAAAGTGGAAAAAAGAGTGGCTTGATGGAAAATTATAAAAAAAACCTTCACCTTTTAAAAGAAAATAATGTTTATTCAGAAGACATGGAGCATGATGCTTGTGGTGTTGGCATAATTGCATCTACTGAAGGTAAAAAATCTCGTAAAGTTGTAGAGTATGGTATTGAAGCATTAAAAGCAGTTTGGCATAGAGGCGCTGTGGATGCTGATGGAAAAACTGGTGATGGAGCTGGAATTCATGTTGAAATACCAAAAGATTTCTTCATTGAAAAGATAGAAGTGACAGGACACACACATGACAATTCTGAAATATGTGTGGGCATGATATTTCTGCCTCGGAATGATTACGCAGCACAAGAAAGTTGCAAAACTATTGTTGAAAGTGAATTAACAAAAAATGATTTTAGTATTTACGGTTGGAGACAAGTTCCAGTTAATCCAAAAGTTTTAGGAGAAAAGGCATTCCAAACAATGCCTGAAATTATTCAAGTATTGTTTAAGCCTTATAATCCAGAATTAACAAATAAAGATTTAGAAAGAAAAATTTATGAAACTAGAAGAAAGATAGAAAATGAAGCTTTTAAAAAGTCTTTAAACAATTTTTATATTTGTTCATTGAGTTCTAAATCTATCATTTACAAGGGGATGTTTTTAGCTGAAGCTATCTCAGATTTCTACCTTGATCTAAAAGATGAGAGATTTGTTTCAAGGTTTGTTATTTTTCATCAAAGATTTTCAACAAACACAGCACCTAGCTGGAATTTAGCTCAACCCTTTAGAGCTATAGCGCATAATGGAGAAATTAATACTTATAGAGGAAATAAAAATTGGATGAAAGTTCATGAACAAGAAATGAACAGTCCCCTTTTTGACGATGTTGAAAACTTAAAACCTGTTATACAACAAGGAGCATCAGACTCCGCTGCATTAGACAATGTTTTTGAATTATTAAATATATCTGGTCAGCCTGCGCCTTTGGCGAAGCTTATGTTGGTTCCAGACGCATGGTCTAAAAAAAATAAAACTCTACCAAAAGATCACCAACAATTATTTAATTTTTTGAACAGCACTATGGAGCCATGGGATGGACCAGCTGCTATTGCTGGAACTGATAATGAGTGGGTTATAGCTGCAAATGATAGAAATGGATTAAGACCTTTAAGATATGCAATTACAAAAGACAAATTATTATTTGCAGGTTCTGAAACAGGAATGATTGAATTAAATGAAAAAAGAATTTTGTCAAAGGGAAGATTGGGTCCTGGGGAAATAATTGGAGTTAGAATAGAAAAAGGTAAAGTATTTACAAACAAGCAAATAAAAGATTATTTAGCCAAAGAGTATAAACACTTTAATTCACAAATTATCGACCTAGATGATAAGTTAACTATTTCAGATGAAAAAAATTCTTTTTCGGGAGATGATTTAAGAAGAAGACAATATACTTTTGGAATTAGTCTAGAAGATCTTGAGCTCATACTGCATCCTATGGCAGAAGATGCTAAAGAAGCAACTGGATCTATGGGGGACGATACACCATTGGCTGTTTTGTCAGATAGGTATAGACCGTTGTACCATTTTTTTAGACAAAATTTTAGTCAAGTCACAAACCCACCAATAGACTCTTTAAGAGAAAACAAAGTTATGAGTTTGAAAACAAGATTTGGAAATCTTGGAAATATTTTAAATTTTGATAATTTAACAAAGCAAAATATTTATGTTTTAAATAGTCCAATATTATCAAATTCTCAGTTTGAAAAATTTATAAATTTTTTTGGTAACAATTCATCTATAATTGATTGTACTTTTTCTGAGGAAGAAACTTTATTTGATTCAATTAAAAAAATTCAAAAAGAAGCTGAAATTGCAGTAAGACAGGGAGTTACTCAATTAATTTTAAGTGACAAAGAGCTTTCTAGCTTAAAACTACCAATACCAATGCTTTTAGCAGTTGGATCAATTAATTCATTCCTTATTGAAAAAAAACTAAGAGGATATGTATCAATAAATGTTCAATCTGGAGAGGCTTTAGATACACACTCTTTTGCAACCTTAATAGGAGTTGGAGCAACTACTGTAAATCCATACTTAGCATTTGATAGTTTATTTCAGCGTCATGAAAAGAAATTATTTGGTAAATTTAGCTTTGATGAATGTGTAGAGAGATACATAAAATCAGTAAACGCAGGTTTATTAAAGATCATGTCTAAGATGGGTATTTCAGTTCTAAGTTCTTATAGAGGTGGATGTAACTTTGAAACCGTAGGTTTAAGTAGAACAATTGTTGCAGATTATTTTCCAGGAGTTGTCTCTAAAATTTCAGGTATTGGACTTACGGGCATAGAGAAAAAAATTAGAGAAATTCATAAAGAGGCATTTGAAAGTTCTGAAACTATATTGCCGATAGGCGGTATATATAGATATCGTAAAAATGGTGAAACTCATCAATATCAAGGAAAATTAATTCATTTACTTCAAAGTGCAGTAGGATCTAATTCTTATGATGCCTATAAAAGATATGCGGATGGAATATACAGCATACCACCTATTAATCTTAGAGACTTAATTGATTTCAGAGAAAAAAAATTAAGTGGGCCAATAGATATTTCTGAGGTTGAGCCAATAGAAAATATTTTAAAAAGATTTGGAAGTGGGAGCATGTCTCATGGAGCTTTATCAAAAGAGGCACATGAAACTTTGGCAACTGGTATGAATAGGATTAAAGGTGCTTCATGTAGTGGAGAGGGCGGTGAAGATGCAAGTAGATTTAAAGTTTTAGATAATGGTGACAGCGCAAACTCAAGAGTAAAACAAATAGCTTCTGCAAGATTCGGAGTTACAGTTAATTATCTTAATAATTGTAATGAGATAGAAATTAAAATTGCACAAGGCGCTAAGCCTGGTGAGGGAGGTCAGCTACCAGGATTTAAAGTTACAGAGGAAATTGCTAAACTTAGACATTCAACTCCTGGAGTTACTTTAATATCACCACCACCACATCATGATATTTATTCAATCGAAGATCTTGCACAATTAATTTATGATTTAAAACAGATAAATCCTAAAGCAAGAATTGGAGTTAAGCTTGTTGCTTCCTCTGGAGTAGGAACAATTGCAGCTGGTGTAGCTAAAGCAAAAGCAGATATAATATTAATTTCTGGACATAATGGCGGAACAGGAGCAACACCACAGACTAGTGTTAAGTATGTTGGAATACCATGGGAAATGGGTTTGACGGAAGCAAACCAGGTATTAACTTTAAATAATCTTAGACATAAAGTTACTTTAAGAACAGACGGTGGAATTAAAACCGGAAGAGATGTGGTGATAGCTGCAATGATGGGTGCTGAAGAATATGGTGTTGCTACTACAGCTTTAGTTGCAATGGGTTGTATAATGGTAAGGCAGTGTCATTCTAATACATGTCCTGTAGGCGTTTGCACTCAAGATGAAAAGCTCAGAGAAAAATTTACTGGGACTCCAGAAAAAGTAGTTAATTTGTTTACATTTATAGCCAGTGAAGTAAGAGAAATATTAGCAAATTTAGGTTTTAAATCATTAAATGAAGTGATTGGTAGGACAGACTTGTTAAAACAGGTTAGTAAAGGTTCTCCAAATTTAGACGATTTAGATTTAAATCCTTTATTTGTTCAAGCTGATACTGGAAATAATCCAAGGTATTGTGAGGATCAAGAAATAAATAGTGTACCAGACACACTTGACCAACAAATTTGGCCAGAAATTGAACAAGCTTTGGATAATTCTGAAAAAATTGAGAAAGAATATCAAATAAAAAATACTCATAGGGCAGTAGGCACTAGAATTTCTCATCATTTGTATAAAAAATATGGTTATGAAAAACTTGATGAAAACTTTTTAGTTTTAAATTTTAAAGGATCAGCAGGTCAATCATTTGGTGCATTTTCTTCTAAAGGTTTAAAACTTGTATTAAAGGGAGATGCAAATGATTATGTTGGTAAAGGTTTGTCAGGAGCTACTATTTCAATAAAATTACCTGAAGAGAGCAATTTAGTTTCAAATGAGAATACAATTTTAGGAAATACTGTTCTTTACGGAGCTACTTCAGGAAAACTTTTTGCTGCTGGCCAAGCTGGTGAAAGATTTTCAGTTAGAAATTCTGGTGCAGTTACAGTAATTGAGGGATGCGATTCAAATGGATGTGAATATATGACTGGTGGAACTGTAGTAATTTTAGGAGATGTTGGTGATAATTTTGCAGCTGGTATGACAGGTGGAATGGCCTTTATATATGATAAATCTCAACAATTTGAAAAGAAAGTAAATCCAGAATCAGTAGTTTGGCAAAATGTAGAGACAGATTATTGGAAAGAATATTTAAAAAATTTAGTCAGTGAGCACTTCAAAGAAACTGAGTCTCAATTATCGAAAAAAATAATTGAAAACTTTGATGATGAAGTAAATAATTTTGTTCAGGTGTGTCCTAAAGAAATGTTGGATAAATTAAAAAATCCAATTACTTTAAAAAAAGATATAAAAAAAGTTAGCTAAATTAATAATTTAAGCTCTTTTAAAATTATATTTAACCATTTTTTATTTGATAAACTGTGATCACCTTTTTTTAAAATATTTAATTTTTTCTTAGCTTTTGGAAATAATCTTAAAACTTTTCTTGAATATGAGACAGGAACTGCCTCATCTTTTTCACCATGAACCATTGTTACTTTAATATTTGAATTAATTTTTTTATTTAAGACTTTGTTTTTTCTTCCATCTTTTATTAATTGTAGAGTAATTGGATATTCATAATTGCCATGTTTTAATTGATAAATACCCTTACTTATTGTTTCCTCTTTCATTTTTTTAGTAAATTTTTTCCACATTAAATTTTCTAAAAATTCAGGAGCAGCCCCTATTCCTAAAAATCCTTTAATCTGTTTTTTGAAAATTTTGAATTGATTGAGCGAAATCCATGCGCCCATACTTGAACCAATTAGCACAAATTCTTTTTTTTTAACGTATTTTCTAATTAAAATTGACGTTTCTTTACTCCATTTTGAAATATTTCCATTTACAAATTTTCCAGAAGATTTTCCATGACCAGAGTATTCTAGTGCTAAAAAACTTACTTTATTTTTTTTAGCAAATTTCAAAAAAGCATTTGGTTTTTTTCCTTCAAGATCTGACATAAAACCATGCAAAAAAACTATAAAAGAACTATTTTTAAAAATTTTGGAAATATATCTAATTTTCTTTGTATTTGATATTTGGTGAAATCTGAAATTTGCCATAATCATTTATAAGTTTTGTCTATTAATATATAATCATATCAAATGTCATCTAATTTAAAAGTTTTACAAGTAATTCCAAAATTAGGTTATGGAGGAGCTGAAACAGGTTGTTATGATATTGCACATTATTTACCAGAAAATAATTGTAAATCATTTATTGTAACAAGCGGTGGTGAATTACTTAAATTTGTAGATAGAAAAAAAGTTAAAATATTTAGACTTCCAGTGCAAAGTAAAAATCCTCTACTAATTTTAATTAATGCTTTTATCTTAATTGGAATAATTTTAGTTTATAATATTTCTCTTGTTCACGCGAGAAGTAGAGCACCTGCTTGGTCATGTTTGTTAGCAACAAAAATCACAGGACGAAAATTTGTAACTACATTTCATGGAACATACAATTTTAAGAGTAATATAAAAAAAATTTATAATTCAGTAATGACTAGAGCAGATTTAATAATTGCAGGATCTAATTTTATTTTTTCTCATATTAAAAAAAATTATTCAAAATATTTAAATGAGAAAAAAAAATTAATGGTTATTTTTAGAGGAATAAACGTCGACTACTTTGACCCAACAACTAAAATTGAAATTGACGAAAAAAAATTATTAAAAAAATGGGACATTGAAAAAGATAAAAAAATTATACTTTTACCTGGTAGATTAACTTCCTGGAAAGGACAGGAAGTTTTTATAGAGGCAATTAATTTAGTGAATATAGAACTCGGTTATGAATCTTTTTATGCTGTCATTCTAGGCAGTGATCAAGGTAGAGATTTATATAAGAAAAAATTAATAAGACTTTCGGAGCAATACAGATTGTCTAAACAAATAAGATTCATAGATCATTGTAAGGATATGGCATTAGCTTATAAAGTTTCTGATATTATTGTTTCAGCCTCAACAGAACCAGAGGCTTTTGGAAGAGTTGCTGTTGAAGCACAATCGATGGAAAAACCAATTATAGCGAGCAACATTGGAGGTTCTAATGAAACAATAATTGATGAAAAAACTGGTTTTTTATATGAAGCAGGAAATGCTAAATCATTAAGTAATAAAATATTAAGAACTCTTAACATGGATGAAACTCTATTAAAATCAATTGGTAATGAGGGAAGAAAAAACATAGTTCAAAAATTTAATGTTGAAAAAATGTGCTTTTCTACTTATTCAGAGTATAAGAGATTATTAAATTAAATGCCGATAATAACATTACCCGACGGAAACAATATTGACTTTCCTAATAAAGTTACTGGACTAGAAGTAGCTGAAAAAATTAGCAAATCGTTAGCTAAAGAGGCCATGGTCATAAGTGTTGATGGTGAACTTAAAGATCTTGATTTTCTAATTAAAAATGATTGTTCTGTAAAAATTTTTACCTCAAAAAATCCTGAGGGCTTGGAAACTATAAGGCATGACACAGCTCATATTTTAGCTATGGCTGTTCAAGAATTATTTCCTGGTACACAAGTTACAATTGGACCCGTGATTGAAAATGGATTTTATTATGACTTTGCTAGAAAAGAACCATTTACAGAGGATGATCTTGTTAAAATTGAAAATAAAATGAAAGAGATTGTCGATAGGAATGAAACAACAAAAAGAGAAGTTTGGGATAGAAACAAAGCAATTAGCCATTTTAAAAAAAAAGGAGAAATTTATAAAGCAGAGCTAATTGAAGCAATACCTGAAAATGAAGATGTATCAATTTATTTTCACGGAGAATGGCATGATTTATGTAGAGGTCCACATTTATCCTCTACAGGTAAAATAGGGAAATATTTTAAACTTACAAAAGTATCAGGAGCATATTGGAGAGGAGACTCTAATAATGAAATGTTGCAACGAATATATGGTACGAGTTGGGCAACTCAAAAAGACCTAGATGAATATTTAAAAAGAATAGAAGAAGCCGAAAAAAGAGATCACAGAAAATTAGGTAGAGAAATGGATTTATTTCATTTTAGAGAAGAAAGCCCTGGCTCAGTATTTTGGCATGAAAGAGGATGGAGTTTGTTTCAAAAGCTCATTAACTACATGAGAAGCAGACAAGATGCAGCTGGTTATAAAGAGGTCAATACTCCAGAGGTACTAGATAGACAACTATGGGAAAAATCTGGGCATTGGGAAAAATATGGAGAAAACATGTATACTTCTGAAACACCAGATGAGAAAGTTTTTGCAATTAAACCAATGAATTGCCCTGGTCATATCCAGGTATTTAATCAAGGCTTAAAAAGTTACAGGGATCTTCCGTTACGTTTTGCTGAATTTGGTAAAGTTCATCGTTATGAGCCATCAGGCGCTTTACATGGGTTATTAAGAGTAAGAGCCTTTACTCAAGATGATGCCCATATTTTTTGCACCGAAGATCAAATTACTAGCGAATGTTTAATTGTTACAAATCTAATACTAGATATTTATAAGGACCTTGGTTTTGAAAATGTGATTCTAAAATATGCAGATAGGCCAGAAGTAAGAGTTGGTGATGATTCAGTTTGGGATAAAGCAGAAGCCTCTTTGCTTGAAGCCGTTAAAGCTTCTAAATTAGAATATACTATTAATAAAGGTGAGGGAGCATTTTATGGTCCTAAAATTGAATTTGTTTTACGAGATGCTATTGGCAGAGATTGGCAATGTGGAACTTTACAAGTAGATTTAAATTTACCTGGAAGATTAGATGCTTCTTATGTTGATAAAGATGGTACTAAAAAAGTTCCTGTTATGTTGCACCGAGCATTATTTGGTTCTCTAGAGAGATTTATTGGAATTTTAATTGAAAACTATGCAGGCAAGTTTCCATTTTGGATATCTCCTTTACAGACTATGGTAATACCTATTTCAGAAGAATTTAATGACTATGCAGTCGAAGTATCAAATAAAATTAAAAATTCGGGCATAAGTTCTGCAGTAGATTTAAAAAATCATAATTTAAATTATAAAATTAGAGATCATTCTTTAGCAAAAATACCGCTTTTATTAATTTGTGGTAAAAAAGAAGTTGACTCCAATTCAGTAACGATTAGAAGATTAGACTCTAATAAACAAGAAAATATGGGTATAGATCAATTCTTAAAAACATTCTCTGCTTTAAATAAAGCATCATCAAACTAAGTGGCAGACTTCAAACAAAATTATTTTCAAAGAAGAACTAAGGACAGAGGTCCAAGATCTAATAATAGAATTTCTTCTCCTGATGTTCAGGTTATAGCAAGTGATGGAGAAAATCTTGGAGTGATGAATACTAATGAAGCTATTTCCATGGCAAAAAATCAAGGTTTAGATTTAATTGAAATAGCACCTAACGCGAATCCTCCTGTATGTAAAATAATGGATATGGGTAAATATAAGTATGATGTTCAGAAAAAAGCTAATCTTGCAAAGAAAAAACAAAAAATTGTTTCTTTAAAAGAAATTAAAATGAGACCTGTTACTGAAACTCATGATTATGAGTTTAAAGTCAAAAATGCTAAAAAATTTATAGCTAAAGGAGATAAGGTCAAATTTACTATAAGATTCAAAGGTAGAGAGCTTCAGCATTCCCATCTAGGAAATGAACTAATGGGTAAAATTAAAGAAGATATGAAGGATATTGGCAAGGTAGAATTGCATCCCAAGTTTGATGGAAAGCAAATGATCATGGTAATTCAGCCTTTATAAGCTTTAATAGAGGTTGTAAAATTATATCTTTCTTTGTATAAGTCCGCAGAATTATGCCAAAACTAAAAACAAAAAGCTCAGCAAAAAAAAGATTTAAAATATCCGCAAAGGGTAAAGTTATTTCTGCTCAAGCAGGTAAAAGACATGGCATGATCAAAAGAACGAATTCACAAATAAGAAAACTTAGAGGCACTACAACATTGTCTAAACAAGATGGAAAAATTGTTAAGTCATACATGCCTTACAGTTTACGAGGTTAATCATGGCAAGAGTTAAAAGAGGTGTAACTAGTAAAGCTAAACATAAAAAAGTTTTAAAAGCTGTAAAGGGTCAATGGGGTAGAAGAAAAAATACCATTAGAGTTGCTAAGCAAGCTATGGAAAAATCCATGCAATACGCTTACAGAGACAGAAGAAATAAAAAAAGAGATTTTAAATCATTGTGGATACAGAGAATCAATGCTGGAGTAAGAGCTGAAGGCTTAACTTATTCAAAATTTATCAATGGATTAACTAAATGTGGTATTGCAATAGATAGAAAAATTCTTGCTGAAATTGCTTACGATAGCCCAGAAGCATTCAAAACAATTGTACAAAAAGCTCAATCAGCTTTAAATTAATCTTCGCTATTGTTTTTATTTCTTAAGGAAATAATCTACTAATATGTCAGAGATAAAAAATATTAGAGATCAGTTTATATCAAAGCTTGAAAATGATCTGAGCACTGATCAAATTAATGAAATCAAAACCGAACTCTTCGGTAAAAGTGGTTTAATTTCTTCAAAATTTAAAACAATAGGTTCGATTCCAGAGACTGATAGAAAAAAATTTGCATCAGATTTAAATCAAGTTAAAGACGAACTTCAGAATTTGATAACTTCTAAAATTAGTGAGATAGAAGGAAAAAAAATAAACGAAAAATTAGAAAAAGAAAAAGTTGATATAACTTTACCTGAAAGACCATTTGTTAGAGGAAAAGTTCATCCGGTATCACAAACTATTGATGAAATTTCATCTATTTTCTCTGAAATAGGATTTAGTGTTGAGGAAGGCCCTGATGTTGAAAATGAATATAACAACTTTACTGCTTTAAACACACCTGACAATCATCCAGCAAGAGATATGCATGATACATTTTACTTAGATGAAAACAAACAGGTTTTGTTACGAACTCATACTTCACCAGTTCAAATTAGAACTATGCTAAAAAATAAACCTCCATTTAAGATCATTGCTCCTGGGAGAACTTATAGATCTGATAGTGATCAAACACACGCACCAATGTTTCATCAAGTAGAAGGTTTGCATATTGACACAAATATTAATATGGGGCATTTGAAAGGATGCTTGAATTATTTTATTAAAGAATTTTTTGAAGTCGAAAAAATTAAAATGAGATTTAGACCTAGTCATTTTCCATTCACAGAACCATCTGCAGAAGTCGATATTGGTTATGAAATAAAAGATGGCAAAATAATTATCGGAGAAGGAGATAAGTGGCTTGAAATTTTAGGCTGTGGCATGGTGCATCCTAATGTTTTAAGAAACGTAAAAGTAGACCCTTATAAATATCAAGGATATGCCTTTGGCATAGGTATAGACCGATTAGCGATGCTTAAATACGGCATTAATGATTTAAGAGCGTTTTTTGATTGTGACTACAGATGGTTAAATCATTTTGGTTTTGATCCACTTGATGTTCCTTCAAATTACAGAGGTTTAAGCAGATGAAGATTACATATGATTGGTTAAAAGATCATTTAAAAGTAAGTGCTAAAGAAGATAAACTTCTTGGGAAACTAACAGACATAGGTCTTGAGGTTGAGAGTATAGAAAACTTATCTGAGGGACTAGATTTATTTAAGGTAGCAAAAATTATAAAAACAGAAAAACATCCTAATGCAGATAGACTTAAAGTTTGTGATGTTGATGTTGGTAATAAAGAAATCAAAAAAGTTGTTTGTGGTGCTGCAAATGCAAGAAAGGGCCTTCTTACTGTATATGCACCACCAGGCGCAATAATTCCAAAAAACAAAACTAAACTTGTTGTTGCTAAAATAAGAGATATTACATCTTACGGAATGCTATGTTCCGAATCTGAATTGAATTTATCAGATGAAAGTGATGGGATTACTGAGCTGTCGTCATCAAAATATGCAAAAAATGTTGGAAAAAGTTATTTTTCTAAACCAAGTTCTAATCTTATTGATTTATCAATTACACCAAATAGACCAGACTGTCTTGGTGTTCGGGGGATAGCAAGAGATTTATCAGCCGCAGGTTTTGGAAACTTAAAACCACAAAAAGATAAAAAAATTAAATCTAATAAAAAACAGACCTTAAAAGTAAAAATAACAAAAGAAAAAAATCAAGGTTGTTTATCTTTTGGTAGTTGTTTGATAACTAACGTCAAAAATACAGAAAGCCCTCAATGGCTGAAAGATAAATTAATTTCTATAGGACAAAAACCAATATCTGCGATTGTAGATATTACAAATTATGTCATGATTGATATTAATCGACCTTTACATGCATACGATGCTGACAAAATTGATAAGGGAATAATTGTTAGAAATTCAAATTCAGGAGAAGAATTTACTGCACTAGATAACAAAAATTATAAACTAGATGATGGAATGTGTGTAATAAGTGATAACAAAGGTGTTTTAGGCCTAGGAGGAATTATTGGAGGAACAAGATCTGGTACAGAGCTAGTTACAAAAAATGTTTTATTAGAGTCGGCTTATTTTGATCCAAGATCAATTAGAAAAACAGCAAAAAAATTGAATATCGATACAGATGCTAAATTTAGATTTGAAAGAGGTATCGATCGGTTATCTATTGAAGATGGATTAAATAAAGCAGCTTTTTTAATCAAGGAAATTTGTGGTGGTGAAATTAGTAAAATAGATGTTCAAAAAATTGAAACTTATAAAAACAAAGTAATAAAATTTGAACCAAAAATGTTCGAAAAAGTTACTGGTTTAAAAATTTCAACCAAGGAAATGATAAACATTTTAGAAAAACTTGGTTTTAAATTAAAAAAAGAAAAAAAATTCTTTAAATTATCAGTTCCATCTTGGAGACCAGATATTGTACAAGAAATTGATATAGTTGAAGAGCTTGTAAGAATTAGTGGATATGAAAAAATAAAAATAGAAAATCCTATTAAAGAAAGATCAAAAAATACATTAAATCCAACTCAAAAGTTATTTCATTTTCTTCAAAGGGCAGTTGCATCCAAAGGGTATTTGGAGGCTATTACTTGGTCTTTTACAGATTCAAAATATAACAATCATTTTAAACAAGCCAGTAAAGAAATAAAAATTGTAAATCCAATTAGCTCTGAATTGGGAGTATTAAGAAATTCTATTTTTTCAAATTTAGTGATGTACATGAGCAAAAACTTAGATAGAGGAATTAAAGATTTATCAATATTTGAAATAGGGCCAATTTTTTATGGTTCACAACCTGGAGAACAGAATACTATTGTTTGTGGTTTGTCAGCTGGAAAAAAATCTAGACTTTCATGGATTGAAAAAGATAGAAATGTAGATGTTTTTGATATTAAAAGAGATGTTATACAAACATTAGTAGAAGCTGGTTATGATTCAGAAAAATTTTATATTGATGATGAAAGCCCTAATTATTATCATCCAGGAAAATCAGGCAGAGTATTTTTAAATAAGGGAAAAGATAAGGTAGCCGCTTATTTTGGTGAAATTCATCCTAACATTATCAAAAACCTGGATATTAAAACAGAATCTTTAGTAGGCTTCGAAATATTTTTAGATAATTTAAAACTGCCAAAAAAATCTTTAAAAGATCAAAAAACAAAATATTCAGTATCAGACTTTCAAAAATCTGAAAGAGATTTTGCATTTATTGTTGATAAAAAAATAAGTGTGCAAGATTTAGTAAGTGTCATATCAAATATTGATAAAAATTTAATTTCAAACATTAAAGTATTTGACGTTTATGAAGGAGACAATATTCCTGAAAATCAAAAATCAGTTGCTATAAGCGTTACCATTCAATCATTGGAAAAAACATTAACGGATAATGATTTAGAAAAAACTAATAATTTGATAATAGAAACAGTTGAAAATAAAACTGGCGCTAAAATTCGTTCCTAAAATAATTAATGAGTCTAATTGATAATATAAGAAATTTTGCAATAATTGCGCATATTGATCATGGAAAATCTACTATAGCCGATAGAATTATTCATAGTTGTGGTGGATTAACTGAAAGAGAAATGAAAGCTCAAGTTTTAGATTCTATGGACATTGAACGTGAAAGAGGAATCACAATTAAAGCTCAAACTGTAAAATTAAATTATAAAGCTAAAAATGGAAAAAATTATATTTTAAATATTATTGATACCCCAGGTCATGTAGATTTCAGTTATGAAGTAAGTAGATCTTTATATGCATGTGAAGGTTCAATTTTGATCGTAGATAGTACACAAGGGGTGGAAGCTCAAACTTTAGCAAATGTTTACCAAGCTTTAGATACTAACCATGAGATAGTACCAGTTTTAAATAAGGTTGATTTGCCTGCATCAGATTTAGATAGAACAAAAAAACAAATTGAGGAAGTAATAGGAATTGATACCGAAAATGCAATTCCTTGTTCAGGTAAAACTGGCGAAGGAATAGAAGATATTTTAGAGCAAATTATTACAACATTACCAGCTCCAAAAGGAGAAAGTTCGGCAGATTTAAAATGTTTATTGGTTGATAGTTGGTATGATACATATCTAGGTGTTGTGATTTTAGTGAGAGTGATAGATGGAAAACTTTCAAAACACATGAAAATAAAAATGATGTCTACCAATCAAGAGTATATTGTTGAAAAAGTTGGGGTTTTTACACCAAAGCCAGTAGACATAAATGAACTAAAAACAGGTGAAATTGGATTTATTACAACAGGAATTAAAGTTTTATCTGAAACAAAAGTTGGAGATACGATTTGTGATGCTTCAAAACCTTTAAAAGATGCTTTGCCAGGATTTAAACCAAGTAAGCCGGTAGTGTTCTGTGGGTTATTTCCAGTAGATAGTTCTGAGTTTCAAAAACTTAAAGATGGTTTAGCTAAATTACAATTGAATGATGCAAGTTTCTCATTTGAGCCAGAGTCATCATCTGCTTTAGGTTTGGGTTTTAGATGTGGATTTTTAGGATTGCTTCATTTGGAAATAGTGACAGAAAGATTAGAAAGAGAATTTGATGTTAATTTATTAACAACTACACCTGGTGTTGTTTATAAAGTTTATCTCAATAATGAAAAAATAATTGATCTTCAAAATCCATCAAGTTTACCTGATCCAACTTTAATAAAATATATAGAAGAGCCATGGATAAAAGCAACAATCATTACTCCTGACCAATATTTAGGCTCAATTATAAAAATGTGTCAGGATAAAAGAGGAATTCAGACTAATTTAAGTTATTCAGGTAATAGAGCTGTAGTTAATTATGAATTACCATTGAATGAAGTTGTTTTTGATTTTAATGATAGACTAAAATCTATGACTAGTGGCTATGCTAGTTTTGACTATGAGATTATTGAGCATAGAGAGGGAGATTTGGTAAAACTTGGTATTCTGGTAAATGGAGAACCAGTTGATGCTTTAGCGATGATGATACATAGAGACTTTGCACAAAAAACTGGGAGAGAGGTTTGTGAAAAATTAAAAGATTTAATACCTCGACATAACTTTATGATTCCAGTTCAAGCTGCAATAGGGGGTAAAATCATTGCTAGAGAAACAATTAAAGGGTTTAAAAAAGATGTTTTAACCAAAATTCACGGTGGTGGAGCAACGGATAGAAAAAGAAAACTTTTAGAGAAACAGAAAAAAGGTAAAGCAAGATCCAAACAATTTGGAAGAGTCGAAATCCCCCAAGAAGCTTTTATAGGAGTATTAAAAATATCAAAAGAAAAATGAAAAATTTTTTTTTACTAATATTAATTATATCAAATTTTATTTTTATTTTTATTCACTTCAAAAAAAAAATTAAAAATATTTTTTATAAAAAAAAAATAATAGAAACTGATGTAAATGAAATACATAATATATTTGAAACAGTAAAAATTGATGAAATAATTCAAGCACCTAAAAAGAAAGCAATTATTAAAACTTTTTCAATTTCTGCTGAAAACAAAATAGTAGGAATGACTTCTGATTATGAAGCATGGATAATCGGATGTATAAGTAAAGTAAGTAAAAATATTTTTGAATTCGGCACATGTAGTGGCAAGACGACATATATAATGGCTTTGAACTCATCAATTGATAGTAAAATTATCACTTTAACACTAGGTCCAAGCGATGTTGAAGATCTTAGAATTGATAATGCTGACAATAAAGTCTCATATAGGAATATTATCAACGAAAGTATATACAAAAAATTTCTCTTCTCAGGTTCGGAGGAAGAAAATAAAATTGAGGTAATTTTTAAAAACTCTTTAAAATTTGATGAAAAAAATTATGAAAAAGCTTTTGACCTGATATTTATTGATGGAGGTCACACATACAGTATTGTTAAAAATGATAGTGAAAAAGCATTTAAAATGATTAGAAAAAATGGAATAATTCTTTGGCACGACTATAACGTTGGCAAAACATCATCTAAAGATGTAGTAAAATACATTAATAAAGTGTCCGAAAATAGAAAAATAAAAAAAATAAAAAATACTTCTCTTTGTTTTTATAAAGAGGAAGGTTGATTAAATCACCAGATCAAATGAAATTTAAAAAATTATTTTTTTTTATATTTTTTGTTTCTATCTGTATTGTTTTAGCTCTAAAAATAGAAAAGTATTTATATCAAGATAAACTAGTTAAGATTTTTGTATTATCTTTTTTGGCTTTCTTTTTCATAACTTGTTTTTTTTTGTATGAAAAATATAGCAAGTATCTAAAAATAATTTTTTTTAATTTTATTATAATTATCTATTCATTAAACTTTCTTTTTGGATTTTATTTTTTAAAGTATTCTATTGATAATCGTCAAAAACAAGAGTTAAAAAAATTAGGCATAAATTATGATTCGAGAACACAATTGGAATATATAAAAGATTATTCTGACAAATTATT
Organism: Candidatus Pelagibacter communis; assembly: GCF_001180025.1. Lineage (GTDB taxonomy): Bacteria > Pseudomonadota > Alphaproteobacteria > Pelagibacterales > Pelagibacteraceae > Pelagibacter > Pelagibacter ubique_A. The sequence continues at coordinate 17,072 of NZ_CVSK01000071.1, forward strand.
TCCCATGATAACACCAAGAGAGATAATGCAAAAAGAGAGCTTTTTAATTTTATCAAATATTTCAAATTCAAAATATGTTCAATGCAATGAATATGGTCATTGGAAATTGATTTCAACTGATAAGTATGGTTTCAATAATAGTAATTTAAAAAAAGGTTACAAAATTCTTTTATCAGGAGATTCATTTGCACATGGTTTTTGTGTAGATGAAAATAAAGAAATACATAAAATACTTATTTCAAAGGGAATTGATACTTATTCGGTTGGTATTGCTGGAAATGGTCCTCTTATTTCATTATCATCAATGATTGAAATAAATAAAAAAATAAATTTTGATGAAATTTATTGGTTAATTTATAGAAACGATTTTTTTGATTTAAATTGGGAGTTAGAAAATAAATACTTAAAAAAATATCTAAATAGTAGTTTTAACGGATTTAATTATTTTGATAATCTTGAGTTAAAAAATTCTTATCAAGAAAAATTTATATCTGAAAACAAAAATCAAAAAAAAAATTTTTCTTACAAAGAGTCCTTTTTTGAATTAAAATTTTTAAATGATGTAATTAAAAAAATTTTTATAGAAAAAAATGAGTTAGAGCTGAATGATAAATATATTAAGCAGATCTTAAAAGTATTTAGTATAAAATTTCCAAAAATTAAAAAAACTATTGTTTATCTACCAAGCTATAATTGTTTCGAAAATGAAACTTTGTTATGTAAAATGGAGTACGATTTACTAAATAAAATTTCAGGTGATTTAAATATAAAAACTATTAATTTTAAAAATTATATAGATGATAAAAACTTTAGGAAAATATTTGCCTTGGAACTAAATGGACTTCATTATTCTGATTTAGGATATTCAAAACTTGCGAATATTATTTATGAAGAATATTTAAAATGAAATTTTTTATTTGGAGAGGTGGCCGAGTGGTTGAAGGCGCACGCTTGGAAAGCGTGTAAAGGAGCAATTCTTTCATGGGTTCGAATCCCATTCTCTCCACCATCAAATAAGCTTTATTTTTCAAGGGTAATTTAGTCATTTTAGACTTTTTTTATTAAGATAAATCAGCAATTTTTATAAAAAATGTTATAATTTTCTTTTTCCAAAAATTAAAAAAATGACAAATAAAAACACATATCAGGCAGACTCCATCAAAGTTTTAAAAGGTCTTGAAGCAGTTAGAAAAAGACCAGGCATGTATATTGGTGATACAGATGACGGAACTGGTCTGCATCATATGGTCTATGAAGTTGTTGATAACTCTATCGATGAGGCATTAGCAGGATATTGTAAAAATATTAATGTAAAAATTAACTCTGACGGAACAATTACAGTAAACGATGATGGAAGAGGTATTCCTGTTGATATCCATAAAGGAGAAAAAAAATCAGCAGCAGAAGTAATTATGACTCAACTTCATGCTGGTGGTAAGTTTGATCATGATTCATATAAAGTTTCAGGTGGTTTGCATGGTGTCGGTGTTTCAGTTGTCAATGCACTTTCAGAAAAATTACAGTTAGAGATATTTAGAGATGGAAAAAAACATTACATAGAATTTCAAAATGGTGAAGCCAAAGCTCCATTAAAAGTAACAGGAAAAGCAAAACAAACTGGTACACAAATTACTTTTTTACCTTCAAAAGAAATTTTTTCGTCAATAAAATTTAGTGCAAATATTCTTATAAAGAGAATGCGAGAATTAGCATTTTTAAATAAAGGTATTAAAATAATATTTGCTGATGCTAGTCAAAAAAAAGAGAAAACATCTGAGTTTAAATTTGATGGCGGTGTTCTAGAATTTGTAGACTTTTTAGATGAAAAAAGAGAAAAGTTACAAAACAAAAATGGAAATGATTTATTTAGAAAACCAATATATATTGAAGGAAAAAAAAATAATATTGAATTAGAGTGTTCATTAAAATGGAATGCAGGATATACGGAAGAAATATTTCCATACACAAATAACATCTTTCAAAAAGATGGTGGAACCCACATGTTGGGATTTAGAAGTGCTTTAACTAGGGTAATTAATAAATATGCCAATGAAAATAATTTACTAAAGAAAAATAAACTAGCAATTTCAGGTGATGATATCAAGGAAGGTCTAACTTGCGTGCTTTCAACTAAAATTCCTGATCCAAAATTTTCATCTCAGACAAAAGATAAGCTAGTTTCGTCAGAAGTAAGGATGATTGTAGAGACATTAGTAAATGAAAAGTTATCTATTTGGTTTGATCAAAATCCTTCTGTTGCAAAAATTATTTTAGCCAAAGTTATTCAAGCTGCAATGGCTAGAGATGTTGCCAGAAAAGCAAGAGAAAATGTAAGAAGAAAAGGAGCTCTTGAATTGAGCGGTCTTCCTGGAAAATTAGCTGATTGTCAAATTGGTAAACAAGAAGGAACCGAGTTGTTTATTGTTGAGGGGGACTCAGCCGGTGGATCTGCTAAACAAGGAAGAAATAGAGCAAATCAAGCAGTTTTACCACTTAGAGGTAAAATACTTAATACCTATGTTGAAGAATTTAATATGAAAAAAAATGGTAACAGCAATGGAAATGGTTCTGATCAAAGAACAAAGGCTTTGTCTAAAATGATTTCTTCAAATGAAATCGTTACTTTGATTAATGCTCTAGGTTTGGACCCAAAAGCACAAGAGATTGATTTAAAAGATTTAAGATATGGAAAAATTATTATTATGACAGATGCTGATGTAGATGGCTCTCATATAAGAGCTCTTCTTTTAACTTTTTTCAATAATAGACCATTTAATAAATTAATTGAAAATGGCCATGTTTATTTAGCGCAACCTCCTTTATTTAAAATTAATAAAGGTTCTAAAGGTATTTATATTAAGGATGAGAAGGAGTTAGAAGATTACATAATAAATAATAGTAAGGAGTTAAAAAAAATTAAAAAAGGATCTAAAGATTATTCAAAAAAAATTGATGAGGAAAAATCAAAAATGAATATCCAAAGATTTAAAGGTCTTGGAGAAATGAACCCAGAAGAATTATGGAGTACTACATTAGATCCAGAAACAAGAAATCTACTTCAAGTACAATACTCAAAAGATTTGAAAAAAGATCAAAGTTTAATCCATACTTTAATGGGTAATGATGTGGCATTAAGAAAAGATTTTATAGTTTCCAATGCTATAAATGTTAGAAATCTTGATATTTAAAAATGAAGTTCTTTGAAACTTCAAAATATCATTCTTTTAAAAAATCAACATATATAACTCTTAGATGGATCGGAATTTTTGGACAATTAATTGCAGTAAATTTTGTATATATATTTCTAAATTCGAGTTTTGATTTTATTACCTCAAATTTAGTTATATTTTTAGGAATATTAAGCAATTTATATTTAATTTTTATTTATAAAAAAACTCAATTATCAGATAGATCTGCTTTTATCTTCCTACTCATAGATATTTTGCAATTAGGTATCCTTCTTTATTTATCAGGAGGAATAACCAACCCATTTGTAATTTTTATATTAATACCAAGTGTTTTTTCTTCATCAAATTTGAGCTTAAGAACTAATATATTATTAGTAATTTTAACAATAATTATAATTATTTTTCTAACTTTTAACTATGAAGATTTGCCAATTAATTTAAACAGTGATTTTCATAACAATCATTATTTCTATTATTCTATACCAACATCCTTAATTGTTGCCTTGGTCTTTTTAAATTATTTTGCAATGACATTTGGTACACAATCTAGATTAAGAAAAGAAGCATTAGGAAAAATGGAAGAGGTTATGGCTAAAGAACATGAACTATTATCCTTAGGTGGTCAAGCTGCTGCAGCGGCACATTCTTTAGGTACACCACTTTCCACGATAACAATAATTACGCATGATTTAATGAAACAATTTAAGGGGCAAAAAGATTTAGAAAAAGATATAGAGTTATTGAATAGTCAAGTTGAGAGATGCAATGAAATTTTAAAGCGATTAACTTTAAATCCTGTAGAAGAAGATGAATTTATTGATAAAGATATTAATATTCGAGCTTATTTGCATGAAATTATTTCTTCATTTAAGGAAATAAGTAAAAAGCAATTTGTCTTTAATTATGACCAGGACTCAAACCCAAGAAAGATAACCAAATCTATAGAATTGGTTTATGGGTTAAGAAATTTTATTGGAAACGCTAATAAATTTGCCAAAAATACAATTTTTATTAATTTGAAAAGTGATAGTGAAATAACAGAAATAACAGTTGAGGATGATGGTGGTGGTTATCCTAGAGATATAATTTCAAAAATTGGAGAGCCATATTTGAAATCAAATTACTCTAAAGACAAATCTAAAGAGGGTTTAGGTCTAGGCTTGTTTATTGGAAAAACTTTATTAGAAAAAAATTTTGCATCAGTTAATTGTAGAAATTCAAAAACACGTAAAGGTGCTGAAGTTGTTATTAGATGGAACAATAAGGAATTATTTAATATTTAGTGGTATTTGTTCTTTGTTTCAAATAATGAGCTTAATTGAGATATCATAACATCTCCCAATTCATTTACGTCAGTAATTTTGATAGCTTTATTATAATATCTTGAAACATCATGACCAATTCCTATAGCTAAAACTTCAATATCTGATTTATTTTCAATAAATTTCACAATCTTTTTTAAATGTTTTTCTAAAAAGTCACCTGAATTTACAGAAAGAGTTGAGTCATCTACAGGGGCTCCATCAGAAATTACCATTAATATTTTTCTTTCTTCTTTTCTCTTTTTAATTCTATTATAGGCCCACGATATAGCTTCTCCATCAATGTTCTCTTTGAGCAATCCTTCTTTTAGCATTAGTCCTAAATTATTTTTTGCCTGTCTCCAATGGGTATCTGCTCCTTTGTAAATTATATGTCTTAGGTCGTTCAATCTTCCTGGTGTTTTCGGTTTGGAATTTTTAGTCCATAATTCTCTACTCTGTCCACCCTTCCAATTTTTAGTCGTGAAACCTAAAATTTCAACCTTAACAGAGCACCTTTCTAACGTCCTGGATAAGATGTCTGCACAAATAGCCGCAATAGTAATTGGTCTTCCTCTCATAGATCCAGAGTTGTCTATGAGTAGAGTCACTACTGTATCTTTAAAGTCTAAATCTTTTTCTTTTTTGAATGATAAGGAATTATATGGATCCATAATAATTCTTGGAAGTTTTGAACTGTCTAATAATCCTTCCTCTAAATCAAATTCCCATGCTCTATTTTGTTTTGCAAGTAATTGTCTTTGAAGTTTATTTGCAAGTTTCGTTATAATATCTTGAAAGCCAATTAATTGTTGATCTAAATTTTTTCTTAGTTTTGTAGCTTCATCTGCATTTTCTAAATTTTCAGCTTTTACAACTTCATCAAACTGGGTTGTAAATATTTTATATTCTAAATTGATATTATCTATTTTTTTTTGAGCTACTTGCTCAGAGCTTTGTTCATCTGACTCTGTGTCTGACAGCTGTTCGTCAAAGTTAAATTCATCAACACTATAGTCAGCATCTAGTGAAGCTTCTGATACATTTTCATCTTTTTCATCTTTATTATCTTCTTTGTCATTATTTTCATCTTCATTTGATGGATTATCTTGTCCTTGATCTTGATTTTCTTCTTTTCTTTCGTCCTCATCTTCACTTTGAAAAATATCCATTTCTTCCAATATTTCTGAAAACTTTGAGCTATAAATGTTTTGATCTTCAAGATTTTTAAGTAAAAATTCTTTATGTTTTTCTATAGCGTCCTCAAAGTCTTTTTCCCAAAAATTAAGCATTTTTGTTGTTAGAGGATTTAGCTTAATTTTATGAAAATTCTTAAGCATATATAACTCGAATGCCTCTGATACAGATACATCCTCTTTAGTTTTTAATTGATCTTTGCGTTTACGATTTATTATTTGATGATAATTTTCTTGAAAATTTTTCTCAATTCCTTTTAACATTTTTCCTCCTAGAGTCTCATAACGTATTTTTTCAGCGATATTATAAAGAGATCTAGAAGATGTGTTTGAGGGAAGGTTTTTTTTGTAAATAGTTTCATTACAAAATTTTTTTTTCAAGGCAGAGGAGTCCGTTTCTGCACGTAATCTTATAAAATCAGCTGGACTAGTTAAGTTATCAATCTCTAGAAAATTAAATTCTTTTATTTTTTTTTCTACAGAATTTGTTTTTTTTACATCAAAATCATCAGCAATTACTTTTGCGGTAGAAGTTAAAGCAATTTTGAATTTTTCTTTTAAATTATTTTCTTTAGTGCTCATTAGATTTGAATATTAATCAAAGATTCTGGCAACTCTTCACCAAAACATCTTTGATAATATTCTGCGATAGTATTTTTTTCAATATCATCACATTTATTAAGAAAAGTTACTCTAAAAGCGTAACCAGTGTCTTTAAATATCTCTGCATTTTCTGCCCAATGTAACACTGTTCTTGGGCTCATCACTGTTGAAATATCTCCTGCAATAAATCCTTTACGTGTTAAAGATGCTACTTTTATCATGTTAGCAACCTTCTCTTTTCCCTTTGCGTTATTTAAGTTTTTATTTTTAGACAAAACAATGTCCATTTCTCTATCTAGGCTAAGATAGTTTAATGTTGTAACGATATTCCATCTATCCATCTGACCTTGGTTAATTTGCTGCGTACCATGATAAAGACCTGTCGTATCACCAAGTCCAACAGTATTTGAAGTAGCAAATAGTCTAAAAAATTTATTTTGTTTAATTACTTTGTTTTTATCTAGTAAAGTAAAATTACCTTCTGCTTCCAAAACTCTTTGGATTACAAACATTACATCAGGTCTACCAGCATCATATTCATCAAAAACAAGTGCAACTGGGTTTTGAATAGACCATGGTAAAATTCCCTCGTTAAATTGAGTTACTTGTTTACCATCTTTAAGAACGATCGCATCTTTTCCAATCAAATCAATTCTACTTACATGACTATCTAAATTTACTCGGATACAAGGCCAATTTAATCTTGCAGCAATTTGCTCAATGTGAGTAGATTTTCCAGTGCCATGATACCCTTGAACTAAAACTCTCTTATTAAACGCAAATCCTGAAATAATGGCTAAAGTAGTATCTCTATCGAACTTGTAGTTTTTATCAATTTCAGGAACGTATTCATTTTTTTTTGAAAATGCGTCAACTTCCATATCTGAATCAATTCCAAAAGTTTGTTTTAGTGAAACTTTAATATCTGGTTCTGTGTTAAGATTTGGTGTCAATTTTTTCTCTATAGGTATTCTTTAATTGGGTATAAGCTAATGTTATAAGTTTAAGTTTTTCCTCGTATTTTTTATTTCCAGAATTCATATCAGGGTGAAATTTTTTCACAAGTAATTTGAATTTATCTTGTATTTTCTTCCACTTTAAACCCACAGAAACCCCCAATATTCCAAAAGCTTTTATATCTTTATGATCGAATTTAAATTGACGCATATGATCATAATCTCCATTTATTTTTTCTTTATCGAACTCATCTCTCAAAGTTGTATTCCATAACACTTTGAAAAAATTATCTGAAGAGCTAAAGCTTTGTGTGGGTTTGTGCCAAGTCATGTCAGATTTTAAAAAATCCATTACCTGGTCATCATTCATTCCTGAAAAATAGTTCCAATTTTTATTAAATTCTTTTACATGTTCAAGGCAAAGCATTCTAAATTTTCTGCTATTATCTTTTTCAACTGGTGCCTTATATTCACCTATTTCATTACAATTATTCCAGTCACAAATATTTTTCATGATATATAATAATATATATGGATATAAATCAGTTAATTACAATTGTAAAAAATAAATTATTAAATCAAATCAATATTGAAAGTATAAATATTGAAGATAAATCTTTTCTTCATAAAAATCACAAAGGAAATCAAGAGGGAAAATATCATTTAAAATTAATTATTGTTTCTGAAGAACTAAAAAAAATGAATAAAATTGAAAGTAATAAAAAAATTTATAAGATTTTAGATCAAGAATTAAAAGAATTTATTCACTCAATCCAAATTTTAATTAGTTAAAAATTTTTTTAAAAATAAATTTACCTTTTTTTTCGAGTATTGTTTGTTGAAAATTGGTTTACCAATGTTTTTTAATAAAACTAAATTGATTTTTTTAGAATTATTTTTTTTATCTTTAATCATAAAAGATAAAATCTTATTTAAATCTTTTATAGAAAAATGTTTTTTTATTGAAGAAGGTAGGCCAGAATTATCAATATGATTTATAATTAAGTTATATTCATTTTTACTGAGCATATTTTCCCTTAAACTAAAATTAAGTGCTGTCTTCATTCCAAGTATCACAGCTTCACCATGATTTAGTTGATGACTGTACCCTAAGCTTGCCTCATAAGCATGGCCAAATGTATGACCAAAATTTAATACTTTTCTTAATGCTTTTTCTTTTTCATCTTTTTCGACTATCTTTTTTTTAATTTTACAACTTTCATAGATAGCTTTTTCAATAAATGGAGATGAAAGAGTTAAAATTTTTTTAAGATTTTTATTTAAGAAAATAAAAAAATTTTTATTTTCAATTAATGAATGCTTCAATATTTCTCCATATCCACAAATTATCTCTCTTTTTGATAAAGATTTAAGAAATTGAATATCTGAGAGAACCAATGATGGTTGATAAAAACTTCCTATTAAATTTTTACCATACTTAGAATTAACTCCAGTTTTTCCACCTACTGATGAATCAACTTGAGCTAAAAGAGTTGTTGGAATATTTGCAAACTTTAGGCCCCTTTTGAAAAGACTAGCCGCAAAACCACTTACATCGCCTGTAATTCCTCCTCCTAAAGAAATTAAAACATCATTTCTTGAAAAGTTTTTATTTAATAAAACTTCTAGAATTTTATTAACGCTGTTAATGTTTTTATTTTTTTCACTAGCTTTAAAAAACAACACAAAAATACTTTTATTTTTTAAAGACTTTTTAATATTTGAGACAAATTTTTTTGGAACATTTTTATCAACAACAATTAAACATTTATCAAAATCAATTGAATTTGATTTAAAAATTTTTGATACACTTGAGGTCAAATTTGATCCAATAATTATTGGATATTTTTTAGTCTTAGTTAGTATATTTAATTTAGTTTCTTTCATAAATTTCTATAATTTTTTTTACTATTTCAATTTTAGTAAGATTATCACACTTTATCTCATATAAAGCTTTAGAATAAATGTTAGATCGTCTCTTAATTAAATCAATTAACTCAGTATCTGTTGCATTAATCGCTAATGGTCTTTTTTTACTGTTTTTAATTCTATTTAACAATGTTTTATCATCCCAATTTAGCCAAAAAGATAAATGATTTTTTAAAATTTCTTTCCTAATATTGTTATTTGTAAAAGCTCCCCCACCAAGTGAAATCACAGTAGAGCTTAATTTAAGTTTTTTTAAAGTTGTTTGTTCTTCAATTTTTCTAAAATAATTCTCACCCTTAACTTCAAAGATTTTTTTTATTGTAACATTTAAATTTTTTTCAATTTCTTTATCGATATCGACAAAATTTAATTTTAATTTCTTAGCTACTAAAGATCCAATAGAGCTCTTACCAGAACCCATCATCCCCAAAAAAACTAGATTTTCTTTTGATTTCATAAGTTTCTTTATTGAAAAAACATAAATATGTCTTAATTTGAAATTATCTAAAAGTATATGCAATTCATTAAAAACACAAGTTCAGGCAAATCAAGTATCATAGGACTTGTGATTAAAACTATAATTGGATTAGGGGTTATTTTAGGTATTATTTTTTTTCTAAGTACAATTGATTTTCCTGCACCTAAAAAAGAAATTGAAAAAATTATTCCAAATGAAAATTTTAAAATTGTTAAATAAGAAAATTCTTTCAACTACATTAATTTGTCTTATTTTTTTTACACCTGTATTTGCAGAAGAGAAACCGATTGATATTTGGAATATAGAAAAAAAAGATAATCAGGTTATTTCAGAAACAAATATTTCAAGTGAAAATTCTAGTGGTACTACTCAAAATAGTGTTTACGAATTACAAACAAATAAACAAACAGATACAATTAAACTAGATAAAGAATTTTCATCAAAAAAAATTAAAATTGTTGGGTTATATGATCCAAGTGAATACGGATTAAGTATGGATATGTGGTCAAACTCAGATGGTACTAAATTGAAAAATTTATTTCAGAATATTAATAAGTTTAATCTTTCTGAGGATGCATCTGATATAATGCACATATCTTTATTAACTAATGCCTATTCTCCAACTCAAAACATTACTGAGCAAGAATTTATGAGCTTCAAATCTGATTGGTTAATAAAGGATGCAAACTTAGAATTAATAGAAGAATATTTAATTAAAAATCAAATAATAAATTTACATCCAAATTTGGCAAGATATTTGGTAGATACTTATTTATCAGAATCAAACGTAAAAAAATCATGTGAGATTTTTTCTAAAAATACAGAACCCGTTCAAGATGAATATCTATCAAAGTTTAATTTATATTGTTTAATCAATTATGGAAAAAATGAAGAGGCACAACTAATTTTAGATTTAAAAAAAGAGTTAGGTTTCGAAGACAGTTATTACGAAAATAAAATAAATTATTTATTTGGATATCTAGATGAGGCAGATAAAGAAATATCAATAAATACAATTTTAGATTTTCATTTAGCTCATAGAACTAACCCTGAGTTTTCTTATGAACCAACAGAAGATACACCTAAAATAATTTGGAAATATCTTTCGGCTGCTAATTTACTTTTTAAAATTCAAGACATAGAAATTACTGATGTAGAAAAAATTTCTACAATAGAAAAAGCTGTTAATGATAAAAATTATTCTGAAGAGGAGTTATTCGAATTTTATAAAAAATTCCAATTTAATATTAATCAATTTTTAAACGCAAAAGAGGCGTATAAATCTTTATCTTCAATCGAGGGACGTGCACTTTTATATCAAAGAACTCTTTTAACAGAAGAACCAAAAATCAAATTAGAATTTCTAAAGATTTTAAAGGATTTATTTATATCCGATGATATAGGCAATGCTTTTGATTTAGAATTAAAAAAATTTTTAGCTGTAATTAATGTTGAGGATGTTCCATCGAATTTTACAACATTTTATAATAGCAACCTAAACAAGAAAGAGACAGCAAATAAAAAGATTAAATATAATAGTAAAATTTTACATCAATCAAAACTTATAAATTATTTCAATGGGGACTATGCAAAATCTAAAATTGAAGAGGATGTAGATAAATTTTTAAAGAAAATTAAAAAAGATAAAAAATATTTTTTATCAAAAAAAGATATAATTTTTCTAGAGGCGCTTAAGTCTGATGGAGTTGAAATCTCAAAAAAATATGACAGTCTTTATGAGGTGAAGCAATCAGAAATGCCTGCCGATATTCAAACAATGATAGATAATAATGAGATTGGTGCCGCATTGTTGAGAATAATTGAGGTAATTGGACCTGACAAAATTGAAAATATTGATGAAGATACAGTTTATTTTATTATCAATACCTTAAATCAATTAAATGTTGATTTAATTAGAAACAAACTATTGCTAAAAGTTCTTCCTTTAAAAGTATAAAAATTATAATAAAATCAAGTTATGGCTATCAGAACTATAATAACAGAACCTAATAAATTACTCAGGCAAATATCTAAACCAGTCAATAGTGTTGGTAAAGAAGAGCAAAAATTGATGGATGATATGCTAGAGACAATGTATGAAGCAAACGGAATTGGTCTCGCGGCGATACAAATTGGTGTACCAAAGAGAATAATTGTTATGGATATAAGTAAAGATGAGAGTAAAAAAGAGCCAAGATATTTCGTAAATCCGGTTATCAAAAATAAAGATCCAGAAAAAGCAACTTATGAGGAAGGATGTCTTTCTGTGCCAAATCAGTTTGCAGAAATTGATAGACCTAGTAAGTGTGAAGTAGAATATCTTGATTACGATGGAGAAAAGAAATTGCTAAAGGCTGATGGTCTATTGGCAACATGTATTCAGCACGAGATGGACCATTTAGAGGGAATCCTATTTATTGATTATCTTTCAAAATTAAAAAGGTCAATGATAATTAAAAAATTATCAAAATTAAAATCTACTTCTGTAGAAGCTTAATCAATGCTAAAAAAAATAGTTTTTATGGGTACTCCCATGTTTGCTGTTCCAATTTTAAAATCACTTTATCAAAATGGATATCCTATTTCTTGTGTTTATACACAACCACCTCAAAAATCTAAAAGAGGTCAAAAAATTAACAAGTCACCAATTCAATTAATTTCAGAGACTTTAAATATAGAATTTAGAACACCAAATTCATTAAAAGGAAATTTAGATGAATTAGAATATTTGAAATCTTTAGAGGCAGATTTAGCGATAGTTGTTGCTTATGGTCAAATTATACCAAAGTCATATTTAAATTTAACTAAAAAAGGATTTATTAATATACATGCATCTATTCTTCCAAAATGGAGAGGTGCTGCTCCGATTCAAAGATCAATTATGAATTTAGATAAAGAGACAGGAATTAGTATTATGAAAATAGGGGAGGAACTAGATACAGGACCGGTATGTAATGTTTATAAAATTAATATAGAAAATAATTTAAATGCTGTAGATATTAATGAAAAGCTATCAAGTTTGGCTGCAGAGAAAATTTTAGATAATATAGATGATATATATGAGGATAAAGCAAACTTTATAGAACAAGATCACTCATCAGCTACATACGCATCAAAAATTCAAAAATTAGAGGGGCAGATTAATTGGAAAGAAGATGCTAAAATTATAATTGGTAAAATAAATGGACTTTATCCAGTTCCAGGTGCTTATTTCATGTTTAACGGTGAGAGATATAAAATATTAAAAGCAGAAATTGGACAAGCACGAGGAAAACCAGGTGAGGTTTTATCTGATCATTTAGAAATTTCGTGTGGAGATAAAAAATCAATAAAAATTAAAGAAATACAAAGACAAGGAAAAAAGCCTCAAAGTATTGGAGAATTTGTTTTAGGAACACAAATTAAAAAGGGTTCATTTTTATAATGAATAGATACCAAATACTTATTGAGTATGTAGGGACAAATTTTAGAGGATGGCAAATTCAAAAAAAGGGCCCAACAATTCAAGGATTAATTCAAGAAAAATTATCAAAATTATTAAAAGAAAAAATTGTTTTATATGGTCAAGGAAGAACTGATGCAGGGGTTCATGCATTTGAGCAATCTGCACACTTTGATTGCAAAAATAAAATAACCGATAAAATTAAATTTTTAAAATCCATTAATCATTTTTTAAATTTAAAAGACATTGCGATTAAAAATATTAAAAAAAGAAATAATAAATTTCATGCTAGATTTTCAGCAAAACAAAGAATTTATAAATACTTTATTTTTAATCAAATAAGCCAACCAATAATCGAAAAAAATAGAGCATGGCATGTTCGTAGGCCTTTGAATTTAGAATTAATGAAAAAGGGTGCAAAAAAGTTGTTAGGAACTAATGATTATTCAACTTTTAGATCTTCAAGCTGTCACGCTAAAAGTCCAATTAAAACTATTAAATCAATTAAAATTAAATCATCAAAAAATAAAATTGAATTTCAATTTAGTTCTCAATCATTTTTACAACATCAGGTTAGATCTATGGTTGGTTGTTTAAAATACTTGGGAGAAACTAAATGGGATTTGAAAACTTTTGAAAAGAGATTTAAGTCAAAAAAAAGAACACTGTGTGCTCCCCCAGCACCACCAAGTGGTTTATTTTTATTTAGAGTTCTTTATTAATTTATTTTTATTGCTCATAGCAAACTTTTTATTTATTCGCCATCTAGACTCAGCTCTTAAAATATACCCACAACAGTTTTTTGATTTACATTTACAAGGAAATTGTTTGTAGTTTTCATCATAACCAAATCCATAATCACAGGTAAACTCCTCACCTTTTTTAATATCTTTGATTGCTTTGACCCAAATTTTCAATCCTTTTCCATCGTAATCACAATTATTATCACAAGAATGATTAATTAAACCTGCAGTATTCCATGGAAAATCTCCATCTAGATCGTATCTTTTATTTATTGTGAATAAATATATTGGTTTATTATTATCGTACTTATCAGAATCTTGTGTTTGTTTTTTTGTTATAAGTTTTCCGACATAGTCAATTATCCTGGTTCCCTCTTTAATGTCACGAGTTGCATAAAGTCCTCTACCTTTATTATCAATCCCAGATCTTTTTATTTTATATAATTTCATGAAGATTTTTATTTAGAGTTTTCTAAAAAATTATCAATTAAATTCTAAAAGAGCATCAACGTGTCTTTTAGCACTATCTCGAAGGGCATTTAGGTCGTAACCACCCTCTAAAATTGAAACAACTTTTCCATTACAAAATTTTTTAGAAGTCTCTAATATTCTTTTGGTAATAGTAAAATAATCCTCTGTTTTTAAATTAAATTGAGCGAGAGGGTCATCTTCATGGGCATCAAAACCAGCGCTAATCAATATAAACTCTGGTCTAAACTCTTCTAATTTTTTTAATACACGGTCAAATACGTTTAAATATTCTTCTGAACTTATGCCAGCTGGCAAAGGTATATTAAAAATATTGTTAAATTTACCTCTTTCTTGTTCTGAACCAGTTCCTGGATAGTATGGATATTGGTGAGTTGATATAAAAAGAACATTTTCATTTTCATAAAAAATATCCTGTGTTCCATTACCGTGATGTACATCAAAATCTATTATTGCAACTTTCTTATATTTATATTTTTTCAACAAATAATTTGCACCAATACTCACTGAATTTAAAATGCAAAAACCAGCAGCCTTATTTTGTGAGCTATGATGTCCAGGAGGTCGAACACCACAAAATGCATTTCTAAATTCTTTTTTTTCCACCCCATCAATTGCAGCAATTATTGATCCAACTGCATCGAAGGTTGCGTCTTTGCTTCCAGGCGAAATGATTGTATCACCATCAAGTGAGGAAAAACCTTTTTTTGGAAAAGAACTTTTTACTAAATTTAAATAATTATTTTCATGTGTGGTTAATAGAATATCATCTGAAACTTTAGATGGTTTCTTCCATATAAGATTTTTATTATTAAGTTTTTTAAAATTTTCTACTATGACGGATACCCTTGCTATTTGTTCTGGATGCCCAGGACCTGTATCATGATTTTGAGATGTATCTGATGTAATTAAACCAGTTTTCACTTAAAGTAGTTATCTAAGATTTTAGTATAAATTAAAGTTAATCTTTTTAAATCAGATAAGGACACACATTCCCCTACCTTATGCATAGTTTTTCCTACTAACCCAAATTCTAAACACGGAGCTATTTTTCTAATAAATCTAGCATCTGACGTGCCACCAGTTGTTGATAATTTTGGTTTAATTTTAGTAACTTTTTTAATTGTATTTTGAATCATAAATGTAGTTTTATTTGGTTTAGTTAAAAAAGCCTCACCAGAAACACTATATTCAATTTTAAATTTTGATTTATTTTTATTACAAATTTTTTTAATTATTTTGTTTATTTTATTTTTTAATTTGTAAGATGTATGTTTGTTATTAAATCTAATATTAAAAGAAGCATTAGCTAATCCTGGAATTACATTATCAGCTGAATTATCAATGTTAATTTTTGTTATTTCCAAATTTGTAGGTTGAAAATCTTTTGTACCTTCATCAAATTTAATTTCTTTTAATTCTTTTAGAATTTGAACTAAAGCTGTTGACGGATTGTTGGCTCTATTTGGGTAAGCTACATGACCTTGAATACCAATGACAGACAATTTTCCAGTCATACTACCTCTACGACCAATTTTAATCATTTCTCCTAATTTATTTGGATTTGTAGGTTCTCCTACTAAGCAAAAATCTATTTTTTCCTTTCTTTTTCTCAAATACTCAACAACTTTTTTCGTCCCATTAATTGCAATTCCTTCTTCGTCTCCAGTAATCAGAAGACTAATAGACCCACCAAATTTTTTATTTATTTTAGAAAAACTACTAACTGCAGTAACAAATGCAGCTATTGAGCTTTTCATATCATTTGCACCTCTGCCAATTAAGTATCCTTTTTTAACAGCTGGTTTAAAGGGATTAACAGTCCAATCATTTAAATTACCAGGTGGCACTACATCTAAATGACCTGCATAACAAAAATTTGGACTTGCGGTACCAAGTCTTGCATAAAGATTTTTTACAGGATAACTATTTTTATCTTTGAACTCAAGAATTTTGGTTTTAAAGCCGATTTTTTTTAATCTTTTTTCTAAAAATTTAATTACTCCAGCATCAGTTTTTGTAACAGATGGAAACCTAATTAGCTCTTTAGCTAATTGAAGTTCATTAATTTTTTGCATTTTTATTCTCTTAAAAGGTCGTTAACTGATGTTTTTGATCTCGTCTTTTCATCAACTTGTTTAATTATTACCGCACAATACAAAGATGGTGCTTGTGGATTGTTTTTATCTGGTAAGGATCCTGGAACTACCACTGAATAGGGTGGAATTTTTCCATAAGTTATTTCACCAGTTTTTCTATTAACAATTTTTGTTGATTGTCCAATATACATTCCCATACTCAGAACAGACCCTTCTCCAACTATTACACCTTCTACTACTTCGGACATTGCTCCTAAGAAAACATTATCTTCAATAATTGTTGGTAATGCTTGGGCAGGTTCTAATACACCTCCAACTCCTGTACCAGCTGAGATATGACAATTTTTTCCAATCTGACAACAACTTCCTGCACGACTAAATGTATCCATCATTGTTCCTTCATCAATATATGCACCAATATTTACATAGCATGGCATTAAAACTGCATTCTTTCCTACAAATGATCCTTTTCTAACTGGTGAATTAGGCACCATTCTAAAACCAGCTTTTTCATGATCTTCTTTTGTCCATCCAGCTGTTTTTCCTTTAAGTAAATGAGCTTTGTCATACCAGCTACTGTATGGACCATTTAAATTTTCCATTGGATACATTCTAAAACTTAACATTATAGCTTTTTTTAGATGCTGATGAGTAACCCATTCACCATTGATCTTTTCAGCTACTCTTGCTTTTCCACTGTCTAAATCATCAATAATTTGATTAACAGCATCCTTTAAAGATTTATCTGAATTTTGGTTTATTTGGTCTTTATTTTCCCAAGCTTCATTTATAATTTTTTCAATACTCATAATTTTATGAGTTTTTTAATAACCTTATTTCTTTTAAAAATAAAGAAAGATTTTCTATTTTGTAATCAATATATTCTTTATCAGACTCTTTTTTCCCCCAGTATTCATCATTGACTAACCAAACTGTTTTTGCTCCTCTTTCTTTTCCAATTGATAAGTTTTTTGCAATATCTTCAATGTAAATTGTCTCAGTTGGATCGATTTGAAATTTTTTAACCATAAGATCAAATGCTTTTGCTTCAGGTTTTGGACTGTATTCAGCATCAACAATATCAAATACTCCATCAAATTGATCTTCAATTCCTAAGTGAGTAGTGATATTTTTAACATGTTCTTTACTTCCATTTGTAAACACAAATTTGTTCAGATTAATATTTTCTAGCTCATTCCTTAAAGCGGTATCTTTTTCTAAAAAATCTAAATTAATATCATGCACGTAGTCTAAAAATTCTCTTGGAGGTATATCGTGATGTATCATTAAACCATTAAGGCTAGTGTTATATTTATGAAAATAATTTGTTTGTAATTCTTTTGCCTCTTTTAAATCTACATTTAATTTATTTGAAATATATTGAGTCATTTTTTTACTTACTTGACCAAATACGCCTTCAAGATCACTATAGAGTACCCCATCACAATCAAATAATATGTTTTTGATATTCTTTAATTCTTTCATTGTCTTATTAGGGTCCCAGAGCCCTTGTCAGAGAATATTTCCCACAAACATGAATGTGGCTTTGTACCATTGATTATACCAACTGCTGTTACACCGTTATTCACTGCATCTAAGCACGCATTTATTTTAGGTATCATGCCCTCTGTAATAGTTTCATCTTTAATCATTTCCATAATCTCAGATGAAGAAATCTCCTCTATCAATTTTTTATTTTTATCTAAAACACCATCTACATTTGTCATCAACAAAAGTCTTCTTGATTTTAAAGATTTTGCTATGGCCATTGCGGCAGTATCTCCATTAATATTATACGTTTGATTTTCTTTACCTAATCCTAATGGTGAAATTATAGGAATTTTATTTTGATTAATTATATCTAATATTTGTTCATTATTAATCTCATTTGGTATTCCTACAAATCCTAGCTCTTCTGCTTCCGGTATAGTTTTTATAACATTATTATTTTTTGTATGAATAGAGATTGCTTCTGTACCTTTGTCTTTTAAAGAACTAACAATGTCATCATTAAAATCAATCAAAACAGATTCAACAATATTAATTATATGTTTATCAGTTACTCTTAGTCCTCTTATAAATTTTGATTGAATGTTCGATTTTTCTAGTTCTCTTTTAATTCTAGGTCCACCACCATGAATTACTATAGTTGCCAGTCCTAATTTATTTAAAATATTAAGATCAGTTATAAAGTTATTAAATATGTTTCTATCAATTAAAACGTTTCCACCATATTTAATTACTATTAAATCGTTTTTGTATTTTTCAATATATTTATTTACTTCATTTATTGGTGGCCCATCTTTAGGTAGTATCTTTTCAAGGTCCATTTAATATTTTAATTTATTAGGTTACAGTTTTCACTGTTGTACGTTTCATTATTACAACCTGCTGAGCCATTGTTAAAATGTTATTAACTGTCCAATAAATCACTAACCCACTTGGGAACGGTGCAAGAATTACTGTTAAAAATAAAGGGAAGAACATAAATATTTTTGCTTGCATTGGATCTGTTGGAGCTGGATTTAACTTTTGTTGAACCCACATTGATACCCCCATAGCAACTGGCCATGCTCCAATTACAAGGAAAGAAGGTACGTCATATGGAAACAATCCAAATAAATTAAATATAGAAGTAGGATCCTTAGCACTTAAATCTTGGATCCAACCATAAAAGGGCATATGACGCATTTCTATAGTTACAAATAAAACTTTATACAAAGCAAAAAATACAGGTATTTGAATTAGAATTGGCAAACATCCAGACATGGGATTAACTTTTTCCTTCTTATAAAGAGCCATCATTGCTTGTTGCAATTTCATCTTGTCATCTTTGTGTAATTCCTTAAGTCTTGCCATCTCAGGCTGAAGAGCTTTCATTTTTGCCATGCTTCTGAATGAAAAATTAGCAAGTGGAAAAAATGCTAAACGAATACAAACAGTAACAGCAATAATTGCTAATCCGTAATTACCAAATATTTTAAAGAAATACTCTAAAGCAGTGAACAAAGGTCGAGTTAAAAAGTACAGAAAGCCCCAGTCAATTGTTAAATCAAATTTATCAATTTTTAAAGTTTCTGCGTATCCATCAATCACATCAACTCGTTTTGCAGCCACGATTACTTGTAAATTTTCTTCTATAGAAGAATTGCCAGTTAACTCCAATGGGTCTGTTGTAACAAAGTTTATTCTGTACTTGTTCTTATAATCCATTGTAGTTTTAAATTCTTTTTCTCTTGGTGGAATTAGAGTTGATATGTAATATTTATCTCCTATTCCCAACCATCCTTTTTGTGCAGTTCTGGAGAACTTTTTCTCTTCAATATCATCATAATCTTCCTCAATTAACTCTTCATCTAACGTAGCGATAGGTCCTTCATGAAGAATGTAAAAATCAGTTAAACCTTCAGGGATCTGATTTCGTATAATTTGTCCATATGAATAGAAGTCGTAGTTTTTATCAGTAGAATTTATAACTCTTTGTTTTATCGTGAATAAAAACTTATCATCTAAAGCAATTTCTTTTTCAAAGGTGATCCCTTGATCATTTGTCCAGCTAAGTTTTATAGGAGATTGATTAGTTAATTTATTATTTCCAGAAACCGACCAAATTGAGTCTGCATTTGGAATATCAATATTTTTATCAGTGGTAATAAAACCACTTTCTATTACATATCCTTCTTTAGAACTTCGTGGCGCAAGAAATTTTACTTTTTCATCACTTTCTAAACTGACATTGTATTCTTTGAAAGTAAGATCATCAATTGCAGCTCCTTTTAAAGAAATAGATCCAACAATACTTTGGTTTTCAAATAAAACTCTTTCACTTTCTTTCAAAGCATCTTCTCTAGAAATTTCAGTTACATTTTCTTTTTGATCTAAACTAGGAGCATCTGAGTTTTGTTCAGTTTTATTTTGTTCAGCTAAATTTTCTTTCGTTACCGGTGGCGGTGCGAAAAAAAGTGAATATAATATAATCACTGCAGCTGATAAACTTATAGCTGCTATAATATTACGAGTTTCCAATTTTTTTCTCCTTTACATCTTTTTTAACTGGATCAAACCCACCACTTCCCCAAGGATGGCAAGATAAAATTCTTTTTATACTCATGTATAAACCTTTAAAAAAACCATATTCTTTTAAAGCATCTATGCTGTATTCAGAACATGTTGGTAAATATCTACAAGAATGACCCAATAATGGACTAATCAAATATTTATAGGCCTTGATAAATTTAATTAAAATTAAAGTAAATATATTCATTATTTTATTTTTGCAAAATCCTGAAAAAGAGTTTCTTTTATAATTTTGTATTCATTATTTAGCATAGAAGACTTAGCGATAACAAGAAATGAATAGTCAAAGTTTATCTTTATTTTTTTTACAGCCTCATTCATGATGCTTCTTAATCTTCTTTTAATTTTATTTCTCTTTACTGCATTACCGATTTTTTTTTTAGTCACAAAACTGATATTTAGTCTTTTTTTATCTTTATTCAGTAATTTTCCAAAAAAAATACTTACATATTTATTTGTAATCTTTTTTTGTTTAAGTAGATTTTTAAATTCTTCGTTTTTTGAAAGAGCAAGTATTTTGCTTTTCATTATTCTATACAGAAACTGTTAGTGATTTTCTTCCTCTTGCTCTTCTTCTAGCCAAAAGTTTTTTACCACCTTTAGTTTTCATTTTTGAACGAAAGCCATGTTTTCGAGCTCTTTTTTTATTTGAGGGTTGATAAGTTCTTTTCATAATTAGATTTGATATAGTTTTTTATAATTTTTTGCCCCTTTATATTAGTAATAATTAAAATAGCAAATAGAAGATTAAGCATTAAAATAAGAAGAATCATGGAAAATACAAAAAAAATTAAATTATTTATTGGGTTATCTTATCTATTAATTATTTGTGTATTTTTGTATTTCTTTTTTTCAAAATTTAGTCTTTCAGAAATTACCTCTTATGATTTTATAAGAAATAATCGGTCTTATTTTATTGATCTTAAAAATTCTAATTTATTTTTCATAGCTATAAGTTTTTTGATATTAATTGTTTTTTGGACATTCCCACTATTAGGTTTTGGGAGTCCAGTAGTTTTAGTTGGTGGATTTATATTTGGAAAATGGATTGGAACAATTTTATGTGTTCTTGGTTTAAGTATTGGTGCAACATTTTTATATTTATTTGGAAACTATTTCTTAAAAGATTTAATTAGAGAAAAATTTTTAAATAAGTTTCAAAATTTAGAAATAAAATTTAAAAAATCTGAATTTATCTATTTATTAATTTATCGTTGTGTTGGAGGAATTCCTTGGCAGGTACAATGCTTGTTACCAATTTTATTTAATGTTAAATTAAAAAATTATTTTTTTTCAACACTTTTTGGTATTGTGCCAAGTGTTTTTATTGTTTCTTCAATAGGAAGCGGGTTAGAAAAAGTTATTGACCAAAACTTAGTAGCTCCCAGTATAACTGATATAATTCTTTCACCTGATATATATGTTCCTTTAACATCTTTCTTTATTTTAATTTTGATTACTATATTTTTGAGAAAGTTTTTTTATAGAAATTAGTGGTGCTCCCACCCTGTACTGACCAGGGAACTAGTCATTACCAATGACTTGTTATACCATTTAACTACAGGAGCTTAGAGACAAATTGTATTTTATTGATAATAAAGCATTTTTTTCAAATTATTGCCTTAATTTTTTGATTAATATGATTTATATCTATTTTAGGAAAATGTTATGGGAATTCATTACGATTACAAATCTACTAAAGGTAATAAGCTTATGGAAAAGCAAGCTAAAAGAGAAAGAAAGCTTGCTGAAAAAAAAGCTAAACGTTTAGCTAAAGAAGGCCCAAAAAAAGAAGAGGAAAAAAGAACTGCATTAGATCCTAATAAACCAATTTCTTTAGATTTCCTGACTAACCCAAATAAAGAATGAGTTCAAAAGATAAAAATGAGCGTTTAAGCTTGGCGCTTAGAAAAAATTTGAAGAAAAGAAAAATTTTCCAAAAAAAAAATAAAAAGAAAAATAAATAATGTCAATTCAACCTGATTCTTGGATTAAAAAAATGTGCAAGGAGCACAATATGATAGAGCCATTTTTGGATCATCAAGTTTCTGAGGGTAAAATTTCTTATGGATTAAGTAGTATGGGATATGATGTAAGAATCTCCGATGAATATAGAATATTTACTAATGTTAATAGTTCTTTAGTTGATCCAAAGAATTTTTCTGATGATAATTTTATAGAACGAAAAGGACCACACTGTATTATCCCACCAAATTCATTCGTTTTAGCCAAAACAGTCGAATATTTTAGAATACCAAAAGATGTTTTATGTATTTGCGTTGGAAAAAGTACTTATGCAAGGACAGGAATTATCTGTAATGTTACTCCAATTGAAAATGAATTTGAGGGCAATATTGTAATCGAGCTAAGCAATACAACACCTAATCCTGCAAAAATTTATTCAAACGAGGGAATAGCACAATTTTTATTTTTCAAATCAGATACTCAGCCAGAAACAACTTATAAATCAAAGAACGGTAAATATCAGGGTCAAACCACAATTCAAGTTGCTAAGATTAAAAAGTAATTTATGGACAAATTTCTGATCAACGGCCCTTGTAAAATCAAGGGTAATGTTTCAATTTCAGGTTCGAAGAATGCGTCCCTACCAATATTAGCTGCAACATTATTATTTGATAAACCTGTAGTTATCAAAAATTTACCAAGAGTTAGAGACATTAATACAATGTTAAATTTATTAAAGTCTCTTGGTTCTAAAATAATTTTATCAAGAGATAAAAAAACAGCAAAAATTATAAATAAAAAAAATATGAAAACTTTTGCTAGTTATTCTTTAGTCAAAACAATGCGTGGTTCTATTTTGGTTTTAGGTCCACTTATTTCAAAATACCATAAATCTAAAATCTCTTTACCTGGCGGATGCTTAATTGGCGCTAGACCAGTTAATTATCATCTAACTGCATTAAAAAAACTTGGTATGAAATATGAATTAAAAGATGGATATATTCTTGCTAAATCAAAAGGAAAACTTGTCGGAACAACTATAAATTTTCCAAAGATAAGTGTTGGGGCAACTGAAAATTCTATAATAGCGGCATGTTTAGCAAAAGGAAAAACAGTTTTAAAAAATTGTGCAATAGAACCTGAGATTAAAGATCTTACAAATTTTTTAAATAAATCTGGAGCGAAAATAAAATGGAAAGGAAGAGTTTGTAAAATCATAGGTGTAAATTCTTTAAATGAAACTGAATATTCTGTAATGGCTGATAGAATAGAAGCAGGCACATTTTGTGTAGCTGCAACACTTGCAAAAGGCAATTTACAAATAAATAATTTTAATCCTAAAATTATTGGTACAGAAATAAAATTACTAAAAAAAGTTGGTGCTAAAATTAAATCTAGTGAAAATAAAATCTTAATTAAAGGACCTGAAAAAATAAAAGCAATAAAAAGTATTAAAACCAAAGAGTTTCCAGGCATTCCAACAGACCTACAAGCACAATTGATGGTTTTGATGTGTAAAGCAGTTGGTAAAAGCTCAATAACTGAAAGTATTTTTGAAAATAGATTTATGCATGTTGCGGAATTGCAAAGATTAGGAGCAAAAATAAATATTAAAAATAATACCGCTACAATAGAAGGAAATACTAAATTCATTGGTGCCGAATTAATGTCTAGTGATTTAAGAGCTTCTGTTGCTTTGGTTCTAGCAGCTGTAGTTTCTACTGGTAAATCATATATTAACAGAATTTATCACTTAGATAGAGGTTATGAAAAAATAGAAAATAAACTAAAAAAAATTGGTGTTAAAATTAAAAGATTAAAATAGTGAAATATTTGGCTAAAATTATTGCAAGCGACCAAGAAGGTTTACAAATGATTTCAGCTTGTAGTTCAGGGGCCAAAGTTAAAATTGCAGATATAAAATATCTCGCATCCAATAAGGTTTTTTTATTATCAATTGAAAGAACCAAGGTTGAAAGTGATCAGGAAGATAAAAAAATCAATAGCATTTGTAGGTTTGATTTTGTTGATAAAGTAAGATCAAAGAACATTGATCAATCAAATCAAGAAATAGTTTTAGAGCTAATAGGTATAGATTATTTGAAAAATAATGATGTTTATGAAATAAATCTTATTTTTAATAACAATGCTCATATTGCTTTAACTACAGAAACTATTGAAGCAAGATTAGAGGATCAAAGTGAAATTAAATAATATGAAGATACTAAATAGTAAAAGTAAAAATTTTGATAAATTATTAGAGAATTTGCTTTTACAGAGAAAAAAAAAAATTCAATCAGACTCTGTTTCTGTAACAAATATAATTAAAGATGTTAAAAAAAATGGTGATAAAGCATTATTAAAATACGAGAAAAGATTTAATCAAAACAACATAATTATTCCAAGCTCAAAACAAATTAAAAAATCTATAAATTCGCTTGATAAAAAAGTAAAGAAAGCAATCGATACGGCTTATAATAGAATTTATAAATTTCATTCACTTCAAAAGTTTAAAAATATTTCTTATACAGATAAATTAAAAAACAAACTTGAATATAAATATGTACCTTTAGAGTCTGTTGCAATTTATGTTCCTGGTTCTACCGCTTCATACCCATCGAGTGTATTGATGAATGCTATTCCAGCAATTGTAGCGGGTGTTAAGAGAATTGTTATGATTAATCCAGGCTATAAAGGAAAACAAAATCCAGCCGTATTATACGCAGCAAAAAAATGCAAAATAAAAGAAATTTATTCTATAGGGGGCCCTTCTGCTATTGCAGCAGTATCTTATGGGACTAAAAAAATTAAAAAAGTTCATAAAATAGTTGGTCCAGGAAACGCATATGTTGCGGCAGCAAAAAAAGAAGTTTTTGGTGTTGTTGGAATTGAAGGTATGACCGCAGGTCCTTCAGAAGTGACTATCGTTTGTGACAAATTCTCAAATCCTGAGTGGGTTGCAAGTGATTTAATTGGACAAGCTGAACATGATATTCTTGCACAATGTATTTTGATTTCAAAAGATAAAAATTTGCTAGATAAAGTAAAAATTGAAATTACAAAACAATTAAAAGAAATTCCAAGAGCTTCTGTTGCAAGAAGAAGTTTAATAAATAATGGAATTCTTATGTATATTTCTTCAGACGCTAGAATAACAAGTGTTGTAAATAAAATTGCACCAGAACATTTGGAATTAAATATTAAAAATTACAAATCGTTAGTTCCAAAAATAAAAAATTCAGGATCAATATGTTTAGGAAGATATGCAGTGATGGCAATGACTGATTATAATGTTGGATCAAACCATGTGTTGCCAACTAATGGTTCTGCAAAATACTCAAGCGGTATAAGTGTAAATGAATTTTATAAAAGGATTTCATACATAAACTTATCAAAAAAGGGTATTGAAAGTCTTGGACCATCAGTTATAACACTTGCAAATTACGAAGGGTTGGTTGGACACGCCCAATCTGTAGTAAAACGAATAAGGAGAAAATAAATTTGTCAAAACAAGACTTACTGGAATTTAAAGGTACAGTGATAGACCTACTTCCTAATGCAATGTTTCGGGTTAAGCTTGAGAACGGGCATACTGTCACCGCGCATACTGCAGGTAAGTTAAGAAAAAACAGAATTAGAGTTCTCCAAGGTGATAATGTGACAGTTGAAATGACACCTTACGATCTTACTAAAGGAAGAATTATCTTTAGGGGATAAATAAGGCTGAGTAGCTCAGGAGTAGAGCAGAGCCCTGAAAAGGCTTGTGTCGGAGGTGCGAATCCTTCCTCAGCCACCACCATAAAGTTTCATCTTGAAATAATCGTAAAAGAAATTAACTTTAAGAGTTAATAAATAACAAAAGGACTAAGAAATAAGATGAGTACACTACAAGGAAAAATTAAATGGTATAATGGTAAAAAGGGATATGGCTTCATTGAAAGAGATGATAAAGAAAAAGATGCCTTTGTTCATGCTTCAGCGGTAAAAGCTGCTGGTATGAGATATCTCAATGAAGGTGATAAACTTGAATTCACATTAGAAGATGGTCCCAAAGGTCCTTCTGCAGTTAATTTAAAAAAAATAGACTAATTTAGAAATTATTTAAAAGGGCGTTTTATCTATCAAATAGATAAACGTCCTTTTTCTATTTAGACCTTGAATATTAATTTTTTTTGTCTAAAAGACTGCTCATGAATATAAATATTACATACAGAAAGACTTTTAGAAGTACTCACAGAAACTGTTTCCATAGCCAGTAGGCTATTTATTTATATTATA
Organism: Candidatus Pelagibacter communis; assembly: GCF_001180025.1. GTDB lineage: Bacteria > Pseudomonadota > Alphaproteobacteria > Pelagibacterales > Pelagibacteraceae > Pelagibacter > Pelagibacter ubique_A. The sequence goes on from NZ_CVSK01000071.1 coordinate 43,816, forward strand.
ATTTTAAATCCACATAAAATAAGATAAAAACAAAGAGGATAAGCCCGGGTGGTGTAATGGTTAGCACGGAAGTTTGTGGAACTTTAAGTTTGAGTTCGACTCTCAGCCCGGGTACCAAAAAATGAATAAAGAAAAAAAATTAATTCCTGGATTGCCTTCAGGATTTGAAGATCGTTGGGATAAAAAACTTCTTCTCAAAAAAAAGCTTTTAAAAGCTATTGAGAATAATTTTATTAAATTTGGAGCAGAGGCTCTGGAAACCCCTTCGTTTGAGATAAGTGAAAATATAGGATCTTTTTTGGCAGAAGATGAAGCTAATCCTATGTCTGATGTATTCTCATTTGAGGATGGAGAAAAGAGCATTACTCTTAGGTATGATCTTTCAAGCCCACTAGCTAGATTTGTTGCACAAAATAATCAAGAGCTTCCATCAATCTTTAAAAGGTATGCTATTCAAAATGTCTTTAGAAATGAAAAGGCTGGTAATGGAAGATACAGAGAATTTATGCAAGCAGATTTTGATATCGTGGGAAATGTTAATCCTGCGCAAGCAAATGCAGAGCTTTGCAATTTAATATCAAGTACTCTGTTAGATTGTGGTCTAAAAAAAGATCAATTTACAATCAACGTTAGTAACAGAAAAATAGTTCAAGGATTAATTGATGATTTAAAAATATCAGAAGAAAAGCAAGTAAAAGTAATTAGGGCAATTGATAAATTAGATAAACCAGGTTTTGGTTTAAAAGGTGTTGAAGATCTGCTTAAAAAAGAGAGAAAAGATATAAGTGGTGCAATCACTAAGGGTGCAGATTTAAACGATGAACAAGCGTCTGAAATACTTAATTTTTTAAAAATTAAAGATTTAAAAGAATTAAAAGAAACTTTAAAAAATCCATTGTCTCAAGAAGGTATAAAGGAATTAGAACAAGTATTTGAAGTATTGGGTTACAGTTCAAATTTAAATCAAGTCAAAACAAATTTTACAATTGTTAGGGGATTGGCTTATTATTCAGATTTCATTGTTGAAACAAATCTAAATTTTAAAGTTACAAATAACAAGGGCAAAGAGGTCGATATAGGTAGTATTTGTTCTGGAGGAGCCTATGCAAAATTAATTTCGAGATTTAAAGGTGTGGATATTCCAGGCACCGGAATTAGTTTTGGAGTTGATCGATTGTTATTTGCTTTAATGCAATTGGATCAAGTAAAAGTAGATAGTCAAAAACCAGTTTTAGTTTGTGTAATGGATGAAAAATATCTTAAAAGTTATTATGAAATTTTAGATTTATTAAGAAATAATAATATCAATGCTGAAATTTTTTTAGATACAAAAAAAAATTTAGGTAAGCAACTAACCCTAGCAAATAAACGTGAGCTGGATGTTGCAATAATATGTGGTGAAAATGAATTTAATGAAAATACGGTCACTATAAAAAGTCTCAAAGGCGTTAAGGGTGAAAACAATAAAACATTTCCAAAAGAAAATTTAATCGATGAAGTCAAAAAACTTATCTGAAAACATCCTTAGATCAGTAAAATCTAAGGGTTTTAAATATATTGATTTACCTTCAGTAATTGAGGCTAATCACATTGTTCAAAGATCAGGAGAAAATTTTAGAAAGTTTATCTTCTCCTTTACTGATCAGAATGGAAGCGAGTTGTGTTTAAGACCAGATTTAACAATTGCATCTTGTTTAAGGTATTTGGAGAATAATTTAAAAGGTAAGGAAAAAATTTTTTACAGTGGTCAAGCTTATCGAAAATCGCAAAACAAAAAAGACTCAATCATTAGAAATCAAATTGGATTTGAAATTTTAGGATCTAAGGATGAGAAAAATGACGACAAAGAAATTATAAATACATCTCTTAAATCACTTCAAAATATCAAATATTCTTCAGGAACACTAACTATTGGAAATGTTGAAATATTTAATTTGTTAATTTCAAAATTGGATATTCCAAAGAGATGGAAGCTAAGATTGGCCAGACACTTCTGGAGAGAAGAATATTTTAATGATTTATTAAAAAGATTAGAAACTAATTCAGATGTTGATCCAACAATTGTAGAAATAGATAAAAAGCGCTACGTGAAAATGCTTAAAGAGGATTTATCAAATATTGTTGCAGGAAGAACAATTAATGAAATATTAAAAAGGTTTGATCAGAAAATAAAAGATCCTAGAAGAGCTAGTAAAGGAAAGAATGTTTCAAAAATAATTAAAGATTTCTTAAAAATTAAATGTCCCATAAATAAAGCAGCAATTGAGTTAAATAAATTTTTTAAAAAAAACAAAATAAATCTAGCTGTAGATCAAAAATATTTTCCAATCTCTAATAATAAGGTTTCAAAATTAAATGTAGTATTTTCAGCATCCTTTGGAAGACAATTAGAATATTACACCGGAATGGTTTTTAAAATTGATATTAAATCTAAAAACTCATTAAAAAATATTATTAATGGTGGTCGTTATGATGGTCTAATTTCAGACTTAGGATCAAAAAAACAAACTCCAGCAGTAGGTGCTGCTTTAAATTTAAATTACTAATGACAAAAAATATTTTAAATATTGGAATTCCAAGCAAAGGTAGACTTAGAAAAGATGTTTTAAATATTTTTAAAAAAAATAAATTAAATCTCATTTCTGAAAGAGGAGAAAGAGATCTTTTAGGATCTATAAAACAATTTAAAAATATTAAGATTTTATATCTTCATGCAAGAGAGATCATAGAAAGACTTGGAGACGGATCTTTGGATATAGGTTTTTCTGGCTTTGATTTATTAAAGGAAAGTGAAATTAACACTCAAAAGAAAATTAATGTTTTAAAAAGATATGATTTTGGTAAGGCTACATTAGTAGTCGCAATTCCTGATCCATGGATAGATGTACAAACAGTTGCAGATTTAGAAGAAATTGCATTTGAATTTAAAGATAAGAAAAAGAAAAGATTAAGAGTAGCAACAAAATATCCAAACTTAACAAGGGAATTTTTATTTTCAAAGGGTGTTACCCAATTCAAATTAATTGATAGTTTGGGTGCAACTGAAGCTTATCCTTTCACAGGCTCTTCGGAGATAATTACGGATATCACGTCTACTGGAGAAACTTTAAAAGCAAATAATCTACGTATTTTAAAGGATGGAGAGATACTTAGATCAGAAGCTTGTATGATGATTTCTAAGTCATCCAATAATAAAATGGGTCTTAAAAAAATAGTAAAATTACTTTCTAAAAATTAAATCTTTCCAATAAATTAGTATAATTTTGATAATATCAAGATTTCTAATAATTGCGTAGAAAGTTACAATTACTATAAGAAAAATTATAAATTTTAGAACTAAGCTAATTTCCATTACTAAATTATTAATTAAATTTAGTGACTTATCAACACACAATATAATTTTTTGTTTGATATATGATATAAGTGTTACTGGAATCATATGGATAAACTAAGAATAGTCGATTTATTTTGCGGATCAGGTGGATTTACATTAGGTTTTTTAAACGAAAAGTACAATGTAGAGTTAGCAGCTGATATAGATCCATATTGTGAGAAAGTATACCAAAAAAATTTACCAAAAATTAAATTTGTTTTAAGTGATCTTTCAAAATTAAATAAAAATATTTTTGAAGGTCTTAAACCTGATATTGTAGTTGGAGGACCGCCTTGCCAAGGATTTTCAACTATAGGAGCTAGGATTTCATCTGTAGAGAAAAAAAGGAAAAAAAAAGATATTAGAAATAATTTAGTATTTTCTTTTATTGAGCATGTAAACTATTTGAATCCAAAGATATTTTTAATGGAAAATGTGAGTGGCATTTTAACAAGAGAAAATGGAAATATATTTAGCGAATTAAAAAAAAAAATAAAAAATTATGGTTATAGATTTGAAGTTTTTAATTTAGATGCTGTAAATTATGGTGTTCCACAATATAGAAAAAGAGTTTTTATTATTGGTACAAAATTTGATAAATATGAGATCTCCAAACCAAATATTACTCATGGAGACAGTTTATTTTTAGAAAAAGAGAACACTGTAAATTCTGTAATTAAAGATTTAGCAAAAATAAAAATTGATGTGACAATGAATCATGTTCCCTTGAAACATAAACCAAAAAATTTAAAAAGGTACAGTTTAATACCTGAGGGTGGTAGATTGCCTGAAAATAAACTTTCAAAAGAATTATTTAGAAAAAATTTTGGAAATACTTTTAAAAGATTACATAGAAATAAGCCCTCATTAACAATGGTTCCTGGGCACAATGCATTTCCAATTCACCCTTGGTTAGATAGATCGCTTACGGTTAGAGAAGCAGCAAGGATTCAAACATATCCAGACAATTTTATTTTTATTGGTCCAAGACATGAGCAATGTATTCAAGTTGGAAATTCAGTTCCTGTAAAATTAGCTCAAAGTTGGGCCAAACATCTTAAGAAAATTATATTAAAAAAAATTATTAAAAAAAATGAAAAAGCAGCATAATTTTATTGATCTATTTTGTGGAGCAGGAGGATTTTCTTTAGGATTTAAAGCAGCAGGTTTTAACTGTGTAGGAGCTTTTGATAATTGGGATCCAGCTATAAAAACCCATAAAAAAAATTTTAAAAACACAAAAATTTACTCAAAATCAATTGATGACTACTCGAATTCAGATATTAAAGAGATATTTAATAATACAAAAGTTGATTTGATTATAGGTGGACCTCCTTGCCAAGGTTTTTCGTCAATTGGAAAAAAAAACGTTAATGACAAAAGAAATGATTTAATTTTTGAGTTTGGAAGAATTGTCAAGTTAATAAAACCAAGCTTTTTTATTATGGAAAATGTTAGTGGATTGATACATGATAAAAATGTTTTTTATTTCAATAGATTAAAAAAGTTTTTTATTTCAAGTGGTTATAAAATTGGCTACAAACTTTTAAATGCTGCAGATTATGGTGTGCCACAATTAAGAAAAAGGGTATTTCTAGTGGGTCACAAGAACATGTTTGAATATAGTTTTCCAAAACCAATTATTTTAAAAAAAGATTATAGAACAGTTGGTGACACAATTATGGATTTAGTGAATAACAAAAAAATACAAAATCATGTACCCATGAAACATAATGATATTGTTAGAAAAAGAATCTCTTTTATAAATGAGGGTGGTGGGATTACAAAAAATATTCCAAAAAATTTATTATTGGGTAGTAGAAGTGATTACAAGAATAATAAGCTAAAGAATTTCAGCCATATATATAAGCGACTTCATAGAAAATTACCTTCAGGAACAATGGTGCCTGGTCATAATGCTTTCCCACTACATCCAACTCTGGATAGGGCTTTGACAGTTAGGGAAGCTGCAAGATTGCAAACATTTCCAGACAAAATAATTTTCGAAGGAACCAGACAAGAGCAATGTATTTTGGTTGGTAATGCAGTTCCAGTTCAGTTAGCTAAAATTTTAGGCAAGAGTATTAAAGAAAGTTTAAATTTAAATTTAAATAAATTTGCTAGATTAAATACTAAGTAAATTTATTTATATCAAAGTTATAAATTTCTCTTATGTTAGGCCAATTAAATTGAAGTCCATAATCTTCTCTAAAATAAGTTCTTTCATTTCCTAATATAAAACCTAATTTATTCCATAACTTGAATTCATCTCTAATGTAATACTGTTTTCCACCAGTAGTTTTTCTTCCAGGTTTTCTATCCTCCCAAGGGGGAACTTGTCCAATATCAACTAAATAATTATCAAATAATTCTTTATGTTTTTCAGATTTAAATTTTTCTCCTTTTTTAATTATGTCCTCTTGAAAAAAATATAAAAGATCGATTAATTGCATATGTTTACCTACTTTCAATATGTGGTTTCCTAAAGCTTGCATAAATACTTTACTATCAGGACCATTTTGATCGCAGAGATTTAATAATCTAAATCCAAATTGAGTAAGGTGTCCTGTATCTTGATCAATTAAACCAAGTTGAAAAAAAGGAATTTTATAATTTTGTTTTTCACCTGGTGGAATAGATGTTTTGTTTCTTGGTTCACCCTCCCAAGTAAGAGCTTGACCACTCTCTAATTTATTTTTAAACGTAGGCCAAACATAATCAGTATAAATGTCTGTATTTTTATCCTTATATTGTCTGCACAATGATAATATATCATATATCTCGTAGTTACTTAAATCTCTCCACCATGCCCAAAATACTTTGACTTTTCCTTTATCCTCTTTTTTTTCAATTTTGTAATCGTTCTTTTTTTCAATTTTTTTTCTCAAAAATAAATTTTCTTGAGTGATTTGAGATCTAGTATCATAATCAAATATACATATAGGTAAATTTTTTAGTTCATCTCTTGAATTAAAAAGTTCAACTATAAAATCAGAGATTGGATAGTTATCTTTAGAAATTTTAGGAAGTATTAATCCTGCATAATCATTATGATGCAAATAAGAAACTGCTTGTCCAACACCTGTCATATATTCTCTTTTTTCTTGAAGTGGAGGTTTGTATTCAAATCCAATAGTGACTTCCTCTTCTCCAAAATAATCTTTGAAGATTGCATCAGCTTTTGGCCAACCTGTAAATCCACTTCTATGAAATCTGTTTGTAAAAATTTGTTTAAATTCACCATCTTCAGATCTAACTTTATTAAGTATTACTGAAGAGGCGTTGATTGCACCTTGATCATGTGTGTCAGACATTTTTTTAGGATTTATTTTCTTTTCCGATTGTTATAATTTTTTCCTCTTCCTCTGGATCAGCTACATTGATGATTGTTGATTGCTCAGGTGGTAATTCTGGTATTTGCTTGCCCGCAATAACCCCGTGTTCATTTTCAAGTTTTTTAATTTGTTTTTCTAACCCCTGAGAGCCCCAAGATTTTGTGACTATATTCTGTAACTTATTTCCATGTGTTCTATAAGATTCTAAAGCGCCTTTTATTGCTGTTTTTACATCTGAATATTTATCAAAAATTTTACTAGCTGATAAAATAATCTTACTAATATTTTCTATCTGTTTTTTTTCACTTTTTATTTGTTCAAAAACTGCAATTAAATTATTCAGATTATTTGGAGATGAAAATATAAAACCTTTTTTAAATGCATCATTTTGTAAAGTAATATCTCCTTTAAGTGTAATAGTGTAAAGTTCGTCCGCAGGAAAAAAAACAATCACATGCTTTAAAGAATTTATTCCATACAGCTTATTGTAATTTTTTTTATCTAGTCCTTTTGGACCAAAAAGATGTTTTCTAACGGAATCAATGTGATCTTTTAAATATTTATCAGCTAATTTTTTATCCTCTTCAGTATTTGATTTTACTGCTTCTACATATTTTGTCCAATCTGCTAAAGAGACTTTTGCATCTATAATGTAATTCCTCTCAGGAAATTTTAAAAGAATATCTGGTACTACATTTTTATCTTCATCAGTATCAATATTATATGTTGTCTGTCTCTTTTGTGCAAAAAAATCTCTACCCTTAACAAGATTTGCATCTACTAAAAGATTTTCTAATATTTGTTGATTAAAATTTCCTTGATAAGTGACATTCGTTGTAAGCTTCTCAAACCAATTTTTTATTCTTGTACCAAATGCATCATGTTTATTTATTGCTTGTTCAGAAATTGATTTATATTCTCCAACTCCTTTAGTAATTTCATCAACTTTTGTATAAAGAGTTTTTACTTCGTCTTTTTTATCTTTAAGTTGATTAATTAATTCTTGTTTGGCGTCCTCAGCTGCTTTAAGTTCTGCATCTCTTGTAGCTAAATCTATTTGTGAATTTTTTAATTCTTCTTCTTTATATTTGAGTTCTTCATCTTTTAATGCTAGTTCATTATTAATCTCATTATTATTTTTTGGCTTAAGTAAAAAAAACCATACGAGACCAAAAGCAAAAAACCCTACTATTGTTCCTAATATTGCATCCATAAAAAATCTTAATTAAACCTTTTATCATTAGAATTATCAATAAACGACTTAAAATCGTTATTTCTTACTCTATCAACTATTTCTGGTGGAATTTCTTCCTCATCGAGAACCAATTCTACATAGGTTGTATAAACCAATGCAAGGGCTATAGCATGAGCAACTTTGGCTGATAATTTAGGATTTGACATTTGAATACAGTGTGTAACTGCTTTTGGATCAATTTTTCTGAAAAAACGATCTGAATATTCAATTTTATTTTTTGGAAATTTAACTATTTTGGTCATAATTTACTTAATATCATTGCTAATTTTTTTAATTTCAAAAACTTCATCCACGTTTTGCTGCTGCTCCTTATGCTCCTCATCTATAACGAGTCTTGTGTACTCGTTAGAGATTATTGAAAATGTCATTGCTTTTGCTACTCTTATGGGCATATCCGGGTTGTCCTTTAACAACTTCGCAGATATAGCCCATGGATTTACAGTTTGTAGGTAACAATCAGAAAAACGTTGATTTTTCTCATTTATTTGCATTATTTCCTTTTGTTTATCCTTCATAATTGTAACTATTGCTATTTACGATAAAATTCTCTATAAATACAATATTCTTTATATAATTATGATAGCGTATTATTTCAAGAGGTTCAATGAATAAATTTATCAATAAAACATATCAACAATATCGACTAATTAAGATAAATAAGCGGGCTTCTGATTTTGCAGTAGGTTTTTCGGAATATTATGATGCTGTTATTAATACAAAAACAGATCAAAAAGTTCACCTACCTTTCAATGAAAAAGAGCAAGAAATAATTGTAGGTGAGTTTGAAGTGTTGAAGCTAAAAACAGGAACAGGTCCGTCAGGTGAGATAATTATCAAAGAGCCTGAAAAAGAATTAACTGAAGATATTTTTTTTAATTTTATAAATTTAAGTGATGATAAAGGTAAGATTTCATCATTCGATATATATTCTTTTGCAAATAGATATGGATTACTAGTAAATCAACCATTCAATATTAAGCTATTTAAAGAAAAATATCATTTTGAAACACTTAGTTTTTGGCGGTATGAAATTGCTTTAATGCATTCATTAATTAAAACTTATTCAAATTATCAAAATGAAAATATAGAAGAGTTAAAAAAAATTTTTATAAAAGATAAAAAAAATTTTTTAGAATTTGTTTATTTGGATAATACTTATTCTAAATTTGAAGAAAATAATTTAAAATCAAATATTAAGCTTAATATCGATTTACATGATATGATCTCCCCCTCAGGAAATTTTCTATTTGAAGAAATATATGAACAATTAGTAGTGAGAGTTTTTTACCAAATTTTAAATGAAAGACTGAGACAAACTTCTCATACAATTGTTACTGAAGTAGAAGAACCAGGTAAATTTCAAAATAGAAATCAAAGATGGATAAATTTCAAAACTGAAAATAAAGACTTATTAAACTTTATATGGTCTAGTTTTGCTTCATTTATACAAAAAAAAGGTAAAATAAATATATGTAAAAATAATAGATGTAATAAATATTTTTCTAGCCAAAAATTTACTAGAGCAAAGTTTCACAGTAATCAATGTCGAGCAGCTTATGCAAGAGATGCAAAAATGTGGGAATTAGCACAAATAAAATTGATTAAAGATGATAATTTATTAATTATTGATGAAAGAGTAACTGGTATTGGAAAACTCAGAACCTTCGATGCATTAATTGTAAATGAAAAAAATGACAAAGTTCTTGCAATGGTTGAATTTTCATTTTCAGATATAGATCATAAAAGTATGAAGTGGAATTATATGAAAAAAAAAATTTCAAAAAATTTAAATGATTTATATAAAATAAATAAAGTTAATCATGCCTTTTTAATTAATAAAAATGGTAAATTATTTGAATGGGATATTAAAAAAAAAATTTATGGCAATGAGGTTAAAAAATTACCTGAGACTAAAAATTTAAATCAATCAGATTTAACTATTGATAAAACTATAAGACAATTAATTGACTTTAATAAAAAATAACATGAAATGGAATAAAAAATACGATTATCCAACATCCTCAAGAGCAACTGTAGACGGAATTAGGAGATATTTATTAGGAGAAAAAAAATTACCAAGTGTTACTTCAATTCTTGACGCAACTAAATCAGAGGAAGATAAGGCTGCATTAGCAAATTGGCGAGAAAGAACAGGAATAAAAGAGGCTGAGGCTATTACAAAAGCAGCTAGTAGCAGAGGTTCTCAGATGCATAATTATTTAGAATCTTATCTTTTAGGTAGGGAGAATTTAAGTTTCTTTGAAGATAACGAGAAATATAAATTAATGGCAAAAGAAATAATTGATAAAGGATTAAAAAATAGATTAGAAGAAATTTGGGGGGTAGAGTGCACTCTTCATTATCCAGACAAATATGCAGGTACTGCAGATTGTGTTGGTGTTTATGAGGGAAAAGAAACAATAATTGATTTTAAACAAAGTAATAAACCAAAAAAAGCTGAATATATTGATTCATGGCTTCTTCAAACCAGCGCATATTCATTAGCACATAACATTGTGTATAACTCTAATATCACTTCTTGTGTAATTTTAGTGTGCACTGTAGATAAATTATTTCAAGAATTTAAAATTCAAAATCATGATTTAGTGATTTATCAAAATTTATTTTTGGGAAGATTAAAAAAATTTAATGAGCTTTTAAATTTAGTTTAAGTGCTTATATAGACGAGATGGATAAAATAGTAATTTACGATACAGAAACGACTAATAGTACTATTTGGGGATCAATAATTGAGGTAGGTGCTGTTGTTGTTGATAAAAATTTAAAAGAAATTGGTAAGCTAAATATTAGAGGCAGAATGCCTGAAGGCGAGGTTCCTAGCGCAAAGGCTTTATTAGTTAATTCTACAAGTATAGATTTACTTACAAAAGGTAATTATTCCCATTATGATTTTTTAGGAGCTGTAGAAAACTTTTTTTCTAAAGCAGCTCCAGCATTATTTATGGGATGGTCAAATTTAAACTTTGATCGAAGAATGTTTCATTTTAATTTTTTTAAAGGAAATAGGTATCCGTATATTACCCATTCTTCTCCTAACAGCGAACATGATGGTCTTCATGTAGCAAGAGCTGCGCAAACATTAATTCCAGAAACGTTGAAAACTGAATTAACAGATGCAGGAAATGAGTCACTTGCTTTAGAAGGTTTAAGTAGAATGCAAGGCTTTGATACATCAGCTTCGCATACAGCTTATGTTGATGCGGTGAATGCTTTAAAAATTTTAAGAATAATTAAAAGTAAGCATAAAACTAATTGGGAAAATTTTTTAAAAACATCTACAAAAACAGGAACCGACACCATTTTAAATAAAGAAGGAATATTTTCTATTTTTGAAAATGTCAAAGGTAAGAATATGACTTATCTTGTTTGCACAATGCATCCAGAATATTATTCACATTCACATCCAAAAAAATCAAATGATAAATTTGTATTTGATTTGAGAAGAGATCCTGAACCTCTATTAAATCTATCAATAGACGAGTTAAAAGCCACAATGAAAAGCTTTAGTCCAAAATGCATTAGAGTTTTAAAAATTAATAAAGCTCCAATAATTTTAGATTATCAGTACGCTTTAAAGGAAAAACCTTATTCAACTTTAGATTATGAATTAATAAAAAAAAGAGCAAAAATGGTTAGAAATAGCGAAAAATTTTGCAGAAATATTCAGACAATTTATAGAGAAATTGAGGACGAAAAAGAGCAAACTAAAACTCAAGAGGACTTGTTACCAGAGGAAACTTTATATGAAAAATTCATTCCTAATAAAGACACCCAATTATTTAAAACTTGGCATAGTTCTTCTTGGGAAGATAAATTAAGAATGCTGGATAAGTTTCAAGATAAAAGATGTAGTTGGTTTGGGCAAAAAATTATTTATCAAGAAGCGCCACATATTTTGCCACCAGATTTATATAAAAATATAAAAAGTGAAATTGCTAGACGAATTTTAAGCAAAAATAGAGAAAAGTGGCAAACTATAGGAATGGCCTATCAAGAAATTGATACCTTAAGAGATCAAGCATCAAATCGAGATGATGAAGAGGAACTAAAAAAATTAGATGAAATAAATGAATTTATTATGTCTATAGAAAAAAAATATGAAATTGCCTAGTTGACTTTAAGGCTCCAATTAATAGAAAGGAAATATGCTTACAAATTTTAAAGACGAAGATTTTGATACTAAAATTAAAAATGAAGATGTTTCAGTTATCCAGTTTTCAGCTGAGTGGTGTGGTCCATGTAAGGCACTAAAACCAGTAATGGATAAATTATCTGATGAATATAAAGATAAGGCTGGTTTTTATTATGCTGATGTTGAAGATGGTGGAATAAACACTGGAAGTGCAGCAGGTATCAGAGGTGTTCCAACAGTTATTATCTATAAAAAAGGCGTTGAAGTAGATAGAAAAGTTGGTGGAGTTCCCGAAAGTCACATGAAGGAATTTTTAGATAAAAATATCTAATTTAAATTTAAAACTTCACCCGCAAGATATAACGATCCAGTAATAAGTATTATATCGTTTTCTTTTACCGGGATTGATTTAATAGCTTCCTCTATACTTTCTTTGTAATTTATATTTGAAAAGCCGTTTAGCTTATCTTTAAGCTCTCCTCCTTTAATTGAATTAGGTTGATTAGGTATATCTATTGTAGTCAATGTAGAGATATCCTTAAAGAAACTCATATATTCTTTGTGATCTTTATTTGCCATCATTCCAAGAATGATATGTTTTTCACAATCTAAACTTTCTAAGTATTCATTTAGTACTTTTGCGCCCAAAGGATTATGAGAACCATCAACAAACAGTTGATTATCTTTTACAAGCTCCTTAAGTTTACCAGACTTAATTTCTTGTAATCTTGCAATACAATTTATTTTTAAAATACCTTTTTTAATGTGATCATCTTTAATATTTAAATCTTTTAAAGTTCTTAGGGTTGCAATAGCTGTTGAGACATTTTCTAATTGAAATTGACCCTTAACATTTGGCATAGGTAATTTTATTCCTCCAAATTGATCCTCATAATAAAAGAAGTCATTTTCTTGCATTGTAAAACTATAATTTTCATTATGGAAAAACTTATTTGATCTATTATTTAATATTGTTTTTTTAATATTTTCTTTGATTTTATAAGTACTTTGTCTTGCAACTATAATATTTGAGTTTAAAAGGCTTGATGTTTTTTCAAAAATAATTTTTTCAACAGTTTGTTCATTTTCTGGCAACCAATCTAAATGATCAAGACCAATAGAAGTTACAATGCTAGCAAGGTTATTTTTTAAGATATTAGTAGCATCAAATCTAAAGAACAATCCACTTTCAATTAAATTGATATTATCTGGATATTGAGATGCTTTTAAAAAATATGCTGCAGTCAGTATTTCAAAAAAAGTAATTGGTTCACCATTGTTAGCTTCTTCAATTTCTTCAAGTAAATTAACTAAATCTTCATCATTCAATTCTTCATTATTAAAAACAAACCTCTCATTAATACTTTTGATATGAGGACTAGTGTAGATATTACAATTGAAATTTGCTTCCTTTAAAATAGAAAACATTGCCTGGATAGTTGAGTACTTTCCATTAGTACCAACAATTGAAATTGCTTTGATTTTATCTTGAGGATTTCCTAATTTTTTGCAAAGACTTTGAATACGATCTAGACTTAAATCTATTTCCTTAGGATGCAGCTCTTGTAAGCGACTGACTATCTTCTGAAGTTTCATTTTGTTCAGCACTTATATCAGAATTTTTCTTTAACAATATTGATAATAAGGTTCCAATTTTAGATGCAAGATCTTTACGCTCAACAATTAAATCGACAAAACCAGTTTTTTCAACATATTCACTTTTTTGGAAACCTTCTGGAAGTTCTTCTTTAACAGTTCCTTGTATTACTCTTGCTCCTGCAAATGCAATTAAAGCTCCTGGTTCTGCAATATGAATATCACCCAACATAGCGTATGATGCGGTAATACCCCCTGCAGTAGGATCAGTGATACAAACTAAATAAGGAAGACCGTTTTTCTTTAATTCATTAATTGCAAGTGTTGTTCTTGTCATTTGAGATAAAGAAATTAAACTTTCCATCATTCTCATTCCTCCACCAGCGCTAATACATAAAAAAGGTGTTTGATTTTCTATCGCATGCTGTATTCCATATAAAAAAGCTTCACCTTCTGCTGCTGCCATTGAAGCTCCTAAAAAATCAAAATCAGAAGCTACAGCGGTAATTTTAATATTATTTATAGTTCCAGAAGCAACCATCATTCCACATTCTAATCCTGTTTTTTTTCGGGCACTTTTTAACCTTTCTTTGTAAGGTTTGGAGTCTGTCCAATTTAGTGGATCGTCTTTTGGTATTGGAGTTTTGAAAATTTCGTAATTGTTTTTTCCAAACAATATATCAAATCTTTGATGTGGTTTTATTCTATGATGACGCTTACAATCTGGACAAACCCACAAGTTTTCCTCTAAATCTTTTTTTAAAATTGGACCCTTACAACATGATGTCCAATCACTTTTTGCAATATCCTCTTTTGTAGCTCTTTCACGTATAGCAGTTTTAATTTTTTCACCTGCTTTGATAATTTTTGTTATCCAGTTCATAGAATTTTATTTTTTAATCTTTTAACGATATTAGTAACATTTGTGACAGCATTTTGTCTCTTTTCAATAGATTTAGAGATTTCTTTACAAATTGCGCTTCCTACCACCAAACCATCAGCTTTTTTAAGAGATTGGATGGTTTTTTCTGTAATTCCAAAACCAATAACAACATTTTTTGATTTATTTTGTTTTTTTATTTTATTGTACTTTTCTAATATTTTCTTTGGGGACACTTTAAGCTTTCCACCTGTGGTGGATAACATGCTTATATAATAAATCATATCGTGTGAGTCTTTTATGATTTTTTTCAATCTTATCTTAGAAGTCGTTGGAGAAACTAATTGAATAAAATTAATTCCTTTTTTTTTGCATTTTGACGCAAAATTTTTATTTTCTGGATAAGGTAAATCAACAACTATTAAACCATCAACTTTTGATTTCTTGCATTTTTCTAAAAATCTATTCTGATTATATTGATATATCATGTTGTAATAACCCATCAGTATAATTGGTTTATTTTTTTTTATTTTTTTAAAATTTTTTACTATTGAAAATACATCATTAATTTTAATACCATTTTTAATTGCTCTATAAGCACTTGTTTGAATTTGTCCTCCATCAGCTATAGGAGTGTTATGTGGAAAACCTAATTCACAAATATCTGCATAATTTGAAATTGATTTTAATATTTCTAAAGATTTTTTTTTAGTATTGTCTCCAGCGACAGTATAAGTCAGTAAAGCTGGTCTATTCTCTTTTTTTGCAGCTGAGAAAGCTTTACTGATTAATGAATTCATTAATTTTTACCTAACCTCTCTCTTAAGATATCTCTATCTTTTTTAGCATCACCACATGAGTTAACGATTATAATTGTGTCTTTGCTTAACTTGGGGGCAATTCGGATAGCCTCTGCGAATGCGTGGCTTGGCTCGAGGCTTGGATTAAGTTTTTCAAATTTAGTAACCATCACATGTGCTTTTAGTGCCTCTTCATCAGTTGCATAAGTATATCTTGCTCGCTTTGTATCTTTTAAAAAACAATGAATTGGACTTACACCAGGATAATCCAATCCAGCACTAATTGATTCAGTGTCATTAATTTGACCTTCATTGTTTTGACAAACATAAGAGGCTGCTCCATGTAAAATTCCAATTTTAGCATTTCTACTTAAAGGTGCAGCATGGAGTTTTGATTTTTTTGGACCTCCAGCCTCTACACCAACCAACTCAATTTGCGATTTATTAAAATCTATAAATTCACTCCAAAAACCATATGCTGAACTTCCACCACCCACACAATTAATTAATTTAATTTTTTTTGGAATTTTTTTGAATTCTTGTTTAATTTGTATTTTTAATTCTTTTGAAATTTGTGCTGTACTCCATCCACAAATTTTTACAAATATATTTGGACCAACTGTACTTCCAACACACATATGTGTAGTGTCACAATTTGATACCCAATATCTCATACACTCACTGACTGCATCGACTAATGTTTGACTGCCTGAATATACAGGAACTATTTCAGCACCATTTTTTCTTATAGCATCACAATTTGGTTTTTGTCTCTTGATGTCTTTTGCGCCCATGAAAATTTTACATTTCAGACCAAATTTCTTAGCAGCCATACTTAACATTTTACCAGCATAACCTGCGCCCGTATCTCCAACGATATATTTCTTACCCATTGCCTTACAAATTAGAGCATGAACAGTTGCATTATATATTTTGTGGGCTCCACCATTAGCTTCCGATACAACTTTGGCCCATATTTGAGCACCACCTAAGTGATTAGACAAATTTTCTAATTTTACAAATGATGTAGGTGATCCTATGTAGTTCTTAAAATAATAATCTCTTTTTTTTAAAAATTTCTTATTATTTCTTAATTTTGAAAACTCCAGCGTCAGATCTTCCACAGGTTTTTTTAAAGTTTCAGGAATAAAACTTCCTCCAAATTTACCACCCCAAAAACCGTAACGATCATGCTGGTCAATTAGAGGAATTTTTTTTTTAAGTTTCATTTATTAATTTATTTAAATTATTTAAAAAAATATTTATTTTGGATGTATCTTTTAATCCAGAAGTTTCCAAGCCTCCAGATAAATCTAAGTAATTAGCAATTTTCTCATAATTTTTTAGGTTATCATCGAATTTTATATTACCAGCTAGCATTAATTCTTTGTTTAATTGGATATTTTTAATCAAGTTATGATCAAAGCTCTGACTTTTTTCATAACCTTTGCTATCAAATAAATATACATCTGTTACGTCAACAAATGACTTATACCTAAGAACATCGGTTTCATCTTTTATTGTAAGAGCTGTAATAATTTTTTTTTGATATTTTTGTTTGATAGTTTTGATTTCATCTGGAGTACAGTCATACAATTGATAATAATCAAAAGGTAAATTTTTTATTTCTTCTAAAATTTTATTGTCAGGTTTTACTAAGACAGCAACAAATTCACTTTTGTTTTTTTTTACATTTAACAATTTATTTAGAGAGTTAAGCTCAACATATCTTGAGCTTTTTGGGTAATTACAAACGAAACCAATAAATTTTGGGGGATAGGGATGATTTATTATGTAATTTAAAGTATCAAAATCTTTTATACCACAAATCTTACAACCTCTGATCATTTGTTTAAATGATCAATGAGTTTTATAGTGTTATTCTTTATATTACCTTTTGTAAGAGATCTTCCTATAACAATACCAGAAACCTTATTTTTGAAAGCTTGTTTAGGTGTCATAATTCTCATTTGATCATTTGAGCTATCGCCAGGCAATCTTATTCCTGGAGTTATGATTAATAAATTTTTGTGTCTTTTACGAATCATCATGGCTTCTTGAGCAGAACAAACTATACCATGACATCCTGATTTTTTAATTAATGCTGCTTGTCTTAATACCAACTGTTTTACATTTTTTGTATAACCTATCTCTTTAAGAGATTTATTATTGAGACTTGTTAAAACTGTAACTCCTAAAACTTTTAAATTTTTATTTATTTTCTTTGCCTCTTTTTTAATTGATTTAAGCATTTCCAAACCACCATTTACATGGACTGTTATATACTTACATTTTTTTAAATCTTTTAAGCTATCTATTGCCGACAAAGCTGTTTGTGGAATATCATTTATTTTTAAATCTAACCAAAAATCATTTTTAATGTTTTCTAAAAATTTCCTACCTTGTTTCGAATAAAAGAATTGCAGACCAAATTTTGGAATAATTTTAAGTTTATTAGTTCTAGTTTGAGAAATTATTTTTTTTATTTTCTTAAGATTTGAGCTATCACAAGCGACAAATACAGTTTTATTCTTCATTATTATTCAATTTTTTAAACAAGTCTTTTGACATTTTAAAGTGAATTGTTTTCTTCTCTGGAGTATTAACTTTCTCTCCAGTTTTGGGATTTCTAGATATTCTAGCTTTTTGTATATTTGTAGAAAATATACCAAAACCTCTTAGCTCAACCCTTTCCCCTCTTTTTAATGCTTTTTTTATTTCTTCTAAAATTATATTAGTAAATTTTTCAAGATCTCTCTTTAAAAAATTCGGATAATTATTTGAAAGTTGTTTTAGAAGCTTTGATTTTACAATAGCCAATTTAAATCTATTCTAATTATTTTTTTTCTTTCTCTTTTTTCTTTATATCCTCAGAAAGAGACGAGAAAGGTAAATTTTTTCCACTTGCTTCACTTCCATAAGTTTTTAAAGCAATATCACGGTCTAGTTCCTCTAAAAGCTTTATACTTAGCACTATTTTTCTTTTGTCTATTTGCAAATCTTTAATGGCAACATCCACTTTCTCACCACCAGTCCATCTAGATGGCCTTGCATCAGAAGCATTAATTGCTATTTCAGACTTCTTAATTTGAAAATCCATATTACAACCCTCAGGTCTTACAATTAAACCTTTATTGTCTGTATTTACTACTTTAACAGTAATAATTTGATTTTTTTCTTTGTCTTTGAAAAAATCTAAAGGATCTTCTTGTGTTTGTCTTAGACCAACTCTAATTTTTTGTTCAGAAGATTTAATTTCTAGAACTTTAACATTAATCTTATCACCTTTTTTATATTTTGCTAATTCTTCTTCACCATTATTTAAATAGGTTAAATCGTTACAATGTAAAAAACCATCTATCTCTGTATTTTCAATATTCACGAATAAAGAGTATTCATTTTTGCTTACTATTTGACCTTCAACAATACTGCCAACAGGATATTTTTTTTCAAAAGTATCGAAAGGGTTTTCTTGGGAAAGTCTATGTGAAATTGCTACCCTTCTTTTTTCCTTATCAATCTCCGTAATTACACAATCAACCTCATCTCCAACCTTAAACATTTTTTTTGCTGATATATTTTTCTTTGTCCAACTCAATTCACTAGAGTGTAGTAATGTAGTCAGGCCAGGCTCTAATTCACAGAATGCACCAAAATCCATTAATTTCACAACTTTAACTTTGTAAAGTTTATTTAGTTCATAATTTTCAATATGCTCAAAAGGATCAGGTGATAATTGTTTAACAGAGCAACCAACTTGTAGTTTTTCTTTATCAACACTTATTACTTTTAAATCATGTTTCTCACCAATATTGAATACTTCATCTGGATGATTCACTCTAGAATAAGAAATTTCTTGAAGATGCACTAGTACATCTAATTCTCCATTTACATTAAAAAAGCAACCAAAGTTACTGTAGCCTTTTACTTCTGCTCCCTTTATAATGTCTCCAACTTTAAATTTATCAATTATTTTAGCTTTATCCTCTTTTTTAAATGATGAGATAATTTCTCTTCTTGAAACACATGCATTTCCTCTTACTTTATCTAATTTAATTAGAGCAAATTTTTGGGGCTCATTCATTAAATGACTGATATCTTTTAAAGGTTTGTCACTTATTTGAGAGCCAGGTAGAAACATAAGTGAGCCTGTTTCTATATGTTCAACAATACATCCTCCTTTACACTTTGAAGTAATTTTACCCATTATAGGTTCGTTTTTTTCGTAAGCTTCAACTAGTTTATCCCAACCTTTAATTTTTTGTGCTTTGCTAGCAGATACCAAAACTTCACCATTTTTATCTTCTATTTTTTCCAATAATACTGGTATCTTCTCTCCCAGTTTAATTTTTTCTGATAGACCCATTGATTTTAATTCATTTATATCTAGAACTGGTTCAGATTTAAGTCCTTCAACAAATAAAAACACAAATTTTTCAGTAATTTTATTTATTTTACCTTCGATAATTTTACCCTCTTCAATTTGAATTTTTGAGAGCTGATTGTTTAATAATTGTTCAAATTCTTTAGATGCCGAGTTTGTTAAGTCTTTATATATTTCCATTAAATTTAAATTTTTTATCTATTATTTTTTTTATTTTTAAAAAACATGCCCTTTTATTAAGGTTTGTCGTATTAATCAATAGTGAATCTTTTGTTTTTCTTAGAGGAGAAATTTTTCTTTTAAAGTCACTTTTATCACGATTTTTAATGGTTTTTAGAACCTCTGTGTATGAAACATTTTTTTTAAGGGCTTTTAACTCTTTATATCTTCGTAAAGCTCGAGTTTTAATATTCGCAGTGATAAAAAATTTAAAGTCAGCGTCGGGTAAAATGTTGTAAGTTATATCTCTTCCATCTAGACAAGATCCTTTATATTTTATTGGAGGATTGTATGCAAAATTTAACTGAAATGAGTGAACTATTTTTCTTAAATTTTTGTTTTTTGAGATAACAGATGCCTCAGTACCAATTTCATCAGACAATAAGACTTTTTTGGAAAGATCAGAAATCTTTAAAGTTTTTATTTTTTTTTTAATAAAATTAAAGTTAAATTTTTTTGGATATTTTATTTTTAAATAAGCAATAAATCTATATATTTTCCCAGTATCAAGATAAAAAAGATCATAATGCTTTGAAATTGATTTTGCTAATGTTCCTGCACCTGCAGCGGCAGGTGAGTCAATTGCGATTTTTAATATATTTTTTCTTTTTTTCATTAGTTCTTTAATTTTTTAATTATCTCAAGAAAGTTTGGAAAAGATGTATTAATTGAATCTTTATTATGAATATTCCAAATTCCCCCAAATGATAATGCTGCTATTACACTAGTCATAAAAACTCTATGATCTTTTAAATAATTTTTAATAGTTATTTTTTTTTTTTCGATATGTAGATGTGGATTTCCAAATATTTTAATTGAATCTTTAGTTGAAATTGTTTTAACTCCCATATTTTTTAAAATTTTTTTACCCCATTCTAATCGTGGACTTTCTTTTTGATTGAGTTCAGCTAGATCTTTAAAATAAGAGACACCTCTTGCTTTTGCTGCAACTAAAAAAATAAGCAGAAATTCATCAATTGCGCCACTATTAAATTTGGCCGGACAATTGATGGGTTTAATAAATTCAGGACTTATTATTTTGATGTCTGCAATTTTTTCACCTTTATAAGTTTTTTTATTTTTAAAAAAAATTTTTATCCCCATTCTTTTTAGTATTGTTATAATACCAATCCTTGATGGGTTGATATTTACTTTTTTAATAACTAATTTTGAGTTTTTTGAAAGAGCTGTAAGAGTTAAAAAAAAAGCACTAGAGCTTATATCCGAGGGAATATTATAATTTAAAGTTTTTATACTTTTTATTTTGTTAACTTTTATTTCATCATGATTTTTTTTATTTTTTATTTTAACGGGCAATTTTAAATATTTACATAATAGCTCTGTATGATTTCTAGATTTTTTAGCAATAATTGTTGTTGTTCCTGTGGTTCTCATAGCAGCAAACATGACTGCACTTTTACATTGTGCCGAACCTCTTTTTTCAAAATATTTTATTGGTTTTAAATTTGATGTTCCATTAATTGTTAATGGTAAATTTTTTTTTTTTTTTAAAATGAAACTTGCACCAAACCTGCTAAGAGGATCTGAAATTCTTTTAAAATCTCTTTTTGATAAACTTTTATCTCCAACAATTTTAATTCTATGGTCGGTGTTTACTAAAAAACCAAGCAAAAGTCTCCCTAAAGTGCCAGAGTTAAAAGCGTTAATAGTTAATTTTTTTTTATAGGTAAAACCATCTACACCCTTGCCATATATTTCACAAAAATTATTTTTAAATTTTGATTTTATGCCTAACTTTTTTATAGCTTTTAATGCAGCCAAAACATCCTCTGACATTAATAAATTTTTAGCTCTTGATACACCATTAGCCAGGGAAGAAAATAAAACCCATCTTATGCTTATACTTTTATCACCACTAACAGTAATTACTTTATTAAATTTTTTGATTTTTTTTTTAATTATTAATAATTTTGGCATTTAAAAAATTAATTAAATTTAAAATTGTCGCCAAAGTATGCATTTTTTGCATTAATATTTTTTACTAAATTTGCAGGTGTATCCTGTGCAACTATTTTTCCGTTACTTAATATCATTGCAACATCAACACAAGCTAAAAGATCTCTAGCTTGATGGTCGCATATACATATAGTAATTCTGTTTTCATTTTGTAAATTTACAATAATTTCTTGAAGCATTTTTATTGTCAAGACATCAAGTGCTGCAAAGCATTCATCCAGAAGAAGAACTTTTGGTTCACTAAGAAGTGATAAAGCAATAACTAATTTTTTTTTTTGCCCACCTGACAAAAATTTTCCTTTGATATCTTTTAAATTATCTAATTCAAATTTAGATATTAGATAATTTATTCTTTCAGCTCTGTAGGATTTATTATCTATTACAATTTCACTTATAGCTTTTAAATTGTCATGTAATGTTAAATCATTAAAAAATCCTCCATATTGAGGCACATACCCAATTTTAAATTTTTTAGTTCTTAAATAAATTGGATATTTTGTGACATCTGTGCCTGCAATCTTGATTTTACCATTTCCCGGGTTAATTAAACCAGTTACCAAATTAAATATTGTTGATTTCCCAACTCCGTTTGGACCAAGCATTCCAAAAATTTGACCCTCATTAATTTTGAAATTTAAGTTATCTAAAATTAATCGGTTACCATATGCCAATGAAATATTTTCAAACTCAATAATTGTATTTATATTTTTAAATGATTTAATTCTAAATTTTTTAATAATAGCCATCTAATCTTTACTTTTGATATTTACTTTTTTTTTATTCTCATACATAAAAATTTTTGTATCTTTAGTTTTAATGTCCATTTCAATTACGTCCGCTTTCAGAACATTTTTTGAATTAGTATAAACAATATTTCTAGAAATTATCATTGAATTTCTACTAAGCGAAAAATCAAGATATTCTCCTGTTATTTTGTTATCCAAATAATTTAATATTACATTTTTAGAAAAAATAGTATCAAAATTCTCAGAATTATATTTACCAAAATCTGAAGCAATAGTGATAATATCAGAGTATTTTAATTTAATCACAGCATTTACATTTGTAAGAAAAATTATATTTGAATTTGAAAAATCTATTTCGCCCTTTAATGCTGTGATTATATACTCATTACCATTAGGGTCTTTAGTGGTATAATTCACATCTCTAATGATATTAGAATTGTAAATAATGTCTTCTTTTGTTTCAAGTTCTGGTTGAACAATTTCATTATTATAAAAAAAATTTTTATAAATTAAAAAAGAAACAATTGACAAAATACCAAGTATAAAAAAAATTACCGTAATTTTTCTTATTAACATTTATGAAATATTTGATTGTAAAATTGTATGAACATGAATAACACCAATAGCAATTGATGGTTTTGCTTTATTATTTACTATAAGTGATGTAATTTTTTTACTATTCATAAGAGAAAGTGCTTTTGCAGCTAATTCATTTTTATCAATAAAAATAGGTTTTTTTGTCATTATTTTTTTTACTGGTAAGGAAAGAAAATCTATTTTTTTTTGATTGAATCTTCTAATCTGTCCATCTGTAATTATACCAGTGGTTTTTTTTTTTTTATTTCTTACAATTAATATTCCTAATTTTTTTTGACTTAAAATTTTCAAAGCTTTTTGCATCTGAATATTCTCATCAATAAAAGGTATTTTTTTACCTGTGAACATTATGTCCTCAACTGTTTTTAGCTGAGCACCCAAGCTTCCTGCTGGATGTAATTTTTTAAAATCCATTTTGTCAAATTTTTTATATTTCATTGCTGATATTGCCAATGCATCGCCTAGCGCAAGTTGAGCAGTTGTACTTGCGGTAGGAACTATGCCTTCAGCCTCCATAACCTTTGGAGTTTTAAGTTTAATATCTGATGCTTTAAAAAGAAGAGAATTTGTTTTAGAAACAATTCCAATTAATAATATTTTATTTCTTTTTGCATATTGAATAATATTTTTCAGCTCATTTGTTTCACCAGAATTACTTATTAAAAGTAAAATATCTTTTTTTGAGATCATACCAAGATCTCCATGTGAAGCTTCACTAGCTGAAATGCTAAAAGATGGTGTTCCAACTGAAGCAAGCGTTGCAGCAATTTTAGACGCTATAAGTCCACTTTTTCCTACTCCGCACAAAATTACTTTTGACTGACATTTAGCAATTTGAAAAACAGCCTGATTAAACGAATTACTGATATTTTTTTTTAGGCTTTGTAGGGCTTTTATTTCAAGATTAATTACATCTTTAGCAGCAGATATAAATTTTTTTCTTTTCATTAATGCGACCAGATATCATCCTTAAATAAGGCCAAATCAAGATTAACTCTTGTTTTTAAAAAATTTAAACACTCTTCATAAAGTTTAATTCTATTTTCTCTTTCAAGTATTTTTATCAGTGCTTCATGGATTCTATGAAGATAGATTACATCATTTGCACAATATTTCATTTGTGCAGGAGTAAGTTCACCACCAAAGTCTGAACTCTGAAATTGTTTACTAATATCTATATTTATAAATTCTTTTATTAGTGTTTTAAGAGAATGATTATCGGAGTAAGATCGTGCTAGCTTTGAAGCTATTTTTGTATCAAAAATATTATTAGTTTCAGTTTTTAAGTAATACTTTATATGAGCCATATCTGCTCTTCCAAAATGAAAAATTTTTTTAATTTTTTCATTACTCAATAATTTTACTAAATTTGGTGCATTATAATTTTCTCTGTCAAATTGCACAATATGCGCATCTGAGTTTCCTGAAGATATTTGAATTAGGCACAATGGGTCTCGTCTAACATTTAAACCCATAAATTCACCATCGACAGCTATTATATTGCCTAACACTAAATCATCTGGTAGATCGTTTTTGTGTAATTTAATATTAATACTCATTTGAATACATATATATATGAAAGCAAAAAATTGTCTAATTTTTGGTGGTAGTGGCCAAGTAGGAAGAAACTTAATAAGGAAACTTACTAGGAATAACATAAAGGTCATAGTTGTAACAAGAAATATTCATCAAAAAAGTTATATTATTAAAACCCAGGCTAATGCTGGTTATATTGATGTAGTTGAAGCAAATATTTTTGATGAAAAAAAAATTAGAGAACTTTTTAAAAAAACAAATATTTGTATAAATCTAGTAGGAATTTTGTATGAAAAAAAAAAGGGCAATACATTTAAAAATATACATTCAGTTTTTCCCTCATTATTAGCTAAGCTTTGTAAGGAATACGATCATAAACACTTTATTCATTTGTCAGCTTTAGGAGTTAATAATGCATCAGATTCTGCTTATGCTAAAAGTAAATTAGAAGGTGAAGACAATATATTAAAAAACTTTCCCCTAGCAACAATATTAAGACCATCAATTGTTTACTCTGTAGATGATAACTTTACTACTAATTTTATGACATTGCTTAATAGACTTCCTGTGTTTCCGCTTTATTATAATGGCAAAACAAAATTTGCACCAATTCATTGTTCTGATTTAACTGATACAATTCATCATGTTATTTCAAATAATGTATATTCTAAAATTATTGAATGTGTAGGTCCAGAGATAATTACATTTAAAGAAATTATTCAAAAATTATTAAAATTAATTGGAAAAAAAAGATTGTTATTACCTTTACCTTTGCTAATGGGTAGGTTAACAGCAAGTGTTTTAGAATTATTACCTAAGCCTTTACTTACAAGAGACCAATTAAAACTTTTAAAATATGATAATATTTTATCAGGAAAATATAAAAGTAATTATGATTTAGGTATTCCTAGTACAAGGTATTTTGATAAAGAAGTAGAAAAATATTGCTATATGTGGAGAGATGGCGGACAATTCTCTACTAACAAGTATAAAGCAGAAAACGATTTAGAAAGTGATCCTAATTAAATTAGGCTGACTTTATTTTTTTTTCAATAAATTCAGGCACTTCTTCTTTTTCTGTAACGTCTTCTTTTTTACCTTTAGGTTGGTAAGCATATAAAAGATGTAACTTACAATAAGAAAAATCTTTTAACGATGATCTTCCACAAAAATAAAATGATTTTTCATCAGGATGACCAATCGGCCATTTACAAGAATTTTCATCAAGTTCTTCTAGCTGTTTTGGGTTTTCTGGTTCAAAATCTTTTTCAATTATTAAAGATTTAAATTTATTTTTACGTCCTCTTCCAGATCGAATATTTTTTTGATTTGTTGAACTATTAAAGTTTTGAGTTGAGGTAGCTGTTCTAGTCTTTATTTTTGCTGACAAATTAAGTCTATGAGCTTTTCCAATGACCGCATTTCGACTTATACCGCCAATTATCTCTGCAATTTGACTTGCAGTATTACCTTTTCCCCAAAGCTCTTTTAACTTTGCAACTTTTTCTTCAGTCCAACTCATAATCAATATCTTGTATATTATTTATATATAACAACAATATACTGATATAAAATTAAATTAAACAATCAAAAATTAAGAGTTATTAACATTAATTTAATTAGCAAGAATGTGTATATTTTCAATCCTAACTTGTATTAATAATTAAACTTTATAAAACAAATTAACTTATGAGTCATTTAGTAAAAAATTATAATAGAAAAAAAATTTCCTTTAAATATGGCAAAGGTAGCTATTTATACTCCACTGATAAAAAAAAATATTTAGATTTTGTGCAAGGAATAGCAGTTAATTCTTTAGGTCATGTACATCCTAAATTAGTAAAAACTATTAAAGATCAATCAAAAAAATTATGGCATGTATCTAATGCATTTAAAATTCCAGAGGGAGAAGAATTAGCTAAAAAGCTATGTAAAAAAACTTTTGCTGATTATGTAATGTTTCAAAATAGTGGGGCTGAAGCTACTGAAGCAGCAATTAAAGTTGCTAGAAGATATTTTTATTCAATAGGTAAACCAAATAAAAATAGAATTTTATGTATTAAAAACTCTTTCCATGGCAGAACTTTAGCGACAATTTTTGCTAGTGGATCAAAGAAAATGACAGAGGGATTTGCTCCAAAAGTAACAGGTTTTGATCACTTCAGTTTTGGAGATCATCATTCTCTTAAAAAGAAAATTAATAAAAACACAGCTGCTATTATGGTTGAAACAATTATGGGTGAAGGCGGTATAAAAGTAATACCAGATTGGTGCTTAAAAGAGTTAAGAGCATTATGTAACAAGAAAAAAATATTATTAATTCTTGACGAAGTTCAGTGTGGAATAGGAAGATCTGGTGATTTTTTTGCTTTTGAAAAATCAAAAGTAAAACCTGATATTGTGCCAATTGCAAAAGGAATAGGTGGAGGATTTCCTCTTGGAGCAGTTTTAATGAATAAAAAAGTAGCCTCTGGCATGACACCAGGTACTCATGGATCAACATTTGGAGGAAACCCTTTGGCAATGTCTATTGGAAACACTGTAATGGATATTATATCAAATAAGAAATTTTTAAATAATGTAAAAAATTTATCAAAATATTTTTTATTAAAGCTTAATAAAATTAAAGAAAAATATCCAAATGTTATTAAGCAAATAAGAGGAAAAGGATTTTTGATTGGGATACAGTTGTATAAAGATCAAAATGAATTTATAAAAAAATTAATGAACAATCAGCTACTGACTATTAGAGCTGCAGAAAATGTTGTTCGGATTTTACCTCCATTAAATGTCAAAAAAAATGAACTAGATTTAGCATTAAAAATTATTGAAAAGGTCTGTTCGCAGATAAAATAATATGAAACACTTTATTAATTTAAAAGATATACCTGCAAAAGATCTCAGAAAGATTATTATTGATGCTAAGAAAAGAAAAAGTTTAAGAAAAAAACTAAGTACATTAGAGGTTGATAAGGGTGCACCCTTGAAAGGAAAATTGTTAATTCAAATGTTTGAAAAATCTAGTTTGCGAACAAGATTAAGCTTTTATTTAGCTATCAAACAATTAGGCGGTGGTACTTTGACTTTGAGATCTAATGAGCTTCATTTGGGTCAAGGTGGAGAGAGCATTGCTGATACAGCTAAAATTCTTTCTACCTATGGTGATGGATTTATGCTTAGAACTGATAGTGATAAAAAAGTCGAAAATTTTGAAAAATATTTATCTATACCCGTCATCAATGGTTTAAGTCCCTCATCTCATCCAACACAGGTTTTATCAGATGTTTTTACTGTTGAGGAAATAATGAAAAAACCTATTTCAAAATTAAATATTTCTTGGATTGGTGATTCAAATAATGTTTTGGATAGTTTAATAGCTGCATCAGTAAAATTTTCTTTCAAGTTAAGTATTGGTTGTCCAAAAAAATTTGAACCAGGAAAAGAAGTTAGAACTTGGATCGAAAAAAATAATAAAAAAATTTATATTTATAATGATGCAAAAAGAGCAGTTTCAAATGCAGATGTAATTTTTTCTGATAAAGTTATTTCTTTAAATGACAAAGTTAATAAGAAGAAAAAAATAAAAGCATTTAAAAATTTTAAAATTGATAAAAAATTAATGAGTTATGCAAAAAAAAATTGCATTTTTTTACATTGTTTACCTAGAGGAGATGAAGTGAGTGATGATGTTTTCTTGGGAAAAAAATCTCACGTATGGCAACAAGCACTCAATAGAGTTCACGTACAAAAAAGTATTTTATTATATTGTTTTGGAAAATTAAGGTAGCGGTAAAGGGCTGTCTGAATTCTCATTTAGATATTTTATTACAGAGGCTCTATCTTTTTCTTTTCTAAGACCTGCATATGCCATCTTTGTTCCCTTTATCCATTTAGCTGGTTTTATTAAAAATCCGTTCAGTTCTTCAAAAGTCCAATT
Source organism: Candidatus Pelagibacter communis (assembly GCF_001180025.1). Taxonomy (GTDB): domain Bacteria; phylum Pseudomonadota; class Alphaproteobacteria; order Pelagibacterales; family Pelagibacteraceae; genus Pelagibacter; species Pelagibacter ubique_A. The sequence goes on from NZ_CVSK01000071.1 coordinate 72,604, forward strand.
CTTATCATAAGCTGCTAGTGCTTTGGAATATTTATAATCTTCAATCGCTCCAACTTTTCTTCCTACAACATTATACAGAGCTGGACCTATAGCATTCTTTCCTCCTTTAATAATTGAATGACAAGCTGCACATTTTTTAAAAACCTTTTCACCATGCGCAATATCTCCCATTGCCATCAATGCTGATATATCAATTTTGTCTGACGTCGTGTCTGAGCTGGTTGTGGATACAGTTGTTGCAGCTTCTATTTCAACTAAATAACCAGGTGTTTCAGGTTTTTCTACGTGGAATATAACATCAGATAATTTTCCAATACCGATAACAAGCAAAGCAACCATTAAAACTGCAGCAACAATTTTATTTATTTCGAAAGAATCCATTTTTTCTAAATTTTGTAGTGAACGTATAACATGATAAATTAAAAAAAAGCTAAAATTTAATGTATAAATTTGCCTCTATAGTTGTTTAATGAGTATAATAATTTGAAAATATAATGAAAACTTTAATAATTATACCCTCTAGGATGTCCGCTACAAGGCTTCCAGGTAAACCTTTGCTAAAAATAAATGGTTTATCAATTATTTCACATGTATCCAAAAAAGCAGAAGAGGCTAATATTGGAGATGTGATTGTTGCTACAGAGGACCAGGAAATTATTGATGATGTTAAAAGAAATGGTTTCAACGCTATTTTGACTAGCAATAAACACAAAACAGGTACAGATAGAATTCACGAAGCGCTTGAAAAATCAAATATTAAGGATGTTGATTTTATTATGAATTTACAAGGTGACGAACCAGCAATCGACATCCAAGATATAGTAAGATTGAATGATAAAATGTTACAAAATCCCTCTAATATAGGAACTCTTGCTGCGATAATAAAAGAAAATAAAAGTTTGAATAATGAAAATATTGTAAAGGTAATTACCGAAAATGCTTTAGAAGAGAACAATTTTCCAAAGGGTATTTCTTTTTTAAGAAAGTCTGAGAGAATAGATAATATTTATCATCATATTGGAGTTTATTGCTATTCAAAAGAGTCACTCGAAAAATTTGTTCAACTGAATCAATCTAAAAATGAAATAGAAAATCGGTTAGAGCAATTAAGAGCATTAGATAATAATATTGATATTAATATCTCACTTGCAAAGTCATCTCCAATAGGGGTAGATACAGAGGAAGATTATCTAGCCTTAAAAAAAATAATGGAATATAAGAATTGATGAGCAAAATTTATTTTCAGGGAACCTTTGGTGCATATTCTCATTTAGCAGCACTGTCTATTGATCCTAAAGCAGAAATATTGCCCTGTAAAACTTTTGACGATTGTTTTAACAAAGCATCTGAAGAGTCAGATAGCAGAATTATAATACCAGAGTCAAATAGAATTACTGGTAACATTGGAATTGAATATTTAATATTTAAACATAGGCTAAATATTTATAAAGAGCATTTTCAAAAAATTGAACACAACTTATTAGGACAACCTGGTGCTAAATTAAAAGATATCAAAGAAGTATACTCTCACGCACAAGGGCTGTCCCAGTGTTCAAAATTTATAAAAGAGAATAATTTAGCAGAACATATTAGAGCAGATACTGCTGGATCTGCTGAAATGATTTCCAAAACAAAAGATGTTAAGCAATCAGCTATAGCATCCTCATTGAGTGCCGAAATTTATGGCTTAGAAGTAATAAAAAAAAATATAGAAAATGAAAGCGGTAATTTGACAAGATTTTTGGTTATGGGAAAAAATATTTCTCAACCAGAATTTAAAGATAAAATTTACATAACCTCTTTTTTATTTAAATTGAAAAGTAAGCCAGCTGCCCTCTATCAATCATTAGGAGGTTTTGCTATTAATGGTGTAAATTTAACTAAACTACAAAGTTATCCAGAAAAAAATAGTTTCGACTCTTATTTTTTCTTATGTGATTTGGATGGACACATCGAAGATCCAAAAGTTCAGAAATCTCTTGAAGAGCTAGGTCTACATTGCGAGGATTTTCACGTTCTAGGTGTTTTCGAAGCAGATAACTTGAGACAAAAAAAATAAGAATCTTTTCTTGTAGATTAGAAATTTTAACTGCTATAATGGTTTTGGAGGCTAGAGGTGAATGCTGCTTGAACCCGACCAGATCTTAACGGAAGCAGTCGTAGAGACAGTTATTCAGGTTCTAGTCTCCTTATAGATATATGAACAATAATTCAAAAGTATTAGCATTAAAATATAGACCACAAACTTTTGATGATCTTATTGGTCAAGAGGTTGTTGTAGAAACTATTACTAACTCGATTAAAGCTGACAAAATACCTAATGCATATTTGTTCACCGGAATAAGGGGAATAGGAAAAACCACAACAGCACGAATTGTTGCAAAAGCACTTAATTGTTCAAATGGTATTGATAATTTATGTAAAGAAAACTTTTGTGAAAGCTGTAAATCTATAAGTGAGTCTAGTCATATAGATGTGCTTGAAATGGATGCAGCAAGCAAAACAGGTGTAGATGACGTAAGAGATTTAATCGAATTTTCAAGATATGGGCCTACCTCGGCTAAATATAAAATCTTCATTATTGATGAGGTTCATATGTTAAGCAAACAAGCATTTAATGCTTTATTAAAAACTTTAGAGGAACCACCAGAATATCTAAAATTTATTTTTGCAACCACAGAAATTAAAAAAATTCCAATTACAGTAGTATCTAGATGTCAAAGATTTGATTTATCTAGAATTAAATCCTCAGAATTATTGGAGTTTATTAAAAAAATTAAGGACAAGGAAAATGGAAAAATAAGCGACGATGCTTTAAAGCTTATAGTAAAAATTTCTGAGGGCTCTGTTAGAGATTCTTTATCGTTGCTCGATAGAGCGCTATTAAGTTTGGATGAAGGAAAAGTATTAGACTTAAATTCAGCTCAAAAAATTTTTGGGTATTTTGATAAATCTCAATTAATCGATTTGTTTGAGTTAATTTTAAAAGGTGAAGAAACAAAAGTAATAAGTATTTATAGAAAAATTTATGACCAAGGTGTTGAACCAAAGGTTTTTATTAATGATTTCTTAGAGTTACTTTACTATTTTAAGAATATTAATTCTTTAACTTTAGAAAGTACAAACTTTTCATTAAATGATGAAGAATTTTCTAAAATCAAAAATTTATCAAATCAAATAGATTCAGAGGTATTAATATTATTTTGGCAATTTGCCATCTCTTCTCTCGAAGAGATTGACATAGTTTCTAATCAACACCTTTCAATTGAGATGTTCTTAATAAGACTAATGCATTTAAGTTCTATAAAATCTGAAAATAAAATTGAAAATGTTGAGACGCACTTGAAGAGTGAAAATTTTGTAAAGAATACAGAAACTGAATTAACTTCTAAAACAATAAATCAAATTAAGAATGTTGCACAGGAAGAAAAAAACAAACCAGAAGTTCATACAGAAATTGAAGCAGAACATAAAATTAATATAAATGCATTTGAGGATTTAATTGAAATTTGTTCAAAAAAAAAAGACATCAAACTTAAATATGAGTTAGAAAAAAATGTTAACCTTGTAAAATTTGAAAAAAATAGAATTGAAATATCTTTTAATGAAAGTTTAGATAAAGATTTTGTAAAAGATTTATCATCAAAGCTTTTTGAATGGACCGGTGAAAGATGGATTATCACGTTCAGTAAATTAAAAGGGCAAATGTCAGTAAAAGATAAAGAAAAAAATTTAAAAAAACAGTTAATGGATGAAATGAAAAATTCAGAGATATTTAAAAGTGTGATGGATAAATTTCCTGATGCTGAATTAATTGATGTAAATTCAAACAAAGATGGAGTTGAAAATGACTGATTTTAGTAAAATTTTAGATAAAGCAAAAGAACTTGAGGCAAAAATGAAAGAAAGCCAACAAAAGATTAAGGAAATTAGAGTTGAGGGAGTTTCGGGTTCAAATTCTGTAAAGATAACTTTGGATGGAGAGGGAGAGATGCAAACAATAAAGTTATCTGATGAAATTATGAAAGAGGACAAAACTATAATCGAAGATTTAATTGTTGCAGCACATAATAGTGCTAAATCTCAACTTAAATCAAAAACAACTGAGGAAATTTCAAAAGCAACTGGAGGTTTTGGAATTCCTGGTTTTAAATGGCCTTTGTAATAGATGCAAAACATCAGTGAGATAGAAGAATTAATTAAATTAATTTCAAAACTTCCAGGCTTAGGCCCCAAATCAGCAAAAAGAATTGTTTTAAAATTAATAAATAATCGCGACGAACTTGTAAAACCTATGGCAAATACATTGGTACAGGTTTATAAAAATGTAGTTAGATGCAATTCATGTGGTGCTTTAAAGTCAAATTCAAATGGTTGTTTAAATTGTGAAAATGTAAAAGAAAAATATAATAAAATTTGTGTAGTAGAGGATATTGCAGACCAATGGTCGATTGAAAATTCAAATATATTTCAGGGCTATTTTCATATTTTAGGAGGGACAATTTCTTCAGTTGGCCAAAGAAAAGAAGATTTGTTAATTAACTCATTAGTTGAAAGAGTTAATAGAGATAAAATTGAAGAGGTAATTCTTGCAACTAGTGCAACTGTAGAAGGTCAAACCACTGCATATTATATTCAAGATAGTCTAAAAAATTTAGATGTTAAAATTACTAAATTAGCACAAGGTTTACCAGTGGGAGGAGAGATTGAAAGTCTAGATGATGGTACTTTATTTTCTGCTTTTAAAAATCGATCTAATTTGGTTTCGAACTCAGATTAGATTTTTTTTTTAACCTATTTAAGTGAAGTAATGGTTCAGTATAACCTGAAGGTTGCTCTTTACCTTTAAAAACTAAATCACACGCCGTTTGAAAAGCTATTGAGTTTTCATAATCACCACTCATTTTAACATATAGTGGATCATCTTTGTTTTGGTTATCTACTATTTTAGCCATCTCTTTCATTATTTCAGTTACTTGTATTTTTGTTGTAATTCCATGATGAATCCAGTTTGCTATATGTTGGGATGAAATTCTAAGAGTGGCTCTGTCTTCCATCAAGCCAATATTATTAATATCAGGAACTTTTGAACAACCTACACCTTGATCGACCCATCTTACAACATAACCCAACAAGGTTTGCGCTGAATTAGAAATTTCTTTGTTTATATCTTCCACAGACCAATTTGGTCTGTCTGCTATTGGGATTGTTAAGAGATCATCAAGCTTAGCTGGCTCTCTATCAATTAATTTTTTTTGTTCCTTGAAAATATTTATTTCATGATAATGTAAAGCATGTAATGCAGCTGCTGTTGGAGAAGGAACCCATGCGCAGTTTGCTCCTGCTTTTAAGTGTCCTGTTTTTTGTTCCATCATATCTTTCATTTTATCTGGCATTGCCCACATTCCTTTTCCAATTTGAGCTTTACCAGAAAACCCACAACTTAAACCAATATCAACATTGTTATTTTCGTAAGCAGTAATCCATTTAGATGATTTCATGTCACCTTTTTTAATCATAGGACCAGCTTCCATTGATGTATGCATTTCATCACCAGTTCTATCTAGGAAGCCAGTATTGATAAAAAAAACTCTATTTTTAAGACTTCTAATACACTCTTTTAAATTTGCTGATGTTCGTCTTTCTTCATCCATAATTCCAATCTTACAAGTATACTTGGGTAAATTTAGAACTTCTTCAACTTTAGAAAAAATTAAATCTGTAAATGCTGTCTCGTCTGGACCATGCATTTTAGGCTTTACAATATAAACCGATCCAGTTCTTGAATTATTTTTGTTTTTAATATCGTGTAGCGCAGCTGCCGTTGTTATAAATGCATCCATAATACCCTCAGGTATTTCACTTCCATCACTTAATAAAATTGAAGGGTTAGTCATTAAATGACCAACGTTTCTTACAAGTAATAAACTTCTACCATGTAACTTTAAACCTTTGCCATCTTTTGAGATATAGCTTCTGTGTGGATTTAATTTTCTCTCAAATAATTTTCCTTCTTTTTCAAATTTTGACTTAAGGTCTCCTTTCATAAGACCTAGCCAATTTCGATAACAAATAATTTTATCCTCTGAGTCAACTGCTGCTACACTATCTTCATTATCACAAATTGTTGACACTGCTGATTCTAGTATTATGTCACTAATACCTGCATGATCTTGTTGGGCAGCAAAAGCTCTCGAGTCTTTTAAAATTTCAATATGTAAATTATTATTTTTTAGAATAATTGCGGATGGATTATCACTTTCACCTCTATGTCCAACAAATTTATTTTCGTCCTCCAAATCAAAAATATCCGCACCTTTTAAAACTTTTAATTTCCCATATTTTACAGCAAAACTTGTAATTTTATTCCAACTCAATCCAGCTAACGGAAAGTACTTATCTAAAAAATCTCTCCCATATTTTATAACCATTTCACCTCTTAGAGGGTCATATCTTTCAGACACACTATCTTCAGACTGTTCAATTACATCCGTACCATAAAGACTATCATATAAACTCATCCATCTTGCATTCGCAGCATTTAATGCATATCTTGCATTCATCACAGGCACAACCAACTGAGGCCCTGCTATACTTGCAATTTCCTCATCAACATTTTCAGTTTCTATTTTAAAATCAGGCCCCTCATTTTTTAAATAACCAATTTCTAATAAAAATTTTTTATACTCATCTGAATTAAATTCTTTCCCTTTATTTTTGATATGCCAATCATCAATTTTATTTTGTAAATTTTCTCTAAATTTAATTAATTCTTTATTTTTTGGTGCAAGCTCATCTAGGGTTCTTTCAAGACCTAACCAGAAATTTTCTGAGGATACATTTGTATTTTTCAATAATTCATCATTTACAAAGTTTGATAGTTTTTCTGATACTTGAAGATTATTAATTTTAATATATTTTTCTTGCATAGCACTTAAGTTCGTACCCCATCTGTATTTTTGCCTGAGAGCTTTACTCCTTCGGCGGAAATCAATCTCTTTCCAGAGTGTTATGCTTTAATCGGTCCTTTTGCCTGAGAGTTTCCGGGGTGGTTGCTCCTTCGGCGCTATAAATAGTCTCTCCCGATAGTGAATTTGTATCTGTTAAATAATTTAAGTCAATTAATAAGAATTACTCTTTAATTTAATATCATTTTATTGCCTTTTTTGTATTTTAACCATCCGCTATAAATAAAATATGAAAAATTACTTAAATTTTGAAACAGAAATTAAGGAGCTAGAAAACGAGCTAGAAAAATTGAAAGATCCCTACAACCAAGAGGGATTATCTGAAGTTGATACTCAAAAAATTTCAAGTACTCAAAATGAAATAGACGAAAAATTAAAAAATATTTATTCCAATCTAGATCCTTGGCAGACCACTATGGTTGCTCGTCACGAAGATAGACCTAAAGCAAAATTTTTTATTGATAATTTGTTTGATGATTTCATCTCTCTGTCTGGAGATAGATATTATGGAGAAGATAAATCAGTATTAACAGGATTTGCAAAATTTAATGGAAAATCTGTATTAGTGATAGGTCAAGAAAAAGGAGAAGATTTAGATAGTAGAATTGAGAGAAATTTCGGAATGATGAGGCCTGAAGGCTATAGAAAAACAATAAGATTAATGAATTTAGCAAATAAATTTAATATTCCAATAATTTCATTTATTGATACTCCAGGAGCATATCCAGGTGTGGGGGCTGAAGAAAGAGGACAGGCAGAGGCGATTGCAAAATCTATTGAGTGCTGTATGGAGCTTAAAGTTCCAACAATTGCAATAATTATAGGTGAGGGAGGTTCTGGTGGAGCAATAGCATTAGCTTCATCAAATAAAGTTCTTATGCTTGAAAATGCAATCTATTCAGTAATATCCCCAGAGGGATGTGCAACTATTCTTTGGAGAGATCCAAAAAAAATGCTCGATGCGGCAAAAGCCATGAAGCTTTCAGCAAAAGATTTATTAAAATTAAAAGTTATTGATGAAATAATTGAAGAACCTTTAGGTGGTGCGCATAGAGATAGAGATATTATATTAAACAACGTGAGAGAAACCTTAACAAAAAATTTAAATAATTTTGATGAATTATCTTCAGAAGAAATAATGAATGAGAGAAAAAATAAATTTCTTAAAATTGGAAGAAACGATGGTTTTATGACTAGTACCGAGGATCTAAGCACATTAACTATTAAGAAAAGTAATTTAGATCAAATTTTTAAATCAAAAAAAACATTACTAGCAATTATTGGTGGATTAATTTTAGTTACTTCAATCTTTTTATTAATTTAAATTTTATAAAGCACCGCAGCAGTGCTTAAATTTTTTACCAGAACCACAATAACATGGCTCATTTCTGCCTATTTTTTTATTTTTTGCAATTTCTTTATATTTATCCTCTCTTTTACTTTCGTCATTTTGGTTTGTTTCGACTACGACCTTTAAGTTCATAAGTATTGTTACATAATCCAATTTTAATTTATCTAAAAGATTGGAAAAAAGTTCAAATGCTTCTTTTTTGTATTCAACTAATGGATCTCTCTGACCGTAAGATCTTAAACCTATAACTTGTCTTAATTGTTCCAAATATTGGATATGGGATTTCCAATTTAAATCAATTGACTGAAGAAATATTCTTTTTTCTATATCTTTTGCTTGCTCATCACCAAGAAGTTTAATTCGTTCGTTCCTAGTTTCTTGAAATTTATTTGAAATCTTTTCTCTAAAATCTTTATCTTTTGCTTCAATTAAATCCTTAAATTCAGTTTCTTCAAAGCTTTTTCCAACTATTTGCTTAGTTTTATTATTAAATTCGTTACTTTTAGGATTGGCTAAATTTGAAATTTTTAACTTTATTAAATCATCAGATATTTCCTTTAAAAATTCATCTGAATAATCAAAGATATTTTCACTATTCATCGCATTTTTTCTTTGTGAAAATACAACATGCCTTTGATCATTAAGGACATTATCAAATTTAATAAGTGTTTTTCTTATATCAAAATTTCTTGCTTCTACTTTCTGCTGAGCTCTCTCTAATGCTTTATTAATCCATGGATGATCAATACTTTCACCATCTTTAAGTCCTAGCTTTTCGAGCATACTATTCATAGAATCTGATCCAAAAATTCTCATTAAATCATCCTCTAGACTAACGTAAAATACAGAACTTCCTTCATCTCCTTGTCTTCCAGATCTTCCTCTTGCCTGGTTATCGACTCTTCTAGATTCCATTCTTTCAGTACCAATTACAAATAAACCACCTAAAGATTTTATTTTATCTTTATTAATTTTAAGTTCCTCTTCTGGAATAGAACCTTTTTTACCACCAAGTTGAATATCAACTCCTCTTCCCGAAATACTTGTTGTAATTATTAATGAATTTTCTTTTCCCGCATTTGCAATTATCTCAGCTTCATTTTCATGATTTTTTGCGTTTAATACTAAATGTTTAATATTTTTTTGATTTAATAAATTTGAATAAACTTCAGATTTATTAATGCTTGAGGTAAATACTAAAATAGGTTGACCCAATTTGTTTCTTTCAATTATTTTTTCTATAATTGCGTTATTCTTTTCTTTTTCTGTTCTAAAAATTAAATCATTAAAATCCTTTCGGATCATTTCTTTATTTGTTGGAATAACAACAACAGGCAGGTTGTAAATTTCAAAAAATTCTTCAGACTCTGTTGCGGCAGTACCAGTACAGCCAGATATTTTTTTATAAAGTTTAAAATAATTTTGATAAGTTATTGAAGCTAAGGTTTGGTTTTCAGCTTGTACTTGAATATTTTCTTTGGCCTCTAATGCTTGATGCAAACCATCTCCAAAACGTCTGCCCTCTAAAATTCTTCCAGTAAGTTCATCTATAATTTTAAGACTTCCATCTTTAACAATATAGTCTCTGCCTTTTTCAAATAAATGATTTGCTCGTAAAGCTTGATTAACATGATGAACTAAATGTAAATTTTCTGGGTCATAAAAATTATTATTTTTTAAAATACCAGCGTTAGAAAAAAGTTTTTCAACATTATTAATTCCATCATTTGTTAATAAAACACTCTTTTCTTTTTCATCTATTTCAAAATCTTTAGTATTTAAGACTCTAATTAATTTATTAATTGCTAGATATTGGGCTGTTTTATCTTCAGCTGCTCCAGAAATTATCAAAGGTGTTCTTGCTTCATCAATCAAACATGAATCTATTTCATCTACTATTGAAAAATTATGATCTCTCTGAACCATTTGGTCTTCAGAAAATTTCATATTATCTCTTAAGTAATCAAAACCTAATTCACTATTAGTTGCATAAGTAATGTCACAATTGTAGTTTTTCTTTCGTTCTGCATCATCTTGATAGTTGTTAATAAATCCTGATGAAAGACCAAGAAAATTATAAATTTGTCCCATTTCAATTGAGTCTCTTTTTGCAAGATAATCATTTACAGTTACTATATGTACGCCTTTACCGCTCAATGCATTTAAGTATGCAGCAAGTGTTATGGTTAAGGTTTTTCCTTCTCCAGTTCTCATCTCAGCAATTTTACCCTCATGTAAGGCCACACCTCCTATTAACTGAACGTTAAAGTGTCTTTCATTTCGTGTTCGTTTGGCAGCCTCTCTGACTAAAGCAAAAGCTTCTGGAAGTAACTCGTCTAATGTTTTTCCATCTTTTATCTGATTTTTAAATTCATTAGTTTTTTTTGGAAAGTCGTTGTCATTTAAATTTTTTAACTCTTCCTCATATAAGTTTATTTTTTCTACAATTTTACCAATCCTATCCAGCTCTTTTTGATTACTAGATTTGATAAATTTTGTTATTAAATTTAATGGGTTAAACATGACTATTTGATTTATTCTTTACTTATATTGTTTAATATATGTATTAAATAAATAATTTAAACAATATGGGAATTAATTTAACGAATTTTTTATCATCTCAATCAAAAAATACTAAAATGATTGATTTTCAAGACCTTGATCATCTAGATGGTCTTTCAATTTCAGTTGTTTCAGCAAATTTATATAAAGATATCAGAGATGATTTAACTATGTTTTATTTTAGAGAAGGTGCAAATTATGCTTCTGTTTATACACAGTCAAAAATAGTATCTGAAAATATAAAATGGAATATCAATCAAAGACCAAAAAAAATATATTCTCTAATTGTAAACACAAGAAATGCAAATGCTTTTACTGGAAAGCAAGGGTATGAAAGTTTAAAAAAAATAGCAGATTTAACTGCGAAACAATTAAATAAAAAACAAGAAGAAGACGAAGAGAATCCAAAGAAAATTTCTTCAAAAAATATAATTTTTGGTTGCACTGGTACAATTGGAGAAATTTTTCCATATGAAAAAATTTCTAACAATATTCCAAATTTAATAAAAAAAATTACTTATACTCAAAATAAATTTATTTGGATGAAGGCAGCACTTGCAATCATGACTACGGATACAAAGCCAAAATTAGCTATGGAGGAATGTTATATTGGAAGTGAAAAAGTAAAAATATATGGAATTGCTAAAGGTTCAGGAATGATACATCCAAATATGGCTACGACACTTGCGTATATATTTACTGATGCAACTTTATCTAATGACGTTTTAGGAAAGCTATTAAAAAAAAATATAACTAATACATTTAATGCTATTTCTTGTGATGGAGATACCAGCACCAATGATATGGCAACTATCTTTGCAACTAATGAAGTTAAAAATTCTCAAGTAAAAAGTGTGAATGAAAATAAAATTAAAAATTTTGATAAAGCATTAAATAATGTTCTTTTGAATTTAGCCAAAAGAATTGTTTCAGATGGTGAAGGAGCATCAAAATTCATAACAATAAATGTTAGCAGATGTAAAAATGAGATAGATGCAAAAAAAATTGCTTTATCTGTCGCAAATTCTCCACTAGTGAAAACGGCAATTTCTGGAGAAGATCCAAATTGGGGCAGAGTTATAATGGCAATTGGTAAAGCGGGACCTAAAATTAATTTAAAAAAATTATCCGTTAAGTTTGGAAATATAACAATTGTAGAAGGTGGAAAATTAAATCAAAGTTATGATGAAAAACAAACAGCAAATTATATGAAATCTGAAAATATAGAAATAAACATTGAAACTTTTACAGGAAATAAAAACTTCACAGCTTATACTATGGATTTAACAAAAAAATATATTGAAATTAATGCAGACTATAGAAGTTAACTTATTGAAAACCTAAATTTTATAATTAAATAATATTTATGATTAAATATAAACTCTTTTGTAAAGAATGTAATTTAAAATTTGATAGTTGGTTTGCATCCTCAAACGAGTATGAAAGAATAAAAAAGAAAAAACTTTTGAATTGCCATAATTGCAATTCAAAAAAAGTTGAAAAAACAATTATGGCACCTAGGCTAATAACTCATAAATCAAAAACTGATGAAAAATTAAACTTAGAAAAATATAATAAAGTAAAAAAAACTATAAAAGATTATCAAAAATTTATTAAAGATAATTTTAATTATGTTGGTGACAATTTTGCTTATGAAGCGAGATCAATTCATTATAATGTTAAAAAAAAATCAAAGGGTATTTACGGTAGTGCATCAAATGAAGATTTGAAAGAATTAAAAGAAGAAGGTATAGATGCTCAAATGATCCCTTGGATAGATGATAAAGAAAATTAGTTTTTAATAAACTTTGCTATATAGTTTACAGATAAATCTCTAGAAATATTCCATTCATCTTTAATAATATTAAAATTCATGCCCTCTAATTTATTGAGAGATAAATCATATTTCATTAAAATTTTTTTAAGATCCTCAGGTTTAACAAATTTTTCCCATTCGTGTGTTCCAATTGGAAGCCATCTCAAAACATATTCTGCTCCAATAATTGCAAAAATATAAGATTTTAAAGTTTTGTTTATTGTTGCAACAAACATTAGTCCATTTTTTTTTAAAAGTTTTGAGCAAGACTTTAAAAAAAAATCTATATCTTCTACATGTTCAACAATTTCCATATTTAAAATAACATCAAATTTCTTTGTAATTTTTAATTTTTCAGGTGACGAACATAAATAATTAATTTTTAGATTGTTTTTTTTTGCATGAAGTTTTGCAATTTTTATATTTTTATCAGATGCATCTATACCTGTTACATTTGCTCCCATTCTTGACATCGGTTCAGATAATAATCCTCCACCACATCCAATATCTAAAATATTTATTCCCAATAAAGGTCTGAATTTATTTTTTAATTTGAAATTATTAATAATATTTTCCTTTATATATTTTATTCTTGTTGGATTAAATTTATGAAGTGGTTTGAATTTACCTTCTGGATCCCACCATTCATCGGCCATTTTAGAAAATTTATCTATTTCTTTTTTATTTACGCTAGTCATTGTGATAAATAGTTGACATAATAATTTAGATGTATTTTATCAATTATTTATTAAATATTAATAATTAAAGCTAGCATGAAAACTATCGTATTAAAATTTGGTGGAACATCCGTAGGAACTGTAGATAGAATAAAAAAGGTATGTAAAATTATTGCTTTTTACAAAAAGAAAAAAAATAAGGTAGTAGTTGTTTCATCGGCAATGAGTGGTGTGACAAATGAGTTAGTTAATAAATCTAAACTGATAAGTAGAAATTTTGATAAAGCAGAATATGATGCATTAGTTTCGACTGGAGAACAAGCATCATGTGCACTTATTGCAGGTAGACTTAAACATAATGGGTTTAAATCAAGATCTTGGACATCTTGGCAATTACCTATTTTAACAGACGGCCCTCACTCAAGTGCAAGGATTAGTTCGATAGGTATTAAAGAACTAAAAAAATATATAAATTTAGGTGGTATACCAATAATAACGGGTTTCCAAGGTGTTAGCAATGATTTTAGAATTACGACTATAGGAAGAAGTGGATCTGATGCAACAGCAATTATGCTCGCAAAATTTATTAAAGCTGATGAGTGTATAATTTATACTGATGTAGACGGAGTCTATACCACAGATCCAAGACAATATAAAAGAGCAAAAAAAATTAAAAAAATATTTTATGACGAGATGTTGGAAATGGCATCACTTGGGTCAAAAGTAATGCAGCCCACATCAGTTCAGGATGCAAAACTAAACAAAATTGATGTCAAAGTTAAATCATCTTTTGTTTCAAAAAGTGGAACCTTGATAACAGGTTCTAAAAAGATTTTTAGTAATAAAATTATAACTGGAATTTCATCAACTAAAAATGATGCTAAAATTACAATTGTAGGTGTTAAAGATAGACCTGGAGTAGCAGCATCAATTTTTAGACCGTTATCTAAAAATTTAATTAATGTCGATATGGTTGTTCAAAATATTTCTCAAAATGGAAAAGATACAGATTTAACATTTACCATCAAGTCTGAGGATTTAAAAAAAACTGAAAGATTGATTAAAAACAATAAGTCAATATCTTATAAAAAATTTTCTTTTGATAAAGATTTATCAAAAGTTTCTATTATTGGCGTTGGAATGATTACTACACCTGGAATAACTTATAGAATGTTTCAAGCATTAGCTTCAAAAAAAATAAATATTCTTGTTATATCTACTTCTGAAATAAAAATTTCAGTACTTATTTCTTCTAAGAATGTTAAAAAAGCTGTAGCAGTCTTACATAAAGAATTTAAACTAGACTAATTTTATGAGCCTAAGGCCTTTTAGAAATATTGATAGAAAAAAAACTAAAGTAATTAAAGTAGGTGATGTAAAAGTTGGTGGAAATAATCCAATTTCAGTTCAATCAATGACCAATACATTGACAACTGATGTATCGGCAACAATAAAGCAAATTCAAGAAATTCATGAGGAAGGTGCTGATATTGTAAGAGTGTCATGTCCAGATGAAGACTCATCAAAAGCTTTAAAAGAAATTACAAAAAATGTTAAAATTCCAATAATTGCTGATATTCATTTTCATTATAAAAGGGCTATTGAAGCGGCAGAAAATGGCGCAAAGTGTTTAAGAATCAATCCAGGAAATATTGGTGAAATAAATAAAATTCATGATGTTTTGAAAGCTGCAAAAGATAATGATTGCTCAATTAGAATAGGTGTTAATGCTGGTTCTTTAGAAAAAGATATACTTGAAAAGTATAAAGAGCCGTGTCCAGAAGCATTAGTGGAAAGTGCTTTAAGAAATATAAAAATTTTAGAAGATCAAGATTTTTTTAATTTTAAAGTAAGTGTTAAATCATCGGATGTATTTTTATCTATTGCTGCTTACAGACAACTTTCTAAGGTTACGGAGTATCCATTGCATTTAGGAATAACTGAAGCTGGAAGTTTTGTTACAGGCAGCGTTAAGTCTTCAATAGGCCTTGGTTCATTACTTTTAGATGGTATTGGTGATACTATTAGAGTGTCTTTATCTGATGATCCTGTAAAAGAAGTAAAAATTGGAAATGAAATACTTAAGTCTTTGGGATTAAGAAATAGAGGAGTAAAAATAATATCTTGTCCATCTTGTGCCAGACAAGCTTTTCAAGTAATTGAAACAGTAAAAATATTAGAAGAAAAATTATCTCACATAAAAACACCTATAACACTGTCAATTATTGGTTGTGTTGTAAATGGACCAGGAGAAGCGGCTTTAACTGATGTTGGTATAACTGGAGGAGGAAAAGGAAATAACATGCTGTATTTATCAGGTGTTCAAAGTGAAAAAGTCTTAACAGGAGAAATTGTAAATAAAGTAGTCTCAGAAGTTGAAAAAAAAGCTTCTCAGTTAGAAAAAAAGTAAAGAAATGATTCCAACAAAAACAATTGAAGAGCTTATTGAAAAACATTCAATTTTAGAAAAAGAACTTTCTTCTGGAGAAATTGATAAAAAATTATTTGCAGAAAAATCTAAAGAGTACTCAGATATTAATGAAATTGTACATATTGCAAAAAAGCATATCTCTTTTGAAAATGACAAACAAGAGTTAGAAAAAATTTTAGAAGATCAAACATCAGATGATGAACTTAAAAATATGGCTGAGACAGAATTAACAGGCTTAAAGTCTCAATATGAAATTAACGAAAAAAAATTAAAATTGTTTTTATTACCAAAAGATGAAGCAGATAAAAAAAATGCGATTATTGAAATAAGAGCTGGAACAGGTGGATTAGAGGCAAGTTTATTCGCATCAGATTTATTCAAAATGTACGAAAAAGTAAGCCATAAAAAAAGGTGGTCTTTAGAATTAATTTCAATATCAAGAAGTGATGCGGGAGGTTTAAAAGAAGTTATAGCCTCTATTAAAGGCAGTAATATTTATTCTACTTTAAAGTATGAGAGTGGAGTGCATAGAGTTCAAAGAGTTCCGGATACAGAGACACAAGGAAGGGTACATACATCAGCCGCAACAGTTGCTGTTTTGCCTGAGGCAGAAGAAGTAGATTTAAAAATAAATGATGCTGATTTAAGAATTGACGTATTTAGAGCAGGGGGGCCAGGTGGACAATCTGTTAATACAACTGATAGTGCAGTCAGAATTACCCACATTCCCACGGGTATTTCTGTTTCTCAACAAGATGAAAAATCACAGCATAAAAATAAAGCTAAAGGAATGAAAATTTTAAGAGCGCGCCTTTATGAGCTTGAAAGATCCAGAATAGATCAAGAAAGATCTCAGGATCGAAAAACAAAAATTGGTACTGGAGACAGATCTGAAAGAATTAGAACCTACAATTTTCCACAAGGTAGAGTTACAGACCATAGAATAAATTTAACACTTCATAAATTAGATGAATTTTTGGAGGGAGAGGTATTTGATGAAATGATAGAAGCTCTCACATTGCAAGCTCAAGAAGATAGTTTAAGTAATTTAAAATAAAATATGAATATTAATTTAGCATTAACTCAGGGATCAAAAATCTTAAAGAATAAATTTATACCTAATTCTCAATTAGATTCTGAAATTTTAATGGCAGAAACGATTAATAAAGATAGAAGATATATTTTGTTAAATTCTTATAAAAGTTTGCTTGAAGACGATTATAACAAGTTTAAACTTTTAATTAATCAGAGATCTTTAGGTAAACCAGTTGCCTATCTAACTAGAAAGAAGTTTTTCTGGGATTCAGAGTTTTTTATTACTAATGATACATTAATACCTCGACCTGACACAGAGTTGGTGGTCGAGAATGTATTAAATCTAACAAAACAGAAAAATAAAATTAATATTTTAGATATTGGAGTTGGTTCAGGCTGTATTCTTTTATCGGTCTTAAAAGAAAGAAAAAATTTTTATGGAACTGGTATAGATATATGCAAAAAATCTTTAAATATTAGTACAATAAATGCAGCTAAACTTAAAGTTACTTCTAGATTAAAATTGTATAAATCAAATGTTGACAAATTTAATTTAGGAAAATATGATGTGATAGTTTCTAATCCTCCTTATATTAAAACAAATGAATTAAAATATTTGGAAAGAGACGTTGCTAAGTTTGAGCCAAAACTAGCATTAGATGGTGGGTTAGACGGCTTATCGGAAATCAGAAAAGTAACTAAAAAAGCCTCTGAACTGATAAAAAAAAATGGCAAATTTATTTTAGAGATCGGATTTGATCAAAAAAATAAAGTTATTAATCTATTAAAAAGAGAAGGTTTTTATATAAATAGCACCAAGAAAGATTTAGCAAATAATGATAGGTGCATCGTAAGTACAAAAATATAATTTATTAAAATCATGGTAACATTTAGAAATAACAACAATAATAGAAGAAATAGTTTTAGAAGAAATACTAGAAATTTTAAATCAAATGGTGACAGCTCCAAATTTAATTCCAATTTTTCAAATAATGATAATTTTAAAAGGAAAGCACCAGGAAGAAATAATCATAATGCTCCTAAATTAATTGAAAAATACAATGATTTAGCAAGAGAAGCTTTATCAAATGGTGATAAAATTTTATCAGAAAATTACCTTCAACATGCAGATCATTTTACAAGAATATTAAACGAAAGAGAAAGTTTTAGGAGAGAGAAATTAACTGACAGTAATAATGAAAACAATTCTGATGTTATTGAAGAAAATACTGAAAATTCTGAACAAAAATTGTCTAAAGATATAGATGATAAATCTAATGATAAAACTAAAATTGAAAAAAATATTAAATCTCAAATTGAAATAAATTAATTAATACCAAGAATTTTTTCAGATTTAAGAACATCTAATTTAATTTTTTTAGTTTCAAATAATTTTCTCTCCTTACCTTTTAATACTTTACCTGAAGGCAATTTTAATTTTTGTGAGTTAACCTTTTTCCCATTTACAATTACCTCGTAATGTAAATGAGGACCAGTAGACTTACCTGTGGATCCCACAAAACCAATTGTCTGACCCTGCTTTACTCTTACTCCAGTTTTAATTCCTCGTGCAAATTTTGACATGTGAGCGTATACTGTTTGATATGTAGAATTATGTTTAATTTTTACACAGTTTCCTCCTCCCCCACACCATCCAGCTTTTTTAATAATTCCATCACCTGATGCCATTATAGGAGTTCCCATAGGCGCAGCAAAATCTGTACCTTTATGCATTTTATTATAACCATCTATAGGATGTTTTCTCATCCCGAATGGAGAAGAGAGCCTTGCACCATTTATAGGTGTTTTCATTAATGCTTTTTTTACACTTTTACCATTTTTATCATAGTGTCCTTGACTATTTGCGTTGTCAAAATAATATAAACTATTGTCCTGACCGCTTAATAATAAATTTGAAAAAAGTATATTTCCAGTTTCGATTAATTCATTTTTTTCATTCAAAAATATTTCATACATAATTTGGAACTTATCTTTTTTTCTAATATCTCTTTGAAAATCTACTTGAAATCCATATATACCTGCGAAATCAATAATTATATTTGGTGGTATCTTTTCATCTGTAGCTGCTTTATATAGACTTTGAATAATTACATTTTCTTTATAAATTATTTTTTTTTCTAATTTGATTGAGACTATTTCTTTATTAAAAGAGTTTTCTTTAATATTTCTTTTTAAATATATTTTTTTAGTATTTGAAATTTGATATGTGAACTCTTCAATTTTATTAGTTGTTTTATCAAGACTAAATTGAATAATTTGTTTAGTATTTAGCTTATTAAGATTTACTTTTTTATTTAAAGAATTTTTAATTTTAATTATTTCTGTTTTATCAATTGAATAACTCTCCAATATTTTATCAAAAGTTTCTCCAGATTTAACTCTATGTTTAATCTTTTTGTATTTTGGATCTAAATTATTGATTATGTGTGTTAAGGTTTTTTTTAAATAAACGTTATCTACAAAATTTAAGTAAATATTTTGGTTATCTTTTTTTTTAAAATTAAAATAACTAGTAGAAATTACAGTAAATATGATAAGAAAAATTAGGAAAAAAACTTCAAAGTTCTTTTTTATTTTTAAGTTTTTGATCATTTGATTTTAGACAAATTCAATTATTAGTTTACGGGTGCTTAAAAAGCAAAAAAAACCCTTTAAAATAATCAATTTTTAGTGTTTTTTTTTGTTCTTAAATGCTTGATTTACTTTAATTTTAGCCTATAAGCACTGAACTTTCTCAATAAAATATTGTAATTTCAATAAATAAATGAGGAATATTGAGCTTTTTGCTCAATTAGCTATTTAAAAAGTAAAAATTTAAGAAGAGAAGTGTGGACGGTTAAGGTTACCAAAAATTTGTCGTACACACTTCAATCACATATAAATTTTATTCTTAGAATTTATATGGAAGCTAGTGTGCGCCGTTTTTAAACTTGAGAGTTTGATCATGGCTCAGAACGTACGCTGGCGGCACGCCTAACACATGCAAGTCGAACGAAGTAGCAATACTTAGTGGCAGACGGGTGAGTAACATGTAGGTATCTGCCCTTTGGCCTGGAATAACACGAGGAAACTTGTGCTAATACCGGATAAGTCTTTACGGAGAAAGCTTTATGCACCATTGGATGAGCCTGCACTTGATTAGTTTGTTGGTGGGGTAATGGCCTACCAAGACTGTGATCAATAGCTGATTTGAGAGGATGATCAGCCACATTGGGACTGAGACACGGCCCAAACTCCTACGGGAGGCAGCAGTGGGGAATCTTGCACAATGGAGGAAACTCTGATGCAGCGATGCCGCGTGAGTGAAGAAGGCCTTTGGGTTGTAAAGCTCTTTCGTCGGGGAAGAAAATGACTGTACCCGAATAAGAAGGTCCGGCTAACTTCGTGCCAGCAGCCGCGGTAATACGAAGGGACCTAGCGTAGTTCGGAATTACTGGGCTTAAAGAGTTCGTAGGTGGTTGAAAAAGTTAGTGGTGAAATCCCAGAGCTTAACTCTGGAACTGCCATTAAAACTTTTCAGCTAGAGTATGATAGAGGAAAGCAGAATTTCTAGTGTAGAGGTGAAATTCGTAGATATTAGAAAGAATACCAATTGCGAAGGCAGCTTTCTGGATCATTACTGACACTGAGGAACGAAAGCATGGGTAGCGAAGAGGATTAGATACCCTCGTAGTCCATGCCGTAAACGATGTGTGTTAGACGTTGGAAATTTATTTTCAGTGTCGCAGCGAAAGCGATAAACACACCGCCTGGGGAGTACGACCGCAAGGTTAAAACTCAAATGAATTGACGGGGACCCGCACAAGTAGTGGAGCATGTGGTTTAATTCGAAGATACGCGCAGAACCTTACCAACACTTGACATGTTCGTCGCGACTTTAAGAGATTAAAGTTTTCGGTTCGGCCGGACGAAACACAGGTGCTGCATGGCTGTCGTCAGCTCGTGTCGTGAGATGTTGGGTTAAGTCCCGCAACGAGCGCAACCCTCACTTTTAGTTGCCATCATTAAGTTGGGCACTCTGAAAGAACTGCCAGTGATAAGCTGGAGGAAGGTGGGGATGACGTCAAGTCCTCATGGCCCTTACGTGTTGGGCTACACACGTGCTACAATGGTATCTACAACAGGAAGCAAAACTGCGAAGTTAAGCAAATCCTTAAAAGATACCTCAGTTCGGATTGCACTCTGCAACTCGAGTGCATGAAGCTGGAATTACTAGTAATCGTGGATCAGCGTGCCACGGTGAATGCGTTCCCGGGTCTTGTACACACCGCCCGTCACACCATGGGAGTTGGTTCTACCTTAAGGCAAGGTTTCAAACCCTTGACCACGGTATAGTCAGCGACTGGGGTGAAGTCGTAACAAGGTAGCCGTAGGGGAACCTGCGGCTGGATTACCTCCTTTCTAAGGAAGAATGAAAGTAAAATTTCATTCTAAATAATATACATGGATAATGTTGACCGTCCTCATTTCTCTTCTTAAATAGTGTTTCTCTTGCATGGGGGCCGGTAGCTCAGTTGGTTAGAGCACACCCTTGATAAGGGTGGGGTCGAAAGTTCGAGTCTTTCTCGGCCCACCAATTTAAGATCATGGGGGATTAGCTCAGCTGGGAGAGCGCCTGATTTGCATTCAGGAGGTCAGCGGTTCGATCCCGCTATCCTCCACCAAAACACTTAGTTATATAAAATCGTAAATAATTAATAATTAATATCAATATCTATATCCGAACATTAGAAATGTTATTAGCTAATGTTCAAAATAAAAATTTGATTCAACACAGAATTTTTTTCTGTGCATAAATCAAGCGTTTAAGGGCGTGTAGTGGATGCCTTGGCACTGAAAGCCGATGAAGGACGTGATATACTGCGATAAGTTTCGGGGAGCTGTATGTAAGTTTTGATCCGAAAATTTCCGAATGGGGAAACCCACCACTTTTTGTGGTACTTTAAACTGAATACATAGGTTTAAAGAGACAACCTGGAGAACTGAAACATCTAAGTAACCAGAGGAAAAGAAATCAATTGAGATTCCGTTAGTAGTGGCGAGCGAACGCGGACTAGGCCAGTAGTTTTGTTAAAAAAATTTGAATAGTTTGGAAATGCTAACCATAGAGGGTGATAGTCCCGTATGAGTAATGTTTAACAAAATTCTTGAGTAAAGCGGGACACGTGAAATCCTGCTCGAATATAGGGGGACCACCCTCTAAGCCTAAATACTCTTCAGTGACCGATAGTGAACTAGTACCGTGAGGGAAAGGTGAAAAGAACCCCTATTAGGGGAGTGAAATAGAACCTGAAACCGCATGCCTACAATCAGTCGAAGCTCTTTTTAGAGTGACGGCGTACCTTTTGTATAATGGGTCAGTGACTTAATTTATTAAGCAAGCTTAAGCCATCTAGGTGTAGGCGCAGCGAAAGCAAGTCTTAATAGGGCGATTAGTTTAATGAATTAGACCCGAAAACGAATGAGCTTACCATGAGCAGGTTGAAAGTTGGGTAACACCAACCGGAGGACCGAACCAGTTGACGTTGAAAAGTCTTTGGATGACTTGTGGTAAGGGGTGAAAGGCCAACCAAATTCGTAGATAGCTGGTTTTCCGCGAAAACTATTTAGGTAGTGCGTTGAATAAATAGACATTTAGAGGTAGAGCACTAAATGGGCTAGGGGGAAGAGATTCTTACCAAACCTAATAAAACTCCGAATGCTAAATGTTGTTCTTCAGCAGACAGACTGTGGGTGCTAAGGTCCATGGTCGAGAGGGAAAGAGCCCAGACCACCAGATAAGGTCCCCAAATTATGATTAAGTGTGAAAGGATGTGGAAATTCCTTAACAGCCGGGAGGTTGGCTTAGAAGCAGCCATCCTTTAAAGATAGCGTAACAGCTCACCGGTCTAATAGAGTTTCTGCGCCGAAGATGTAACGGGGCTAAAATCATATACCGAATCTGTGGATTTGTAATTTTTTCGAAAATTACAACTGGTAGCGGAACGTTCTGTAAGCCTGTGAAGGTATACCCGTGAGGGATACTGGAGGTATCAGAAGTGCGAATGCTGACATAAGTAACGATAAAAGAAGTGAAAAACTTCTTCGCCGAAAATCCAAGGGTTTCTGCGCAAGGTTAATCCGCGCAGAGTTAGTCGGCACCTAAGGCGAGGGCGAAAGCCGTAGTCGATGGAAATAAGGTTAATATTCCTTAACCAGATGGTAGTGACGGATCTTGTAAGTTGTGAGTTCTTAATGGATTGAGCTTGCCGCGAAAAGATTCCAAGAAATAGCTCCATCATAAGACCGTACCCTAAACCGACACAGGTGGATTAATAGAGTATATTTAGGCGCTTGAGAGAATGATGTTGAAGGAACTCGGCAAAATACTTCCGTAACTTCGGGATAAGGAAGACCTTCTTGTAGGCAACTATGGGAGGGTGGCACAAGCCAGGGAGAAGCGACTGTTTATCAAAAACACAGGGCTCTGCTAACACGTAAGTGGATGTATAGGGTCTGACGCCTGCCCGGTGCTGGAAGGTTAATGCGGTTGGTGCAAGCTAACTTCTGAAGCCCCAGTAAACGGCGGCCGTAACTATAACGGTCCTAAGGTAGCGAAATTCCTTGTCGGGTAAGTTCCGACCTGCATGAATGGCGTAACGATTTCTCCGCTGTCTCCAACATCAACTCAGTGAAATTGAATTCTCCGTGAAGATGCGGAGTTCGCGTAGTTAGACGGAAAGACCCCGTGCACCTTTACTGCAACTTTACATTGGTATTAGGAAAAACATATTTAGCATAGGAGGGAGACATTGAAGCAAAGGCGTCAGCTTTTGTGGAGTCACCAGTGAAATACCTCTTTTGTTTTTCTTGGTATCTAACTGATTGCCGTTATCCGGCATCAAGACATTGTATGGTGGGTAGTTTGACTGGGGCGGTCGCCTCCCAAATAGTAACGGAGGCGTGCGAAGGTAGGCTCAGAACGGTCAGAAATCGTTCGTAGAGTGCAATGGCATAAGCCTGCCTGACTGTGAGACTGACAAGTCGAGCAGAGACGAAAGTCGGTCATAGTGATCCGGTGGTTCTGAGTGGAAGGGCCATCGCTCAACGGATAAAAGGTACGCCGGGGATAACAGGCTGATACTGCCCAAGAGCTCATATCGACGGCAGTGTTTGGCACCTCGATGTCGGCTCATCACATCCTGGGGCTGGAGCAGGTCCCAAGGGTTTGGCTGTTCGCCAATTAAAGTGGTACGTGAGCTGGGTTCAGAACGTCGTGAGACAGTTCGGTCCCTATCTGCTATGCGTGTAGAAGAATTGAGAGGAGTTGACCCTAGTACGAGAGGACCGGGTTGAACATACCACTGGTGGACCGGTTGTAGCGCCAGCTGCAGTGCCGGGTAGCTAAGTATGGACGAGATAACTGCTGAAAGCATCTAAGCGGGAAACTCACCTCAAAACTAGTTCTTCCTATAGAGCCGTGGTAGACCACCACGTTGATAGGCTGGATGTGGAAGCGCAGTAATGCGTGCAGCTGACCAGTACTAATAGCTCAATTGGCTTGATTTATGCACTGAAAAAAATTTTTAAAAAAACATTTTAATATTAATTTAAATTGAATCGTAATAACAAAATAATTAACAAATCTAATATTTATACATTTTTAATATCTATTAGCTTATTTCTATTTATTGATTTTATCTTTGGAAATAAAATTTCTGATGTAATTTATAAACCTTTGAATCCTACAGGTGTTGAACAAATTAGTGACAGTTTACATCATCACAAATTACAAGAAAATTTTAATCAAACAATAACTTGGAATAAAAATACCCATAAATTATGCACAGATCATCATGGACATAAAATTTCATGTAAAAATTTTAAAAAAGATATTTCTGACTATAATTTTGCTTTAATTGGCGATAGTTTTACCGAAGGTATAGGTCTAAATCATGAAGATACTTTTGTAGGCCATTTGGAGAATTTAAATCCTGATCTTAAGTTTTTAAATTTAGGTATTAGGTCATATTCAAATATAATATACTTAAATAGAATTAAAGAAATCCTAGATAAAAAATATTATAATTTTGATGAATTGATTTTGTTAGCTGATTTAAGTGATATTCAGGATGATAGTTATTATTATGAATTTGATGAAACAGGCAATCGAGTTATTAGCCAGGCTCCAGTTAAGACAGAAAGATTAGTTAAAAATAATTTGAGATCTCTATTTCCGTTTACTTACCATTCATTGTGGTTAATAAAGGAAAAATTTTCAAATAAGTGTAATTATTTAGACAAGTGTTTTGTGCGCGCAGGTTGGCCGTATAATAATAATTTCCTAAAAAATTCATTTGTTAGAGAAATACCAAATAATGAAAATGAGATAGATTTAGCAATAAAAACTTCACTAAATTATGCAAAAGAATTAGCAATTTTATTAAAAAAAGAAAATATAAAATTAACAGTAGTTGTTTACCCCTGGCCGGGTAATCTTTACCACGACTCTTTAAAATCAAAATATGTTAAGATTTGGAAAAACTTTTGTGAAAGAAATTGTGATAATTTTTTAAATACTTATCCAAAATTTTTTGAAATTAAAAAAGATCAAATTAGAGATTTTTATTTAAAAAATGATGTTCACTTTAATTCAAAAGGCACTAAATTGATTGCCGAGGAGATTACTAAAAAGATAATTTTAGATAAAATAAAAATTCAATAAAAAATAAAAAGTTTTTATGAATTTAAATAGTTATTTTAAAAATTTTTTTTCAACTTTTATTATCTTAGCAACAATAGCTCTGGACTCTTGTTTTCCATAATTTTCATTTAAAAATAAATTAAATGAATTATTTTTAAAATTAATCGCATTTTTTGTTATAAATTTATCTTGCATATATTTTCTCGCCCATTTCCAATCGGAAATTATACAGCCATAAGAATTTAAAAGTGGAACGCCTTCTTTTTTAATATTATTTACAAAATTAATCTTACCTATTTTTAATAAATGAGTCTTAATATGGATACTTATGAAGAATGGTGAAAATAATTTAAAATTTTTATAAACGACAGAGCATGTTTTTGAAGATTTAAGATCATTGTTTAAATTTTCTAAAAATTTAATTCTTCCCTTAATTGTTTTTTTTACTCTATTTAGTGATGCAAGTGTAATAGCTGACGAAAATTCATTGGAATTTAAATTCAATGCTGGATGCAAGGCTTTTGATGGATCTTTTAAATTTATGTTTTTTCTCCATATTTGTTTTCCTCTATCTGCATGTGATAAAACATTTCTATAAAGTTTCTTATTTTTTGTAAAAACTAAACCTGAACTTCCACTTGATGAAATTGTTTTTGAATACATTGTAGAAAAAAAACTAATATCCCCAAATGCGCCAACAAATTTTTTATTACATAAGGAATATTTTTTGTTCCATATACTTCTTGCAAATGGTGCCTGACTGCAATCTTCAATAACTTTAATTTTCCTTTTTTTTGCTTCTTTACAAATTTCATAAATTTGTGAAGTTTCACCGCCAATATGCATTATTAAAGCTGCTTTAGTTTTTTTTGTGACCCTATTTAAAAATTGTTTAAGACTAACATTGTAGCTATTAGGATAACTATCTATTAATCTTGGTTTTAAACCCAATAAAATAAGTGCATTTAATGGTCCACTATCAGTTACGGGAGAAATCAAAACTTCGCTACCTTTTTTTAAATTAAGTGCACTAATTGCAATATAAGCAGCTGCCGTCCCGGAAGAACAAGCATCTGTATATCCACCTCCCATCATTAATGAAAATTTTTTACAAAGACTATGTTCAAAATAACCCTGATATCCAGGATCAATACCTTTTTTTTTATAATAACGTATAACTTGATTTATTGATTTTATCTCATTAGAACCAAGAGCTTTTCTAGGTGGAAATTTCATTGTTTTTAATATCTTTAACAGTTTGAATATTAATAGTAAAACAAAATATGGCTGATCTTAAAATAAAAAATTTTACTATTGCTAATAATTATTCAAAAAAATACTCAAATATATTTTTAAATAATGTTACTTTAAAAAAATCAAAAAATTCTTCATTGTTATATTTAAAAAATAATTTTGATCTTTGTAAATTTAAAGAAAATAATAAAATAATTAAATATTCAGAACCTGAAGAACACATAAGCTTCATATCTAAATTGATTCTCAAAAAAATTAAGTCAAAAAAAATAAAAGCAATAGGAATTTCTATTAAAGATGAGACTCTTTTAAAAAAAATTCGAGAAAAAAACAAAAATACTCAATTTAAAGTTTTTTCACGAAGAGCAAGTTTGGAAAAAACTATTTATTTTTTTACAAAAAAAAAATTTAATGAAAAATATAATATTGTTATACTACGGCATATCTGGGAACATATTTATGATCAAAAAAAATTTTTTCTTAAATTAAAAGAAATAATTCAAAATGATCATTTAATTTACATAGAGGTTCCTGATTGTCTTAAACTGATAAAAAATCTTGATTATTCAATGATTTGGGAAGAACATAGGTATTATTATACCAAACATACATTAATTGGAGAATTAAGAAATTTAGGTTTTGAAATTGTTTTGTTTAAAAGAATTCCTCATCCACAAGAAGATAACTTATGTTTATTATTAAAGATTAAAAAAAAAAAAGTTTTAAAAATAAAAAAAAATAGAATATTAGAAAATTTATCTTTAAGTTATTTAAAAAATTTAAGTAAACAAAAAATTAAGAATAAAGCTTTTTTTGAAAATTTAAAAAAAAATAATTTTAAATTAGTGTTTTATGGCGCAACACACATGTTAAATACATTTCTTAATATAAATAAAATTAAAGAAGCGGATTATTTGATTGATGATGATATAAAAAAGAGAAATAAATTTTTTTCAGTTATCAAAAAACCAATAATTAATTTTAATAATTTCATGAAGATAGATGATAATAAATTAGCAATTTTTATTTCATGTAACCTAGCTTTAGAGAACAAGATTCTTTCAAAATTAAAAAAATTAAAAAAAAGACCTAAGATTTATTCAATTTTTCCTCATTCAAAAAATTATTTTTTAAATATTAAAGGAAGCTGATATGCAAATTAAAAAAATAAATAATGAAGTTTTTTACATAAAAGACAAAATATCTTTTTTTGATAAAAAAATGTTTAATTTTTTAATTTCACATTCAAAAAAAAATTTATCTGGTAAATGCAGAATTTGCTTTCATAAAAACCCAAAATCATCTTTACATGAAATGATAATTATTCATTCAAAAAAAAGTTATGTTCCACCACACAAACATTTAAAAAATGCTGAATCTCTTAACGTAATATCAGGATCTGCAGATTTACTAATTTTCGATAACAAAGGTAATATTAAAAAGAAAATTTTAATTTCAGATAAAAAAAAAGGAGTAGGATTTTATCGAATGAGAAAATTAACCTATCATAGTTTAATCATCAAATCGGATTATTTTATTTTTCAGGAAGTTACAAAAGGTCCATTTTTAAAAAAAAATATGAAAATTCCACCTTGGGAAAAAGTATATAAAAAAAGATACTTTAAATGAAAAATGTATTAGTTGTAGGAGGAAATTCAAGATTAGCTAAAGAAATAAAAAAAAATATAAAAAATAAAAATTTTAATATTTATTATACTCATAGAAAAAAATATAAAAATTCTTTACAATTAAATATAAAAAAACCAAATTTAAAAAAAATAAAAGAATATATAAATAAAAAAAACATTAATTCAGTAATTTTTTGTGCTGGAATTACAGACTACTATGATTGCAAAAAAAATTTTAAAAAGGCTTATGAAATAAATTGCATACAAACAACTAAATTAATAAAACTATTTTTAAATTTGAATATTTTTACTTGTTTTGTTTCCACTAATACAGTGTTTGAAAAAAAAACACCACAAAATGAATATGATGAAGCTAATCCTAAATTTGATTATTCTAAAATGAAAAAAATTACTGAGAATAAAATAATTTCATATTCAAAAAAGAAAAAAATTTATAAAAAATTAAGCATTCTTAGATTAACAAAAAATGTTAATAAAAAAACAGAACCATTTAATTCGTGGATAAAATTTATTAAACAAGATAAAAAAATAAAATGCTTTAATGATTTATTTTTTGCCCCTGTTAGGTTTAGAGATTCAGCAGAAATTTTATTTAAAATAATTCAAAAAGAGGCATATGGAATTTTTCACTTAAGTGGAGAAAAAGATTTAAACTATTACGATTTTGCTAGATTACTCGTAAAAAAATTGAATAAATCTTATTTACAAATTATTAGCACTACATCCACAAAAGAAAAAAAAAAATTATTATTTAAAAATTCAATTACCGCACTCGGGATGAAAAATACTAAAAAAAAATTGAAATTTTATCCTATAAAAATAACAAAGATTGTTAACGAGTTGGTATGAAAAAAAAATCTTTAGTAGTTGGCTGTGGAAAGCTTTTTCAATTAGTACATTTGCAAAATATAAGAAAAAATACAAAAATTAAAATTTTGATTGATCCAAGAAAAAAATTATTAAACAAAATTTTATTTGAAAAAAAGGGATTATTCAGATTCACTAATTTTGATGGAATAGAAACATTGCAAAAAAAATTCGATATTATTTTTAACATATCCTCAAGACAAAGTTCTTATTATGTAATTAAAAAGTTTCTTAAATTTTCAAAAATAATCTTTTCAGAAAAGCCAGGCGTTTTTAATTATTCCCAAGCCAAAAATTTAAAAAAGATATCAAAAAATTATAAAAGCAAAGTTTTTTTTGGATATATGTCTCGTTTTGATCAAAATATTATTAGATTAAAAAAAATTTTATCTAAACAGAAATTAAACAACTTGATTAAAGCAGATTTCTATATTTCAAATAATAATTTTTATTTAAAAAATGAAAAACATTTTAATAGTAAAGAAAAAAAGGATTTTGATTTTTCAATTGAAAATTACCCTAATTTCTTAAATAAAAAATTTCATGTTAATTATCATATTTTTATTAATAGGTATTCACATATGATAAATTTAATCCACTTTTTTTTAAATAATTTGAAAGTAAAAAAATTTGAAATAATTGATAAATATAATTATCAAACAGAGCTATCATTTAAAAATAAAAATATTGGTGTCAAATTTTCAAACAAAGGTAATTATTTAATTAAGATAAAATTTGATTATGAAAGATATTTTTATCAATTAAAGATGTTTAATCCATTAAAAAATAAAGCCTCTATTCTTATAGTTAAAGATAAAAAAACTAGTATTTCAAAAAAATATGTTAAATATACAAATCTTTTTCGTGATGAAATAAAATCAACTATCAATAATAAAAAAAATATTTCATTTTCAACTTTAGAAGATTTGATAAAAGATTTTAGTTTAATTGATGACATATGGAAAAAAACTAATCATTAAATTAAGCTTGTAATTAAATTTTAATTAATATAACGAACACTAAATGAAAAAAGTTTTAATTATTGGAGGAGGTTTTGCTGGTTGTGCAAACGCGCATGCGCTTTCTTTAACTGGAGAATATGAGATTACCTTAGTTGAAAAGAGTAATCAGCTTGGAGCTGGCGTAAGAACACATTTTTGGGGGGGTCATCCATATACATTTGGACCAAGACACTTTTTAACAAAAGATCAAAAACTTTATGATTTTTTGAATAAATACGTCCCAATGAGAGATTGTAGCGAACATAAATACCTTACTTATGTTGAGAAAGATGATCAGTTTTATAGCATGCCATTAAGCTATGACGACATTGAATTGATGCCAGATAAACAACAAATTTATAATGAACTTGATGATATTAAGAAAAATCCAAGTAATCAAAAACCTGAAAATTTAGAGGACTTTTGGATCTCGTCGATTGGAAAGATACTATATAAAAAAGTTGTCGAAAATTATAATAAGAAAATGTGGATGGTTGATGATAATAAAGTTTTCAAATCTTTTGGATGGAGCACAAAGGGGGATCCAATTAAAAAAGGAAAAAGAGATGCATTTGATAATGAAGTAATTTCAGCTTATCCCATTTCTTTAGATGGTTATAATAAATATTTTGATATTGCGGTAAAAGGTGTAAAGCACTTATTGTTAAATACATCAATAGAAGAAATAAATCTAAATAAACTTGAGGTAAAAATTAAAGGTGAGTTTCATAAATTTGATTTTATAATTTCATCCATAAGTCCAGACGAAATAGTTGGTAATATTTATGGTGAACTTAAATATATGGGAAGAGATTTGTTAAAAATCGTATTACCAATGAAAGAATGCTTTCCAAAAGATATATACTTTCTTTATTATGCCAATGAAGAAATATTCACAAGAATAGTTGAGTATAAAAGATTTACAAAATATGAATCAAACAATACTTTGATTGGCCTTGAAATTCCCTCTAAAAAAGGAAAATATTATCCTTTACCTTTAGAGGAAGAACAAAATAAAGCGATGAAATATCATAATCATCTACCAGCTAATTTTTTTTGCGTAGGAAGAAATGGTACCTATAGATACAGTGTAGATATAGATGACTGTATCGAGCAAGCTTTTTTTGTTGCAGATTTAATTAAGAAATCAAAGTGGGAAAATGCTGTTCCAATGGAAAAACATAGAATGAAAAATTTTTCTAGTATGGGTAAAGAGTAAATGATATTATTCTATAATAATAGTAATACACTCTTATAGGAGATTTATTTGTCTAAAATTTTGACAATTAATCAATTAGCAAAAAAGCTAAAAAAAAAAAAATTTTCACTAGTACATGGTGTTTTTGATATTATTCACATTGGTCATAAAAAACACTTTGACATTGCAAGATCATATACCGGTTTTTTGGTAGTTTCCATTACATCAGATCGTTA
This sequence comes from Candidatus Pelagibacter communis, assembly GCF_001180025.1. Classification (GTDB taxonomy): domain Bacteria; phylum Pseudomonadota; class Alphaproteobacteria; order Pelagibacterales; family Pelagibacteraceae; genus Pelagibacter; species Pelagibacter ubique_A. The sequence continues at coordinate 104,353 of NZ_CVSK01000071.1, forward strand.
TGTTAGAAAAGGCCCTAATAGGCCAATGTTTAGTGAAGACTATAGAGCAGAAATGATTTCATCTTTTGAAAACGTAGATGCTGTGGTAATAAATGATGACGTTACGTCAATAAATTTAATAAATAAAGTTAAACCAAATTTTTATTTCAAAGGAAATGATTATAAAAATTTTAAAAACGATATTACCAATAATATTCAAAAAGAAATAAATGCTGTTGAAAGAAATAATGGCAAGATAATTTTCACAGATGATGTACAATTTTCATCCTCAAAAATAATTAATACTAACTTAACTCAACTTAATGTAAGAAATAATCAAAAATTTAAGGATAAATGTATAAAAGCACTTGATGACATAAAAAATTTAAAAGTTTGTATAATTGGAGAAATGATTTTTGACAAATATGTTTATTGTTCTGAGCTTGAGAAACCATCAAAGGAAATGATTCAAGCTGTAGAGAGAAAAAATGAAAAATTATATTTTGGTGGATCATTTGCTATAGCAAAAAATATTTCAGAATTTTGTAAAAGTGTTGATTTATTTATTGGTGGAAATTTTAAAAGAGAAATAATTAAAAAACTTAATGATAATAAAAATCAAAACATAAACTTAAAAATATTTAAGAACAACTTTAATACAATCACAAAAACAAGATTTATAAATTTTTCAGGTAGAAAACTTTTTGAAATTTATGAGAGAGATGGAAAAGACAGGAAATTTGACTCAAAATTATTTGAGCAGAGCATAAAAAAACAGATTAAAAATTATGATTTAGTAATTTTATCTGATTTTGGTCATAATTTTATAAATAAAAATTTATCTAATATAGTCCAAAAAGATGCTAAATTTTTATCAATAAATACACAAACAAATTCCGACAACAGAGGTTTTAATTTAATTACAAAATATTCAAGAGCAAATAATATAGTAATTGATCAGCCCGAAATTAGACTAGCTTTAAGTGATAGAGAGAAAAGTATTTCACTTTTGTCAAAAGAATTAATGAAAAAAATTAATACTAAAAATTTAATGGTTACAATGGGTAAAGACGGTATTCATTTAGTATCAAAAATTAAAAAGAATAAAATAGCTGAATTACAATTGCCTGCTTTTGAAAAAAAACCTTTAGATACTATGGGAGCCGGAGATGCAGTTTTTGGAATATGCTCTTTATTATCAGCCGCTAAAGTAGACCCAGAAACTACAATTTTTGTTTCAAATATTTTTGGATCTATTGCAACTAAAATCCTTGGCCATGAAAATTATATCAAAAAAATTGAAGTTACTAAGTCCATACAATACATGCTTAAATAAACTGCCAAGTTTTATCTATAAATTCTTTCTCTGGTCTTGTTAGAGCTATTTTTTTCTTTGTAAAAAATTCATTATCAAAAATTAAATTTTCCTCAATTTCTCTTAAAGATGAAGAATTTTTTTCAAACTTAATATTTTCGAAAATAAAATATAGAGATTTATTATTTTTGATACACAACTTATAGAATTTATGTCTTAAATCAAAACTTTCTGGTAGGCAAAATGTAGATAACATTACAATTCCATTAATCGACTTTTCTTTTGCCAATGAATTAAGAATTATTGCATTATCACCATACATATTTTCATTAGTTGTCATGAAAAATTGTCCGTTTAATTTTTCATTAATATAATTCTTGTTCATTTGATTTTGAATATAAGAAGGAAAAATAACACCATTGATTGGTTTTAGATGTAAATATCCTGCGTAAACTTTTATTTTTTTTGCCATTTTATAATTTCTTATTAATTTTAAATTTATTTTCGTTCACACCATTTATGAAATTAAAACCAATTTTTGTTAATGGTTTAACTGTTAAAGGTTTATAAAAATGCGGTATATTTCTATGTGTTTTGCTGAACACATCGTAAGGAGAAAGTAAACTTTTGAATCTACAGTTTAAAGAAATTCTTGAGATCGATGTTTTGTTAACAACATTACCATGCATTACCACTGGCGTAAATAATAATACATTTCCATAATCTATTTTTATAAATTTAAATTTTTTTTTGTGTTTGTTATAGATTTCAAGAATAGTTCTATTTTTGCTAGTTGTTACTTCTTTATTAATCAGCCGATTATTTTTTGGATCTGTAATAAACATTGAATGTGAGCAGGAAGCAACATTGGTGAGAGGTATCCATATGACAACTTCAAATGGACTTTCACCAGCATAAATATCGGAATGCATTGGAAGCATTGAAGTATCATCATTTGGTATTTGGATGGATATATTCAGTTTGGTTTGCATTGCTAACTCATTGCCAACAAGGTTATGTAATAAATATTTTGATACCTCATAGTAATTTTTTTTAAATTTCTCATCTTTATTAATTCCTTGAATAATTTTTAATCTAAAATTATTTAATTCTTTTTTAGTTACATGTTTGTGGATGTTTTCAAAAAAAATTTCTGTTTGTTTGTATCTTTTATAAACTTTTTTTAAACTTGGTTTAGATTTTAAGCTTAACTCTAAAATTTTCTTTTGAAGAAAATCAAGAGAACTTTTATTGATTGCTCTTTTAATAACATAACCTTTTTTTTTTAGTTGATTTTCTAAGTTTTTTAATTCTGACATAACAATTGAATTTTATTTAAATATAACTAAAAGACAATAAATATATAAGAACAAATGAAAATAATTATTACAGGTGGAGCAGGGTTTATTGGAAGTCATTTAATAGAAAAGTTAATTAGATCAAAAAAAATAAAAAAAGTAATATTGATAGATAACTTTGAGGATGGAAATAGAAGAAATATAAGTAAAATAGTAAAATACAAAAAACTTAAAATTGTCAAATCAGATATAACTAATATTAATTCCATAAGAAAATATTTTAGAGGTATAAATGCTGTAATTCATTTAGCTGCAATAGCAGACATTGTTCCATCAATTGAAAATCCAAAAAACTATATTAATACAAATTTTAATGGAACCATTAATATATTAGAGAGTATGAGACATTATGGTGTTAAAAAAATAATTTATGCAGCCTCATCCTCATGCTACGGAATACCTAAAAAATATCCTACTGACGAAAAAGAAAAAATCTCACCAGAGTATCCATATGCTTTTAGTAAATATGTTGGTGAACTAGCAATTCAACATTGGGCAAAAATTTATAAATTAAATTATATTTCTCTCAGATTATTTAATGTTTATGGAACTAGATCAAGGACTCATGGCGCATATGGTGCAGTTATGGGAGTTTTTTTAAAGCAGAAACTTTCAAACAAGCCTTACACTATTGTAGGAGACGGAAAGCAAACTAGAGATTTTATTTATGTTTCAGATGTTGTGAATGCTTTTGAAAAGGCTCTTTTTTCAAGCAAGAAAAATAAAATTTACAACGTAGGTGCGAACAATCCAAAAAGTATAAATGAACTTGTTTCAATTTTAGAGGGTAAAAAAATTTTCATTCCTAAAAGACCAGGAGAGCCAAAAATAACTAATGCGAAAATAAAAAAAATTAAAAGAGAGCTCAACTGGAGACCAAAAATTTCTTTATTGAAAGGTGTTAAATTATTATTGAAAGATATAAGTTATTGGAGTAATGCTCCTTTGTGGACACCACAAAAAATTTCAAAAGCAACTAAAGTGTGGTTCAAATTTTTAAGGAAATAATATGAGAGTTTTGATTACAGGGGGGTCGGGATATGTAGGTTCGAGACTTACATATTATTTATTAGAGAAATTTAGTGATTTAGAGATTATAAATTATGATATTTCATTATTTGGAGACGAACATCTTCCAAATGATAGTGATAAATATAAATATTATAAAAAAGATATTAGAAATTCTGAGGATTTTGAAGAAGTCATTAAAAAACATTCTGTAGATGTTGTTCTGCATCTTGCATGTATATCAAATGATCCAAGTTTTGAACTGGACTCAAGCTTATCTAAAAGTATAAATTTTGAATGTTTTGAAGATTTGGTTAAAGTTAGCAAAGTAAATAATGTTAAAAAATTTATTTATGCATCAACCTCTTCGGTTTACGGTATTAGTGACAACCCAAGAGTAGATGAAGAGCACGAGCTTAAACCAATAACAGACTACAATACGCTTAAGGCAAAATGTGAGCCATTATTAATAAAATATGTTGATAATAATTTTCATGGAATTGTTATAAGACCAGCTACTGTATGTGGTTATAGTGAAAAAATGAGATTTGATCTTTCAGTAAATATTTTAACCAACCATGCATACATCAATAACAAAATCAATATTTTTGGTGGAGAACAATATAGACCCAATATTAATTTAAACGATATGTGTAGATTGTATGAAATGCTGATTTTTAAAGATCTTAAAAAATTTAATGGAGAGATTTTTAATGCTGGATTACAAAATTTGAAAATTTCAGAAATTGCAAATATAGTTAAACGAGTTGTTGAAAAAAGAAAATCAAAAAAAGTTGAACTAAATTTTACAAAATCTGATGATGTAAGATCTTACAGGATTACATCTGATAAGATTCAGAATATTTTAGGTTTTAATTTTGAATTTTCAATAGAAGATGCTGTAGAAGAGCTTTGTGAAAACTTTGAAAATGGAAATTTAACAGATACATTTAATACGAAGTTTCAGAATATTAAAGTGTTAAAAAACAAATTAGAAAAAAAAGAATTTATTTAAAATGAATAAATTCATAAGAACCTTTGAAACCTGAGCTTTTTAATATCCAAATCCATTGATCATCAGAAAAGAAGCTTTGACATGTTAAAGCCCAACATTGAAGGTTAAATAGTTCTTTATCATTACGATAACTTTCTACCATGATATAGTTTTTTTTTCCAATTCTTACAATTTCTTTGATAGTTTTTATTAAATTATGAATTTTTAAATTATGTAAACAACCAAGAGAAATAACCAAATCAAATTCTTTATTTTTAAACTTCGTTTTCTGATTAATATCATGATTGAATAAATATTTCTTAATTTTTGGATGAGAGTTCTTTATGCCATATCTTGATATATCAAATCCTACTATTTTAATATTAGGAAGGATTTGTTTTATCTCATACAGTAAATAACCCTTTCCACATCCAGCATCTAAAATTTTAGAATTATTATTTAATTTAAAATGTTTAATTAATTTTTTTGCAATAGGTGTCCATCTGCCTGGTATGAATTTATAACCTCCATATCCATATTTTCTATTTCCATCCCAATAATCAAATTCATATTTTTTTGCAATTTTCATGCAATGAATTTTATTATCAGTCATTCTTTTTAAGTAGTTTCTTTTTGTTGAATGATGTAATTTATTTATTAATTTTAGCTTGTTCATTTATAGATTAATTTTCTTATTTTTTTTTCAGTTATACCATGCTTTTTTAATAGATTTTCTTGACTTGAGTATTCTTTTAAAAAATCATCTTTTAATGCTAAATGATGAATTTTCCCTTTAAATTTTAGTTCATAAGCACTTTCTTTAATAATACTACCCAGACCACCTATGTACGAGTGATCCTCGAGTACAATTATTGTTTTATATTTGTTAAAAATTTTTTTTAAACCATTGTAATCGAAAGGTTTTAGAGTGTGAGCACTATAAATTGATACCGAGTCTTTACTGGAATTATTTATAGCTCCAAAAGCATATCTTATAATAGGTCCACATGAAATGATTGCTGTTTTATAGCCACTTTTAATTTTTCTTATTTTTCCAAAGGCCCATTTCTCTGAATTTCTTGTAAAATTTTTTTCTCCTGATTTGCCTATTTTCAAATATATCGGACCTTTTTTATTTTTAGCACAATATTTAATACATTCACTTAGCTCATCAGGATCACACGGAATTAAAATTTGCATATTTGGGATTGATCTAGCAACAGAAACATCTTCCTGTGTTAAATGTGTTCCACCTAAATTTGCATAAATTGTGCCAGAACCCATACCAACTATTGTCACTGGTAGTTTTTGATAACACAAATCATTTCTTATCATTTCAAAAGGCCTATAAAGAGAAAAATTTGCAATTGTATATGCAAATACAATTTTTTTTTGAAGGGAAAGTCCAGCAGCAATTCCAATCATAGCTTGTTCAGAAACCCCAACGTTTATAAATCTATTTTTAAATTTTTTTTGAAATTTTTCCATGCTCCCAGCAGGAGAAATATCAGCAACTACAATATGCACTGATTTGTTTTTATTAGCAATTTTTACTAATTCTTCTGAAAATTTATTTCTCATATTTTTCTAATTCTTTTAATGATTGTTTGTACTCAGTTTTATTTGGAGATCGATAATGCCACATAGGAACATCTTTCATAAATGAGATTGGATAACCTTTAATTGTTTTAGAAATTAGAGCAAAAGGTTTATTTTTTTTCTTTTTTGAAATTTTTTTATAAATATCAAAAGAGTTATGACCATCACAATATTCAGAATCCCATCCAAAATTTATAAATTTTTCTTTAATTGGATAAAGGGACGGATGTGTATTAGTCGCTCTTGTTGCACTTTGTAAATCATTATTATCAATGACAATAATTATATTATTTAAATTAAGTGAGGATATAATTAAGACAGTTTCCCAAACAGATCCTTCCATCAATTCTCCATCACTCAAAACAACAAATATTTTATTTTTTCTGTTTGCAATTGCCATTCCTGCGGCAATAGCTAAACCATGCCCTAAAGAACCAGTTGAAGCCTCTATACCTCTTGTAAATACTTCTGGATGAACACCTAATTTACCATTGGGCTGACAATAGCTATTTAATAATTTTTTACTAATAATTTTATGATCTTCTAAAATAATATACTGAATTATACCACAATGTCCTTTAGAAAGTATTACCTTATCATTTTTTTTCTTCAAAACATTGTAGACTACATCCATGGCTTCTACAGATGAGAACGAACCACCCACATGTAAAGCTTGAACTTTTTGAGAGATTTCAAGTAGTCTTTTTCTATAATTAATACATCTCTTTTTGGCTTTTTTTAGTTTTGAAATCATATTTTATTCCTATTAATTAAATTATTTACAAATGATTCAAAGTTTTTTTTGTCATTGTATATAAAATTATTTTTTAATTTAGCTCTTTTACCTGCCAATACATCAGATCTTTTATCACCAATTAAAAAACTTTTCTTTCTATCAATAGCATATTTTTTAATAAAATAATTTATCATTCCAGGGTTCGGTTTTCTCATAGAACATTTTCTTTTATATTTTTCTATCTTTGCTTTAGGGTGGCAAGGACAGTATTTAATTCCTTTGATTTTGACATTTTTAGATTTCAATTTTTTTTCTATTTTATTATGTATACTTTTTAGTTTTTTCTCTGAAAAATAACCTCTACCAACACCACTTTGATTTGTTATAATAAATATTGAATACTTCTTATCTATTATTTTTGTTAAACCCTCGAATATTCCAGTTGTATATTTAATATCTTTTAAGTTTTTTAAATAATTTTTATCTTTTATGACAACACCATCTCTATCTAAAAAACATGCTATCATTTAAAAGTTTTAATTGAATATTTAATAATATTTAAAAGAAAAGAACCAGATTTTGTGAGATACAAATTCGTATTATTTATTTTTAATAAATTATTATTTTGTAGATTTTTTAGTCTCTGAAAAATAAGAGTTTCAATATTAAATGACTTTTCAAGGTCTTTAATATTAATTTCTTTTTTTAGATAAATTTTTCTCAGTAAACCTAATGCCACTGATCTTTCTAGGGTAGACAATAAAATTGTAAATATAACTGCATTTGAAAAATAAAACTTAATAAGCAAAACAGTACTAATTTGATTTTGATAAATAACTATTATCACAAAAAGAATTAACAAATTTAAAATATTCTGTAGATGAATACTTATTTTTTTTGTAAGGAGTCTTGTTAATGATAGGATTATTAAAAAAACAAATTGTAATACAAATATTTTAATTATGATTTCCATTAGTTTTGTATCCCACCACTTTTTTTCACACCTAAAAAATTACTCACTAAGTTATGAGCTAAAACTATAGGTTTAATTTTATTTTTTAAAAAAATTTTATTATTACGTATATAAATATAATTTCCTTTTTTAAGGTAATTTATTCTTTCAGCAATAATCTTATTTTTTTTATTTTTTGAAATAAATCTTCTAACTAATTTTTTAGTTTTTTTGTCTTTTTTAATAAATAGTAAAAGTTTTGATGAAAAACCATCAACAAATGTAAAATAAAACCAAATAATAAATAACTTTATTGAACAAAGAAATAATAAATCTATATAAAAAATTTCCTTATTTTCAAAATTTAAAATTATAAAAAAAGATAATATAATTATATAATTACATAAAAAGATTTTTAAAATTTTTTTTATCTTAAAAATTTTACTAATTAAAATTATAAGAATTACATATAATAATGTAGAAAGAAGAACATTCATTGATTAGTATTTTTGGGATTTTATCAAAAATTGCAGTGTTGATAATATATTTTTTAATTTAAAAGCTTTTGAATAGCCATAATCTCTACTTTGAGACTGCATATCTACATATTTGAAATTATCATATTCCTTAATTGTTTTTAATAATATTTCAGCTTGAAAACAATATTGAGACTCTTCAATTTTAATTTTATTCAAATACTCCTTTTTATGAATTTGCAGTCCATTGTAATATTTTATTTTTTTTTTTCTAAATAGATTTAATAATATTGTAAAAACTTTTGAAATTGACCATCTGAAAAAACCTCTTTCAGAAAGCATCTTTGAATTTATTTGTATCAATAAATCTCTCTCATTATAATAGCTATAGAGTTTTTTTAAATTATCACTATTCCATGCATTATCACCCTGAAGCATCATAATCCAATCTCCTTTAGCAACTTTTAAACCATTTTTAAAACTTGAACCGAAGCCTAAATTTTTACTATTTTTTATTGAGATGATATTTCTATTTTTTTTGCAAAGCTCATTAATTATTTGACTGGAGTTATCGGTACTACAATCATCTACTATAATAATTTCATGGTTTATGAATTTTGAATTAATAGCTTCCTCTAAATTATTTAGTGTATTATGAAGGTTTTTTTCTTCATTGTAAGCAGGTATTATAATAGAAAGCATTTTAATATAGTTTAGTTTTAAGTTTTAATTTTGTTATAAATATATGCAAATAAAAAAAAAAAAATATTAATAAATGATGCCTAAAAAAAAATTATCATTCTTAAATTATTCAGATATTGGAAATATTTACAAAAATTTAATGAAATCAAAAGAATATCATGATTTTAAATCGTTAGTTTTGAAAAAAATAAAGAGTAAAAAAACATTATTTATCTGTGGAAATGGAGGGTCTGCAGCGAATGCAAATCATGCAGCAGTAGATATATCAAATCAAATTAAATTTAAAAATAAAAGATTAGCAAGATGCGTTTCATTAAGTTCTAATATTCCCATGATCACAGCACTTGCCAATGATTTTGGATATGAAAATATTTTTAGTATGCAGTTAGATAGCTTGGGTAATAAAGGAGATCTTTTAATAGTTTTTAGTGTTTCTGGCTCAAGTCCAAACGTTATTAGAGCTGCAGAAAAGGCAAAAAAAAAAGGTATTAATGTATTATCAGTTTCAGGTTTTTCTGGAGGAAAAATTAAGAAAAAATCTGATGTGTGTATTAAATTTAATTCAAAAAATTATGGTCTAGTGGAAGATTTACAGATGACAATTATTCACAATATATGTCAAGATAAGTTTATTTGATCAGAAAATTTTAATGAAAGAAAGTTTAAAAATTATTTTAATTTTTTTTATTATTTCATTAATACCAACAGTTTTTTATTACAATTTATATTTATTTAATTCTGAAAACTTTGATCCAAATATTATTTTACAGAGTAATTTTATTTGGGATGAACAAACAAGTTATTTTTTAAGAGCTGATAACTTACTCCAAAACAAAAGTTTTGGTGTAAATGAAATTGATAATAATTTTAAATTTAGCAGTATGTCAATTTCAATAATTGTTTTATCATTTTTAAAAATTTTATTGACTAATAATTATTTTCCAATTTTTATTGATATAATATTGAGTTTTGGATTTTTGATTACCATACACCTTTTTTTTAACAAAATTTTAAAATTAGATAAATTTTATTCATGTTTATTTAGCATAATATTTTTAATTTTATTTTCTACAGGTCCAACCACAATAAATTTTTTCCTAGAAATATTTAAAAATATGAATTTAAAGTCCATGCCATATATTTATAGGCAAATCTCACCATCAATGACATCAATCTTTTTAGTTTTATTTATCTTTTTGAATTTTAAATATTTTCAATCTAACAAAAAAAAAATATTACTGTTTACTCCATTATTCTATTTCATATATCCGTTTAATTCTTTAATACAAATTACAGGATCTTTTCTATTTTCATTTTATTTTTTATTTAAAAAAAAATACAAAAATCAAAAAATTTTTTATTTTCTATCATTAAATTTGTTTTCTTTTTTTCTATGGTATTTATTAAATCAGATAGAATCAAATTGGTTTTCTAAATTTTTATTAGGTGCTAATTATGATTTGATATTTGATAAACGAAATTCCATTATTATATTTTTTTTCTGCTTAAATCTTCTTCTTTATAGATTTTACAAAATAGAAAAATTTATTTATTTAAACTTATCTTTTTTAACAGTTTTTATAGTTTATAACGCAAAGTTTTTAATTGGTTATGATTTGCAATTTTATCATGTTGATATGTATTTCTCCAAACCTTTACAATGGATAAACATTTTTTTCATAACAAATATAATTTTTAATAAATTAGTATATAAAAGAATTATTGCTCTATTTTCGTTTGTTTTTATAATTTTTTTTGTTTTATCTTTTAATAATTATTCTCAAAGTATTTTAAAAAAAAATGAGAAATATTTGTATGATCAATTAAAATTTAAAAAAGATTTGAATGAAATTAAATATTTAATTAGTGGCAAAACAATACTTACACTTGATCCTAATTTCATTTTTTATGGTTACAATTATGTAAATTCAAAAAATTACATATTTTATTCAGCAAGAAATATAGAAATCAGCCCAGAGATTAATTTGAAGAGATTTATTGATACTTGTATTGCTCATGGAATAAATGATCTAAATAAAATAGAGAGTATTTTTTCATTGAATAAAAATGAGTTTAAATACGATTTGCATGGAGTATTTCATGAATTAATTTTTTTAGAAGATGGGCCCGCATCAGCAAATAAGAAAAATACTTACAAATCACTTCAAAAAAATAAAACTTTTAGTAATTTAAGAGAAGTAATTAAAAATTACTATCACCAAAAAAATTCTCAAAATATATTTCAAGATCAAATAATCCTCATAAATAAAAATAGCTCTATAAAAAATATAATGAAGTTGGAAAAATTAAAATTAATTTTCGAAAATAATGCGTTTATATTATATGAATTATAGCTTTTATAAATTACATGAAACCAACAGAAAAAAATTAAAAAAAATATATTTATTAAAAGACTTTTAGATATAAATTAACGTATAGTATATGGTCATGAACAATAAAATAAATGTTTTTCTTCCATGCAGAAAAGGTTCAAAAAGGATACTGCATAAAAATACAAAAAAATTTTCAAATTTTAAGTTAGGATTGTTTGAGATTAAGTTTAATCAAATAATTAATATAAAAAATTTAGACAAAGTTTATGTTTCAACCGATGATAATAAAATAATTAATTTTTTAAAAAAAAAAAAATCTAACAAAATTATTATAATCAAAAGAGCAAAGAAATTAGCTGATAATAGTGCATCAACTGATGATTTGATAAAACATGTTTCACAAATTATAAATACTGGAAACATACTCTGGACACATGTGAGTTCACCATTTATTAACACTGAAAATTACAACAAAATTGTAAAAAAATATTTTTTTGAGTTAAACAAGGGTTGCGACTCCTTAATGACTGTTAGTGCCATTCAAACATTTTTATGGAATAAAAAGAAAGCTATAAATTATAATCGAAAGATAGAGAAATGGCCCAGAACTCAAACAATAAAAAAATTATATGAGATTAATAGTGGAGTATTTATTGCATCAGCAAAAATTTATAAAAAGCTAAATGATAGAATTGGAAAAAAACCATTCCTATATGAATTAGATAAATTAGTAGGTTTTGATATTGACTGGCCAAATGATTTTAAACTTGCAGAGCAATTAATTAAATCAAAAATAGCTAAATTATAATAAGTTAAGTAAAATATAAGCATGTTTGTTTATTACCAGAGAAAATTTGTTCAAATAGGAGGCTCAGAGATCTTTGCTTTAAGTTTTTTTGAGGAAGTTAATAGTCATAAAAAATGCTTTCTGTTTTCTCTATATTGTAGTGAAAAATGTAAGCTTTATATAAAAAAAAACTATAATAGTATTTATAAGAGACTAATTACACCTTCATTTTCCTTAGGTTTTTTAAGATTTTGTCTCAGCTTTCTTTTTAAAAAAAATATTAAAATTTATTTTAATTATGGTTTGCATGAAATGTTTTTTTTAAGAATGATTTTTCTAAGAAAAATAATTTATTTAGCCCATGATATGTTTTCTTATGATGAATTTAAACCAATCAGTATAAAAAATATAAATTTACTAACAAAAGTAAGACTAAAAATTTTGGGTATAGTTGAAAACATCTTTAGCGATGTTTTTGTTTTAACAAAAAAATCTCAAAAAGAAAGATTAAGATTGCTCAACTATAAACCAAAAGTTTTTAATGCTGCAATCAGAAATTTAAACTCTTTTAAACACAATAATAACAAAAAGTTTATTTTAAGTTTAGGAAGGTTAGAAAAAAAGAAAAATGTTGATTTAATTATCAAAACTTTTAAAAAAATAAATAAGACTAATCCAAAATTGAAATTACATATTTGTGGTGATGGATCTCAAATGAAAAATTTAAAAGAGATTGTAAGAATAAAAAAATTAATTAATAACGTTAGTTTCTTTGGTTTTGTATCAGAGAAAGAAAAAAAATTACAAATTAAAAATTCTCTGTGTATTTACTGTCTTGATAAAGCAGATTTTGATTTAGTAATATGGGAAGCATTACTGCAAGCTAAACCAGTAATATGTTCAAATACTATGGAAATAGATAGTAACTTTATTAAGTACAACTGGATAGCTAAATCAAAACTTAATGTAAATAATATTTATAGAGCTACCAAAATACTTTTAAAAAAAAAAAGAAATATAAAAGTTTTAAAAAAATTGCTAAATGATTATACTTTTAAGAATTATTTAAATAAAATAGAACTAAACATTAATAAATGAGCTTTTGGAAATCTTATTTTAACTTAAAATATTTTTTTTTTTATTTAATTAATTTTATAATACTTACCTTCCATTTTTTATTTGAGAATAAAAAAAGAAATCTTTTAAAAAAAAATAATCAATTATCAAATATTTTTCGAAATCAACAGTGGATTATAGTAGGAAATTCTCCTGCACTAAAAAATCTAGAAATTAAAAAATTTATTAATAAAAATACTATCTTTATGAATAGAGGGTATTTAATTGATGAGTATAAATTATTACAGCCCAAATATCATATTATTATTGATGATAAGTTTTATAAAGGTGAATGGGGTACTGATATTATAGATAAAATTTTGGAACTTAATCCAAATGTTACATTTATATTTAATGTTAAATGGGCATTTAATAAAAAATTTACGAATGAAATAATTAAAAATAAAGAATTAAAGATAGTATGGATAGATAATAGATTATTTCTAAATAAATATAATTTTAAAAAATTTAAAATCAATCTTACAACACCCACTTTTGGAGGAGCAGTTTTTGGAGCTACCTTATCATTTTTAGCATATACTAATCCAAATTCCATTTTGTTTGTGGGAGTTGAAGCTAATGGTTTGTGTTATGAGTTAATCGATAATTTTGAAACTCATGCATATGGTTCAAACCCTGATAATAACAAAAAAAAATTTCAAAATTATATTGAGGATCTTGATCAAATGTCTATAACACTTAATCAATACAGATTTTGGTCTGAATACTTCAAGAGAAAAAATATAGATGTTTACAATTGTACAGGTGCTGGAATTTTAAAAATATTTAAACAAAAAAAAATCGAAGAAGTTCTAAATTAAATTGAAAAAAAAAATTTTAATAACAATACCTAATGCTAATGTAAAATCTAAAATATCTTTTTGGAAATTAGCATTAAAGAAAAATAACTATAGAATTTTTCCAGTCTATCAATGGAAAAAAAGAATAAGACCTAATTTTTTTGAAAAAGTTTTTGAAAAATTAAAAATACCAATTGATATATCAAATTTTAATAAAAATATGATACAAGTTGCAAAATCGAATGCTGATTTGAGTTTTATTTTTATTGAGAAGGGATGGTATATTTATCCTTCAACTCTTAAGAAAATCCGAAATTTATCCCCACTTGCGAAAATAATTTATTTTTCAAACGATAATATGATTTTAAGTCATAATAATAATTTTTTTATAAACAGAATATTTAAATTAAGCATCTTTGACAAAATAAATTTGATCAATATTCCTGATTACAAAAAATTTGCAAAAAAATATAATTCCAATATTCATTTTACTGACAAAGCATATTCAGAAAAAATACATTTTAAAAAATTTAATTATAAACAGAAGTATAAATACGATATTTCGTTTGTAGGTTCATGTACTCTTGATAGGGTAAAGTTACTAACATCACTCGAGAGTGAAGGTTTTAAAATTAATATATGGGGATATGGTTGGGAAAATTATGCCAATCAATTTAAAAGAAAAAATACATATAAAGGAGGAGAGGTTTTTAATAATAGATATAGAGATATTTTGGCATCAAGTAGAATTAATTTAAGTTTTTTAAGAAAAATAAATTACGATACACAAACTTCAAGAAGTATAGAAATTCCTGCGGCGGGAGGACTAATTTTAACAGAATATAGTTCAACCCATAAAAGAATATATGGAAACTTATCAAAATACATACTTTTTAGGAACAGAAATGACTTAATAAATAAAATTAAACTTTATTCAAAAAATGAAAAATTAAGAAAAAAAATAACTGAAGCAGTTCAAAATAAAATAATTAAAAATATAAAATCATATGAAAAAAAAATTGATGATATATTAAATTTTGATAATTTAGATGTTAATAAAAAAATTTTTAAAAACAGTAAAAAAAAATTTAATTTCTCAAATGTTCTTAAGAAATTATCACATCTAATAAAAAGATTTTATTATACTAAAGAATTTACTAGTTATGATCACTGTAAACGATTTTGTAATAAAAAATTTTCAAATTCATATGATAATTTAATACTTCAAAAAATAAGATACAAAAATTTTTTTGAAACATCAAACGTTGAAAAATTAAAAAGCACTTCTTTTTTTATTTTAAGAAATATTGTGAGAAAAATAAAAAAAAATAAAATTAAAATTTTAGAATTAGGAGGTGGCTATGGCTCAGATTATTTAAACTTAAAAAAAAATATTAGAAAAAAATATGATTATAATATTATTGAAACATCATCCGTTGTAAAAATTGCAAAAGAGGAAAATTTAAATTTTTGTAAATTTTCAAAATTTTCGAAGCAATTATTTAAATTGAATTATGACCTAATTTATACTTCAACAACTTTACAATATTTAAAGAATCCTATGCAAATAATTAAAATTCTTTTTAAATCTTCTGCTAAATTTATTATTTTAGCTAACAATAATTTTTCTTTTAATCCAAAGATTTTTTCTCAGTACTCATTTTTTTCACAAAATCTTTTTACAGAGGAAAGGTATCAATTACAGCATGATAGTTTCTCAAATAAAACTATTCTTTATCCAAATAGTCAATTTTCAGAACTTAAAATATTAGAAATAGCAAAAGAATCAGGTTATAAAATTTTTAAAGAATATAATGGTGTTGAAAATCACGGAAAAAACAGTTATTCAAAATCGATAGTTTTTAAAAAAATCTGATGAATTTTTTAATTTAATGTGTGGTATTGCTGGAGTAATTGGTTCATTTGAAGATGATAGTGATGATATTTTAAATTCTCTTAAGAATAGAGGGCCAGATTTTCAAA
>NZ_CVSK01000072.1 GCF_001180025.1 Candidatus Pelagibacter communis
CCTGAGATAGCTAAAAAATTGGCATTATTCAATAATAGATTTTTATAATTAACAGCATTAATTCCACCAATAGCTACTGTTGGGGTTTTTGTAAATTTTTTAACTTTATTTAAAATCTCAACAGAGGCTACATGCTTAGCTTTTTTAGTTTTAGATTGATTAAAAGCACCAAAGGCAATGTAATCAGCTTTACCTTTAATTGCTTTTTTTGCTAAATTCATAGAATTATGACATGTAATTCCTATAATTTTTTTACCAAGTATTTTTTTTGCCATATTAATATTCATATCTTTTTGACCTAGATGGCAACCATCAGCATTTAATTTTAAAGTAAGTAAAGGATCATCATTAATAATAAATTTTACTTTATTTTTTTTACAAATATTCTTAATTTTTTTTCCAATTATAATTTTCTTTTTAAGAGAATAATTTTTAAGTCTAAGTTGAAAAAAACTTACTTTTCCAGTTTTTAAAACTAATTTTAGATTTTTATAGAAAAAATTAGGAATTTTGTTAGGAGAAATAAGATAAATAAATTTTTTTTTACTTATTTTCAAGCTCACTAGACCATTTTCCTTGAGCAGCTAAAGTACACATTTTAGCC
>NZ_CVSK01000073.1 GCF_001180025.1 Candidatus Pelagibacter communis
ATTATTACAATGATTTTTGGAGGAACCCCTGTGGTTAGATTAACAGTTCTTGGATTAAGAGGTGTGCCAGAAACAATTAGAGAAGCTGCGATAGCTTATGGTGCATCTAAATGGTATCTATTAAGAAAAGTAGATTTACCATTAGCAACACCGTCTATATTGGCAGGTGTAAACCAAACAGTAATGTTAAGTTTAGCAATGGTAGTAGTTGCATCTCTAATCGGTGCAAAAGGATTAGGACAAGATGTTTTAGAAGCACTTCAATATGCTAATGTTGGACAAGGAATTTTAGCAGGTGTTGCAATTTTATTTGTTGCGTTAATTCTTGATAGAGTTGTTCAGGGTAAGAAAAGAGTTTAATTTGTCTTAATGGAATATGCTTTATTAGGATTTTTTATAGGATTAAGTTTAATTTTAGCTATTGGTGCTCAAAATATTTTTGTTATTGAACAAGGTTTAAAAAAACAACATGTATTTCTTGTCTGTTTAATATGCTCAATATCTGACTTAATTTTAATATTTTTAGGTATCTTTCTTTTTCATTATTTTAATCAACTTTTTAATCAAACAGTTGAATTAATATTAAATATACTTCTTATATTATTTTTATTGCACTTCATTTACTCAAAAATAAAAACTCATTATTCAGATATAAATTTTAGTAATGATCTAACAAATATTTCAAAAATAAATATATTTATAAAAACTCTTGGATTTACTTACCTAAATCCGCATGTTTATTCAGACACAGTTTTTTTTCTTGGGAATTTTTCTAAAAATTATTTGTTAAATCAAAAAATAGCTTTTGGGATAGGTGCAGCTATAGCTTCATTTTTATTTTTTTTTGCTTTAGGTTATTTGTCAAACTATTTATCTAAATATGCTAAAAGTAAAAAAGTTTGGAGAATTATTAACATATTTATTATAACTTTTATGAGTATTTTGGTTTTATATATAATTAAGGAAATACTATGAATGATATTTATGTAGACGATTTAGGAAAAGGTTTTCCATTTGTTTTTGTACATGGATATCTTGGTTCGTCTGAAATGTGGTGTTTTCAAAAAAACTATTTCTCAAAATATTATAGGGTTATAGCACCTGCTTTACCTGGATTTGGTGAAAGTTATAATGCAAAATCTTTAAACTCTATTAATGATATGGCAAAAAAAATAATAGAAATACTTAATCAAAAAAAAATTGATAAATTTAATTTAATTGGTCATTCCATGGGAGGAATGATTGTTCAAGAAATAACAAAAATTGTTGGTGAGAGAGTAAATAAATTGATTTGTTTTGCTACAGGATCAATAGGAGATATTCCTGGAAGATTTGAAACAATGGATGAAACAAGAGAAAAATTAAAAAAAGATGGAACAAAAGTTTCATTTTCAAGAGTTCCACCAAAATGGTTTGTGAAAGGTGATA
Organism: Candidatus Pelagibacter communis; assembly: GCF_001180025.1. Taxonomy (GTDB): domain Bacteria; phylum Pseudomonadota; class Alphaproteobacteria; order Pelagibacterales; family Pelagibacteraceae; genus Pelagibacter; species Pelagibacter ubique_A. Next base: position 1,429 of record NZ_CVSK01000073.1, read on the forward strand.
AAGATAAGAATTATTTTTTATGTGAAAATGCTGTGAGTAATGTTTCTGTAGAAACAGCTGATAATGCTCTGGTTGCTATGAAAAATTGGAGAGGAATTGATAATTTAAAAAATATCAAAAATGAAACTTTAATTATTTGGGGAGATAAAGATATATCTTATAATTTTGATCAGGTTGATACATTGAATAAAAATATTAAAAATAGCCGTTTAGAAATCTTTAAAGGATGTTGTCACAATGTTCATTTAGAACAACCGGATAAATTTAATATTTTAATAAAAAATTTTTTAGATTAATATTCTTGAAAAGATAGAGAATTAAATGGCAAGCATAAAATTTACTGGTGTACATAAATCTTTTGGTACTAATAAGATAATTAAAGATTTTAATCTGCAAGGTAAGGAAGATGAATTTCTTGTTTTGGTAGGACCATCAGGATGTGGAAAATCAACTCTTCTTAGGATGATTGCAGGATTAGAAAAAATAGATGAAGGCGAAATATTTATTAATGATCAAAAAATTAATGAACTTCATCCTTCAAAACGTCAAACTGCGATGGTTTTTCAATCTTACGCCCTTTATCCACATATGAATGTATATGAAAATATGTCTTTTGGTTTAAAAATTGAAAAAAGACCAAAGGAAGAAATTAATACAAAAGTAATGCAGGCTGCAAAAATTCTAAAAATTGAAGAACTACTAGAGAGAAAACCAAAACAATTATCTGGAGGTCAAAGACAAAGAGTGGCGATAGGAAGAGCCATTACAAGAAACCCAAAAATATTTTTGTTTGATGAACCTTTATCTAATCTTGATGCAGCATTGAGAGCAGAAATGAGAGTTGAAATATCTAAATTACATAATCAAATTAAAACAAATATGATTTATGTAACTCATGACCAAGTAGAAGCTATGACACTAGCAGACCGAATAGTTATTTTAAATCAAGGTAATATTGAGCAGGTTGGCACTCCTGAGGAAATTTATAATGATCCAGCAAATATTTTTGTTGCACAATTTATAGGCACACCCAAAATGAATATTTTAGAAGTAAACGAGGAAAATGTTGTTTCAGAAAACACAATTAAATTGTTAGGTAATGAAATTCAATTTAATAATTTAAAATTAAAAAAATCAAAACATTTTGTGGGTATTAGACCCGAACATTTAAAAGCAATTCAGAATACAAAATTTACTTTTAATCCTGAAATAGAATTAATTGAAAATCTTGGTAATGAAAAAATTGTATATATGAAAAAAGATGAACACCAATTAAGTGCGAAAATTCCAAGCAATGTTGAAATAGGAAGTTCCATAGGTTTTGATCTAAATGACATTTTTATTTTTGATGAAAATGGAAAAAGAGTAAAATCATAACACAACCTATAATTGACTAATTTCAAATTTTTCCTATTTTTTGAGTAATTAACATGTATCAATCACATACCTGATATGTGTCAGTCTTGTCTTTGCTAAATAGAATCATTTTAATATAGTTTTAAATATTAATAGGAGGGGAAATGAAAAATATAATAAAGATGTTTTGCGTAATTTCGATTTTTATTTCGAATATTGTTTACGCAGACATAAAGTTTTGGACTACAGAAGTTCAGCCTGCCCGAATGGCTAAGCAAGAGGAAATGGCAAAAGCTTTTGAAGCTAAAACAGGTATTAAAGTAGATGTGATCCCAGTAGAAGAAAAAGATTTGGGAACTAGAGCTACAGCTGCTGCGGCAGCAGGTGACTTACCAGATGTGATCTATCATACTTTGCAATATGTATTACCATGGGCTGAAGCAGGAATTTTAGATGTCGATGCTAATAATGATGTTGTTAAAAAATTAGGTAAAGATACATTTGCACCAGGTGCACTTAACATGGCAAAAAAAGGTTCAAAAATTGCAGCTGTTCCAGTTGATGGATGGACACAAATGGTTGTTTATAGAAAAGACCTTTTTGAAAATGCAGATTTAGCACCACCAACAAGCTATGCAAACATTGTAGCTGCTGTTGAGAAGCTATCAAAACAAAACGGAATGTTTGGTTTTGTTGCTGCAACTAAAACTGATGAAAATTTCATGAGTCAAGTTTTAGAGCACGTTCTTTTAGCAAATGGGGTTAATATTGTTAAAAAGGGTGGTATCAAGAAACAAGGTAAAAAACTAAAAGAAGCATTAGAGTTTTATAAAGTAATTGCAAAAGCAAGTCCTCCAGGTGAATTGTACTGGAAACAATCTAGAGCATTGTACTTTGCAGGAAAAACTCCAATGATTATTTGGTCTCCATTTATTATGGATGAGCTTGCAGGTTTAAGAGACTCGGCTCCACCAACAATTAACAGTGATCCAACATCACCTGAACTAGCTTCTAAAACTGGTTTCATTACTAATTTTAGTGGTCCTAGTAATAAAAAAGGTGCTGCATGGGCAGATGTTAGGTATTTTGGTATTACAGCTGATGCAGATACAGATGAAGCTAAACAATTTATCATGTACTCAATGGATGAAGGTTACACAAGCACATTATCGATAGCTCCAGAAGGAAAATTTCCTGTAAGAAGAGGAAATTCAAGTGACCCTGAGGCTTTCACAAAAGCTTGGAGTAAACTACCTGTTGGAGTTGATAGAAAAGCTCCATTGTCAGATCTATATGACCCAGATGTTATTAATAACATTGTAGCTGGTTTAGATACTGCAAATAGATGGGGTGTTAAAGAAGGTGAACTATCAAGAGCATCAAAAGTCATAAATTCTCAATTTATAAATAGAATCACTAGACTTTATATCGATGATCAAATTGATGTCGATGAAGCTGTTGACATGATTAACAAATCATTAGCTAAATTCAAATAATTTAAATTTTTTAAAAAAGCGGATAATATAAATTATCCGCTTTTTTTATGAATGATACTTTAGCAAATACAGAAAAAAAAACTGCATATATATTAACTCTACCTGCAGTCCTTTTAGTTTTTTCAATAATTTTATTTCCAATTTTTGCAAATATTTGGATTAGTTTTAAAGAAGTTGAATTAAAAGATATTAGAATTCCAGAACCAAGAGCAAAAAAAATTGTAAAATCCATTTCTGATGAGCCCTCTAAAATAAAAATATTATATAAGTTAAGAAACAGTTCATTAATTCAAGAGATAAGAGATGTTTCATTTCAAGATAATTTTCCAAAAACTTTTGAAATAGAAAATTTAGATCCAAGATGTTCTTATAAAAAGCAAAACCTAAAATGTGAATTTGGAAATTGGCCAGCTAAATATAGGGAAAATTTTCAGGTAGTATTTAAAACAAATGATGGATCAAAAATAGACAAAAAAAATCTTAAATCAATTAAACCAAAATTAGAGGGAAAATCTGACAACATATTACTTAATACTAACTTTACTCTCAAAAACTTTAAAAAGGTTTTATTCGAAAATGAATTTGTAGACTTATTACTTACAACTTTTTATTACACATTTTTTGGAACTGTTGGCTCAATAATATTTGGTATTTTAACTGCTCAAATGGTTAATCAAAAATTTTATGGACGAACATTCATGAGAAGTGTTCTACTTTTCCCTTATGTTGCTCCAGTTGTAGCTTTAGCTTATACCTGGGAACTTTTACTAGATCCGAATAGTGGTACGTTAAATAGTTTACTATTAAATTATCAAATTATTGAAACCCCAATAAATCTCCTTGGACAAAAATATATTGAAATTAGTATTTTAGGTTTTGATTTTAAGTTAAGGCTAGCACTTACAACAGTTATAATGTTTGAAATCTGGAGATATTTTCCTTTAGCTTTTTTATTTATTCTTGCGAGACTTCAAGCTATTCCAAAAGAATTATATGAGGCCGCTGATGTTGATGGAGCAAGTCCTTTTCAAAAATTTTTCAACATTACACTTCCACAAATTACTGCAGTAATTTCGATATTATTCATGATTAGGTTTATATGGAATTTTAATAAATTTGAGGACGTCTTTTTATTAACGGGAGGCGCATCAGGAACTAGAACCTTACCAATAAATGTTTATCAACAAGGTTTTGCAATATCAGATATTGGAATGGGCTCAGCGGTTTCAATTGTAATAGTTGTATTACTTTTAATGTTTATGTTTTTTTATTTTAAACTTTTAGGAAAGAGAGTAGATGAGAACTAAAAATACAATATTATTTTCATTGATATCTACTTTTTTCTTAATTTTTTTAATTTCGATTTGGAAGATATTAGCAACATTGCAAGGTTTAAGTATTAATAGTTTTAATATAGAAATAATTTTTATATTTGGTTTTTTAATATCATTAGCTCATTTAGGAATAGGTGATAGAATTAAATCAATTTATAAATCAATCATTTTTTCTTCCATATTCGTTTTTTGTGATGGTTACTTAATACAAAAATTACCAATTTGGTATAATGTGGGCGTATTTTTAATAGTATATTTTTTCACCAATAGAATTAGCAAATATACTTTTATAGGTTTAAAAGAAGAGCACTCTACACAAGTAATTTTATTCGACTTCTTAACTTTATTTGGAATTTTATTTTTCTCTTTTGTAATACTTTTTCCATTTTATATGATGTTAGTAACAAGTTTTAAAACTCAAATAGCTTTGTTAGTGAATCCTTTAGATTTTAGTATCAATTTCGGACAAGATATAAAAGATTTATTTAAATCTTATTTTGTAATTTTTAAATCTTATAAATTTGGAAAATATATAGTGACAAGCACCATTGTTTCTGTTGGTACCGTTATTATCACTCTTCTTTTTGCAATACCTGCTGCTTATGCAGTTGCAAGATTAAATTTCTTTGGAAAAACATTTTTGTCTACATCTATTCTTATAATATACATGTTCCCTGCAATCGTTCTTGTTATTCCTTTGTATACAATATTTAGTCAATTGGGTTTACGTAATTCAATAGAAGGTTTATTGATTGTCTATACAGCAACAACACTTCCGGTGGCTATTTATATGTTACAAGGATACTTTAAAAGTATACCAAAAGAATTAGAAGAAGCTGCAATTTTAGACAAGTTGAGTTGGTTTGGAATTATAACTAAAATTATAATTCCCTTAAGTATTCCAGCGATTTCATCCGTTGCCTTGTATGTTTTTATGATTGCTTGGAATGAGTTTTTATTTTCTTTGATGTTTTTGGACAATCCTAATTCATTTACATTATCAAGGGCTATCCAATATTTAAGTGGAGATGCAGAAACGCCAAGACAATATTTAATGGCAGGTTCAGTGGTAGTTACATTACCAGTATTATTTATATTTGTTTATTTTGAAAAATATTTAGTAAGTGGTCTGACTGCAGGAAGTGTGAAAGGTTAATGAGAAATTTAATTAATAAGGCTCAAAAGACCTTACTGGGTAACAGAAGAAAAGGGTATACCTTACCTACAAATAATAAGCTTTACCCTGCACAATGGAATTGGGACTCTGGCTTTATAGCTCTAGGATATTCTTACTTTAACTTAAATTTTGCATTAAAAGAAATAAACACCTTATTAGAGGGACAATGGAAGGATGGAATGGTTCCACATATCTTATTTCATAACACTAAAACAAACTATTATCCAAATTATACTGCATGGAATTGTGGTCATAAAATTCACTCATCTGGAATAACTCAACCACCAATACTTGCAACAATTTTAAAAGAAATTCTAAATAAAAATAAAATTAATAAAACTCAACTTTTAAATATAAAAAAAATAATTAAAAAAATTAAAAAATTTCATGAGTGGTTCATTCAATTTAGAGACCCAAAAAAAACTGGTTTAGTATCGATTTTACATCCTTGGGAGAGTGGATACGATAATTCTCCTTTATGGGATGAACCTATGAATAAAGTAAAAATTGAGAAAAATATAAAATATAAAAGAGCTGATAATAAAGTTGTAAATCCAGATTATAGACCGCTTAATATTGATTACGATAGGTATGTTACAATAAAAAATAATTTAAGAAAAATTAAATATAATCCAAAAAGAGTTTTTAAATCTTCATTTTTTAATGTTGTAGATGTCGGTTTTAATTCTATATTTTTAAAAGCAAATAAAGACTTAGTTTTATTGTTAGACACATTTAGTTTAAACAAAACTAAAATAGAAAATTATATTAAAATTACAGAAAAAAATTTCCTTAAGTTATATGACAAAAAAAAAGAAATTTTTTTTTCAAAGGATTTAAAAAATAATAAAAAGATCTATGTTCCATCAATAACCAATTATTTTGTATTATTTGCCGATCTGAATAATGATAAAATTAATAAAAAACTAATCAAAAACCTTAAAAAACATAATTTAAAAGAAAAATATTTTTTTTCATCAATTAAACCAAATCATAAAAGTTTTGAAGAGAAAAGATACTGGCGAGGCCCTGTATGGATTAATTGTAACTGGTTTATTTACAAAGGTTTAAAAAATAAGGACAAGTTTTTTTCTGATAAAATAAAAAACAAAACTATCCAAATATTAGAAAAAAAAGGTTTTTTTGAATATTTTAGTTGTAAAAATGGAGAGCCAATGGGTGCAAAAAATTTTTCTTGGTCAGCAGCTCTTTATTTAGATATGATATTAAATAAAAATTAATCTTTTAATTTTTCCCATTCTGACATTCCACCAGAAATATTTTTAACATTTTTAACCCCCATATCTTTCATAGTTTTTGTAGCAAGGGTACCTTGACCACCTAAACCACAAAAAACTACAAATTCTTTATCTGGATTATTTTTAAAGATATCGTTTTCCAAAGGGCTTCCTTCAGCTAAATAAAATTCAAGCAATCCTCTGTCCATGTGTATAGCATTTCCTATTGTACCCTTAGAAAAGCTTTCTTTATCTCTAACATCTATAAATTGCACGTTTGAGTCGTTTAACTTTTTTTTCGCTTCTCCAGCAGTGATATTTTCGATTTCACTCCCTACACTCATTAGCTCGTCAAATTTTTTCATATTATATCCTTTGTATTATTAGTTTTGGTAACCATATTTTCTTAGTCTTACATCTCCAGTTCTTGCATGTGCTTCCATACCTTCGTATCTTGAAAGTCTTGCAGCTGCAGCACCAACCAATTCTGTAGACTCTTTAGTCATTCTTTGGAAACTTAGTGTTTTGATAAATTTTCCTACAAATAAACCACCTGTGTATCTTCCAGCTCCTTTTGTAGGTAAAATATGATTTGTTCCTGAACATTTATCTCCATAAGCAACAGTTGTTTCTTCACCAACAAATAAAGAACCATAATTTTTTAATCTGTTGTGGAACCAATCTAAATTCTTTGTTTGTACCTCTAAGTGCTCAGGTGCATATTCATCACTAATTTTAGCCATCTCTTCGTCGGTATCACATAGAACTACTTCACCATAATCTCTCCAAGCTGCCTCAGCATTTGTTCTTGGTAATTCTGGTAATTCAGCAATTAATTCTGGAACTCTTTTCATTACTTTTTCTGCTAGGTCTTTACTTGTTGTATATAACCAAGCAGGTGAATTATAGCCATGCTCAGCTTGACCAACTAAATCTACAGCTACTATTTCTGGATCAGCGGTTTCATCAGCAATTATTGCAATTTCAGTTGGACCTGCAAATAAATCTATTCCAACTTTACCAAACAAAATTCTTTTTGCTTCAGCAACAAATTGATTACCTGGACCTACCAAAATATCAGCAGGTGCATTTCCAAATAAACCATTTGTCATAGCTGCAATTGCTTGTACTCCTCCTAAGTTCATTATTACATCAGCACCACAAAGGTCAGCTGTATAAACTATGGTAGGATGGACCCCAATACCTGGTTTTGGTGAGCTACATACAAGAATATTTTTAACACCAGCAACTTTTGCAGTCGTTACACTCATAACAGCAGAAGCAATATGAGCATATCTACCTGCAGGAACATAACATCCAGCGGTGTTTACAGGAATTAATCTTTGACCAGCAAACAAACCTTCTGAAAGCTCAACTTCAAAATCTTGTCCATAATTTTTTAATTGTGCTTCTGCAAATTTTCTAACTCTTTCATGAGAAAACTGAACATCATCTTTAGTTTTTTGATCTAAGCTTTTTTTTATTTCTTCAATTTTTTCTTTGGAAACAATTACATCACCCTCAAATTTATCAAATTTTTTTGAAAGCTCTTTACAACCTTCCTCTTTTGTTTTTTCAATATCTTTTAAAATATTTTCAACTATTTCTCTTGTTTTGGTGTCATCTGTTGAAGATGTTTTTGGTGATTTTTTTAAATATTGTATTGCCATTATTGCTTCCTTTTTTTTTGAGCCTCTTTAATAGAGTATAAAAGCTACGAATTCAATAGATTTGCTTAACTTAGAATTAATCTAATGCAACAACGGCAGCTGCAATAGAAGCTAACCGTGCCTGAGCTTCATCAGATCTGCTAGTTATAACCACAGGAACTTTCCCACCAACTACAACCCCTGCGGCACATGCACCACTAAAATAGATAAGCATTTTTACCAAAGCATTTCCAGTTTCTACATTAGG
>NZ_CVSK01000074.1 GCF_001180025.1 Candidatus Pelagibacter communis
ATTTAAAATCAATGAATTATTTTAAAGGATTAGGAAGTTATTTTGATAAAGCCCAAAGAATGAAAAAACCGGGTGCTCTACTTTGTAATCAATATTTTTACTTTTTGGTGACCCCCAAACAAAATTTTGTCTCCCAACTGGATCATTGTATAAATCATCACAATGCTCCCAATCATCAAGGTGCAACATAGCTGTTTCACCACCTTCAACATTTTGCTCATCAATTTTTGTCATAATTAACCAATCAGTTACATCTTTCACATATGTACCATCTGTATGAAGATCCATATTCCTATATGCCTTTCTTAAATAAGAGTCGCTACTATCTTCATGTTTTACATGAAAACGAGCATAATATTTTCCTGCCATGGCATCATGATTAGGTACACCAATTAGATGAGCTATTGCAGTTGATAACTTAACTAAAAATGTATCATTAATTTTTGCAGTTATATTTTTTGGTCCAATAATAAAGCAACCTGTAGATCTGTCTCTAATAATTGAGTTCATTAATTCACTTAATTTATTATTTGTTAAATCATCTAAACTTTTAGCTAAAGTAAATCTTGTAAATGGTTTTAGCTCTAATGCTGTTAAATCAAATTTATTAAACGGGAAAATTAATTTATCTATTATATCATTTTCTAAACTAATTTTTATAATCCTATTTGATTTATCGTGTTTTTGAATGTCTATGCCTGTAATTTTTTGCATTCTAAATTTTATTTTACCTTATTTTATAAATCAATTTAATCAGATATAATTGTTAATTATTGCCATACAAATAGCTGAGAAAATTGTAGGATAAACAAAGTTTTTCTTAGAAATAAAAAAAACAAACAAGGATAAAAATACAACAATTGATCTACTATAATAACTAGCTTCTATTAATACCCCAGCAGGAAAAATTATAGTTCTTGCTATTAATGCCGCTAAAGTTGCATAGGCTAAACAATTAAACCACTTAAAAAGTTTTGATGTTTCCTTAATACCTTGAGAGGTGAGAGCACCTAAAAATCTAGATAAAAATGTAGCAAGAGATGTAACTAAAATTGCATAAACGATATTAGCTGACATTATACTCTCCAACTAAATAGGCTATAGTTCCACCGATTACACCTGCTAACAGAATTGACCACTCAGGTGAAAATAAATAAATAATTGGTCCTAAAATTGTTCCAAGTAAGACAGATAACGTAACTTGTAAAGTTTTTGATGCTCCGACCATCATGCATAAAAAATATACAGGATTAAGAATTGCCAATCCAATCATCATATCCTTATTCATGTACTCTGAAAAATAAAAACCTATAAATGTTCCAATAACAGATACACTTACTGTTGCACTTCCAATTCCAATCCAATAATCAATCCTATATTCTTTTGGAATTTTCTTATAATTGCTTTTCATGATTAACCACGCTGAAACAGCAATAAAATGACAAGAAAAGTAATACTTCCACTTAGGTTGAGATTTGTGCATCATTAATGGAAATAAAGATACAGCCATTGGATAAAGTCTAGCATTTACAAACCAAACTGCTAAAAAAATATTTAATAAAGATGCTCCAATCAACATAGACTCTGCCATTACCAATGAACCTGGTAAAGCATAAGTTAAAACAGTTGAAAAAATACTTTCCTGAATATTAAAACCTAAATTTTTAAAGAGAGCTCCAATTGCTATAAAGCAACAAGTAAGAGCTATAGCTGGACTATCATGTGTAAATATAGATCTATATCCTTTAAAGAAAAAATTTTTATTAATCATTATCCACCTAGGAACAGTCTACCAACATCAGGATTTTGAAGTAAATCGTCTCCTTTACCTGCAATTGCAGTTTGCCCAGATACTAAAACGTATCCTATATCCGCAAACTCCAATCCTTTTTTGGCATTTTGTTCTACTAGAATGATTGTTTTTTTTTCATTTTGCTGAAGATCTCTTAATATTTCAAAAACCATCTCAATATATCTGGGTTCAAGTCCAATTGACGGTTCGTCTACTAAAAGTACTGAGGGTTTCATAACTAATGCTCTAGATATTTCTAGCAATCTTCTTTCCCCGCCAGATAAAACTTTTGCTGGTTGGTTTCTTCTATTTCTTAACCTTTCATACTTTTCAAAAATTCTTTCAGCTTCTTCATACGATTCATCGGTTTTTTCTTTTATATATCCTCCCATTAATAAGTTTTCTTCTACAGTCATATCTGGAAATACAGAATTATCCTGCAATATATAAGCTATACCAACTGACTTTAACTTTTCTGCTGGGGTAAGATTTGTAATTTCTTTTCCTTCAAGTTCAATTTGACCAGAAAAAATATTTGTAAAACCATATATTGAATGAAGAATTGTAGATTTACCTGCACCATTAGGTCCAATTAAACATAAAGACTGAGCTTTATTTACGAATAAATCAAAGTTATGTAAAATTTCCATTTTTCCATAACCTGCGTTTAAATTTTTAATAGTTAAATGAACTTCATTTGGAGATAATTTTTTTAAATCATCTGGTGTCGGAGCTTTTCCTAGTACTTCATATTGATTAGCCATTATTGAGCTCCTAAATACGCGTCAATAACACGTTTATCGTTTTTAATTTCGTCTGGCGATCCATTAGCTAACATTTTACCATGAGCTAAACAAAAAATATTCTCTGCTAATTGCATAATGACTCTCATGTTGTGCTCAATAACCAAAAGAGTTATTCCAAAATCTTGGTTAACTTTAATTAATCTATCAATAATACCATTTATTAGCGTTGGATTAATCCCAGCTGTAGGCTCGTCTAATAATAGCATCTCTGGTTCATTCATTAATGCCATAGCAAGCTCTAGTAATTTTTGCTGACCAAAAGACAAATCTCCAGCTCTTAGCTTTCTTTTTTGATATAAACCTACAAAATTTAATAAATTTTCTGCTTTATCTGTTAATTCTTGTGGAATTTTTGAAAATATTTTCATTAAATCCGCGTCACTACCTTTATGACTAATAAGCATATTTTCTATACAATTAAGCTTTCCATAAATTCTTGTTTGCTGAAAAGTTCTCAATAATCCTAACTTAGCAATTACAGGAACTGGTAACTCAGAAACTTCTTTTCCATTAAATTTAATAGATCCATTATCGATTGGGTAAGTTCCTACAATCGAATTAAATAATGTGGTTTTTCCTGAACCATTTGGTCCAATTAATCCAACTATCTTACCTTTTTCAACATTCATTGAAATATCAACGTTAGCTTTAACGCCACCAAAAGATTTACTTACATTGCTAACTTCTAAAATACTCATTTAAGTTCTACCTGTGCTTTACGATCTTTTTCATCAACTACTTCACCAAATCGCTCTGGATATTTTTCTCTGAGCCATCCCATAATTCCTTCTGGAAAATAAATCACAATCACAACAATCAAAACTCCTAGAGCAACATACTGCCAACCCAAAAAGAATGTCCAAAAGCCTTCTTTAAAAATGTGAAATATAGTTGCACCAATAATTGGGCCCCAAAGAGTTCCTTTACCTCCAAGTATTGCCATCAGTACCATGAATACTCCCATTTCTCTTCCATCAAATGCAACATCTGTTGAATCGATGTATCCAACTAAGCCACCCATTATTCCTCCTGCCAATCCACAGAAGAAAGCTGAGATCATCCAACCAATAATTTTATACTTCATTGTTTCAATACCCATTGCTTCAGCTTTATCCTCATTATCTCTAATAGCGTTAAGTATTAATTTAAATCTTGTGGAATAAATTGAACGAACTGCAATGAATGTGAGCACTAATGTGAAGAAGCTTAAGAAATAGAAAAACTCCCCCCTTGCTTCTAAGCTACCAACATTTGGAAAAGGTGGTGTAGTAAAGCCTTGACCTGCTCCAATAATTTCTATTCCACCAGAAATTTCACCTGCGGCTACACCTAAACCTAATGTACAAATTGCAAAATAATGTCCTCTAAGTCCAAGAATAGAATATCCTATCAAACCAGCTACAATAGTTGGAACTACAGCGGCTACGACTAGTCCAACTGCCATACCTTGAAAAAACTGTGTTGGAGTATGAACAAATGTTTTTTCCCCTCCACTCTCCGTCCATTCAGCTAATGGAAAAAACATTCCAACTTGAACAGAAGCGCATAGGTACATTCCTAATCCATAAAATAATATATTTCCAAATGAATTATATCCCATCTCCCCACCTTGGATGTTCCAAGTAGTAGCAAGAACTATTAAAACACAAAGAATTGATAGCTGAACTTTAAAGGCTGGAAATAAAAAAGGGGCAGCTAATCCAAATATTAATATTGCTGCATATAAAATAAAATTCTTATTCATTTTTCATCTCAATCTTACTTTAAATATTCTCTTTTCCTTGAAAGTTTAAATCTTCTATAAACCAGGATTAATACTAATAATAAAAATACTGAACCAATTCTAAATTCTGTACCCAGTATATAATCTGCAAATTCTTCAAATACTCCTAATCCCATTCCCGACATTGCTACACCAGGTAAGTTTCCTAATCCTGCAACAATTACGATCATGAAAGATCTGATTGTGTAGGGTAATCCCATGTAAGGATGAATTGTGAAAGTTATAGATATCAAAGCACCAGCAACACCACAAAGAGCAGCATTTATTCCAAATGTTGCGGCATAAACTTTTTCCGTATCGACACCTAAAATCTTTGCAGCTCTTGCATTTTGAGCTGTAGCTCTAATTGCACGTCCTAGCTTTGATTTTTTCATGTAAATAACCAAACAAACTGCAAATACAATGCTAATAAACGCTGAAAATATTTTTGAATTTGGTAAAACAACATTATTATCAAACAACATAGTTGTTCCGTAACCAGAATTTGCAAGTACAACGTCTGCACCAAATGCAAAATTCATTAATTGCATGAAAAGAATACTTATTCCAAAAGTTGCTAAAATAGAGATAAATAGATCTCTATCTACTACTTTATTTATTACGAGTTTGTAAATCGCTATACCAACAAAGTACATTATTACTGGCGCAACAATTACTCCCCATGCTGGATGAATACCATAGAGATACATAAAGTATGCAATGTATCCTCCTAAAATTACAAGATCTCCTTGTGCAATGTTAATTATATTCATCACACCCCATTGAAGTGCCATTCCATATGCAATCAATGCAAACAAAACTCCTAGCAAAATACCATCCAAGCAAGCTTGAAGAGTTATCATAGGATATTGAAATACAAGAAAATCCATAAAAAGTATTTTTGGGTTATATAAAAAAAAGCCCCCTATGACTAGGGGGCTTTAGTATTTTATTTTATCTTTCTGACCACTTAGGAATTGGATGTATCAACTTAGCTGATGCCCATTTTAATGGAGCAACAACTTTATTTTCACAACTTCCTGAAGCATCACACATTACTTGGAAAAGTACCATTGGTTTGTCAACGTTCTGACCACCAGGTGCAAATTTAATATTTCCATAGAATGTTTGCATATTCGTAGCTGCAAGAGCATCTCTTACTTTCTTTTGATCGAAAGAATTTGCTCTTTCAAATGCATCTTTGAATACCAATAAAGCAGCTGAAGATTCAGCAGATTGGTAAGGTGGATCATATCCAAACTCTTTCTCAAAGTCTGCAGCATAAGTCATACCATCTTTAAAGAAATCATCTTTATAAGTTAGTGACTTGTGCCATTGAGAAGCACAAAGTGCATACTGTGAATTTTTACCATGCTGTTTAGATAGCTTAGCAGCATCACAGTGAGTCATAGCTAACATTGGAACATCAACTTTCATTTCAGCAATTTGTCTGATCGCAGTTAATGCACCTTTTGTGTGGCCTGATACAACAAGTACATCTGGTTTCATCTGTTTTACTTTAACCAAAGTAGCAGCCATATCATTTAGCTCTTTAGGCAATTTATCGTCGATTATGATTTTAGAACCAGTTCTTTCTGCAGCATCTAAAATACCTAATCTAACGTCCTGTGAGAATGCATCTTGTTCAAATGCTTGTGCAATTCTTACCGGTTTTCCACCATTTAACTCAACTGCTGTTTCGATAGCAACATCAAGATATAAGTTAGCTGGAGCTAATACAGCAAATAGATATTTGTAACCTTTAGTAAACAAAGATCTAGATGCACCATTTGCTTCAACCATTGGAACACCATATTTTTCAGTTACTGGTGCAATTGCTTTAGTCAAACCAGAACTGTAAGGGCCAAGCATAAACTCAACACCATCTTGTGAAATTAATCTTTCTGCAAGCTGTGCAGCTCTCTTAGGGTTTGACTCATCATCATAATAAATAATATCAAACTTATAAGTTTTTCCACCAACTTTAACACCACCCATGCTGTTAATTCTGTCAACGGCCATGTTATAACCATTTTGAGTATGAACACCATTGGATGAGTATTTACCAGTTAAGGAAATCGCAGCACCTAAAATAATTTTGTCACCAACAACTTTTGCAAATGATGCAACTGAAGTTGAAAATAAAATTATTAATGCAGAAACAAAACTTAAAATTATTTTATTTAATCTCATTTTATTTCCTCTTTAATTAATTAATTATGTAGTGATTAAATAAAGAAATTTTATTTTATGCAAGTGGCAATAAAGGCCAAATCTAATTAATATTGTTGAGTTACAACAATTATTGCGGCAATAATTACTAAAACACTCGCAGAAATTGTATTAATTGTTTTTGGATTAGCAGTTATCCATTTTATTAATTTTTGTGCGAGCATTGCATAGCCAATTAAAGATATAAAATCTAAAACAATGTAAGTTGTAATTAAAATTACAAATTGAACCAATAAATTTGAATTAAAGTCAATAAATTGTGGAAAAATAAAAGGAAAAAACATCCAAGCCTTAGGACTTGTACCAGCAACTAAAAAACCATCTCTAAAAAAGGATAAATTACTTTTTTCTGTTTCTCCTTTATTTGAAATGCTTTTTGGCCGAGATTTATAAATATCGTAAGCTAAATATAATAAATAAACTATTCCGATCCATTTAAATGCATTAAGTATCATTGAGTTTTCTGAAAAAAAAGATCCAATCACAAAAATAACTAAAGTTGCCTGAATCAAATTTGCAGTTATGTCACCTAAAGCAGACCATACGCATTTTCCAACACCGTAATTCATTGAATAAGAGATAATTACAATCCTTGGAGTTCCAGGAGTAATAAATAAAAAAATAATAATCTGTAGATAGAGTATAAAATCTAGGGGGAGCATAAAAAAAGATAGTCCTTAAAAACCGGGAGCTAAAGATGGCTAAGAAGGACTATCTAGTACATAATATCAGAGGCTAAAAAAAATGCATTAAATTTTTTTTTCAAATATAAAGGATTTATGAAAAAAAAAGGTCACAGGCCAATTACTAAAGTCAAAAATCCAGAGCCCAAAATGGACGATCCGGATTGGATCATTTGGGCGGCTTGGGCAGATCGGATAACTTTTGAGGAAATTGAAAAAAGAACTGGGAAGCGAGAGTCCGATGTTATAAAAATAATGAGAAGATCACTTAAACCATCTTCTTTCAGATTGTGGAGAAAAAGAGTAAATCAAAAAAGTATTAAACATCGAAAAAAGTTCGAATATTCTAGAAAAGAAATAACTAGTAAAATTAAAAAAGGTGACTATCTATAATCAATGAAAAAAATTACCATGTATACAGGTCCACTATGCAACTATTGTGAAGCTGCAAAAAGATTATTAGCTAGAAATAACGCTCCTTATAATGAAATTGATATTTCAAAAGTTGCAGGTGCTGCTGACGAAATGATTAAAAAAGCAAATGGCAAAAGAACAATCCCACAGATCTTTTTTGATGATCAGCATATTGGTGGTTACGATGAAGTTAGAGCTCTAGAAAAAGAAAATAAACTTCAAGATCTTTTAAAAAATTAATTTTAATAATTTATTCTTTTGGTTTAAAAATTAAACAAACGCCGTTATTACAAAATCTTTTTCCCGTAGGTTCAGGTCCGTCATCAAATATATGACCATGATGCCCTCCACATTTTTTACAATGATACTCAGTTCTTGCGTAACCTATGTGATGATCCGTTTTAGTTTCAAATACGTCAGGCAAAGATTCATAAAAGGAAGGCCAGCCTGATCCACTCTCATATTTTGTTTTTGAGTCAAATAATTTTTCACCACAGTTTGCACAATGAAAACTTCCTTCTCTCTTTTCATGATTAAGTTCGCTTGAACCTGCGCGCTCGGTTCCTTCCTCGAACAAGATTAATTTTTGCTCTGCAGTTAAATTTGGATTTATTTTTTTTGTCATGATCCTATATATTTAGCACAGGATTTATGTAAGATTGAATGTAATTCAACTAATTTTTTAAAATCTTTATTATAACCACCACCTAAAACACCACAAAAGGGTATTTTTTTAGAAAAAAAGTTTTCAATAACAAGCTCGTCTCTAGATTTAATCCCTTCATCAGATATTTTTAGTTTACCTAATCTATCGTTAAAATGAATATCTACTCCAGCTATATAGAAAACAAAATCAAAATTTTCTTGATTTAACTCATTTAAATAATGTTTAAGTGTCTTAATGTAAGCATCATCCTCTAAATTATCCTCTAGCTCAACATCTAAATCACTATTAGATTTTTTGGCTGGATAGTTAGTTTTAGAGTGCATACTGAACGTGAAAACACTTCTATTTTCTTTAAAAATTTCTGAATTTCCGTTTCCTTGATGAACATCTAAATCAACAATTAATATTTTGTTAGCCAAACCTCGATTTAGTAAATAATGAGCAGCAACAGCTACATCATTAAAAACGCAGTATCCAGCTCCGCCATCGTAGTTTGCGTGATGACTACCTCCAGCGGTATTACATGATATTCCGTAATTAATTGCAAGTTTAGAGGCTAAAACAGTGCCTCCAGTAGCTACTAATGATCTCTGAACAACACTATCAACAAGTGGAAATCCAATTTTTTTTACTTCCTCTTTACTTAATTTTTTATTTTTGATCTTAGAGATATAATCTTTTGAATGTGCATAACTCAACGTTTCAAGCGAACAAGCATATGGTTTATGAAACTTTTTAACGATTTTATTTTGGATCAAATAATTTGCCAATTCTCCAAACTTGTTTATAGGAAATTTATGATCATCTCCAATTTTGGCAAAATAATCCTCATGATTAACCACTGGTAAATCCATCGTTACTCTAGAACACGTACTGGCTTTCCATCAACACAAGCCTCTAATCCTTCAATCATTTGATTATAAAAAATACTATAATTTTCTGCTGTCACATAACCTATGTGTGGTGTAAGAAGTGCATTAGGTAAAAATCTTAGTTTATTATTTTCAGGTAAAGGTTCTTTATTATAGACATCAATCCCGGCTCCTGCAATTACATTGGTAGACAATGCGATAATTAAATCATCCTCATTAACAATAGGTCCTCTAGAAGTATTTATCAAAAAAGCTGTCTTTTTCATTTTATCAAATTCTTTTATGGTAATACAGTCCTTGTATCTTTCACCTCCTTGAACGTGAATTGAAAGTACATCAGAATTTGTGATTAAGTCATCTTTGCTACAAGGTAGTACATCTAATTCTTTGCACTTGTCTAAGCTCAAATTTTCACTCCAGGCCATTACTTGCATTCCAAATGCTTTTCCAATTTTTGCAACTTCTGCACCTACTCTACCTAGACCAATCAAACCGAGGATTTTTCCTTTCAATTCCACTCCAATTGTAGTTTGCCAATACCCTTGATACATATTATCGAACTCTTCTTTAAAGTTTCTAGCCAAACCAAGAATTAGTGCCCAAGTTAATTCGGGTGTTGGGTTTAAGTTTATATCTGTTCCACAAACTATAATTTTTCTTTTCTTCGCAGCCTTTAAATCAATAGATTTGTTTCGTAATCCACTTGTGATTACAAATTTTAAGTCATTTAGATTGTCAATTAAATTTTTTGTAATTGGAGTTCTTTCTCTCATAATCAATAAGGCCTCAAAATCAGATAATTGTTCAATTGCATCAGCTTCATCTAAAAAAGGTTCGCTAAAAATCTTAAACTCATATTTCCCAGATAGTTTTTCTAAATCTACAAACTGTTGGGCAACATTTTGGTAATCATCTAATATAGCAACTTTAAGCATTTTTAACTTTCTTATTTGATAACAATATTCCTGTAATAATAAAACAAGCGCCTAAAATATGGTAAAACATAAATTTTTCACTAAAAAAAATCATTGCCATTATTGCACTCAATATTGGCATTAAGTGTAAAAAAACACCTGATCTATTAGCTCCAATCATAGATATTCCTTTTATCCATAAAAGAAAAGACGCCAAACCTGGAAACAAAACTACGTAAGATAAAATTAAAATAAAAGGTAATTCTAAATTAATCCTAAAGCCAATTTGATATTCAATAAAATAAACTGGTATCAAAAATATTAAACCAAAAGTAATTACTACTTGAAGTAATGATATTTGAGTTAACTCATATTGTTTTCCCTTTAACAATGTTGAATATAATGCCCATGAAAACATTGCTATCACCATTGTAATATCACCTTTATTGAAATCTAAATTTTTTAATATTTCCAAATTTGCTTTTGTAATAATCATAACTACACCAGCAAAAGAAAAGACTACCCCTATAATTTGAAAAATATTTGTCTTTTCAATTTTTAAAATTGAAGAAAACAACATAATCATCACAGGTATAGTTGAAATCATTAAAACTCCACTAATCACCTGAGTAAAATTTAATGAATAATAAACAATTGAATTAAAAACTGTAATACTAGTAACTCCCAAAACAATAAAAAGTTTATAGTTTTTAATTATATAGTTTCTTTTCTCTAATATTTCAGGAATTGTAAAAGGTGCTAAAATTAACCAAGCAAAAAGCCATCGATAAAAATTTAATGAAAAAGGAGGAACTTCATAAAAACTTGCAAGTTTACCTACTACAAAATTTCCTGCCCAAAAAGTTACTGTTAAAAATAGATATAAATAAGCTAAAAAATTATTATCTTTAGTCACTTAACTAAATCTAAGCGAACTATAAGGTTTTAAATCTAAATTTGTATTTTCGTTCGCTATCATCCCTGAAACAATCTTTCCAGAAATTGGACCTAAAGTCCATCCTAAATGATGATGCCCAAAACAATAATAAATATTTTTGTAATTTTTTGATGGCCCCATAACAGGTAAAAAATCTGGTAAAGTTGGTCTAAAACCTAGCCACTCATCCTCATGTTCAGGTAAATCACCAAGCATATATTTTGCATTATTTATCAAATTTTTAACTCTTGATTTAGATAATGGATTATCTAATCCACCAAATTCTACAGTTCCAACAACTCTTAAACCTTGTTCCATCGGTGTAATTCCAAATCCACGGTTGGAAAATATGACGGGTCTACTTAATAAATGATCACAATTTTTAAAATGAACATGATATCCACGCTCTGTATCTAAAGGAATTCTTTCACCAAGATTATCTGTTAATTTTTTTGAAAAAGCTCCACAAGCTATTACTGCTTTATCAAAAACATAACTTTGAGTTTCAGTTTTAAAAACTGGTTTTTCTTCATCAAAACTAATATCTTTAATATTTACTTTGTTAAATTTTCCACCTTTTTGCAAAAATAAATCAAATAGTTTTAAAAGAATTCTTTTCGGATTTCTTGCATGTCTTGCATAAGGATAATATACGCCAGCATGGTAAAATGGTTTTATATGTGGTTCAAGATCATGAATCTCAGCTTTATTTACTAATTGTTGTTCAACTCCTAATTCATCTCTAACTTTAATTTCTAATTCTCTACTTTTTAAATCTTTATCATTCCATATATAAAGAATTCCTTTATTTTCAACCAAACCTTCTAAGTCTATCTCTTCAAATAATTCATCATATGCAGGTAAAGCTAGATCTAAAATTTGGTGCATATTTTTAGCAGTATGCATCATCTTAGTTTTAGTGGTATTCATTATAAATTTTATAAACCATGGAATCATTTTAGGAACATAATTCCATTTTAAAGCAAGTGGACCTGAAGAACTAAGCAACATTGCAGGCACATCTGCTAGAACATCAGTTCTGTTTAAAGAAAGAGATGCATATGGTGAAAAGTGACCTGCATTACCATAAGAGGCGGCTTGGCTACCTGGGTTATCTCTATCAAAGATAGTTACATCGAAACCTTTTTTTTGAAGAAACAAAGCATTAGACACTCCTTGAATCCCTGCTCCAACTATTCCTACCTTAGTATTTTTATTCATAATTTTGTTATACAATTAAAAATTAAATTAAGAGAGTGACAAATTATGCAATCATTTGTTTATGATTAATTTTTGCACTCAATACTATACCAAATCCAATCATAGTGGCTAACATTGAGGAGCCTCCATACGACATAATGGGCAATGGAGAACCAACTATAGGTAGCAAACCCAAAACCATAGATAAATTTACTACAATATAAATAAAAATTGCAAAAGCATAACCAAAACAAAAAAGTCTAGCAAAATTGCTTCTCGAAATTGCTCCTATTCTTATAATTCTAAAAATTATTATTGAGTATAATATCAAAAGACCAACTGAGCCTATAAAACCAAACTCTTCTGAAAATAAAGTGAATATAAAATCTGTATGTTTTTCAGGTAAAAAATCTAAGTAGCTCTGAGTTCCTTTTAAAAAACCTTTTCCGTTAAGGCCTCCTGAGCCAATAGCTATTTTTGACTGTATAATTTGATATCCAGCGCCCAAAGGATCTCTATCTGGATCTAAAAAAGTTAATATTCTTAATTTTTGATATGGTTTAAGAAATGAGATTATAAATGGAAGCGAAATTAAGAAAGTAATAAATGAGTATATAAAATATTTAATTTTCATACCTCCTAACCACAATATAATTAATCCACTTAACGCAATTAATATAGATGTACCAAGATCAGGTTGAGCAATTACAAAAATTATTGGAATTATTATAATCGATAACACAATTGTTATACTAGTAAATGAATTAACATTTTCTATTTTTATTCTATGAAAGTATTTAGCAAGACACATTATGATTGCTATTTTCATAAGTTCTGAAGGTTGCAGAACAAATAAATAAAGATCCATCCATCTTTGTGAACCAGAGGACTTTAGTCCAAAAAATGAAACATAAATTAATAAAAGTATTACTATAAAATAGATTATATAAGAAAAGTTATGCCAAAATTTTATATTAAAGAAAGCCACAAAAATCATTAAAGGAAAAAAAACTGCAAGTTTTACAAAATGATTTTTTGTATGAAAAAGTATTTCACCACCATCTGTAGAATACATAACAAAAACACTTAATACAGAAAGAAGAATAACAGAAATCAATAATATATAGTCTAGGTTTTTTATTTTTTGAAATAATGTAATCTCATTATTCAATCTATCGTGCTGAAACATTTAAACAGTAATCCTCTCAAAATTTGATTGTTTATTTCTTAAATCATGTCTGTCGATTATTAATTTAAATAATTTTTTTGCAATTGGTGCTGCCGCCTTACTTCCTGAACCACCATGCTCAACAATTATACTTAGCGCATATCTTGGGTTAACATATGGGCCATAAGCAACATACAAAGCATGATCTCTATCTTTGTATGGTATTTGCTCTAATTCTAAATCCAATTCCCTCTCTCTTTTGCTTATTCTTTTTACCTGAGCTGTTCCTGTTTTTCCTGCAAATTGATATTTAGGATCATCAATTCTTGATTTATAAGAAGTTCCAAATCTTTCGTTAGTTGAAGCAAACATTGCTTCTTGAATAATTTTAATATTTTTTTGGTTTTTAAATAACTTTTTGTCTAACAATTCCTCGGAGTCGGTATCAAATAATAACCCACTTTCCATTGATTGTTTTGCATCCTCATAAGAAATTGGATTACTATCCACTATTATTTTCGGTTTTACAGCAAAGCCTCCATTTGCAATTTGTGCAGTCATCATACAAAGTTGTAAAGGAGTTGATTGTATATATCCTTGACCAATACCTGTTATTAAGGTTTCCCCTAATACCCAGCCTTTACCAAGATTATTTTTTTTCCATTTTGTATTCGGAAATAATCCTTTTTTTTCAGTATCAAAATAATCACCAAGTACTTTTTTACCTAAACCAAATTTTTCAGCTGTAATGTTTAATCTATCAACACCTAATAACCTAGCTACCTCATAAAAATATGTATCACAAGATTGTTTCATTGCATTTTTCAAACTAACCCAGCCATGTCCCTTTTCCTTCCAACAATGAAATGTTTGTCCATATAACTCCATTTTTCCTGTGCATTTAACTTTAAACTTTGTATCTATTACTTTGTTTTCTAAAGCTGAAAGCGCAACGATAGGTTTTATTGTTGAACCTGGTGAGTATAGACCCGAAAGAGTTTTGTTTATTAATGGTTTTAATGGATTATTTCTAATTAATTGCCACTCATCTTGACTTATTCCGAATAAAAATAAATTTGGATTATAAGATGGAGATGAATACATTGCTATTATATCTCCAGTATAGATATCCATTACACTTATAGATCCTGCTTTTTCATTTAATAATTTCCCACAAGCTTTTTGTATTTCTGTGTCTACAGTTAAACGTATTTTTGATCCTTGCTGACCTTTTTGATGCTCGAGTTGATTAATTCTTTTACCGTAAGCATTTACTTCATATCTTTGAATAGCATTTGTTCCAATTAAATGATTTTCAAGTCTTTTCTCTAAGCCTAGTTTTCCAATTTTCATTCCTGGTACAAATCTTTCTTGGATAATTTCATTTTCTAAAATTTCTTGTTCATTTGGTTGACTCACATATCCAAGAACATGTGTGTATACATCATCAAATGGATAGTTTCTGGAGATTGTCATTACTGGTTTAACGCCAACAAGATCATATAAATAATTATTAATTTTTACAAATTGACTCCAGCTTAAGTTTTCAGAAACAATAATACTGTCCCACGGTTTTAGCTCTGCTTTTAATTTATTTATTCTTGCAATTCTCTTCTCACTTAGATTTAAAAGATTTTTCAATCTAACTAGTAAATAATTGAAATTCTCAACTTGCTCTGGAATTATATGTAATTGATAAACTTTTAAATTCCCTGCAATTACATTTCCAAAATAATCAACAATATTTCCCCTTGTAGGTGGGAGTTTCCATTCTCTAATTCTATTTTTATCTGAAAGTGTTAAATATTTTTTATTTTCGTTTATTTGAAGGGAAAATAAACGAGCAACGATACCAACAAAAACTACTACTTTTGCTGCTCCGATTATGAACATCCTTCTATTAATTACATCTGTTTTTCTTATTCCTGAATTAGATTTAATCATTTGTTTGATATGAAATTCTTTCGTTTAAAAAATTAAAAAATAAAAAAAATATTGGATAAAATAAAAAAGTAAAACCTGAGTTAATCAAATAATTTGTGTAATCAACTTTAATCAAAAAGACTAAATCCAAAATAATCACTTGAATTGAATTTATTAATAAAATTGTGAATAATAATGATATCCAGTCCTTCATAAAATTTGGGGTTAAAGTAATGTTTCTTATGTAAGCTGTTACTGAGCAAAGAATAAGGTAACAAAAACTACTAATTCCTATTGGTATGCCTATTACAACATCATTAATTATTCCTGCAAAGAAAATTGCTAGATAACCTAATTGATCAGGATTTCTTAAAGTCCAAAAGAAAATTAATAGATGAACAAAATTAAAAGAAAAATAATCAAGTTTTAAGTAATTAAAATCAAATTCATTAAATACAGAAAAAAATAACATTATAAATGGTACGTAGGATAAGAATATTTTTAAAAAAGGACTTTTATTAAGTGATGACATTATTCTTCTCCACCTATTTTATAAGAAACTATTTTTACATAGTTGAGCTGTGTAAAATCAGAAAAAAAATTAATTTTTCCTTCTGATATGTTGTTAATTTTTCCAATTGGTATACCAGGTTTGAATAAACCACCAAGACCTGAGGTGTAAGCAAAAATTTCTTTATTTTTAAAATCTTCTCTAAATTCTTCTTGAGTATGTTCGATTTTTCCAAATTCACTTCCTGTACCAGAAATTACAGCTTGTATGTCATCTGGCTCTAGAACAGATGGTATTTTACTATTAAGGTCAGACAATAGTAATGCCCTTGAATTAGTATAATTTACTTCAATTATCTGTCCAACTAAGTAAACATCATCAATAACTGCCATTCCAATTTTTACTTTGTCTTTTGTGCCTTTATTTAATATTACTGATTTTAAATATGGGCTGTCTTTATCAATTAAAACTCTGGCAAAAATTTCTTGTGAATTTACACTTTCGTCAAGTAACTCTCTAAGCTTTTTATTTTCTGCAGTTAAAAACTCATTTTGTAATTTAAGTTGATCAGATTTTTCTATTTTAATTAAATCTTTCTGATGACTTTCATATAAGTCCATATGTGATTTGAATTTTGAAGATATTTCTTTTAATTTATTTTCTGGGATTGATGCAATATGAGATGATCTATAAATTACTTCATTAATTCCTAATTTAACAAATTGTATTGCTTTAAAATTAAAATTACTTAGAACAATTACAAAAATTGATAAAATAATTAAAGTTAGTAAAGAAAATTTTTGTTTATCTTTTTTTTTTAAGAAAGCTGACCTAATGGCAATTACAAAATCATCTCTGCCAGTAGCCATTTTTCCTAATATTCAGATAACATAGTAGAAAAAGTTTCTTCTTGATCCAAAGCTTTACCTGTACCGACAGCAACACAAGATAATGGATCATCTGCTATATGAACTGGTAAACCTGTTTCTTTAGAAAACCTTTTATCAATATTTTTTAACAAAGCACCGCCACCTGTTAAAGTTAAACCCATATCAACTAAATCAGCTGACAACTCAGGAGGAGTATTTTCTAACGCATCTTTAATTGCACCAACCATCTGTTTCATAATATCGTTTAGTGCTTCAGCCGTATCTTCTTCTGTAATATTAACTTCCTTTGGAGTACCTGATCTTAAATCTCTTCCTTTAACTGGGTAAGTGTTTGTCCCAGTTGGAACAGCTGTTCCCATTTCTTTTTTTATTTTTTCGGCAGTAGTATCACCAATTAATAAATTGTATTCTTTTCTCATGTAATCCACTATTGCAGTATCCATTGAGTCACCTGCAACTCTTAAAGATTTAGAGTAAACTAACCCGCCTAAAGACATTACTGCGATTTCACTTGTACCCCCACCAATATCTACAATCATTGAACCAGTTGCTTCAGAAATTGGTAGATTTGCTCCAATAGCTGCTGCAATTGGTTCTTCAATTAACTGAACTCTTCTTGCACCTGCTGCTAAAGCACTATCTTGGATTGCTTTTCTTTCAACTGGTGTTGAACCAGTTGGCACACAAATCAATATTCTAGGGTTAGCAAATGTGCTTCCTTTATGAACTTTTTTAATAAAATGTTTAATCATTTCCTCGGTTACTATGAAATCTGCAATAACACCGTCTCTTAATGGTCTGATTGCGCTTATATTACCTGGTGTTCTTCCTAGCATTGTCTTAGCTTCATCTCCAACAGCTAATACATTTTTTTTTCCACCTTGATCAACTATCGCCACCACTGATGGCTCATTAAGAACTACACCTTGACCCTTTAAAACTACAAGTGTGTTTGCTGTTCCAAGATCAATTGCCATATCTTGGCTCCATATTTTTTTAACACTGCTAAATAACCCCATTATATCCCTCTTACTTTCTGACTTTCTTGCTCCATAGGAGCTGTTTTATCTCGTTTAATTATCATTTTATTTAATGCATTTATGTAAGCATTTGCTGAGGCAACTAAAGTATCTGTATCAGCTGCCTGACCTACAGTTGTTTTGCCTTTTTCCTCAATTTTTACACTAACAGTCGCTTGTGCGTCTGTTCCTTCTGTAACAGCATGAACTTGATAAAGCTGCAAGTTAACATCATGAGGATACAAAGTTTTTATGCATTTAAATATTGCATCAACTGGCCCATCACCAGTTTCTGAAGCTTGTTTTACATCTCCATAAACATCTAAAGTCATTTCTGCTCTTTGTGGTTCACCAGTTCCAGCAAAAACCTTTAATGATTTTAAACTAATAGCACTAACTTTGTTATCCGTTATTAAACTATCATCTACTAGAGCAATAATATCCTCATCATAAACATGTTTTTTCTTATCAGCTAAAACTTTAAATTTTGCAAATGCATTACTTACAACATCATCTGTAAGATCAGGATAACCTAAACTATTCATTTTATCTTTAAATGCATGACGTCCAGAATGTTTTCCCATTACTAATGATGTTTGCTTTACCCCAACACTTTCAGGTGTCATTATCTCATATGTTTGTCTATTTTTTAACATTCCATCCTGATGAATTCCTGCTTCATGAGCAAAAGCATTTTTTCCAACGATAGCTTTATTATATTGAACAGGAAAACCCGTTGCGTTTGAAACAATTTTTGAAGCTTTGCTTAAAAGTGTCGTATTAATTCCAGTTTCATATGGCATTAAATCAGGTCTTGTTTTAATTGCCATAACAACTTCCTCTAGAGCAGCATTTCCTGCTCTTTCTCCTAATCCATTTATTGTACATTCAATTTGTCTTGCTCCAGCTTGAACTCCAGCTAACGAGTTAGCTACTGCTAAACCTAAATCATTATGACAATGAGTTGATAAAATTGCTTTATCAATATTTGGAACTTTATTTAATAAAGTTTCAATAATTGTAGTAAACTCAGATGGTATTGTGTAACCAACTGTATCAGGAATATTAATTGTTGTAGCTCCATTTTTAATTGCAAGCTCTACAGTTTTGCACATGTAATCCATATCAGTTCTTGTTCCATCTTCGCAAGACCACTCAACGTCATCAGTAAATTTTCTTGCATAAGCAACATGTTTTCCAATTGATTCATAAACATCTTCTGGAGACATATTTAATTTATGCTTCATGTGTAAAGGGCTTGTAGAAATAAATGTATGTATTCTAAATCTTGGTGCATGTTTTAGAGCTTCATAAGCTCTATCAATATCTTTTACTGAGTGTCTTGAGAGTCCCGCAGGAATAGAATTTTTTAAAATTTTACTTACTTCTGAAACAGCCTCAAAGTCCCCTGGTGAAGCTATTGGAAAACCTGCTTCAATAATATCGATACCTAATTCATCAAACACTCTAGCGATTTGAATTTTTTCCTCTAAACTCATAGATGCGCCTGGCGATTGTTCACCATCACGCATAGTAGTATCAAATATAAAGACTCTATCTTTATTGCTCATAACTAAATTTTTAGAAAATCTATAATACAATCTATGAGAGAGATTGCAAAATAATTAGTAAAATAATCACTTTCAATGGACCATTTTAGGCTTACGAAAAATTAATTATAAATAGACTCAATTTTAGGCATTAATCGTAAAAGTTCTTTTGTGTATTCATGCGTTGGTTTTAAAAATAAATCCTCAGTTATTGAAACTTCGCATAATTTGCCGTCTTTTAAGACGCCAATTCTATCGCACATTTGTCTAACAACAGGTAAGTCATGACTTATAAATAAAATTGTTAAATTTAATTGTTCTTGAAGATCTTTAAGTAAATTTAATATTTGAGCTTGAATACTAACATCTAGAGCAGAAGTGGGTTCGTCACAAACTAAAAGTCTTGGTTGTGTGGCAAGTGCTCTTGCAATTGATATTCTCTGTCTCTGTCCTCCTGAAAATTCATGTGGATATCGATCTGCAGATTTTTGAGTTAATTCTACAGACTCAAGTAAATCGTAAATATAATTATTTAAATCTATATTTGATATTGATGGGTTGTGAAGTGTGATTGGTTCCGCAATTATATCTTTTACTTTTAATCTTCCATTTAGTGAAGAATAAGGATCTTGAAATATCATTTGAATTTGTTTTCTAAATTTCATTAATTCAGATCTTTGTTTAATTTTTGTTATACAAACGTTATCAAAGAAGATATCGCCAGATGTAGGTTTAAATAAATTTACAATCATTTTAGCAATTGTAGATTTTCCACTCCCACTTTCTCCTACTAGACCAAAAGATTCTCCCTCTTTTATTTCAAATGAAACATCATTAACAGCCATCACAGAATTTTTAGAATTTTCTGTAAAAAAATTATCATCAAAACTTTTATTCAAATTTTTTATCTGAACTAAATCTTGACTTATAATTTCTTTCTTTGACCATCTATTTAGTATTTTGATATTATTTTCTTTTTTTTTATTGTGTTCTTTTTCAACTATTACAAATCTTGAAATTTTTTTATTTGTTGGAGGAACTGAGCTCACTAAACTTTTGGTATAATTTTCTTGTGGATTGGTTAATATTTTTTTAGTTTCACCGATTTCAACTAAATTACCACTTTTCATAACTGCTACACGATCTGCTGTCTCAGCTATAACTCCCATGTCATGAGTAATTAAGATTACAGCAAGATTTCTTTCTTTTGTTAATTTTTTAATAAGTTCTAAAATCTGAGATTGAATTGATACATCTAATGCTGTTGTTGGCTCATCTGCAATTAACAATTCTGGCTCGCAACATAGAGCTAAAGAAATTACTACTCGCTGTCTCATTCCACCTGAGAATTGATGAGGATAATTATCAAATCTTGCGTCTGCATCTTTTATACCAACCTCTTTTAATAAATTTATAGATTTATTTTTTGCTTCTTCTTTACTCAATTTAAGATGAGTTTGAATTGTTTCAATTAATTGTTCACCCACTGTAAGAATTGGGTTAAGTGAAGTTTGAGGATCTTGAAATATCAATCCAATTTTATTTCCCCTATATTTAACAATGCTTTCAGAATTTTCATGAATGTTAAGATCGCCTAAAATAACTGATCCACTAGATACCTTACCTGGTTCATCGATTAAATTTATAATAGCATTTCCTACTGTACTTTTTCCTGATCCAGACTCTCCAACTAATCCTAAAATTTCTCCTTTATTAACCTCAATATTCACATTCTTAGCAGCATAAACTGTTTCTTTTCTCATTTGGTAATCAACACTAAGATTATTTATTTTTAAAAATGTCATTTTTTTAATTTTGGATTTAAAGTATCTCTCATCCAATCCCCTAATAAATTAATTGAAAATGCTAAAATAACTAAGAAAATTGCTGGAAAAAAAGTTATCCACCATTCTCCTGAAAACAAAAAGTCATTACCAAGTCGTATCAATGTCCCTAAAGAAGGTGTTGTTGGAGGTACGCCAACTCCTAAAAAACTCAAAGTAGATTCAGCTAAAATAGCAAGAGCTAAACCAATAGTTCCAATTACTAACACCGGTCTTAAAATATTTGGTAAAATATGTTTAAACATAATAATTATATTAGAAACCCCAATTATTGTTGATGCTGAAACATAGTCTTTATTTTTTTCCACCAAAGTTGCAGCTCTTGAAACTCTAGCAAATTGTGGCCACTCTGAAATCCCGATTGCAAATATTAAAACATAAATTGCCATTTCATCATGCATTTCTCTCGAGATTAATCCTCTTGCTATTCCATCAACCAATAATGCCATCAAAATACTTGGTACTGTTAACTGAACATCAGTTAACCTCATTACTATCATTTCATATTTTCCCCCAAAAAATCCCGCTGTTAATCCCAATCCAACTCCAAGAATTAAGCTAAAAATTATCGCAGAAAAACCTACTATTAAAGAAATTCTACATCCATACAAAATTGTTGATAACATATCTCTTCCTTGTCCATCAGTACCTAAAATAAATTTAGCAAGGCCATCTTCTGTCCATGAAGGTGGTGTGAATGCATCCATCAATGATAGAGAGGATGGGTCAAAGGGATTGTAAGGTGTTACGAGCTCAACAAAAAAAGAACAGAAAAAAATTATAAACAAGATAGTAGATGATACAATGGCAGTTGGCGATTTAATAAAGCTATGATAAATATCACTATCTTTTAATCTTTCCCAAGTACTTAAAGTTTTGTTATCCACTTGCTGCATCTCCTTTAACTCTTATTCTTGGATCAATTAAATAATAAAGAATATCAACTATAAAATTTATCATTACGAAAACAAAAGCTATAAAAACTAAATAAGCTGACATGATTGGTATATCTACGAATTGAACTGCTTGAATAAATAAGAAGCCCATTCCAGGCCATTGAAAAACAGTTTCAGTAATAATTGAAAACGCAATTAAAGTTCCAATATTTATTCCTGCTATAGTTATTACTGGTATCAATCCATTTTTTAATGCATGTTTATATTTAATACTATTTTCACTAATGCCTCGAGCACGTGCAAATTTAATATAATCTGTTTGTAATATTTCCATCATCTCTGCTCGCACAAGTCTGATGATATAAGTCATTTGGAAAAGGCTTAATGTTACTGAAGGAAGTATAATTGCTTTCAGTCCTGAAACTGTTAAAAAACCTGTGGTCCAAAAACCTAAATCAACAACCTCCCCTCTACCAAAAGAAGGTAATATTCCTAAGATTACTGCAAACAAATATATAAATAATATACCAATTACAAATGTGGGGAGTGAAACTCCAAGCAAGGAGACGGCTAAGACAAAATCACTTAAAAAACCTTTTCGATTTATGCCAGTATAAACTCCTAACAAAGTACCAGTAATTAGTGCAATTAGTGCTGAAATAACCACAAGTTCAATAGTTGCTGGCAATCTTTCAACTATTAATTCTGAAACAGGTCTTCTTAATTGATATGAAATTCCAAACTCACCCTTAGAAGCATTAACTATAAATCTTGAAAATTGAACATGAATTGGGTCCATCAAACCTAATGTTTCTCTTAATTCTGCTCTTTCCTCATCAGAAGTCTCTTCTCCAACCATGTTATTAATTGGATCACCAACAAAATTAAATAAAGAAAAAGATACAAAGGCGACAACCAACATCACCAAAGCAGATTGAAACAGCCTTTTAAAAAAATATTTTATCAATTTGTGAAGGTTTAAACTTACAAGCCCTTTAAATTTTAAAGGGCTTGTAATAATTTTTAATTAGTTAAAACTAGCAGTTCTGAATAACGGTTCGTTATTCGGTCTGATAGGAACATTAACATTGCTTTTAGATGCCCAAGAAATTACTTGGTGATGTAAAGGAAGATAAGAAATATCATCTTTTACAATTTTCCAAGCTTTTGCAATTGCAGCATTTCTTTTATCTAAATCAACTTCACCTTCCATAACTCTAATTGCAGCATCAACATCAGCGTTACTAAAGTTAACTTTGTTCCAGCTAGCACCAGTTTCATATAGGTAATGGAAAACATAGTGACTATCTAAAGTTGGAACACCCCATCCTAGCATATAGAAATCACCTTGATCATCTTTAAGCTCTTTGAAGTGTTTACTTTTAGTTTGAGCAAATAAGTTAACATTAACTCCAATTTTGCCCAACATTCCAACAACAGCAGTACATATTGCCTCATCGTTTACATATCTGTCATTAGGACATCTAAGTTCAACGTCAAAACCATTAGGATAACCTGCATCAGCTAAAAGTTTTTTTGCAGCATTAACATCGTAAGGTAATCTTTTATCAAGATCAGCTGTATATCCATTTACACCTGGGAAAGTTATAATTCCCGCTGGTTCACTTAAACCTCTCATAACTTTTTTCTTGATCGCTTCAATATCAATTGCTTGATAGAGAGCTTGTCTTACTTCTTTTTTCTTAAATGGATTATCACCTGTATTACCAGTTCTCAACTTGTCAGCTGCTTGGTCCATGCCTAAGAAAATTGTTCTCATCTGAGCTGTACTTTCAACTTTGTGACCTGAAGAAGATCCAATTCTTTTTAAGTCTTGAACAGGAGCATCAGTAACTATATCAATTTCACCAGATAATAATGCTGCTACTCTTGTAGCTGCATTTTTAATAGGCATTAATTCGATTTGAGTTACTTTTTTGTCCTTCATTTCACCCCACCAATGTTTATTTCTTTTAAACACTGTTTTGGTATTAGGCTCTCTTAAAGTTATTTTAAAAGGACCAGTTCCCATAGCATTAGTAGCAGAGAAAGTTTCTTGTCCTGCATCCCAATTTTGTGGAGACATTGCAAAGTTTTTCTCTGACCAAGCTTTAGACATTATAAAAATGTTAGACAATTGGTTTAAAAGAATAGGGTTAGGTTTACTTGTAGTTATTTTAACAGAGTAATCTCCAACCGCTTCAACATTAGCAACAGTGCTGATGTATTCTTTAAAGTCAGATGTTCTTTGCTTAGCTCTTAATATACTAAAAACAACATCTGCTGATGTCATTCCAGAACCATCTGAAAACTTAGCGTCTTCTCTTAAAGTAAAAATCCAAGTATTTGGATCAGTGGCTTTCCATTTTGTTGCTAAAGCAGGCCCTATTTTCATGTCCAAGCCTCTTTGAACTAGAGCTTCATAAACCTGTCTAGATACTTGAGTGGTTGGACCCTCATTTTGTGCATGTGGATCTAGTGTTAAACTGTCTCCTTGCATAGACCATTTAATAGTTTTTGCCCATGCTGAAGAAAATCCGAATACTAGAACTAATGACAATAGTATTCTTACTATATTTTTAGTCTTCATTATTCCCCTCGTTTTTTAAATTTATATAAAAAAGTATAAGTGAAATAATTGAATTATAGTAGCAATAATTTACTGATAAAATTTAACTTTTATCGCTGTCTACTAATTTTTTCTTACCTATCCAAGGCATCATAGCTCTTAGTTCTGCACCAACTTTTTCTACAGGATGTTCGGCTAATTTAGCTCTCGTAGCAAGGAAATTTTTTTGACCATTTTTGCATTCATCCATCCATTCTTTAGTGAATTTTCCAGATTGAATTTCAGACAAAACTTCTTTCATTCTTTTTTTAGTTTCTTCTTTATTTACTACTCTCGGTCCAGATTGATATTCACCATATTCAGCAGTATTCGAAATAGAATAATTCATGTTTGCAATTCCACCTTCATAAATTAAATCAACAATCAATTTAACTTCATGAACTGTCTCAAAATATGCCATCTCTGGTTCATATCCTGCTTCAACTAAAGTTTCATAACCATTTTTAATTAGCTCAACCAAACCTCCACAAAGTACTGTTTGTTCACCAAATAAATCTGTTTCAACTTCGTCTTTGAATGTAGTTTCAATAATTCCTGATCTTCCTCCACCAACTGCTGAAGCATAAGATAAAGCTAAGTCTCTTGCCTTTCCTGAACCATCTTGATGAACAGCAAATAAACAAGGCACTCCACCTCCTTTTTCATATTCACTTCTAACTAAGTGACCAGGTCCTTTGGGAGCAACCATAAAAACATCAAGATCTTTTCTGGCTTTAATTAAATCGTAATGAACATTTAAACCATGAGCAAAAGCGATACTGGTCCCCTCTCTTACTCGTTGTTCAATATGATTTTTATAAATTTCCGCTTGTAGTTCATCTGGTGTAAGAATCATTACTACATCAGCCCACTCGGCAGCATCAGATAAATTCATTACCTTTAATCCTTTTGATTCTGCTTTAGCTGCACTCGATGAACCTTCTCTTAATGCTACAACAATATCTTTTACTCCACTATCCTTTAAATTTAATGCGTGAGCATGCCCTTGACTTCCATAACCGAAGATAGCAACTTTTTTACTTTTAATTAGATTAACATCTGCATCTTTTTCATAAAACATTTTCATATCATCTCTCCTTTTAAATTAATTAAATATTTTAGCACCCCTAGTCATTGCTACTGCCCCAGTTCTCGAAGTACTAATAAGTCCTAAGGGCTTTAATTTTTTATTCATTTTATCAATTTCTCTCCTAAGAGCAGTTATTTGAATTACTGCTGAAGTTTTTGTTTCATCTAATATTACGGGATTAAATTTTTTACAAGCATTTAAGCATTTTTCAATTTTATTTCTTTTTCCTACAACTTTAAACAAAGCCATTTCTTTAAAAATTACGCCTTTATCCTCTCTTTTAAATTCAGCGACTTTATGAACAGGCACTAACTTTGTTAATTGGAGTCTTATTTGTTCAATTACTTGAGGTGTTCCAGTGGTAACAATTGTTATTCTTGAAATATTTTTAACCGCATCAACCTCTGCAACAGCTAATGACTCGATGTTGTAACCTCGACCAGAAAATAAACCAACTACTCTTGCCAAAACTCCAGCCTCATTATCTACCCAAACAACAAATATATATGTGTCTGATTTTTGTTTCTTCGTAGGTATGCTGTAAGCTGACTTTGATTTCGGCATTATGATTATACTAAGGCTTTGCCTTTTCCTTTGATTTTATTTTCCTCTTGATCATTTGGGCCCAAGATCATTTGGTTATGAGGTTTTCCAGATGGTATCATTGGGAAGCAATTCTCGTTAGGATCCACATGACAATCAAATATAACTGGTCCATCATAATCGATCATTTCTTGAATTTTATCATCAAGATCATCTGGATTGTCTGCTTTAATTCCTTTACATCCATAAGCTTCTGCCATTTTCATAAAATCTGGTAATGCTTCAGAATAACTTTCAGAATAATTTTTTTCATGCAGCAATTCCTGCCATTGTCTAACCATTCCCATATATTGATTATTTAAAATAAATATTTTTATAGGAAGATTATATTGAACCGCAGTAGACATTTCTTGCATGGTCATTAAAACTGATGCTTCTCCAGCAATATCAATTACTAATTTTTCAGGATGAGCAATTTGAACACCAACTGCTGCTGGTAATCCATACCCCATAGTTCCTAAGCCTCCAGATGTCATCCATCTATTTGGTTTATTAAATTTATAATGCTGAGCAGCCCACATTTGATGTTGTCCAACCTCGGTAGTAACATAAGTATCTTTATTCTTAGTTAATTCATAAAGTCTTTGAACGGCATGTTGAGGTTTTATACTTTCATCACTATTTACAAAATTAAGAGAATCCTTTTCTCTCCATTTTTCAATTTGCTCCCACCACTTAGCTATATTTGATTTATTTGATTTGCTGTGACCATTTTTTCTTTTAGCAATTGTTTTATTAATTTTACTTATTACACTCGTAACATCTCCAACTATTGCAAGATCCACTTTGATAATTTTATTAATTGACGATGGATCTATATCAATATGAACCTTTTTTGAATTTGGTGAAAACTCATCAATTTTTCCAGTAATACGATCATCAAACCTTGCACCAATGTTAATTAAAAGATCACAATCATGCATAGCATTATTTGCTTCATAAGTACCATGCATACCAAGCATTCCTAAAAATTGATTATCATCTCCAGGGTAAGCACCTAATCCTTGAAGTGTAGAAGTTATAGGAAAACCAGTGAGCTCAACAAATTCTCTTAGAGCCTGACTTGCTTTTGGGCCTGAGTTAATTACCCCTCCACCACTATAGATGATTGGTTTTTTAGATTTACTTAATAAATTTACTAATTCATCGATTTGATCTTGAGAAAATTTATTGTGAGATTTTCCATTTAATTTTTTTTCTTTGTTTGGTTTTTTGTATTTTGTTTTTGCAAACTGAATATCTTTTGGAATATCAATTAAAACTGGTCCAGGTCTCCCTGTTGTTGCAACTCTAAATGCTTCATGAATAACTTTTGAAAGATCATTAATATCTTTAACTAGCCAATTGTGTTTCGTGCAAGGTCTTGTAATTCCTGTGGTGTCACATTCCTGAAAAGCATCTGTTCCAATTAAATGCGTTGGAACTTGACCAGAAATACAAACCAGTGGAACAGAATCCATATAGGCATCAGTTAATGCTGTAACAACATTGGTTGCTCCAGGACCTGATGTAACTAAAACTACACCTGGTTTTCCTGATGATCTAGCATAACCTTCAGCTGCATGACCTGCACCTTGCTCGTGTCTAACTAAAATATGTTTTATGGTAGGATGATTTTTTAATTCATCATAAATAGGTAACACTGCACCACCTGGATAACCAAAGATATGTTCTACCTTTTGGTCTTCAAGACACTTAAATACAATTTCTGCTCCAGTTAATAATTTTGGCATTAGGCAATCTAGCTGAAGTTGTGCTCATTGGTCAAGTTTTAGAATGAAAATTTTAAATTTTTTTCAAAAATTTATTTATGTCTTGTGGCTTTAGTTTTATCCAGCTCTCCATATTGCCTCTAGCCCAAGTACTTTGTCTTTTGGCGTATTGTCTAGTTTTTATGGCTATTTTTTCTTTTGTATCATTCAAATCTTTTTGTTTTTTTAAATATTCTCTAATTTCATTTACTCCAATGGCCTTGTTAGCACTTTTATCTTTTCTAACCCTTAACTTTATGAAATCTTTTACTTCTTTTATTGCTCCATTTTCTATCATCTCCCTTGTTCGTAAATTGATACGCGCAATGAGTTCTTGTCTAGGATAGTCAATGTAAACTTTAAATAAATCATCTTCCACGAAGTTTGATTTTGTGTTTTTAAACCATTCATGTAGAGATTTTTTTGTAAACTTTTTTACTTCATAAGCTCTGATAGATCTTTGAGTGTCTGTAGGATTTATTTTTCCTCTTGAGGATGGATCTAATTTTAATAGTTTTTCATAAAACTTCTTTTGACCAAGTTTTTTTTGTAAATCTCTAATTTGAGTTCTTAATTTTAATGAAATATTTGGTATTTTAACCAAACCATCAGTTAAAGCTTTAAAGTATAAACCTGTGCCTCCAACAAGAATTGGGGTTTTTTTTCTTTTTTGAACTTCCCTAATTTTTTTAATTACTAACTTAAGCCAGTCACCTGTAGAGAAGTTTTTTGTAACATTATGAAAACCATACAAATGATGTTCTATTTTCTGATATTTTTTTGGATCTGGTCTAGCTGATAATATGTTAAGCTGTTTGTATACTTGCATACTATCTGCATTAATAATTTCTCCGTTAACTTTTTTTGCAATCTTAATTGCAAAGCTTGATTTACCTGAAGCTGTAGGACCTGAGATTAATATAATCTTGGATTTTAAATCCATGATCAGTCTAACTTAATACCAATATATCTTCGTTGATTTTGATTATTATAGATTGCAAGTAAAACTGTTTTTTGATTTGAATTAAGAACTTCTTTGGTAATTTCTCTTAAATCATCGGCCGATCTAATTTTTTTCTTCTGAGCTTCAATAATAATACTGTTAAGCTCTATTGAATTTGCAACAGGGCTGTTGTTTGCAATTTTAGTAATAACAAGTCCTGTAGTTTGGTTTGGTAAATTTCTATTTTTAATATCTTCTTTAGTTAATGGCCTTACTGCTATTTTTAAACTTTCAATGATCTCTTCATTATTTTGTTTTTCAGTTTCTTGATTTTTACTTATTTTAAAATCATCTGAGGTTTCTAATCTTCCTAAAATAACATTTTTAATAATCTCTTTTTTATCTCTCCAAATTTTAACCTCAACCTTTTTCCCAACTTCTGTTCGTGCAACAATCGCTGGAAGTTCTTTCATTTGATTTATTTTTTCTCCATTAAACTCTAAAATAATATCACCAGCTTGAATTCCCGCTTTTTCTGAAGGACTATTTTCAGCAACACTTGCAACAAGTGCTCCTCTTGCTTTATCTAATTTTTCAACTTCAGCAATTTCTTTTGTCACATCTTGAATTCTAACACCCAGCCAACCTCTTTTTGTTTCACCAAATTCAATTAATTGTTTAATTACAATTTGAGCACTGTTTGATGGTATAGAAAATCCAATTCCAATAGAACCATTACGTCCAAGAATTGCTGTATTAATTCCAATTACATTTCCCTCCATATCAAATAATGGACCACCTGAATTTCCAGAGTTGATAGAGGCATCTGTCTGAATAAAATCTTCATATCTTGATAAACCAATTGATCTATTTCTTGCTGATATTATTCCAGCAGTAACAGTTCCACCTAAACCAAATGGATTTCCAATTGCCAAAACCCAATCCCCAATTCTTGCTTTATCAGAGTCACCAAATGCAACCGGGATAAACTTTTCATCTGTTTCTAATTGTAAAACAGCAATATCCATTAATGGATCAGCACCTAGAACCTTAGCTTTAAATTCTTGGTCACCGTTTACCCTAACAATAATGTCATCAGCATCTTGGATAACGTGATTATTCGTAACTACAATACCTTTATCGTCTATTATAAACCCAGAACCTAAAGCAGCTGATTGTCTTTCTTGAGGTGTTCCAAATTCTTTAAACATATCCTCAAAAGGAGATCCTGGAGGAAATTGAAAAGGAAAAGGATTAGAAGTTGTTGTGATAGTAGTTGTTGTAGAAATATTTACAACAGATGGCATTAATTTTTCTGCAAGATCTGCAAAGGAAGCAGGAACTGGTTTGGAGTTTACATTTAACGAAAAGCTAAATGATATAACCAGGGTTAATAATATAAGTTTAATCTTATTCATATTAACTTTTAATAAAATAAATAATTATAAAACCTATCAATGCAAAAATAAGTCCACCTGATCTAAGCTGACTATCTTTAACAAGTTCTAATTTTTTCAACATACTTTTCATTTTTGCTGGAAATAAGGCGTATAAAATTCCCTCAATAAACAAGAAAAGACCAAAAGCTATAACTAGCTCACGCATTTAAGAATTATTGTTGGATTTCAGGTTTTATATTTCCAAAAAATTTAAAAAATTCACTATCAGGTGATAAAATTAATGAAGTTTCGCCACCAATAAGAGCTTTTTCATATGCCTGCATAGCTCTATAGAAAGCAAAAAATTCTGGATCTTGACCAAAAGCGTCTGCAAATATTTTATTTCTTTCTCCATCACCTTCACCTTTCATGATCTCAGATTGTTTTTGAGCATCTGCTAAGATTACAGTAACTTCTTTGTCAGCAGTTGATGTAATAGTGACAGCCATCTCTGCTCCTTTTGCTCTAAATTCTTTTGCTTCTCTCTCCCTTTCGGTTTGCATTCTTCTATAAATTGCATCACTGTTAGCTTGAGGTAGATCTGCTCTTTTAATTCTGACATCAACAATATTAATTCCAAAGTTTTGTGCTTCGTTATTGACACCCTCTTTAATTAAAGCCATTTGCTTAGATCTATCTTTAGATAATAATGTTTGTAATTCTTCTTGACCTAATACATTTCTGATTCTTGAATTAATAATTGTAGATAATCTTGATCTTGCAACTCTTTCGTTCCCCACTGAAATATAAAACTTTAGTGGATCAACGATTTGAAATCTTGCAAATGCATCTACAATTAATCGTTTTTGATCTGATGCAATAACCTCTTCTGGTGGAGCATCTAAGTTTAAAATTCTTTTATCTAAATAAACAACGTTTTGAATGAAAGGAATTTTAAAATTTAATCCTGGTTTCATTATAATTCTTTTTGGATCACCAAATTGAAGAATAATTGCTTGGTTGACCTCCTTAACTATAATTACTGATAAAAAGGCTACAACACCAATTGCAACTAATACTCCTGCTAATATTTTTCCAGCTTTCATCTTAATTTGTCGCTTTCTTTTTTAGTTCAGGTAAAGGTAAGTATGGAACTACACCAGAACCTGCATTTTTTTCTATAATTACTTTATCTATATCAGCTAAAACTTTTTCCATAGTTTCTAGATACATTCTCTCTTGAGTAACTGCTTTCGCATTTTTATATTCATTGTAGATAGCTATAAACCTGCTTGCTTCACCCTCGGCTTTTGCGACAACTTCTTTTTTATATGCTTCAGCAGCCTGTAAAATTTTTTGTGCTTCCCCTCGCGCTCTTGGAATTACATCATTTGCATAAGCTTCGGCCTCATTTTTAGATCTTTCCATATCAGCTCTTGCAGCTTGTACATCTCTAAACGCATCAATTACTTGATCTGGTGGGTCAGCTTTTTGAGTTTGAACTTGTGTAATCTGAATTCCACTTTCATAGTCATCTAAAATAGTCTGAATAATTTCTTGAGTTTCGAGCTCAATTTTAGATCTACCTTCTGTTAATATTGGTTGAATATCACTTTTTGCTATCACTTCTCTCATTGCAGTTTCAGCAGCTGCTTTAACCGTGCCTTCTGGGTCTTGAATTTTGAATAAAAAATTGCCTGCATCTTTAATTACCCAAAATACTGAAAAGTCTATGTTAACAATATTTTCATCTCCAGTTAACATTAGGCTTTCTTGTGGAACATCAGCAACACCACCACCTGTAGAAAAACCACTGTCCCTTTCAGACCTAAATCCTATATCCATTCTATTAACTTTTGTTACTTTTGGAGTTTGCACAGTTTCAACAGGAAAAGGGATATGATAGTTCAAACCAGGCTGTGTAGTTTTTACAAACTTACCAAATCTTAATACAACTCCTTGTTCATCGGGTAATACTCTATAAAGTCCGCTCGCCAGCCATACAAAAAATAAAACCAATAAAATTAAACTGATT
>NZ_CVSK01000075.1 GCF_001180025.1 Candidatus Pelagibacter communis
ATGCTGTTGGAAGAAGTAGAGGAGCTGGTTTAGGTGGTGGAAATGATGAAAGAGAACAAACATTAAATCAGTTATTAGTTGAAATGGATGGTTTCGACACTAATGAAGGTGTTATTATTATTGCCGCAACTAACAGACCAGATGTGCTTGATCCAGCTTTGTTGCGACCAGGAAGATTTGATAGACAG
Organism: Candidatus Pelagibacter communis; assembly: GCF_001180025.1. Taxonomy (GTDB): domain Bacteria; phylum Pseudomonadota; class Alphaproteobacteria; order Pelagibacterales; family Pelagibacteraceae; genus Pelagibacter; species Pelagibacter ubique_A. The sequence continues at coordinate 189 of NZ_CVSK01000075.1, forward strand.
GTAGTGGTTTCGAACCCAGATATTATTGGAAGAGAAAAAATTTTAAAAGTTCATGTGAAAAAAATAAAAATGGCACCAGATGTCAATTTAAGAACAATAGCAAGAGGTACACCAGGTTTTTCAGGAGCTGATCTCGCAAATCTGGTTAATGAAGCAGCTTTGTTAGCAGCAAGAAAAAATAAAAGAATTGTAACATTATTAGAATTTGAAGAAGCCAAAGATAAAGTAATGATGGGTGCTGAAAGACGTTCAATGGTTATGACCGAAGATGAGAAAAAACTTACAGCATACCATGAAGGAGGTCATGCTTTAGTATCCTTCAATATGCCAAGCTATGACCCAATACATAAAGCAACTATTATACCAAGAGGAAGAGCTCTTGGAATGGTAATGAATTTACCAGAGAGGGACAAACATGGTTACTCAATAAAATATTTAAAAGCAAGATTGGCAGTTTGTTTTGGAGGTAGAGTTGCTGAGGAATTAATTTTTGGAAAAGACAATATATCCACAGGTGCAGGTGGTGGAAGTGGTTCAGATATTAACCAAGCTACACAACTTGCAAGAGCCATGGTGACAAAATATGGTATGAGTGAGGAAATGGGCCCTGTAGAATACGGAGAAAATCAAGAAGAAGTATTTTTAGGAAGATCGGTTACTCAAACTCAATCTGTTTCAGAGGAAGTTGCTCAAAAAATTGATAAAGAAATAAGAAAGCTTGTTGATGAAGGATATAACCAAGCTAAGAAAATTTTGACAGAAAAAATAGATGACTTACATAAAATCGCCAAAGCTTTGATAACATATGAAACATTAACTGGTGAAGAAATAGAGAATATAATTAATAAAAATTTATATCCTAAAGATAAAGTTTTAGATAATCCAGAAACAAAAGATGATCAAGACTCAGCTCTGGGTGCTATGGGTTTGAAACCTAAAATTGTTCATTAATAAATAATGCAAAGATATTACACAAGAGCGTGTAATTTCTACTTTGGTAATCAATCTAAAATTTTAGTAAATAAAAAAAAATCTATCCCGTTACATCAGATTAAAGAAATATCTTTTGATCATGTTGAGATTATTACAAGAAAAAAGATCAGAAGAATTTCTATAAATCAAGTCAAGAAATTACCAAATAATTTAAAAAAAAAAATAAATGCAGATATTAAAAAAATAAATTCAAAAAAAATAAATTTTTCAAATTTTAATTTTAAAAAAATTCCAAATATTTTAGGAGTATTAAATCTTACACCCGACAGTTTTTCGGATGGAGGAAAATTTAATAAAAAAAATAAGGGCATCGCTCAAGCTGTTAGTTTATACAAAAGTGGCGCATCAATAATAGATGTTGGTGGAGAGTCTACAAGACCAGGATCTAAGCCTGTACATGAAAAGCAAGAATGGAATAGAATTAATAAAATATTAAAATTAATTGTAAAAAAAATACCAATATCTTTAGACACAAGAAAGTCTAGAATTATGGAAAATGGTATTAGAATGGGGGTTAAACTGATTAATGATGTTTCAGGATTAAGTTATGATCCCAAAACAATAAATATTTTAAAAAAGTATAAAATTCCATTTGTAATACAGCATTCAGTTGGCACACCAGAAAATATGCAAAAGAAAGCGAAATATAAAAATGAATTATTAGATATATATGATTATTTTGAAGAAAAGATTAAGTTAATACGATCTAAGGGTATTAAACACAATAATATAATTTTAGATCCTGGAATTGGATTTGGAAAAAATTTGAAACATAATATGAATCTTATTAGAAGTGTTTCTATTTTTCATTCATTAGGTTTTCCTATACTAGTAGGGAATTCAAGAAAAAGATTTATTAAAGATATATCAAAAAAAAATGATAGCAAAACAAGAATCGGTGGAACTATGGCCTCTTCACTATATCTTTTAATGCAAGGAATTCAGATTTTAAGAATTCATGATGTTAATGAGGTTAAGCAAGGTATTAAAGTTTTTAACGAGATAGTCAAAAATTAATGACAAAAAAATATTTTGGAACAGACGGAATAAGAGGAGCAGTTAATAGTAAATTTATAAATGGAGATATGTTCTTTAAATTTGGACTTGCAAGCGGAAAATATTTTAAATCACAAAAAAAAAGAAAACAAACAGCAATAATTGCAAAAGATACGAGATTGTCAGGTTATACACTTGAGCCAGCTCTTGTTTCAGGTTTGGCTTCAGCAGGTATGCATGTTTATACCCTGGGACCCCTACCAACAAATGGGTTGGCTATGCTAACAAAAGAAATGAAGGCCAATATGGGCATAATGATTACCGCCTCTCACAATCCACATTTTGACAATGGTTTAAAATTGTTTGGTCCTGATGGAATGAAATTATCAGATAAAATAGAAAAAAAAATTGAGGGACTTATAGATAAAAAAATTTCAAAAAACCTTTCGCATTGTGAAAAATTAGGAAGAGTTAAAAGATTAGAAACAGGTACCAAAAAATATATTAAAATATTAAAAAAAAATTTCACAAAAGAGTTCAATTTAAGAGGGTTAAGAATAGTGATCGATTGTGCAAATGGTGCTGGTTATAAGGCAGGTCCTAAATTATTGAAATCATTAGGAGCTAAAGTCATAGCAATAGGTGTTAAGCCAAATGGTTTAAATATAAATAAAAAATGTGGATCAACTTTTCCAAGAAACATTAGATCTGCTGTAAAAAAATATAAAGCACATATCGGAATATCTTTAGATGGAGATGCTGACAGGATTATAATGTGCGATGAAAAAAGCAATATAATAGATGGAGATCAAATTTTAGCTGCGTTAGCAACAAGATGGAAAAATAAAAAAATGCTAAAAGGGGGAGTTGTTGGAACATTAATGTCAAATTATGGATTAGAAAAATATTTTAAATCAAAAGGAATAAAATTTTTAAGGGCAAATGTTGGAGATAGATATGTTAAAGAAAAAATGCAAAAATATAATTTTAATTTAGGTGGTGAACAATCAGGACATATTATTTTAGGTAAATTTGCAACTACGGGAGATGGTTTGCTAGTAGCTTTAGAAGCTCTTTTTGCTTTAAGAAAAGGAAAAAAAGCAAGTGAATTTTTTGAACAATTTAAGAAAACACCTCAGCTATTAGAAAATATTGAAGTAAAAGATAAAAATATTATTAACAAACCAGAGATAAAAAAAATTATAAAAAATGCAGATAAATTAATTAAAGGTAAAGGAAGAATTTTAGTAAGAAAATCAGGAACAGAATCTAAAATAAGAGTAATGGGAGAAAGTGAAAACAAAGCTCTTCTATATAAATGTATGAATATGATTACAAAAAAAATTAAATAAATTGAAACCTAATTCTAAAATTTTAATTATTGCAGGATCTGACTCATCCGGTGGTGCAGGTATTCAAGCTGATATAAAAACTATCACTGCTCTAGGTTCTTATGCAATGACAGCAATAACAGCAGTTACTTCTCAAAATACCATAGGTGTAAAATCAATTGTTGGAATTAATCCAAAAGAAATTTTTAATCAAATTATTTATAGTTGCAAAGATATAAGGCCTGATGCAATAAAAATTGGTATGCTACATTCTTCAGAGGTTATTAGAATGGTACTAAAGGCTCTGGATGTAATTAAAGTTAAAAAAATTGTATTAGATCCAGTTATGGTTTCTAAAGGAGGAGCTAAACTTATAGATAGTAAAGCTATTCAATTATTAAAATTAAAATTAATTAAAAAAGTATCACTTATTACCCCCAATATCCCAGAGGCAGAAATTTTGACTAAAACAACAATTATAACAAAAGAGGATATGATTTTTGCTGCTAATAAACTTATAGGATTAGGAGCCAAAAATGTACTTATAAAAGGTGGTCATTTAAAGCATAAAAATGTAATAGATATTTTAATAAACACAAAAGACATAAAGATCTTCAAAAGCGAGCGTCACAAAACAAAAAATACTCATGGTACAGGTTGTACATTATCTAGCTCAGTTACAACTTTTTTATCATGTGGAAAAACAGTAAAGAAATCTTGTGAGCTAGGAATTAAGTATGTAAATTCTGCAATTAAATCAAACCCGAAATACGGAAAAGGTCATGGCCCAATTAACCATCTCACTTCCTTAAAAGTAAACAGAAAATTTAAATAATGAAAAATATAGTCGTTGTTGGATCTCAATGGGGTGACGAAGGTAAAGGAAAAATTGTTGATTGGTTATCTGAACAGGCTGATGTTGTAATAAGATTTCAAGGAGGTCACAATGCTGGTCATACTTTAGTGATTGATGGTGTTACGTATAAATTGAGATTATTGCCATCTGGAATAGTTAGAAAAGGTAAAATATCAATTATTGGCAACGGAGTTGTCGTAGATCCATGGGCTTTATTAGAGGAAATAGAGGAAATAAAATCTAAAGGCGTACAAGTAAATGTAAATAATTTTATTATTTCGGAGTCCGCAAATTTAATTTTGCCTTTTCATAGAGAAATGGATGAGATTAGGGAGGATGCAGCAGGAAAAAGCAAAATAGGAACTACAAGACGTGGAATTGGACCTGCATATGAAGATAAAGTTGGAAGAAGATCTATAAGAGTAATGGATCTAAGATCTGAAAAAAATTTAGATCAAAGACTCGACTCTGTATTAGTTCATCATAATGCGATTAGAAAAGGTCTAGGAAAAAAAATTTTTGAAAAAGACCAGCTTAAATCTGATTTGCTTAAAATAGCACCCAAAATATTAAAATTCTCTCAGCCAGTTTGGCTAAAGATTGATCAATTTAAAAAACAAAAAAAGAAAATTTTGTTCGAAGGAGCCCAGGGTATTTTACTTGATGTAGATCATGGAACTTATCCTTTTGTAACTTCATCTAACACTGTTGCTTCAAGCGCAGCTACAGGAACTGGTTGTGGCCCTAATTCAATAAATTATGTTCTTGGAATTACAAAAGCTTATACAACAAGAGTTGGAGAAGGCCCTTTTCCAACAGAGTTAACAGATGATATCGGTGAACTTTTAGGAACACGTGGAAAAGAATTTGGAACTGTTACAAGTAGAAAAAGAAGATGCGGTTGGTTTGATGGTGTTTTAGTGAGGCAAACAATTAAAGTTTCAGGGATTGATGGTATCGCTTTAACAAAATTAGATGTACTTGATGAATTAGATGAAATTAAAATGTGTGTTGCTTACGATCTAAATGGCGAAAGATTAGATTATCTACCCGCTGCTGTAGAGGACCAAATAAAAATAAAACCAATTTATGAAACTTTTCCAGGTTGGAAAATTTCCACAAGTGGAGTAAAAAATATAGACTCGTTACCTGAAAATGCAAAAAAATATATTTTTGCTGTTGAAGATTTTATTGGTGCAAAAGTATCAAGTATCTCAACTAGTCCAGAAAGAGATGATACTATTTTAATTGAAAACCCTTTTGAGGTTTAGTTTGCGGGTAAAAGATTTTTTGATTTAGCTAATAGAAGCATGTGCTTTTGGAGTTTTTCAAATGCTTTATTTTCTATTTGTCTTACTCTTTCTCTGCTAATTTTATATTTTTTACTCAAATCTTCTAGTGTAGTTGGGTCATCATTTAGTCTTCTTGAATATAAAATTTCTCTTTCTCTATCGTTAAGAACTTTAATAGAGTCTTTTAATAAATCTTTTCTTTGTTCCATTTCCTCGTGGTGAGCAAATTTTAAGTCATGATCAAGTTCTTTATCAACCAACCAGTCTTGCCATTCATCGCCATCTTCCCCAACTTGAGCATTTAGCGAGAACTCCTTTCCAGAAAGTCTTCTGTTCATTGAAACGACTTCTTCTTTACTTACATCGAGCTTATTAGCTATATGATCAACATGTTCATCTCTTAAGTCACCTTCAGTTTCTGGAGAAATTTGATTTTTAATTTTCTTTAGATTAAAAAATAATTTTTTTTGAGCAGTAGTAGTTCCAATTTTGACAAGACTCCAAGATCTTAAAATATATTCTTGAATAGAAGCCTTAATCCACCACATTGCATAAGTTGCCAATCTAAAACCTTTTTCTGGTTCAAATTTCTTAACAGCTTGCATAAGACCTACATTTCCCTCTGAAATCATTTCATTAATAGGCAAACCATATCCTTTGTAGCCCATAGCAATCTTTGCAACTAATCTTAAGTGACTAGTGACTAATTTTTCTGCAGCTTTAATATTACCAGTCGTTTTCCAGTTTTTTGCTAGCATATATTCCTCTTCTGCAGCTAACATCGGAAATTTTTTAATTTGCTCTAAATATGCAGATAATCCACCTTCATTAGAAAGTGTTGGCAGATTGTTGCTTATTGTTGTGCTCATAGGAGTGTTTATTTAATAAATTATACCTAATTTTCAATAATTAATTCTTCAGTATTTCTAAGCATTTTTAGGATATTATTTAGATCTTGTGGCAAAAGTGAGGAAAAAATCATCTCTTTCTTAGTACGTGGATGTATAAATCCCAAAGTTTTTGCATGCAGGAATTGTCTATTTAATTTAGTAATTGAATTTTGGATATCAAAATCAATATTTTTTAATTTTTTATATTTTTTTTTATATTTGTCATCTCCAACTAGACTATTACCTTTAAAGTTCATATGAACTCTTATCTGATGTGTTCTTCCTGTTTCTAGTTTACATTCAACTAAACTTAAAGTTGGTGTTTTTTGATTTTCAAAAATTTCAAGTGTTTTATAATTTGTTATGGCTTTCTTACCTTTAGAACTACTAACTTCCATTAGTTGTCTATTTTTTGAACTACGAGTTATAAATGTTTCAATCCTTCCTGAGGAGGGTCTCAATTTTCCCCATATTAAAAGTTGGTACTCTCTTATAATTGTATGATCACTAAATTGTTTTGATAAATTTTCATGAGTTTCATTGTTTTTTGCAATTACAACTAAACCAGATGTATTTTTATCAATTCTATGAACAATACCAGGTCTTAACTCGTCACCTATATTTGATAAAGAATCCTTATCATAATGCATCAATGCATTAACAATTGTTTTATCATAATTTCCAGCTCCTGGATGCATGATTATTCCAGCAGGTTTATTAATTACTAATAGATCGTTATCTTCGTATATTATTTCTAATTTAAATTCGTAAGGTTTAAGAGATGCTATTTCAGGCTCTGGAATCTTAAGATTTATAGTATCACCAATCGAGACTTTTTTTGATGGGCTTTTAATTATTTCATTATTTAGTGTTAACTTTTCTTTTAAAATTAAATTTTTAATTCTAGTTCTACTAATTAATTCCTGTCTTTTGTTAATTAAAACATCAACCCTTAAATTCTTCTCATCCTCTTTGACTATAAAATTAATGTTTTTTTCCATAAAATATAATATTAATACTATATGCGCTTGTAGCTCAACTGGATAGAGCGCCTGACTTCGGATCAGGAGGTTCTGGGTTCGACTCCTAGCAGGCGCACCAGTTTATTCACCTATATTTATTAAAGTTCCTTTATCTCTTGCTTTGTCGAAAGAGTAATAAAATACAAGTATAGACAAAGTTAAATAAAACCCGTTCAGATAGATTGCATTAATAATATTTTCATAATTTACCATTCCATTGACCAAGATATTTCTAGTCTCTTCAAAAATATAAACTAATGGAAGTGCGAAAGCGATTGATTGGAAGATTCCTGGCAGTGTTTCAACTGGATAGTAAATACAGCCGAAAGGTGCTAATAAAAACATGGTAGACCATGCAATATTCTCAAAAGATGGTCCAAATCTTAACAATCCTGCTGAAACAAAAAGACCAAGTGTTATTCCAAATAAATACAGACTCAAGAAAAGAAATGCTAAAGGAAGACCAAGTTTTAGCAAAGATATACCAAACAAAGGAGAAGTTAATAGTATAGCTGGGATCAAACCAATTAATGCTCTTATTAATGCAGTAAAAACCAGAGAAACAATTATCTCACTAATTTTCATCGGCGCAATAAATAGATTTGTAAAATTTCTGCTCCAAATTTCCTCCAAAAACAACATATTAAAGCCAATACTAGTTCTAAATAAAAAATCATAAAGAATTGCACATGAAAGAATGACTCCTACTGCACCACTGTAATAAGAGCTATGAGCTGCAAAAAAATTAGAAATAAATCCCCAAAGAGTAATTTGAATTGAAGGCCAATAAATTAAATCTAATATTCTTGGAAATGATCTAGTTATTAAATAAAAGTGTCTTAAAAAAAGACCATAAATTCTAATTAAATTCATTTTTATTTTCTCGCAATTTCTAAAAATACTTCCTCTAAATTTCTTCTTCCATATTTTTTTATTAATTCTTCAGGAGTTCCTCTATCCACTATTAAACCATCTTTCATCATTAAAACAGAACTACATAATCTTTTTACTTCTTCCATATTATGTGAGGCAAGCAAAACTGATATTTTTTTTTCCTTTTTGTAATCTTCTAAAAAAGATCTTACAAAATCACCAGTTTCAGGATCTAATGAGGCCGTGGGCTCATCCAACAAAAGTACCGTTGGATCATTTATTAAAGCTTTAGCAAGACTTACTCTATTTTTTTGTCCAGAAGAAAGCTCTCCTGTAATTTTGTTTAAAAGGTTTTTTAATCTAAGTTTATTTGCAAGGTGATCTATTCGTTCATTTAAATTTTGAATGTTATATAATTTTCCATAAACAATTAAATTTTGTTTAACTTTAAGTTTTTTAGGTAATTCAATATAAGGTGAAATAAAATTCATTTTATGAAGAAGTGAGATTTTATTTTTTTCAATATTCTCTCCGTTGATTAAAACCTCACCACTACTTGGTTTTAATAATCCTAAAATCATTCCAATAGTTGTAGTTTTTCCACACCCATTAGGTCCCAATAAACCAACCATTTCATTTTCATTAATTTTAAAATTTATATTAGTTACTGCTTCTTTATCTTTATATTTTTTTGATAGATTTATTACTTCAATAGAATTTGTCATGAATATTTAGAGGCTCTCTTTAATCTATCGTTAATTGTTTTGCCAAGACCTTTGTTTGGTATCGTTTCAACTGCAATCTTCTTAAAACCATCGTTTTTAATTTTTCTTAAAGTTGAATATAAATTCTTTGCAGCCTCTTTTATATTTTTTACTTTGGATAAATAATAATGGTTTTTTAATTTTGATTTTCTTTTTTTTATTAATAAATAAGCCTCATCTTTTTTTGGTTTTTTAACATTGACTCTTAAAGGTATCCCAGGTGAGTAATGAAGCGGAAATAAACCAGGTGATAATTTTTTTTTTGAATTTATATTAATTAATAATTTTTTTTTTAAAACATTTTCAATTTTCTTAGTATCTAGGCCTCCATATCTTAAAAGTGATGGTTTTTCTAGAAGATTTAATATTGTGGATTCAACTCCAATTTTACTTTTTCCTCCATTTAAAATATATTTAATTTTTGAACCAAATTCTTCTTTTACATCAGATGGTTTAACCGAGCTTAATCTTGAGGATATATTTGCACTAGGCGCAGCTACTGGATAATCTAAATTTTTTAATAAGTTTCTGAACAATTTATGATTAGGAAAACGAACAGCAATACTTTTTTTATTATTGGTGACAAATTTTGATATTTTTGAGTTATCTTTTAATTTCAAAACATAAGTTATTGGGCCTGGAGAAAATTTTTTGTAAAGTTTTACTAAATTATCATTGATATCACAGTCCTTCCTAAGTCTTTGGATATCATAATAATGGACAATAAGTGGATTGTTTAATGGTCTTTTTTTAAGACTAAATATTTTCTTAACAGCACTATTCGAGTACGCGTTTGCAGCGAGCCCATAAACAGTTTCTGTTGGTACCGCAATACAATGATTATTATCTAAATATTTTTTTGCTTTTTTGATATTTGATTGAATAAATTTCATGTATTAATAATTATTATTATATGAAAGATAAAATATTACCACTTGATTATGATCAGTACTCAGTTGAGGAGCTTACAGAAAAAGCAAATAAGATCATAGAGTCTCTAGAGAAGGAAAACGATTTAAATAATTCAGTTGAAAGTTATCAAGAACTTCTAAAATTAAATAATATTATTGAAAAGAAATTTTATAAAAATTTTAAATCTATTGGAGAAGAAACAAATAAAAAGATTAAAGAGATAACTAAAAAAAATGAAAAAACAGCTTAATAAAATAGCTAAAGATACAAATATATTTCTTAAAAAATATATTACTTCACAAAAATATTCTCAGTTAATGTCACCTATGAAGTATGGTTTATTTCCAGGTGGAAAAAAAATAAGATCTAAAATCTTAATTGACTTAGGGTCATTATTTTCAATTGATTATAAAACATTGATAATAGTTGGGTCAGCTGTCGAATGTATTCATGCTTATTCACTTATTCATGACGATCTACCCTGCATGGATGATGATGATATAAGAAGGGGGAAGCCTTCAACTCATATTAAATTTGGTGAGTCTACAGCAGTTCTAGCCGGAAATTCTTTACTAACTTTAGCTTTTGAAATTTTATCAAGTCCTAAATTGAAATTAAATGAAAAGATAAAAATTAACTTAATCAAAAAATTATCAGAATGTTCAGGTCATTTAGGAATAGCTGGTGGTCAATATTTAGATTTGAGCTATGAGAAAAAGAAAATATCAAGGAATAAAATACTAGAAATGGAAATAAAGAAAACAGGAATGTTATTTAGTTTTTGTTGTGCGGCTCCAGCAATAATTAAGAAAAAAACTATCCAAGAAATTAAATTTTTTGAAAATATTGGATCAAAAATTGGTCTTTTATTCCAAATAGCTGATGATTTAATTGATTTGAAAAGCAAATCTAAGGAAGCCGGGAAAAAAACAGGAAAAGATCAAAAAAAAGGTAAGGCAACACTTATAAATTTAATAGGCTATGATGACTCAGTTAAGTATTGTGATAAGATAATAAAAGATATTAATAAGAATTTAAGAAAATACGGTTCAAGATCTGAAAAAATGAATGAAACATTGGACTATATATTGAATAGAAAAAAATGAAAAAAAATTATCAATTTTTAAATGATATCAACTTTCCATCTGATTTAAGAAAAGTTTCTGAAGATAATTTACAAAAAGTAGCAGATGAGGTGAGGGAGGAAATGATAAGTGCTGTTTCAGAAACAGGAGGTCACCTTGGTGCTGGTTTGGGAGTGGTTGAATTGACAGTCGCACTTCATTATGTTTTTGACACACCAAATGATAAATTAATATGGGATGTTGGTCATCAATCTTACCCTCATAAAATTTTAACTGGAAGAAAGGATAAGATTAGAACTTTACGACAGGGTGATGGTTTATCAGGTTTTACAAAAAGATCTGAAAGTGAGTATGACCCATTTGGAGCAGCCCATAGTTCAACATCTATTTCATCAGCATTAGGAATAGCTGAGGCAAATAAATTAGAAAATAAGTCTTCCAATGTAATAGCCGTCATAGGTGATGGAGCAATTAGTGCAGGTATGGCTTACGAAGCTATGAATAATGCTGGAGCATCTAAGACAAAAATGATTGTTATTTTAAATGATAACGACATGTCAATTGCAAAACCAGTTGGAGCAATGAGAACTTACTTGGCAAAATTATTTATGGGTAAAATATATTTTAGTCTTAGGGAAACTTTAAAATTAATTACATCTGCATTTTCAAAAAGATTTAGTGCTAAAGCAGGAAAAGCAGAGGATTTTTTCCGTTCAGCAGTTACTGGAGGTACATTGTTTAGTTCACTAGGTTTTTATTATGCAGGTCCTATAGATGGACATGATTTATCAAGTCTAGTTCCAATTTTAAAAAACGCAAAAGAATCAAGACATGAGGGTCCTATAATGATTCATATCAAAACTCAAAAAGGAAAAGGTTATTCTTATGCAGAAAAAGCAAATGATCATTATCATGGAGTGTCAAAATTTAATGTTGAGACTGGCGAACAAATAAAGAGTAAATCTAACCTTCCAGCTTATACAAAAGTATTTGCAAATACCTTAGTTAAACATGCCAAAAAAGATAGCAAAATAGTTGGAATAACAGCAGCGATGCCAGGAGGGACTGGCATGGATATTTTTAGTAAGGAGTTTCCAAATAGAATGTTTGATGTAGGAATTGCAGAACAACATGCTGTAACTTTTGCAGCCGGTCTAGCAACAGAAGGATACAAACCATATGCTGCAATTTATTCTACATTTTTACAGAGAGCATATGATCAAGTTGTCCACGATGTTGCTATCCAAAGTTTACCAGTTAGATTTGCGATAGATAGAGCAGGTTTAGTTGGTGCTGATGGATCAACACATGCTGGTTCATTTGATATAACTTACTTATCAACTTTGCCTAACTTTGTAGTAATGGCAGCAAGTGACGAAGCTGAACTAGTTAAAATGATTAATACTTCAGTAGATATAAATGACAAACCTTCTGCAATCAGGTATCCAAGAGGAACTGGAGTAGGTGTTGATCTCCCATCTATAGATGCAAAAATTGAAATTGGTAAAGGGAGAGTCGTTCAACAAGGGACACAAGTTTGTATATTAAACCTCGGAACTCGACTTGAAGAGTGCAAGTTAGCCGTAGAGGAATTAAAAGCAAAAGGAGTTTCAACAACTTTGATAGATGCCAGATTTGCTAAGCCTTTAGACGAAGAACTTATACTAAAATCTGCTAAGGAACATGAGCTTATGATAACTGTTGAAGAAGGATCAATAGGTGGTTTCGGTTCTCATGTTAAAAATTTATTAGCTGAAAGAGGAGTATTTGATAAAGGTTTAAAATTTAGATCAATGACTTTACCAGATAAATTTATTGAACAAGATGATCCAAAAAAAATGTACGATAAAGCTGGATTAAACAGTTCTCAAATTTCTAAGAAAATTGCTGATATTTTGTTTCAAAAAGAGACAATAAGAGTTGTGAAAAATTAATTTAAACTAACTACACTGGGCTTTATTCATTAAGTAGTGGTCAAGTAAAACACAGTTCATCATAGCTTCACCAATTGGTACAGCTCTAATTCCCACACAAGGATCGTGTCTACCTTTAACAGATATTGAAGTATTTTTCCCAAATTTATTTATAGTTTTTCTATTAGTTAAAATTGACGATGTTGGTTTGACAGCAAAAGATGCAACAATTTCTTGGCCAGTAGAAATTCCACCAAGAATTCCACCAGCGTTATTTGAATTGAATTTTAATTTATTTCCTTTTGAAGATATTTCATCTGAATTTTGTTCTCCACTTAATTGTGCTGAGTTCATTCCAGCACCAATATTTACGCCTTTAACTGCATTAATACTCATTAGACCTGAAGCTATGTCTGTATCCAATTTTGAATAAATTGGAGCACCTAAACCAACCGGGATACCTCTTGCTCTTATTTCAATCACTGCTCCACATGAGGAACCTGATTTTCTTACACCAAGCAAATATTTTTCCCATAATTTAATCATTGATCTATCAGGACAAAAAAATGGATTTTTTGAAATTACTTTATCATTCCATTGATTTGTATCACATCCAAGAATTCCTAGCTGAGTTACTGCACCAATTACTTTAAATTTTTTACCTAATTTTTTTTGAAGTACTACTTTAGCTATTGCACCAGCCGCAACTCGTGCTGCAGTTTCTCTAGCAGAAGATCTACCACCACCTCTATAGTCTCTAATTCCATATTTTTTAAAATAAGTAAAATCTGCATGTCCTGGTCTGAACTTATCTTTAATATTACTATAATCTTTGGATCTCATATCTTTATTGTAGATTATGAGAGAAATAGGTGTTCCTGTAGTTTTACCCTCAAATACCCCTGACAATATTTGAACTTTATCATCCTCTTTTCGCTGAGTTGTAAATTTAGATTGTCCTGGTTTTCTTTTGTCTAATTCTATTTGAATATCTTGCTCTTTAAGATTTATGTTTGGAGGACAACCATCAATAATACAACCAATTGCAGGCCCATGAGACTCTCCCCAAGTTGTGAAGCGAAATAGCTTTCCAAAAGTATTAAATGACATTATCTATATTATATAGATTATTTTGTTTAAATTATGAATCAAAAAAACTCTTTAGGTCTTAATAGTTGCTTTCTTGACATAGATGATCCAATTCAAATATTTCATGAATGGATGGAGGAAGCAAAGAAAACTGAGCCAAATGATCCAAACGCTGTAGCTTTGGCCACGTCAAATAGAAATAATATTCCTTCAGTTAGAATGGTTTTACTTAAAGATTTCAACAAGGATGGATTCGTATTTTATACAAATTTAAATAGTCAAAAGGGAAATGAATTAAAAGAAAATTCATATGCTGCGATGTGTTTCCATTGGAAAAGTCTCCTAAGACAAATAAGAATTAATGGAAAGGTGTCATTAGTTTCTGATCAGGTTGCAGATGAATATTATTCATCTAGAGCATATGAAAGTCGAATAGGAGCATGGGCTTCTAAGCAAAGTGAAGAATTAGAATCGCGAGAACAATTGATAAAATCTATACAAGATTACAAAAAAAAATATAGCAACAAATTAGATGTACCAAGACCAAGTCACTGGTCTGGATGGATTTTATCTCCAAATAGTATTGAATTTTGGCTAGATGGTGAGAACAGAATCCATGAGAGATTAAAATACAATAAAGATAACTCTGGGAAGTGGATAAAGTCTTTATTAAGTCCTTAAAAATTTCTTGACAAACTAAATGATGTTAATCTTTTAAGAATATTTTTTTCTTCAGATTCTTTAAATACACTTAGAGAATTTGAGGCTAAATTTATATAGTGCTGTGCTTTTTGATAGCATTCCTGGATTATTTTATACTTATTTATAAGAGTAATAATTTCATTAAAGTCATTTTTTGTTCTTAACTCTTTTTTAAACATATTCGATAAAATTTTCTTTTCATGATTTCCTAATTTTTGAAAAAGTAAAATTATTGGTAAGGTAATTTTTCCTTCAAAAAAATCTTGACCAATTTTTTTACCAAATAGTTTGAGCTCAGCATTATAGTCTAGTGTATCATCTGCTATTTGAAAAGTTAATCCTAAGTTTCTTCCATAAAATTCTAGAGCATCTTTTTCTTTATTTTCTGCATCTGATAAAATTGCACCAACTTTAGTTGATGCTGCAAATAACTCAGCAGTTTTTGCTGAGATTATTTTTAAATATGTTTCTTCCAGCATATCAACTTCACCTTTGTGTTGAAGTTGCAAAACTTCTCCTTGAGCAATTTTAGATGAAGTGGAAGATAATAATTTTAAAACTTCTAGGTTTCCGTCTTCTACCATCATTTCAAAACATCTACTCAATAGATAATCACCTATTAAAACTGACGAATGATTATCCCAAACTTTATTTAAAGTTTCTTTCCCTCTTCTAACAGTGCCTTCATCAATTACGTCATCATGCATCAACGTTGCGCTGTGAATTAATTCAACACACGCAGCTAAATTTATATCTCTAGAGCCTTTAGAGTAACCGCATAATTTTGCACTACCCAAAGTTAGTAAAGCCCTTAGTCTTTTTCCTCCAGTTTCTATGTGATAATCTGTCATTTTTTGAACCAGCTGTATTTCACTAGATAATTTTGATTTTATTTTTTCTTCGGTTAAAACTAGTTTTTCTTCAACTGAGTCTTTAAGCTTAAAATATGAATCATTTATCTGATTTTTAAGCTGTACAACTGTTCCCATAACATTTTTAAATTAGTATAATTTGTTTATATATATTACTTATCAATTGACGCACCAGTTTCTTCAATTATAAGTAGTCTTTATATTCAATAAATAATTCTATAAGACTTACCTATGTTCTCTTTTTTTAAAAAGAAAAAAATTGTTGCTCACTTAAAATTAAGTGGAATTATTGGTAATGCTGGAAAATTTAAACAAGGTATTGATTTTGCAGGTCAAGAAGAACTAATTAAAAAGGCTTTTTCACTGAAAAAAGCGACATGTGTTGCTATATCAATCAATTCTCCAGGAGGATCACCAGTTCAATCTCATTTGATCTACAGTTTTATTAGACAACAAGCAAAAAAACACAAAAAAAAAGTTATTGTATTCGCTGAAGACGTAGCAGCTTCTGGAGGCTATTTGATTTCTTGTGCTGGGGACGAAATTTATGCAAATTCAAGTTCAATAATTGGATCTATAGGAGTGATATATTCTTCTTTTGGATTTACAGAGTTGATAAAAAAAATTGGGGTTGAAAGAAGAGTTCATACTGCTGGCAAAAACAAAAGCACACTTGATCCATTTTTAGAAGAAAAAAATGATGATATTGAAAGATTAAAAAATATTCAATTGGATCTTCATAAAGACTTTATAGATGTTGTTGAAAAAAGCAGAGGATCAAAATTAAACAAATCTGATGTAGAACTTTTTTCAGGTGAGTTTTGGTCAGGTAGTAAAGCAAAAAATTTAGGATTGATTGACGGAGTAGGTAACGCACATGAAATATTAAAAGATAAATTTGGTGAGGATTTAATTATTAAAAAATTTGAAAAATCAAAAGGATGGTTAAGTCAAAAACTTTCTTCATCTAGCAATCAAGTAGATCAAATAGCAAGTATTTTAGATGAAAGATCAATTTGGCAAAGATATGGTTTCTAAAGCAAAAAAAGAAAAAAAAAAAATTCAAACATTCCAAGAAACAATTTTAAATCTTCAGAAATTTTGGAGCAAAAAGGGATGCATTATTCTTCAGCCTTATGATATTGAGGTTGGTGCAGGAACTTTTCATCCAGCTACTACTCTAAGATCACTTGGAACTAAACCATGGAAAGCAGCTTACGTACAACCATCAAGAAGACCCACAGATGGAAGATATGGAGATAATCCAAACAGGTTACAACACTATTATCAATTTCAAGTTTTAATCAAACCTTCACCTGAAAATATAAAAAAACTTTATCTAAATAGTTTATCTACTATAGGAATAGATCATAATGATCATGATATAAGGTTTGTTGAAGATGATTGGGAAAGTCCAACATTAGGTGCTGCAGGATTGGGATGGGAAGTGTGGTGTGATGGAATGGAAATTACTCAATTCACCTATTTTCAACAAATGGCTGGATTTGATTGTAAACCTGTATCAGTTGAAATCACTTATGGCTTAGAAAGAATTTGTATGTTCACTCAAAAAGAAAAAAACGTTTATGATTTATTGTGGAATGATGAAGGTGTAAAATATCACGAAGTTTTTCACCAAGCTGAAAAAGAATTTTCAGCGTATAATTTTGAACATGCGAATGTAGAAACACTTTTGAAAATGTTTGAAATGCATGAGTCTGAGGCAAAAGATTTGGTAGAAAAGAAAATTTCTTTACCAGCATATGATCAATGTTTAAAAGCCAGTCATGTTTTTAATATTCTAGATGCAAGAGGTGCTATCAGTGTCGCACAAAGAGCTGGTTATATTGCTAGAATAAGAGATATTACAAAATCTGCAGCAGGCGTTTGGTTAGATAGTCAAAAATAATGTCAGAGTTTTTTTTAGAATTATTTAGTGAAGAAATACCTTCAAATCTTCAACAAAATTTAAGGGAAGACTTACTTAAAAGTTTTAATGATTTATTTTTAGAAAAATCAATTTTATTTAAAAAAAGCTCGTCATATTCAACACCAAACAGACTAGTGGTATTATTTGAAGGTGTTCAAAAAAATGTTGTACAAAAATCTGAGGAGATTAAAGGTCCAAATATTAAGTCACCAGAGGCAGCACTCGAGGGGTTTGTTAGGTCAAATAAAATCCTAAAGGAGGATCTATATCATAAGAAAACAGACAAAGGAGAATTTTATTTTTTCAAGACAAAATCAAAAAAATTGCGCACACACGAATTACTAGAGGAATTTATCCCAATATTATTAAATAAAATTAAATGGAAAAAATCAATGTATTGGGGAACTTTTGATCTAAATTGGGGTAGACCATTAAAGTCAATTCTAGCTGTATTTGATAAAAAAAAGTTAAATTTTAATTTTCATCACCTAACATCTTCTAACTCAACTTTTATTGATAAAGAATTTGAGGAAAATAAAAAGTCTTTCTTAGAATTTAAAAATTATAAAAGTTTTTTTAAAAAAATTGACATTATCGTTGATCACAATGAAAGAAAAAAGCTAATAGAAAAAAAATTCAACAATATATTAAAAAATAAAAATATTAAGATTCAACATAATCCTAGATTACTTAATGAAGTTGTAGATTTGACAGATCAACCAAATATCCTTCTTTGTGAATTTGATAAGAAATTTTTAAATATTCCAAAAGAAATATTAATTATTACCATGCAATACCATCAAAAATATTTCCCTGTATTTGATAATAAAGAAAATATTACGAATGAGTTTTTAGTGGTTGCAAACAAAAAAGATAAAAAGGGATTAATTAAATTAGGAAATGAAAGAGTGGTTGAAGCAAGATTAAGTGATGCAGAATTTTTTTGGAAAAAAGATAAATCTCAAAATATGGTCAAAAAAGTTACTGATTTAAAATCAATGAATTATTTTAAAGGATTAGGAAGTTATTTTGATAAAGCCCAAAGAATGAGAAAATTGGGTGGAATGATATCTGATGAACTTTTAATCAGTAAAGAAAAAGTTGAATTATCAGCATCAGTTTGTAAAGTTGATTTATTATCAGAACTAGTGGGTGAATTCCCAGAACTCCAAGGTGTGATGGGAGGTTATTTTGCTACTGCACAAGGTTTTGATAAAGATTTGGCTTTAGCGATAAGTGAGCAATATTTACCTACAGGTTCAGGTTCGAGAGTTCCAAAAAAACCATTTAGTATAGCCCTATCTTTGGCTGATAAGATAGATACTTTAGTTGGTTTTTTTGGTTTAAATCAAAAGCCAACAAGTTCTAAAGATCCTTATGCTCTAAGAAGATTAGCATTAGGAGTAATAAGAATAATAGTTGAAAATAAAAAAGATTTTAAAATAAAAGATTTAATTAATTATTCTTCAAGCTTGTATCTAGATCAAGGTTTTGAAATTGATAACCATTCTTTACAAAATGAATTATCAGATTTTTTAATGGATAGATTAAAATATCACATGAAGGAAGAAAATATTAGAAATGATATAATTCAAGCATCAACTAGTTCTTTTAACTTAAATCAATCTGTTATTATTTTTAATAAAGCTAAACATTTAAATAAAATTATTAACAAACCAGATGGTTTAGATATTATCGCAAGTTATAAAAGAGCCTCAAACATTTTAGACGGTGAATTAAAAAATGATAAAATAGAATTATCAAATACAACTGACCCTGGTATTTTTAAAACTGAGTTAGAAAAAAACTTGTTTAAAAAAATAAGTGAATTAAAGAAATATTTTTCAGGAATTGGTAAAGATGAAAATTATGTTCAAACATTGGACAATTTAGCTAGCGTTAAAAGAGAGGTTTTTGACTTTTTTGACAATGTAATTGTGAATGAAGATGATCCAGTCATAAAGAAGAATAGGTTGGAACTAATCCAAATGATGTGTAAAACGTTCAACAATTATGTTAATTTTTCTCTAATCGACTCCCTTTAATGAAAAAACTTATATTAAACTTTAATTCTAAGAATAATAAAAAAATTAAAAATCCTAAAAACCTTTTAGGAGGAAAAGGTGCTAATCTTTCCGAAATGGGAAGAATGGGTCTTCCAGTGCCTCCTGGTTTTACAATATCTACAAAAGTTTGTGAAATTTTTTATAAGGATAAAAAAAAATTAAATAAAAATTTAATTTCTCAAATTAAAAAAGAATTAAAAATAATAGAAAAAGATGTTTCTAAAAAATTTGGAGACTTAAAAAATCCACTTTTGTTGTCTGTTCGATCTGGTGCAAGAGTATCAATGCCAGGTATGATGGATACTATTCTAAATCTGGGTCTGAACGATAAAACAGTTCAAGCTTTAGCAATTAAAACTAAAAATGGAAGATTTGCTAAAGACAGTTATAGAAGATTTATTCAAATGTATGGTAATGTGGTAATGGGTGTAGAAGGTTATCATTTTGAGGAATTAATTGAAAACTATAAACTTACGAAAGGTGTTCTGTTAGATACAGATTTAGATGAAAGCGATTGGGATGGATTAATTGAAGATTTTAAAAGAACAGTAAGAGAAAAGGCAAAAAAAAATTTTCCTCAAGATGTTTATGAACAATTGCTAGGAGCAATAAGTGCAGTATTTTTATCGTGGGAAAGTAATAGAGCAAAAGTTTATAGAAAATTAAATCAAATTCCAGCCGAGTGGGGAACTGCTGTAAATGTTCAATCTATGGTTTTTGGAAATATGGGAGATGATTGTGCAACAGGAGTTGTGTTTACAAGAAATCCATCGGATGGATCAAATGAAATATATGGTGAGTATTTAATTAATGCGCAAGGCGAAGATGTTGTAGCTGGTACAAGGACACCTCAATATATTACTAAAAAAGCTAGACAGGATGCCAAAGTAAAAGAGTTATCAATGGAAGAATCTATGCCAAAAGTTTTTAGAGAACTTCAAAAAATTTTAAAAAAATTAGAGATGCATTACAAAGATATGCAAGATGTAGAATTTACAGTCGAAAGTAATAAACTATGGATGCTTCAAACAAGATCAGGAAAAAGAACAGCAAAATCAGCAGTTAAGATTGCAGTTGATATGGTTAAAGAAAAATTAATTTCTAAAAAAGAAGCTGTATTAAGAATTGATCCAAACTCTCTGGATACACTTTTGCACCCTACATTGGATGAAAAAAGCACAATTAATGTAATAGCAAATGGATTGCCAGCATCACCTGGTGCAGCCAGTGGTAAAGTTGTATTTACATCAGAGGAGGCTGAGAGACTAAATGCAATGATGCAAGATACAATTTTGGTCAGAGTAGAGACCTCTCCAGAAGATATACAAGGAATGCATGCTGCTAAAGGAATTTTGACTGCTAGAGGAGGAATGACAAGTCATGCGGCTGTTGTTGCAAGAGGTATGGGTAGACCATGTGTATCAGGATCAAGTGAAATTGATATCAATTATGAAAATAAATCTTTTAAAACTTCTTCAATGGAGATTAAGGAAGGAGACGTAATCACTATTGATGGCTCAACGGGAAGAATTATTGCTGGAAGTGTTTCAACTGTGAAACCTGAAATATCTGGTGATTTTTCCAAGTTAATGTCTTGGGCAGATAACTTTAGGAAATTAAAAGTAAGGACAAATTCTGAGACCCCAAAAGATACCAAAACAGCAAAAGATTTTGGTGCAGAGGGCATTGGATTATGTAGAACCGAACATATGTTTTTTGATGAAGAACGAATTTTGTCTGTAAGAGAAATGATATTATCTAAAACAAAAGAAGACAGAGCAATAGCGTTACAAAAACTGTTACCGCATCAAAGAAAAGATTTTATAGATATTTTTAAAATCATGAGTGGATTACCAGTCACAGTTAGATTGTTGGACCCACCATTACATGAATTTTTACCACGCACAGAAAAGGAAATTAATGAGGTTGCTAGTATAGTTAATCTCCCAGTTAAAGAGGTTGAGTCAAGAATTGAAGAGCTCCATGAGCAAAATCCTATGTTAGGTCATAGAGGATGTCGTCTAGGAATATCTTTTCCTGAAATTTATGAAATGCAATGTAAAGCTATATTTGAGGCTTTGGCTTACCTCAAAAAAAGTAAAATTAAATCTGCATTTCCTGAAATAATGATACCTTTAGTATCCACAGAGGCTGAGATTAAAATAATGAAAGAATTAGTAATCAGAACTGCTATTCAAGTTCAACAGGAAAACAAATTGAAAATAGAATTTTTAGTAGGAACGATGATTGAATTACCTAGAGCGGCAATAAAAGCAAAGGAGATTGCTAAGCATGCTGAATTCTTTAGTTTCGGAACAAATGATTTAACACAGACTACTTTTGGGATTAGTCGAGATGATAGCGGTAAATTTTTAAATGATTATTTAGAAAACAAAATATTTTCTGTTGATCCTTTTGTTTCAATAGATGAAGGAGTTTCAGACTTAGTTGAAATAGCAGTAGAAAAAGGACGAAAACAAAACAAAAATCTAAAGCTGGGTATCTGTGGAGAGCATGGAGGAGATCCACATAGTATATCTTTTTGTTCTAATGCAGGATTGAATTATGTTTCTTGTTCACCTTATAGAGTTCCTGTTGCAAGGTTGGCTGCCGCTCAAGCTGAAATTAAAAAAAATTAAATTAAGTAGGGGGCGTTCTGTGTCCCCCGAGAACCAAATCATACCAAAATACCTAGGTTATTTAAATACTTCATTGAAGACTTCATTGAAAGTTTGACCTTTTTTCAAAAACCTTGTTTCTAGACTTCATTGAGAATTGGGGCAATTTCAAAAGAATGTCATAATTAGAGGTTAATATCTTATTATGAAAAAAAAATTAAAAATTATATTTTTTTCATTTTTATCATTTCTTTTGCTGTTAATAATTATTTCTGGTGAAGATCCAGCATGGGTGGAATGCTCAGATGAGAATGATTTATATAGATATGTCTATGATGGTTGGAAGGTAGATGAAGTTATGAAAAATTATAAAGGAGAATATCCTCGGATATATTTATCAAAGAACGATAGAATTAAAGCATTGAATTTTGGTTGGAGATGCTATTATCTTGAAGGCGCAGAATTGAATTATAGAAAATCAATGTAATGATTGAAAAATTAAGAACAATTATAGCATATGTGTTAGCGTTAACTTGGAGTTCTATTGTAGTTTTATTCATGCTGCTTCCTATTTATGCTCTTTATTTAAATAATTTTTAAATCCTTATGTTGAATGAACCGTCACAACAAATTAAAGAACAGATTTACAAATTTTATATTCAAATTTTTGAGTCATCTTTTGATGTTCAAAAAAAGAAAAATCTCTTAACGTCAATCGCAGGTTGGGAGGAATGGAGTTGGAGAGTAGTTGGCATATCAGTTAGAGCAGTAGGTAAAATTTTAGATCAAAAGGGTCATGCTAGAGTAAAGTCAGAACTTGTTAGAGATCATTTTTTTCAAGGTAGATCTGTGACATATAATAATATGTTAAAAACAAAACTTAACTTCGAAGATTATTGGAAAGAATTTTGGGATAATGATCGAACAATTTTAATGACAAAAGATGAACATAATAAGATTAGTACTGATAAATTTACTGGATTGTGGGAAAATATTTCAGATAAAGTGTTTGAAATTGATTGGAAATTAGGAAATTTTAAATCAAACAAAGTTGCTGGATTTCATTTCACAAAACAAAAAGAAGGAATTTTTGTATTACAGAATTTTGAATTTAAAGTTGAAAAAAAAACAGATAATTCAAACAGTGGTGAGGAATTTTATTATGTTAAAAAAAAAGGTTATTAATTAAATCTAGTTTCTAGACTTCATTGAAACTTCATTGAACCTTCATTGAACTTTATTTTTAGAAAATGAGTATGGATAAGGGAATCCTTTAATAAGGGGCGTTCTGTTGCCAGGTGCCCCAGACCCCGTTTGCTTAATTAACTGAGTTAATTAGGCAGCAAGTGCGTAACTTTCGTTAGCAATTATAAATTAGCCCGTTACGGTGGAACAATCCCGAACGAAAGAATAGCCTTTAGTCACCCGTCGAATCTAGTTCACCCCCATAAGTTGCAATGGTGGAGGTGGTGGGTACTGCCCCCACGTCCGCAATGGTTATTACGAAATTCGTTTATCGTCGTAGTTGGAAAACCAACATTATTAATATAAAAGTAATTACAATAGATTCAATAACAATCATGAAATTAACTAAAGAACAACAAGAAGAAATAAAAAATCAACAATCTCAAAGCAATCAAACAAAAAGAGTTACTGCTCCTGAGCTTGAAAAAATCTTATATGAGGCAATTCCAGCTTTAGATCATGGTTTTGTGAGAGTTGTTGATTATATGGGTGATGACACTTCCATAGTCCAATCAGCCAGAGTGTCATATGGAAAAGGAACAAAACAAGTTTCGACTGACAAAGGTTTAATTAAATATTTGATGAGACATTGGCATAGTACTCCATTTGAAATGTGTGAAATAAAATACCATGTTAAGCTTCCAATATTTATTGCAAGACAATGGATTAGACATAGAACTGCAAATGTTAATGAATATTCTGCAAGGTATTCAATCCTGGATAAAGAATTTTATTTACCTTCACAAGAAAATTTAGCTGCTCAATCAACTAGTAACCGACAGGGTCGAGGAGATGTATTAGAGGGAAAACAGGCAGAGGAAGTTTTGGAACTTTTAAAAAGTGATGCAGAGAGAACTTATGACAATTATGAGACTATGCTTAATGAAAGATTTGATGGATCAACTATTAATGAAAATAAAAAAGGCTTAGCGAGAGAACTTGCAAGAATGAATTTAACACTCAATACTTATACTCAATGGTATTGGAAAACTGATTTATTAAACTTAATGAATTTTTTGAGATTAAGAGCTGATAGTCATGCTCAATATGAAATTAGAGTTTATGCCGATATAATGCTGGATACTGTAAAGAAATGGGTTCCTATAACTTATGATGCTTTTATGGATTATAGAGTAGGTGGTACTGAGGTTTCTGCAAAAGGAAAGTTAATTATTCAAAAACTTATTAGAGGTGAGAATGTAGATGTTGAAAGTTCTGGCCTCTCTAAAAGAGAGTGGAATGAATTAATGACTGCTTTTGATCTTAAAGATAAGTTGATTTAATTTTTTCAGCAAAATTTAAATATATTTTAGAAATTTCATGCTCGGGGTTAGTTTCCACAATGGGCTTTCCTTCATCTCCAGTTTTACCAACCTCTGGATTAATTGGAATCTCACCCAAAAATTCTTTTTGAAATTCCTCTGCAGTTTTTTTAACACCACCTTCTCCAAAAATTTTATATTTTTTTCCATCGTCTCCTATAAAAAAACTCATGTTATCAACTAAACCTAAAATCTTAACTCCAAGTTTATCAAACATTTTTATTCCTCTTTTTACATCTAAAAGAGCCACTTCTTGAGGTGTACTTACAATTATTGCACCATCCATTTTTATTTCTTGTGAAAATGTAAGTTGAGTGTCACCAGTTCCTGGAGGCATATCAACGATAATAAAATCTAAATCTTTCCAATTTACTTTCTGAGTAAAAGTTTTAATTGCGCTTGTTACCATAGGACCACGCCATATCATTGGAGTTTGTTGATCAGCTAAAAAACCAATCGACATACACTGAATGTTATATTTTGTAATTGGATCTAATTTTTGACCATCACTTTTTGGTTTTTCATTAATATTAAACATTTTAGGAATTGATGGACCATAAATATCTGCATCTAAAAGACCAACTTTGCACCCAACTTTTTTCAAAGCTAAAGCAAGATTCGTTGCAAATGTAGATTTTCCAACACCACCTTTTGCACTAGAGATTGCAATTGTAAACTTAGTTCCCATAATAGGATTTTTAGTGAATTTTTTAGGTTCTAGCTTAGTTTTCATTGCGGCACTAAGTTCAGGTTTTTTATCAGTCATAAAAGTATCATTACTTGTTTTTTGCAATAAAGACACTATATACTTTGGCATATGTCAGACGATTTTAAAGGTCAAAGTCCTTGGGGATCACCTCCTGGTGGAGGTGGCAGTGGTAATGGATCAGGTAGAGGTCCTACACCTCCAAATGTCGACGAATTAATTAGAGATCTTCAAGATAAGGTTAAAAGATTTTTACCTGGTGGAAAAACTTCAGGAGGAAAATCAATCAGTTTAATTTTATTGGTTTTATTTTTTGTATGGCTGGCGAGCGGACTTTATAGAGTATTGCTTTAAAATTAAAATTACTTAGAACAATTACAAAAATTGATAAAATAATTAAAGTT
>NZ_CVSK01000076.1 GCF_001180025.1 Candidatus Pelagibacter communis
AAAGCTATAATGAACAATATAATACAAATTATAGATGTTTAATGCCCACAAATACATATGGTCCAAATGATAATTATAATAAAATTAACTCACATTTTTTTCCAGCATTAATAAAAAAAGTACATCAATTAAAATTCAAAAAAAATAAAATAATTACTTTATGGGGAAATGGGACTCCAAAGAGAGAAGTAATACATGTTGATGATTTAGCTGATGCTTGCGTTTATTTTATGAAAAAGAAAACAAAACACTTTTTAATTAATATTGGCTCAGGTAGAGATTATACAATTAAATATTATTTAGAATTAATTGCAAAAGTTATTTTAGGTAATATAAAAATAAAAATTAAATATGATAAATCTAAACCTAATGGTGTTCCAAGAAAGGTTATGGATGTATCTTTAGCAAAAAAGTATGGCTGGAAATATAAAATAAACTTAAAAACTTCAATTAAAATTACTTATCAATCATTTTTGAAAGAATCGAACACATGAAAAATTTAATTATAGTAACAGGTGGAGCAGGATTTATTGGATCAAACTTAATAGATTTACTACTTAAAAAAACTAAATATAAAATTTATAGTATTGACAATTATTCTTCTGGTAAAAAAAAAAATCACATTCTAAACAAAAGAGTAAAATATATAAAAGAAAATACTAAAAACATTAGTAAAATTTTAAATTCAAAAAAAAAAAATATAAAAGTAATTTTTCATTTTGGTGAGTTTGCTAGAATTTATCAAAGCTTTCCTAAAATGAATGAATGTATAGATTCAAATTCTGTAGGATCGCATGAAGTTTTTAATTTTTGTTTTATGAATAAAATAAAACTAATTTATTCGGCAACATCTGCGAGTATAGGCAATAATGGTAAAAATAAGAATTTATCACCTTATGCATTTACAAAATCTAAAAATTTAGAATTATTAGAAAATTATAAAAAGTGGTTCGGGTTAAAATTTGAAATTATTTATTTTTATAATGTTTATGGTCCAAAACAAATTAAAAGTGGAAATATGGCTACGGTAATAGGTATATTTGAAGATCAATGTAAAAAAAACAAATTTTTAACTGTTGTAAAACCTGGAAATCAATCTCGAAGATTTACTCATGTAAATGATACAGTTAATATATGTTATTTAGCTTTTAAGAAAAATAAAAATAGGCATTACAGTATCTCCCATAAAAAAAGCTATACAATTCTTGCTGTCGCTAAAATGTTTAGTAACAAAATAAAA
>NZ_CVSK01000077.1 GCF_001180025.1 Candidatus Pelagibacter communis
TATGGAAATTATATTCTTAATAATTACAAATTTGACAGTTGTTTTGACATAGGTTGTGGTGATGCTTTGCTAGAAAGTGAGATAATAAAACATAATAATCAAATCTTATACAAGGGAATTGATATAAATAGTGGTATTTATGAAGTACCAAAAAAAAATAACGTAGATATTGTTAAAAGTAGGAATGATGTTTTTAAGAAAAAAGAAAAATATGACGCAATTTTTTTATTTGATGTACTAGAACACGACGATAATTTTTTTGATTTATTAGACTACAGTATGAATATTTCAAAAAAATATATATTTTTATCAATTCCCAATCAGGGTACCTTGCTAAATAGATTTAAATTTTTATTTACTGGAAAAATTGATGAAATGGGTTTTGAACAACTTAATAAACCTCTAAATCATAGACATCTATGGTGTGTAAACCCAAAAGAAGCAACAAATTTAATTGAAACAAGAATAAATAAAAATAAGTTTTTTATAAAAGAGGAAATCAATGTTTATCAATTTTCAAAAAAGTTTTTTAAAAGATTGATACAAAATTTTTTAAATTTTTTTATTTTTCCAAATAGATCGGAAGAGCGT